>CADAES010000001.1 GCA_902786975.1 uncultured Ruminococcus sp.
AGATCATTTAAAATATAGCTGAATAAGAACTGCGGGCTCACCGTTTATGGCGCTCCCGCAGTTCTTATTGTTTTTTCAAAAATAACACTTAAATTAAAACCGCAGTATTCCTCGATGCATCGGGATACCACGATTCTAGTAATTGCCGTATTGACTTTTTCTGCTTTATTTATTTAAAAACATCGTATATGATATATGCAAGTTCTGCGCAGGCAAGAGCGCCTATATATCCTCCTGCGAGCACGCCCGCAGCAAGTCCGATTGCAAACATAAGTTTTTCTCCTTTCTGATGTGGTCTTTTGCTTTTGTTTATGAACATCTCACTTTTATTATTTTACTTACAGTATAGCTTTGATGATCCCTGCTCCGAGGCCTTCGCTTATCCTCCTTAACGCTCTTGACGAGCAGATACATACCGGCAGCCACGAGACCAGGGACCCTGACTATTTGAGTACGGCAAGATATGGTCCGACGGCTGCATAAAAAGCATCGCTTCAGACTGAAAGTCTGTGACGGTGCTTTTGCTATTCTGAGGATAACCTTTACTGTTCAAGGTGCGGCAGGACATACTATATGCCTTTGTCTGCAAAGTGCATAAAACCTATAATGGGGTTTTGTGCAAGTGTACAAATATCATTTTCCGTTGCACAAAAAACGGCTTGTGATTCGTATTAGTGTATAGGGAGACGAGATGTAACTAATTGTAATGCCGCAGTAATCGTTTTTCGGACGCAGTTGTGCTATAATATGTAAAACGACGGGCTGCTCGGAGGTGGGGAAATGGACGAAAAGAAAAAAAGGCTGTTCACTAATTATGGATTGCTCCTCGGTGCGATACTGATAAGCGTTTTTGCTGTCCTTTTTCTGATATTCAGTCTGATGAAGCTTGTCCACGGTAAGCAAAAGCCCGAATACACTGTAACGGCGCATTTGTACGGCAACCTTGATTCGGCGAGGACCTGCACCTATAAAGATGTAATCTATTATTCCGATGCACAGGGGCTGCACAGCTTTTCGGACGAGAAGATAATAAACGCCGAGCTTGGCGGCTGCCTGCTTAATGTGTATTCTGACAAGCTCTACCTTTACAAGCCCGCAACGGGAGAGGTCTATTCCTATGACGGAAAGAATACCGACAGGCTTTTTGCTGTAAACAAACAGCAGGAGCATTTTATCGTATGTGAAGGTATGATAATAACTCTGGCTGAGGACGACCATTGTTGGATAAATGTATCTTATTTTGATCTTGAAAGCGGAAAAAGCACGGCGCTTTCGGGATCGAAAAGCAGAAAAATGTATTGGGATAATAAACACGGAGTTGAGTTTACCGAAGTTGGCGATCACATTTATATGACCGATGCAAAAGACCCGACAGGCTTTTTTGAGATACTTGATAAAAACAAGAACAGTCCTGCTTTTGTTATCAGCAGAGACGGGTTCTATATTCACAAAACAGACGGAGAGAATGCGTTTTTTGCGACAGCATACAATACTTCCACAGGAAGAGCCGTAAATAGATACACCTGTGATGCTGAAAACAAGCTCACTCTTGATAAAGTGATATGCGATGAGACTGTTCATGAGTATCCAAGGTATTTTTTCAGCGACGAAAAATATAGCTATGTGTATATGCAGTATTGCTCAACTCTGCCCAAAATAAAGTTTACCGACAAAACCAATGACGTTTCGGAATGCAGAGTCATTATCATAGATAAGGAAACTATGAGGAAAGTGTGCAAGGTGGTCGCTCCGAGAAAGATAATAGGAATTAATGACAGCCGTTTTCTTGCTTTTGAAAAGGGAGAACTGCTCGTTTATGACAGCAAGACCCTCGAAAAGCTCGGCGGGTACAGACCCAAAGGCGTTAAGGAAGGCGGGAAATACATCTTTGAGACCTGCGGCGGATACGTCTTTGTATTTGACGGCGATTCGGGCGAGTGTACAGACACTGTCAGGCTTTGACAGAAAATACGGTAAAGAGGCTTTTTACAGCTGAAAAACAGCTGTGAGAGCTTCTTTTTTTCTGCTTGCGCAGGCTTTCAGACAATATGCTTCTGCGGATTTTTAGTTTACCTATTGACAAGGTAGGAATTAAGTGATATACTATTACCATAAAAGCCTACCACATTGATAGGTTAATGAATCGGAGCAGAATGCTCCGACAAAGTCGGGAGGTCATAGCGTGAACCAACTTGACCGTGCTATATACGATAAATACATTGCTCCTACCGAAAGAAAAAGAGAGCTTTCGATAGGCGTTGAAATTGAGATGCCTGTGGTGAATATGAACTCAGAAAAGTTCCGTGAGCATTTCGGCTTTTCTGTGCAGGGCAGGGACGACAACGGGAATGTCAACTCCGCAAGCGATGAAAAAACAGGTGACAATCTGTCGTTTGACTGCTGCTATTCAAATCTTGAGCTTTCAATGGGGATCGGCAGCGGGCTCAACGAGATACACGAGCGTTTCAAAAGCCTGTATACATATCTTCAGAGCGAGTTTGAAAAGTACGGCTATACCCTTACGGGAATGGGCATCAACCCCAACTATGCCGTCAACTACAACAAGCCCGTGCCCAACGAAAGATACCGAATGCTTTACCATTATCTGCACTCGTACAGAAAGTATCAGTTCGAGGTCGACAGACGCTTTCATGAGTTCCCCGAGTTCGGAACGTTCACAAGCGCCTCTCAGGTACAGCTTGATGTGAACAAAGACGAGCTTATCGACACAATAAACACGTTCGGGCTGCTCGAGCCGTACAAGTCGCTGCTTTTTGCGAACTCCTACCTCAGCGAGTACCCCGATTACCTGTGTGCGAGAAATATGCTGTGGGAGCGCTCGATGCAGGGCTTCAACCTGCACAATGTCGGAATGTACTCGCAAAAGCTGGGCAGCATCGACGAGCTTATAGAATACATAAAATCACAGTCCATCTACTGCACCATGCGTAACGGAAGATACATAGATTTCGAGCCTGTTTCGGTAAGAGATTACTTTGCAGCAAAAAGCATAAAGGGCGAGGAGTTTGACGGCGAAAAGTACAGGACAGTCGAATTTGCCCCGCAGGAGAGCGACCTGCAATACCTGCGAACATTCAAGTTCGAGGACCTGACGTTCCGTGGCACTATCGAGTACCGAAGCTCCTGCTGTCAGCCGATAAAGGATGTCATGACAGTTTCGGCGTTTCACACGGGGCTTGTCGTGAAGCTGGGCGAGCTGAAGGAGCTGCTTGAAAACGACAGGGTCATCTACGCTCACGGCTACACAGCGATCGAGCTTCAGAATATGCTTTCAAAAACAAAGCTGCCCGAGCTCATAGACAAAAGGTCTCTGAGGGGACAGCTGATAAGGATACTTGATATAGCAAGGGCAGGATTGGCTGCCCGTGGGCTGAACGAGGAGCATTACATCGATGCGCTCTATGAAAGGGCTGAGAAGCTCACCAACCCCGCAAAGCAGATGCTTGAGGGGATAAAAAGCGGCAGACCGCTGTACGATATCGTCAGAGAGTACTCTGTCGTCTGATAAAGCTGTCAACGGCGGTGAAAAGCTCCTGCGAACGGTCGGGACAGTCGGAGAGATAGGCTGTGACAAGCCCCTTTGCCGGGTAGACTATACACCGCTGGCCCCACTTTCCGACCATGGAAAAGCAGCCGTCACCGATACGGAAAAAGTAGCCGTAATGATCGCTGCCCGTGAAAACGTGCGGCGATACCGCAAGCCCGACAGCCTGCTTTGAGATGAGCTGCTTGCCGCCGTACTCACCGTTTTGAAGGTAAAGCTGCCCGAGCAGAGCAAGGCTGTGAACGTCAGTCTCCATTCCCGTTGCGCCGTAAAAATGTCCCTTCGGGCAGGTCGAGAATTTCGGCGGAGCGATACCCAGCGGATCAAAGACACGCTTTTGCAGATACTGCGCAAGCGGGATACCTGCGGCGTTTTCGCAGGCGACTCCGACGAGGTATGCGGGAATGTTTGAGTAGTGGAACGATGTGTCGCAAAGATCTGTGTCAAGAGAAAAAATGTATCTCAGCCAGTCATCGCCCTGCGGTCGGAACGGGAAGTTACCCGCAGTCATCGTGAGGAAGCGCTGAAACGGCAGCTTGTCAAAGCCGGTCGGGAAAAGCTCTTTGTATTCGCCGTCAATAAGATCCGAAAGGACAGTCTGCGGCGACAAAAGACCGTCATCGCAGCAAAGGGAGAAAGCCATAGAGGTCACGGATTTTGCAGCCGAGTAGACAGGGTAAGCCCTGTCTTCGTCAAAGCATTCGTGCAGCACGACCCTGCCTTTATATATCATCTCTATTGCGTGGACACCGAGCCCCGCACCGATAAGCTCATCGCATAACCTGCCAAACATAATAACACCGCCTTTACGTTTTAAATATAAGGCTAAACGAAATGAAAGTCAAGAGGTAAGTAAAATGAAAAACGAAACATTTTATAAAGGAAGCTTCGGCATCGAGCGTGAAACGCTCAGGGTAGACAGGAACGGACGGCTTGCACAGACTAAGCACCCGTTCACCGACAAAGCGATAACAAGGGATTTCTGTGAAAATCAGATAGAGCTCGTCACACCCGTTTCGGACAGCATTAAGGGAGCGCTCTCACAGCTTGAAAGGCTTGACCGCACAGTCAGGGAAACGCTTGCAAAAAACGGCGAGAGCCTGTGGATGTACAGCAATCCGCCATACATAAGCAGCGAGGACGAGATACCCGTTGCGCAGTTCGAGGGGAACGACAGCGCAAAGACCGAATACCGCAGACTTTTGCAAAAGCGCTACGGAAAGCGCATAATGCTTCTGTCGGGCGTACATTTCAACTTTTCGTTCTCGGACGAATACCTGCACAGCATCTGCGACAGCGAGGACTTTAAAACATTCAAAAACGATTTTTATCTTCGCCTTTACAAGCAGGCTTGCGTACACAGCTGGCTTATCGTGCTGCTGACAGCTTCCAGCCCCGTCTACGACAGGTCGTTGGATACCGACGGCGCTTTCGGCGGCGTAAGGAGCGAGTATTCCTCTCTGCGCTCGTCGTGCAGAGGCTACTGGAACAGCTTTGTGCCTGTGCTTGACTGCTCGGGGCTTGAGCGCTTTACCTACAGCATACAAAGCTATGTTGACAGCAAAAAGCTGTTCAGCGAGTGTGAGCTGTATCTTCCCGTAAGACTGAAGCCGAAAGGGGAGAACCTGCTTTCCAATTTCAAAAAAGGGGTAAGCCATATCGAGCTGCGAATGTTCGACCTCGACCCCAGGCAGAAGCTCGGAGTGAACGAGTCCGACCTTGAATTTGCACATCTGCTGCTGATGTACCTTTCAAGCCTGCCCGACTTTGACTACACCGAAAAGCTCCAGCGTCAGGCGGTCAGAAATCATCAGTCGGCAGCGCTGTCGAGCCTTATCGGCGTAGAGATAGACGGCACTGCGATAATCAAGAAGGCGGAAAGCATAATAGACAGCATGAAGTGGTTTTTTGCAGACGACGAGCAGGCACTGGAGCTGCTTGAATATGAACGCTGCAAGCTGTACCACCGCCCTTGTATGCAGATAAGGGCAAAGGATATTTATCAAAGCATCAGGGAAGGTGATAACGATGTGCGATCGGGATTTCTTTTCACACTGTGAGAGCAATCCGCACGGCTGGGGGCTTATGTACAGCGAGGGCTGTGTGAAGGAGAGTCTAAAGGCGAGCAAGAGCAAAAAGCTTGCAGAGATACTTGATACGATACAGCCCCAGAAAACCGTCCTCGGGCATATCCGCTATGCGACAGTCGGAAGGATATGCACGCTCAACTGTCACCCTTTCACCGCACAGGACAACTCGGGCAGACAGTGGACTCTTATCCACAACGGGACTATCTACACAGCGGGGAAGCTGGTACATACATACAAAGACCGTCTCGGCGACACCGATTCGGAGGCGATGTTTTTGTATCTTATGGAAACGATAAACAGCAGACAGACCGGGTCTCCGCTTTCGGCAAAGCAGAGGTTCTCGATCGTTGACAGGTTCGTATGCGAGATGTCCTACCGCAACAAGCTCAATCTGATGATATTTGACGGCGAGCTTTTGTATGTCCATAAAAATATGGAGGACACTATGAGATACCGCCGAACAAAAAGCGGGTACATCTTTGCAACACAGCCTCTTGACAGACAGGTGTGGCACGATGTCCCCACCGCACAGCTGTTTGCGTACAGGGACGGCGAGCTTGCTTTTGAAGGCGAAAAGCACGGCGGGATATTCGTTTCCAATCTCCAGAACATCACGGTCACAGATGCAATGTTCATTTAGCGGGATAGGCCGCAGGCAAATATTAAAAACTAAGGCTCCTGGCATGCCGTATCATCGTTTTGCGGTATGCTAAGAGCCTTTTTAAGCGGCGCAATACCGGCTCATATACTCGTTTTTGGAAAGAGCTGACCGCACCTGCGTCAAGCTCCTTCGATCAGCAGGAACAGAGGCAGCACTATTTCAGATTTCTGTTGCTTTGCCGCTCAATGTCCGTGCGGGATAACAAAACGGACTTGAAAAATACAATTAACTGTGATATAATTGTGGTGCATCTGAAAAAAGCTGTTTTCTTTGGAGATAAATATGATACTGATGAAAAAGAAAGATAAAAAGATACGCTCCCACAATTCCGCCCGTGTGATAAGCTTCGGGTTCATTGTGCTGGTGCTGGCGGGAGCACTTTTGCTAATGCTGCCGATAGCCTCCCGTGACAGGACGGTCACGCCGTTCAAGGATACGCTTTTTACGGCGATATCGGCTTCCTGTGTTACGGGGCTGGTCGTACACGATACGGCGACGCACTGGTCGCTTTTCGGGCAGTCTGTGATACTTGCGCTGATACAGATAGGCGGTATGGGCGTTATAACGATAGGGCTTCTGATAACGAGGCTCTCGGGCAGAAAGATAGGTCTGCGATTCAGGGGAATGATGCAGGATTCGATATCAGCCCCGCAGATAGGCGGAATTCTCCAGCTCACAAAGTTCATCGTCAAGATAACGGCTCTGATAGAGCTTGCGGGGGCAGCGCTGCTTTACCCCGTGTTCTGTCGGGAGTTCGGGGCGCTGAAGGGAATATGGTATTCGGTGTTCCATTCGGTCTCGGCTTTCTGTAACGCAGGCTTTGACCTTATGGGCGTGCGGGAGAAGTTCTCGTCGCTGACGAGCTTGGGCGGTAATATCTATGTCAACACCGTGATAATGCTTCTGATAATAATCGGCGGCATAGGTTTCCTGACATGGGACGATATCGCAAAGCACAAGCTGCATTTCAAAATGTACCGTTTGCAGACCAAGATAGTTCTGGTCACAACGGCGCTTCTGATAACTCTCCCCGCTGTGGTCTTCTTTTTCGGGGAATACTCGTCGGAGCCTATGAAAGAGCGTGTGCTGCATTCGTTTTTCCAGTCGGTCACCGCAAGGACGGCAGGCTTCAACACCGCTGACCTTTCGCATATGAGCGAATCGGGCACGATGCTTATGACGGTGCTTATGCTTATAGGAGGCTGCCCCGGTTCGACCGCAGGCGGTATGAAGACTTCTACGCTGGCTGTGTTGTTTCTGGCGGCGCTCAGCGTGTTCAGGCGCAAGAATGACGTCGAGTGCTATAACAGGCGAATATCGGCTGACACGATCCGTACAGCGGGTGCGATACTGTTTATGTATGTGACGCTGTTTTTGTCAACCGGTCTGCTGATAAGCAGGATAGAGTCACTGCCGCTGACGAGCTGTCTGTTTGAAACAGGCTCTGCGCTGGGAACGGCTGGGCTTACTGTCGGGATAACCACCTCGCTCTCGCTTTCGTCACATATTATGCTGATGTTTCTGATGTTTGCGGGACGAGTCGGCGGTCTGACACTGATATATGCAGCTTTTTCGTCAAGCAGCGAATTGTCCAAGCTGCCGCAGGAAAAGATAACTGTCGGGTAGGCGTGGGCTTTTGGCTGACGTGCGTGGGAAAACCAAAAATGAAAATTCGGGAGGATAGCTATGAAATCGGTTTTGATAATAGGTGCAGGACAGTTCGGGATACATATAGCAAAGCGTATGGCGGAGCTGAGATGCGAGATAATGGTCGTTGACAGCGACGAGGGGCGCATCAACAGTGTACTTCCGTATGTGGCGAACGCTCAGATAGGCAACAGCACAAATGCGGATTTTATGCAGTCGCTGGGTATCCCCGATTACGACGTTTGCATCGTTACGATAAGCGACAGCTTCCAGAACTCGCTGGAAACAACGGCGCTTCTTAAAGACCTCGGCGCTAAAAAGGTAATTTCCAGAGCGCAGAACGATGTTCAGGAAAAATTCCTTCTGCGAAACGGCGCAGACGAAACAGTCTACCCCGAAAAGCAGATGGCGGTGCGCCTTGCCACAAAGGAAGCGTTTGATGATGTGCTTGATGTGCTCCAGCTCGACCGTGACATAAATATCTATGAGGTGCGTGTGCCGAGGGCTTGGAACAACAGAAGCATCGCAGAGCTTGACATAAGAAGAAAGCACAGGCTGAATATCATAGCTATCCGTTCAGCGGACAGGCTGATAATGCCTATGCCCGATATGATTGTCACCGAGGACGATGCTATACTTATAATCGGAAACATCAAGGACATACAGAACGTTTTTTGACTTTGGCTGAAAAAAGCCCCGCCGTGAACGTGACAGGCGGGGTGCGGATAGAAACAAGCGCCGGTGAGTTGTTATGCTCACAGGCGCTTTTTGTGTTTTTGGACTAACGCTGTGCCCGATCAGGAATCGAAGAAGCTTCTGCCGTCCTCGGTCACAAGCCTTTCGGACCTCGGATACTCAAATATCTTCGGGTCGTCCTTATGCTCGCTGAGGTAGTCGGCAAATCTGCGGGCGTGCCATTTGGCAATAGTGAGATTGTGCATCAGATAATTTCCGCAGTTTTCAGCCGAAGCTCCGGGCACCTCACTTGTGCTCTCGACCGATCTGAACGCATTTATGATAAGACCGCAGATGTCCTTTGGCTCGTGCTCGCCCTTTAGTATAAGGTAGAAGCCTGTCAGACAGCCCATAGGTCCCCAGTAGATTATCGAATCCTTCCATTCGGGGTCGTTGCGCAGATAGGTTGCGACGATGTGCTCCAGCGAATGCATCGCAGCCGCGTCAACAGCAGGCTCTATGTTCGGGCGGGTGACCCTTATATCATAGGTAGTTACCTTGTGGTCTGCGAGGGTATCGACCCTGCTTGTGAATATCCCCGGGATTATTTTTGTGTGGTCTACCGAGAAGCTTGGTATCAGTTTCATTTTTACTGCTCCTTTCAAACGTAAGCGTCGTGTATCACTGCATTATTATTTTAGCATAATGCCTCAGCCCTGTCAATAGAAAGCGCCCGTCGGGGGAGATATTTGCAAAAACCTATTGACAAGGTAGGAATTAAGTGATATACTGTATGTATTACCCTACCAAAACGGTAGGAAAGAAAAGAGGAACAGTAATGATATATACCGATAATGCCGCAACAACGCCGATTAGCCCGTCTGCGGCACAGACGTTCACAAAGTGTCTGAACGAGGTGTACGGCAATCCGTCGAGCCTGCACAGCATCGGTCAGAAAGCGGCAGAGGTGCTGTTTGAGGCGAGGCAGACGGTTGCGCAGTGTCTTAACTGTCAGCCGAGGGAGATATATTTTACCTCGGGCGGCAGCGAGGCGGACAACCAGGCAATACGTTCGGCAGCCCACGCAGGAAAGAAAAAGGGCAAGCTCCACATTATTTCAACATCGGTCGAGCATCACGCAGTCCTGCACACGCTTGACAGGCTCAAAGACGAGGGCTTTGAGGTACAGCTGCTGGAGGTCGGCGAAACCGGTCTTGTAACGCCGCAGCAGGTCGCAGATGCGATAAGGGAGGACACCTGCCTTGTCAGCGTAATGTACGCAAACAACGAGATAGGTACGGTAATGCCGATAGCGGAGATTGGCGAGATCTGCCGTGCAAGGGGCGTGACATTCCACACCGACGCTGTGCAGGCGGCAGGACATCTTCATATCGACGTTTCAAAGCAGAATATAGATATGCTTTCGCTTTCGGGGCATAAGTTCCACGGACCCAAAGGCGTGGGAGTGCTTTACGCAAGAAAAGGCGTGGCGCTGGAGAGCCTTATCGACGGCGGTGCGCAGGAGCGTGGAAAGCGTGCGGGAACGGAAAACATCCCTGCAATAGCCGCAATGGCACAGGCGCTAAAAGAAGCCTGCAGTGAAATGGACGAGGTCGCACGACAGGAGACTGCTATCCGTGACAGGATTATCCAAGGGCTTTCGGAGATACCGCACAGTATCCTCAACGGCGACAGGGACAAGCGTTTGCCAAACAATGTGAGCTTCTGCTTTGAGGGCATCGAGGGTGAGAGCCTGCTTCTGATGCTGGACGAAAAGGGAATATGCGGTTCGTCCGGCTCAGCCTGCACATCGGGGTCGCTCGATCCGAGCCATGTCCTGCTTGCGATAGGGCGGATACACGAGATAGCGCACGGCTCGCTGCGTCTGTCGCTGAGCAAGTACAACACTATGGAGGAAGCGGAGTACATAATAAAGACCGTTCCCGGGGTGGTAGAGTATCTGCGCAGCTTTTCGCCGCTTTGGAAGGACAAGGTCAGCGGTAAAAACCCGTTCATTCTGAAATAAAAGGAGACTGTAAAAATGGCACTGTATTCTGAAAAAGTAATGGATCATTTCAAGAACCCGAGAAACCTCGGGAGCATAGAGAATGCCGACGGTATCGGCGAGGTCGGCAACGCCAAGTGCGGCGACATAATGAAGATTTATCTTAAAATCGATAACGAGATAATAACCGATGTGAAATTCGAGACATTCGGCTGTGCATCTGCGATAGCGTCAAGCTCTATGGCGACCGAGCTTATCAAAGGCAAGCCCGTGAGCGAAGCGCTTGAGCTTACAAACAAGGCGGTCGCCGAGGCTCTCGACGGTCTGCCGCCGCACAAGATGCACTGCTCGGTTCTCGCCGAGGAAGCTATAAACGATGCGATCAAGGATTACCTGTCCAAAAAGGAAAAAGCAAACAGCTGACACAAAAAGACTCCGAAAGCATATGCCGACGGAGTCCTGTTTTTTGCTGTGACGGGGGAGTGCCGATATCGATGTTGATATGCGAAAGCGCCGCCTCAGCCGAGGGCGACGTCGAGCGCCATCATAAGCGAAAATCCTGTGGAGAACATCAGTACGCCAATATTTGAGTGCTCGCCCTGTGACATTTCGGGGATAAGCTCCTCGACAACGACGTACAGCATCGCACCTGCGGCAAAGCTCATTAAATACGGCATCGCAGGCAGGAACAGCCCTGCGAAAAACATAGTCAGCGCTGCGCCTATCGGCTCGACCGCACCCGACAGCACACCGTCCGCAAAAGCCCTTCGTTTGCTCTTTCCGCCCGCATAAAGCGGCATAGAGATAACAGCGCCTTCGGGGAAATTCTGTATAGCGATGCCAAGGGCAAGTGCAAACGCACCGCCGGAGGTGACCTGCTCGGAGCCGTTGAGCAGACCTGCGTAAACTATCCCGACAGCCATACCCTCGGGAATGTTATGAAGCGTGACGGCAAGCACCATCATAGTCGAGCGCCCCAGCTTTGACGGCAAGCCCTCGGCTTTGTCCGAATCCATGTGCAGATGCGGTATGACGCTGTCCAGCAGGAGCAGGAACAGTATCCCGCACCAGAAGCCGATAACGGCGGGCACAAAAGCCCACCTGCCCTTGTTGCTTGCCTGCTCCATTGCCGGTATCAGCAGGCTCCAGACAGAAGCTGCGACCATTACGCCCGAGGCAAACCCCGTCAGCGCCCTTCGGACACTGCTGCCGAGCTGACGCTTCATAAACAGTACGCAGCCCGCACCAAGCGCTGTCCCGGCAAAGGGAAGCGCAAGACCTGTGAATATCTCGTTTTTCACGGTATCACTCCTTTGAAAAAGTTAGCGCAAGACAACGCTGATACGCTTAAAAAGGCTATTGACAAGGCGGAAAAATCGTGCTATATTAAGCATAGCAGCTGAATTTGCTGCGATTTTTAAGGCCAAGAGTTAGCTTAAACTAACTAATTGCGCTCAAACACCGCAAAAACAGTATTTTACAGAAAGGATGTTAGCTATGAGTTTAGTGAAGAATGCAGCATTATTTGTCGGAGGCGTTGTTTTCGGCTCGCTCGGATTCAAGCTTCTCGGAAGCAAAGAGGCAAGGAACGTCTATGTCCACACCGCAGCGGCAGCTATCAGAGCCAAGGACAGCGTTATGACCGATGTGACCAGAGTGCGTGAGGGCTGCGGAGATATCGTTGCCGACGCAAAGCAGCTCAACGAACAAAAGCGTGCCGCACAGGCTGAAAAATCCGAGGTCATCGAGGACGAAAGCGAAGCTGATAAACAATGAGATGCACAGTACTGCACGAATGTAAAGGACGCCTGCGGGTGCATATCATGCGCCCGTATATGAGCCTGCACCAGGCGGATATACTTGAATATTACCTGCGTGCAAAGCCGTTCGTCAAGACGGTAAAGGTCTATGACAGAACGGGAGATGCGGTCATCTGCTACAAGGGAGAACGCCAGGCTGTGATCAGAGCGCTTGCGGTATTCTCCTACGAAGACAAGGCGGCAAAGGCTCTTGTGCCCGAGCACACAGGCAGGGAGCTTGACAGGGAGTTCGAGAATAGGTTTATCAACGCTCTGGTGATGCGCTACGCAAGAAAGCTTCTGCTGCCTGCGCCGCTGAGGTTCGCTGTGTCGGTGCTGCACGCACTGAGATACATAAAAGAGGCGCTTCACAGCCTTGCAAAGGGAAGGCTCGAGGTAAGCGTGCTCGATGCGACGGCGATAACCGTTTCTCTGATAAGGGGCGAGCAAAAGACTGCCGCATCGGTGATGTTCATGCTCAGCGTCGGCGAGATGCTCGAGGACTGGACACGCAAAAAGTCGGTCGATGAGCTTGCGAGCGTGATGTCGCTCGGCGTTGACAAGGTCTGGCTGCACGGCGACAACGGCGATGTGCTCGTGCCGATAAATGACGTGTGTGAGGGCGACGAGCTTGTTGTCCGCACAGGCAGCATGATACCGCTTGACAGTATCGCCGTGTCGGGCGAGGCCGCGATAAACCAGTCGTCGCTGACGGGCGAGAGCCTGCCTGTACACAAGACGGCGGGCAGCTATGTTTATGCGGGAACAGTCGTCGAGGACGGAAGCCTTGTAATAAAGGCTGATAAGGTCTCGGGCAGCGGAAAGTACGATAGGATAGTCAAAATGATAGAGGAGTCCGAAAAGCTCAAGTCTGCTGCGGAGAGCAAAGCTTCGACGCTTGCGGACAGACTCGTTCCGTACTGCCTCGGCGGCACGGTGCTGACATATCTTCTGACACGCAGCGCACTTAAAGCCGTGTCGATACTTATGGTCGATTTCTCGTGTGCGCTGAAGCTGGCAATGCCTATCTCGGTGATAAGCGCTATGAGAGAATGCGGCGCAAAGGGTATCACCGTCAAGGGAGGCAAGTTCCTCGAGGCTGTCGCACAGGCGGACACTATTGTATTTGACAAGACGGGCACGCTCACACACTCGCAGCCGAGAGTCGCTCAGACAGTAACATTCGGCGGAAATGACGAGAACGAGATGCTCAGGCTTGCAGCGTGTCTTGAAGAACACTATCCTCACTCTATCGCAAACGCAGTTGTCGAGGAAGCAAAGGCGAGAGGACTTGACCACGAGGAAAGACACTCGACTGTCGAGTATGTCGTGGCGCATGGCATTTCAAGCACGGTAGACGGGCAAAAGGCTGTTATCGGAAGCTACCACTTTGTGTTCGAGGACGAGGGGTGTACCGTTGCGCAAAAAGAGCAGGAAAGGTTCGACAGTCTGCCCTCGCAGTATTCGCATCTGTACCTTGCGGTCGGCGGAACGCTTGCGGCTGTGATATGTATCGAGGATCCGCTGCGTGAAGAAGCAAAGCAGGTCGTAAGCGAGCTGCACGAGCTTGGGATAAACAAGGTAGTGATGATGACAGGTGACAGCGAGCACACCGCACGGTCGGTCGCAGCGGCAGTCGGGGTTGACGATCTTTACTATGAGGTGCTGCCCGAGGACAAGGCGAGCTTCATAAAGAACGAGCGCCGAAAGGGCGGAAAGGTGATAATGATAGGCGACGGCGTGAACGATTCGCCTGCGCTTTCCGAAGCCGACGCAGGTATCGCCATAAGCACGGGAGCGGCTATCGCAAAGGAGATAGCGGATATCACCGTGAGCGCACAGGACCTTTACTGTCTGCTGAAGCTGAGATGCATCAGCGAGGGTATGATGAAGCGCATCGGCAGAAACTACCGAAGTATCATAGGGTTCAACGCTGCGCTTATGCTTCTCGGTGCAGGCGGCATCATAACACCGGCTATGTCGGCATTCCTGCACAACTCGTCTACTGTGGCGATAGCGCTTGCAAGCATGCGTGACTATCTTCCCGACAGCGAAGGCTGATAAAAACAGAATACGAAGCGTGTAGGGACGCTTCGTATCCTTCAGCTATGGAGAGGTCGTCAAAAAATGAAAACCATGTTGTAAGCTTTTTTGTGAGCCTTGTATTATTCACAGGGCTCTTGTTTTGTGCCGTTGAAAAGCCGCCTTAGCTTTTCAAAGCTGTCGGTGCAAAGTGCGTGCTCCATACGGCAGGCTTCGTCGTTGGCGGTCTTGTCGTCAACGCCTGCATCAACGAGTATGTTTTTGAAAAACTTGTTTTTTTCGTAGACGCCCTTAGCCTCGTCCAGTCCCTTTGGGGTAAGCACCACACGCTTGTTCGGCGTGAGCGTTATCCTGCCGTCGCAAAGCAGATTTCTGACCGCACGGCTGACGCTCGCCTTGGAAAAACCCATAAGACGGGCGATATCGGTGACACGGACAGGCTTTGTGTTGTCCTGTGAAAGAATGAATATGGCTTTGAGATAATCGTCCGCCGATTCTTTTGCTCTGTCGTAAATATCCATAGTTCTTTTGTCGGCATTTATCTGCCGAACAGCCCCTTCTTTACATATTCCTCGGTCTTTATGTCCGTAAGCTCGTAGCCTGTCTGTGAGATGACTTCACGAAGTCTGTTTTCGTCGGGCCGTGATTCGGATAGTATCTCGGTGATGCCCTTTTTGTGAGAAGAGCTGACCTTTTTGATATTAAAGCTCCTGCGCACGGCGTCGTTGACATGTGCCTCGCACATACCGCACGCCATACCGTTAATTGTAAGAGTAGTCTTATACATTTTTTTCTTTCACCGCTTGTCCGTTAATCGGTTAGTTATTACTAACTCTGCATATATCATAACCCCTGACGGGCGTTTTGTCAAGACAAAACAGCAGTATTTAAGCACGAATTGTAGGTATGCACAATAGGTTAGCATAAACTAACTACCGCTTCTGTGCAACTTTACAAACTCTTTGCTTGCCCCTGTCCGTCTAAAAGCTTCGTATGTTCTCGGTTTCGGGCGGAAAAACCGCTGTTTGTCATTGACTTTTGTGACGAGTTATGTTATAGTTATATTGTTAACAAACGTTCATTTTTGCATTACGGTTTGTTGAATAATATGGCGAGTATGCCAGAATAAACATAAAGGAGTGAAACTATGGGCAAAAAAGCATTAGCGCTGCTGATAGCTGTCCTTACCGCAGGACAGGCTTTCGCACTGAACGTATCCGCAGACAGCAGCACAGTCCGAAGCGCAGACACGGTCAAAAGCAGTGTTGTCATTACTGATGATAACGACCGTACAAAGAGCGTCAGCGTCACGTTAGAAGCTGATAAGCTGAACTATCCCGAGGGATTTGGTGATGAGGAGAGCCTTGAGACGGTCAACGACGACGGCGTCAACCCCAGAGCTGCTGCGCTCACCAAGGGATACAGCATCAATTCAAAGAAGTTCGACCTGCGAAATGTAAACGGAAAAAGCTATACGACCCCCGTGCGTGCACAGGCGCCCTTCGGGACCTGCTGGAGCTTTGCAACGGTCGCTGCACTTGAATCAAGCATACTCGGTGCGGGACTCAATGGAGCAGATGGAAAGGCAGCAACTCCTCAAACGCTGGATCTGTCGGAGAAGCAGCTCGCATGGTTTTCAGCAATGCCGCTCAACGATCCGAATAATCCGCAGAACACTGAGGGCCAGTATATCCCCGAATATTTGGACAACCCAAACAGCTATTCTACTTTTATGAACAGAGGCGGTAATTCCGCATTCTCCGAATCAGCTCTTATGCAGGGCATTGGACCGAGCCACGAGAGCACCAAAACCGAGTTTGAATATCACGGCAAAGAGAAAACTATCGTTTCAAGATGGATGGACGGCTCGATGCAAAAATACTCGTACAGCGAGAGCGATAACTGGTCGATCCCGGAGAAGCTTCGTTTTATCAATGACTACTCGGTAAAGGAATCTCACGACCTTCCGAATACCGGTTCGATCGATAAATACGGCTATTACACCTACAATCCCGAAGGAACGAAGGCTATCAAGCAGGAGCTGCTCAACCTCAGAGGTGTTCAGATAGCATTTAACGCAGATACTTCTATGCCGGGTCAGGAAAGTGACGGAGAGTTTATCAGCAAGAACTGGGCACACTATACCTATATACCTTCCGTTACGAACCATGCCGTTACGGTAATAGGCTGGGACGATAATTACCCCAAGGAAAATTTCATCAACGGTTCATTCAAGATGTATATGCGCGACCACAAAGAGGTCACTATAAGCAAACAGCCGCCCGCTAACGGTGCATGGCTGGTAAAGAACAGCTGGGGCAGCGCAGAAAACGAATTCCCAAACAAAGCCGGCGGTTCGTGGGGCATCGAGGAGAACGGCAAGCATACAGGCTATTTCTGGCTTTCGTATTACGATAAGTCGCTGGCTGTTTCAAACCCCGTAAGCTATGTTGTTGAGGAAGATGACAAGTCTGTGAACCACATCGACCAGCACGACTACATGCCGGTAGCCAGCACAGTATCCGGCAGGTTCGACAAGAAGACAGTAATGGCAAATCGCTTTATGGCGGAGCACGACGAGATGCTCAAGCAGGTCATGTGCTATACCTCCGAGCCGAATACCGAGGTAACATATGATATCTATCTGCTGGACGGCTTTGCGGACAAGCCGACAGACGGTATCAAGGTCGCAACAAAGAAGATAAAATACGCATATAAGGGTTTCCACAAGGAAAAAGTCTCGGATTTCAACAGCCTCTTTGATGTGTGCGGAGACGGCTCAAAGGATATCAGGTTAACAAAGTATCAGGAGTATTCGATAGTTGTTACCCAGAAGGCTGCGGACGGCAAGTATCTGGTGAATTTCCAGTGGGCAACCGATTCAAAGAGCGGTATATCTTCGTTCAAGGGCATCATAAACAACGAAGAAAGCTATGTTTACCATGATGATTACTGGTATGACTATAAAGGCGACGACGATCTGAGAGATGAAATGCTCAAGCAGCTGCTCGCCGGTCAGCAGGCTCCGCTTGACGACTTCACATATGATAATTTCCCGATAAAGGGATTTGTTGAGGTGCTGGATACCGATACAGTGCTTGAGATATCAAGCAGCGGTGTGATCTACTACGGAACAAAGGAGCATAACAGCGCTACACTTCGTCTTATGGTACACTCTTCGGATAAGAATATCCCAAGCTTCGGAGAAAGCGATGTAAAGTGGGGCATTCTTCCCGTTGAAGGCGAAAAGGATGTTTATCTCACAGGCAAGCGTGTAAGCGGCGACCCCACACGTTACAAGCTTTTGGCTAAAAAGGCGGACTCCAAGCATTCCAGGGCGTACCTGACTATTAAGGGCATCGGCACGGCATCGCTCGATGTATCAACAAATATCAGAGGCTTTGTCAATATCGACTTCCCGTTTGACGGAGTAAAAGATATCAGGGTATTCCCTTATACCGGCAAGGAAATAAGGCCCTGCACAGGCGTTTCCTGTGATGCTATGGTCGAGGAGTTCATAGAGGGCGAGGACTTTGAATTTACCTATACTGATAACATAAAATGCGGTCTTGCAACAGTCGAAGCCAAGCCTAAGGGCGATAGGGTCGTACCTGAATCATATGTAAAGGAAACCTTTGTTATCGTTCCTGCTAAACCGGTCATCACAAGTGCACAGGCGGTCGGCTCAAGACTCGATGTGCAGATAAAGGATCAGAGCGTGTCCGAACCATCCGGATACAGAGTCAGGTTCCGCATCAAGGGCGAAAAGAAGTGGCAGGAAGCAGTATTCAACGGATCAAAGCCGAGCTTCAGCATCTACGGCGTACAGGGCGGCAAGACCTACGAAGTTTCAGTGAGCGGATTTACCATTGCCCCGGATAATCCTTTCTGGTACGGCGACAAGATAAACTACGGCAAAAGCAGTGATATCAGAACGGTCACAGTCAAGACGACCGGAAACGTTCAGCGCCTGTCAGGCGATAACCGTTTTGCGACCGCAGCCGAGATATCAAAGGCAAGCTTCAAGTCTGCCGACACAGTCGTTCTCACATACGGCTACAATTATGCGGACGCACTTGCGGGAGTACCTCTTGCACATAAGCTGAATGCGCCTATACTTCTGACAAACAAGGATTCTGTACCAAGCGAGACACTCAAAGAGATAAAGAGGCTCAAAGCTAAGAATGTTATCATTCTCGGCGGAGTGAAAGCTGTAAGCAAAGATGCTGAAAAGGCTCTGAAGGACAGTAAGCTCAAGGTACAGCGCATCGCAGGCAAAACAAGGTTTGAAACAGCTGCGGCTGTCGCTAAGGAGCTGAACAAGACACCTGCGGAAGTGTTCTTTGTTTTTGCCCAGAACTACGCCGATGCGCTTAGCGTAAGTACGATCGCAGCGATCAAGGGTGCGCCGGTAATATACCTGACAAAGGACGGCGAGCTTGATCCTGACACAGCTGCTTATCTTAAAACTGTAAAGGGCAGCGTGAAGAAAGCTTATGTTGTCGGCGGAAAGAACGTTATTTCAAATGGTATGATGACCAAGGCTTACACAGCTCTGGGTCTGAAATCAGCCGAGAGGATCTCGGGCGATGACAGATATGCTACCTGCGTCGCAGTAAACAAGAAATTCGATAAGCTGCTCACAGGCAATACTGTTTGCGTTGCGACAGGAACAGATTTCCCCGACGCACTTGCAGGCGGAGTTTATTCGGCACTTTGCAAAGCGCCTATGCTGCTTGTGAACGGCAAGGCTGCAAAGCCCGAGCTGAGTGATGCTCAGAAGGCTTACCTGAAGGCAAGGAAAGCTTCGTCCGTCACCGTATTCGGCGGAAAGACAGTCGTTACCGACAGCTGTGTCAAAGCAGTTTCAGATGTTAAGTGATTTAAAACACTAACGGTGTATATACGCCGATAGGTTTAAGCAATAGCATTAACAAAGCCCGCTCGGGAGATCTGGTGATCCCGGGCGGGTCTTTTTGCGAAAAAGCGCCCCGGGACTTTGCCCGAAGCGCTTTTATGCTGTGCCTACTGTATTTGTCCGTCAACGATGTTGACCGTTCTTTCCGCCCACTTTGCAACGTTCATATCGTGGGTTATCATAACTATCGTGTTGCCCATTTCGTGAAGCTTTTTGAACAGCCCGAGTACCTCCGTTCCGCTTTTCTGGTCAAGAGCGCCTGTCGGCTCGTCGGCAAGGAGCAGGGAAGGCTTTGAGCAAAGTGCCCTTGCTATGGCAACTCGCTGGCGCTGTCCGCCCGAAAGCTCCGAGGGCTTGTGGCTGAGTCTGTCCGAAAGCCCGAGCATCGAGATCACCTCACGGCACTCTCTCTCGGCAGTCTTTCTGTCGTGACCTCTCATAAGAAGAGGCATTATGATATTCTGCATCACGTTGTAGGTCGGTATCAGATGATAGTTCTGAAAGATAAAGCCTATCTCGTGATTGCGTATCTTAACAAGCTCCTTTTCCTTGGTGCTGTGGATAGGGATGCTGTTAAGCTCGTACAAGCCGCTGTCTAAGTTATCCATACAGCCGATGATGTTCATAAGCGTAGATTTGCCCGAGCCCGACGGACCGAGTATCGCAGTGAACTCACCCTTTTTCACGGTAAAGTCGATGTTCTTCAGCACACTGAGCCGCTGTGAGCCCATTTTGTAGCTCTTGCAGACATTGTGCATCGAGATTATTTCCTGTGACGGCATAAGCCCACCTCACTTCTTAATTATCCAGACTTCTTTTACTGTTTCGCTCCCGCTTGAGTCCTTTTCAACGCTGAGCTTGATGATATCGCCCTTTTTCAGAGCGTCAAAGCTGCTTTTCACACCGCTGCTCGTTGTAACGCTCACGCCGACGGGGATACGGATCTCCTTCTTTTCGCCTGTCAGAGTGTAGTCGCTGTTTTTGCTGCCGCCCTGCTTTGGCATGCCCTGCGGTCTTGACCTTTTTGAACTGCCGCTGTTGTCGGAGTTGTCCGAGTCGTCCGAGCCTGGCCTTTTGCCTGCAAACTTCTCGGGGTCGAATCCGTCGGGCAAACTGCCGTCAAAGTCTTCGGGCTTGAAATTGCCTCTTTGTCTTTTGCTGCCGCTGTTGTCGGAGTTGTCCGAGTCGTCGGAGCCGGGCCTTTTGCCCGCAAACTTCTCGGGGTCGAATCCGTCGGGCAAACTGCCGTCAAAGTCCCCGGGTTTGAAATCGCCTCTTTGTCTTTTGCTGCCGCTGCTGTCTGAATCGCTTGTATCGTCGTTTTCAGAGTCATCGGACTTTTCGTTATAGTTTACTATCTCAAGGGTTACATCGTTGCCCGAGACAGATTCTATCTGCCCGTAAATATATTCGTTATTGTCTTTATCAGACTTTTTGCTGCACGAGGTCTGGGCGACTATCATAACGACTGCAAGAGCCGCTGCAATAAGTTTTTTCATTTTGTGTTCTCCTTTCGTCATTCGTTTGAAAGCGCCTCTACGGGAACGAGCCTGGATGCTTTCCACGCAGGGTAGAAGCCGAACAGCGTGCCCGTTGCAAGTGAAAATCCAAGAGCGAGCACAGCGCCCGTTACCGACATTTCCATTCTTATACTGAATCCCGAGATAACCGGGGCGAGCGCAAAGCTTACCGCAACGCCGAGGATACCGCCGATGATGCTGATGCAGCAAGCCTCCAGCATAAATTCAAGCAGTATATCCCTCTTTGAACCGCCGATAGCCTTCAGGATGCCTATTTCCTCCGTTCGCTCCTTTACCGAAACGAACAGCACGTTCATAATGCCTATTCCGCCGATAACGAAAACTATCGAAGCCATTGCGACAAGCATCAGAGTCAGCGTTCTGTTCGACTCGTTTGCCGCTTTCATTTTGCTGCCGGCGTCGGTCACAGTAAACTCCGCATTGGGGTAGCTTTCTGCGAGCACGTTCTTTACGTCTTCGGCTACCTTTTCGACGTTGTCGGCGTCTTGTGCAATGACCGTTATCGTCGGGCTGATATCGCTTCCCGTGAGATATTTGATCCCTGTTGCGTAGGGGATAAAGATAGCGTCGTCAGCACTTATGCCTGCCTCGACAGAGCCTTGCTGTGCAAGCACTCCGCCGACTGTGTATGGGCGGTCGTCGATGTATACAAGGCTGTCATAGGCTTGCTCGGGGCTGCCGAATATCTTTTTTGCCGCCGAATACCCAAGTACGCACACCTTTGCTTTGTTATCGTTGTCGCTGTCGGACAGGTAGTCGCCGAACATCATCGAAAGATTGCTCAGCTGCGCATAATCCGAAAGCGTGCCCGCTACGGTGCAGCTCTCGCTTTCCTCGATGTTGCCGCCGTAGACGTTCTGCTTTGTGGTATAAGTTATCGTTGCCTCGCTCAGACCCGCTACGGACGATGTGATGTTGTCCATATCGTCTGTCGAAAGAGTTATCTTTTTTGTGTTCTTTCTGTCGGAGCTGTCACCAAAGGGCATACCCGACATTGCGCCAGAGTTCGGCATACCGCTGCTGCTCCTGCTCGAACGCTCGCCCGAATTGCTGCTGCGCTTTGAAGACTGTGAGCCTGACTTATCCGAACTCGGCACGAAAGATCCGCTGCCCGACGACATGCTCGGTCTGCCGCTTGAGCTATTGCCTGTTGAAAAAGGAAAGCCCGCAGACGTATTCTGTGACTGCTCATAGCTTATATCAAGAGCGCCTGCATTCAGATTTCTGAACTGGTCTGCGACATCTGCCTGACCGCCTTTGCCGATAGCGATAACGCACACAATGGTTGCCGCACCGACGATGATGCCGATAGATGTCAGCAGCACCTTGAATCTATTTTGATAAAGATTTATCCTTACAAGGTTGAGTATTTCGGAAAACCTCATATCACGACACCTTACCTTTGATAAGCAGCGTATCTCCCTCGGAAACTCCGTTTATTTCGGCAACGCTGCCGTTTGAGAAGCCGATATCGACGCTGACCTTTTCCTCGTCGCCGCCGCTGTTTTTCCTCAGAACATAGCTCTTGCCGTCCTCGTTCTCGACTGCTTTGTTGGAAACGTAAAGAACGTCCTCGACCTTCTTTGAGATGAACGTCACGTTTGCTGTCATTCCCGAAAGTATCCTGTCGGGAGTCTCTGTGATAACGACTGTCACGGGGTAGCTGACAGTCGAGGACTTTGTGCTTGTTGCCGCCGAGCCTATCTCGGAAACATAACCGCTGTAGACCTTGTCTGCGTAGGACAGGAAGCTGATATCGACCTTGTCGTTGAGGTTCACCACTGAGATATCGTCCTCGGTCACATTGACCGTTACGGTGATGCTCTGCGCATCGGCAAAGCTTGCTATCGCAGTTGAGGAATTGAGCGTGTCGCCCGACGTGTAGCCGACGCCTGTTACCGTACCGCTGTGCTGTGCAAGGATACTGCCGTCCTTTACGTACTTTTCAAACGTTTCAAGGTCGGACTTTGCCGTGCTTACAGCCTCCTTTGCCTGTTCCGAAGCCGTGCCCACGCCGTTTACGGAAACGTTGTAGAGATCCTGCGCATTCTTGTAGTACATACAAGCTTCCTCGTATTTCTGCTTTGCTGCAAGTTCATCAGCCGAACGAGAGCTCTGTGCCGATGAAAGCTGTGATTTGAGCGATTCGAGCTGACTTTTCAGCTGAGAGAGCTGCTTGTCGTCGGTGCAGGACTCTATCTGAGAATTAACATCGCTTATCTGGCTTTTCAGACTTGAAATGTTCTGTGCTATCTCGCTGAGGGTCGAATTATAAACGCTAAGTGCGTTCTTGCCCTCGGCTACTCTCGTGTCGTACTCGTATTTTGCGGAAAGCTTGGTCTTGCTTTCGTCTATCTGTGCCTGCTTCAGAGCAAGCTCTGCGTCGGTGACCGCCTGCTTCAGAAGCGTGCGTGCGCTGTCGATGCTTTCCTTTGTCAGCGTCATCAGCACATCTCCTTCCTTGACGGTCTGACCCTCGGTGACGTTTACCTTGTCAACGACAAGCTCCAGCGCCGATGTTTCAGACTTTGAGGAAACGCTTGTCGAGCCTGTGACACCGCTGCTCTTGCTGCTTTTGCTGCCCGAAGATGTATTCATTATTGCGTCGGGAGCTGCCTTGCCCGAGCTTCCCGAGGACGCCGAAGCTGTGCTTTGCACCGATGCGGAAATGCTCGTCGAGTTCAGCTCGAGGTCGTATGTCTGTTCAAGCGACTCGACCTTGACAGCTGCGCTTTCGGTAACGCCGGCAACGACATTTCCACGCTGTACGGTCACCTCTTTTGATATCACGCTGTTTTCGTCCTTGGACGGCTCCCGCAGAAAGAAATATCCGCAAACGCAGCTGCCCGCTATCACAAGTGCGGATATGCCCGCAATCAGTTTTTTCATGTTACTCTTCCTTTCTTGCGCCAAAGTCCGGCATGCTTGAAGGGTCAAAGCCCTCTGGCATATTTCCGCCGAAATCGGGGCGTGCCTTATCCGGACTTGTGCTGTCCTTTTCCGACTTTTTCTCGCTTGCGTTATCCGAAAGTACGCTTGTGTCCGTACCGCTGTAATTGAAATACACGTTCACCGACTGTCCGCTGTAAAGCGAAGAACCCTCGTCGGCGGTTACGGTGACGTTGAATTTAACGTCCGCAAGGCTCTTTGCCTCGCCTGCGGCTATCGCCGTTATCCTGCCGCTTGTCACGCCCGTTTCGGAGGAATATATAACTGCGCTGTCGCCTATGTTTATCTGCGTGACGTCGTACTGATCAAGCTCGACTGTCGTTTTGAGACAGCTCGTGTCAACGTAGGTCACAACAGACGAGCTTATATTTACGTTCCTGCCCGCCTGACAGTTCAGCGTATCGACCGTTGCGTCCCTCTTTGCACGGATATATCCGTCTGCAAGGCTCTTGTCAAATATGCTGACGTTTTCGGCAGCCGTATCGTATGCGGACTGTGCCTTTTCAAGCTCGCTGTCGAGCGTTTTGCAGGTGAGGTCGTAATTGTATTTTGCGTTTGCCGAATCTGCGGTGTCGGTATCGAGCTTGTTCTTGAGCGTGAGCTTGTCGGTGTCGTAAGATGCTTTGAGTGATTCGTACTCGCTGCGAAGCTTGGTAAGACTGCTCTTTGCTTTTGAAAGCGATGTTTCCAGCTCGCTTATCTCTCTCTCAAGAGAGGATATGCCGCTTTGTGCTTCGCTAAGCTCGGAGGATACAGACGAGAGCTGCTCGTTCAGCGTCTTGTAGTCCTTTTGCGCACTGTCAAGAGTGGTCTTCATATTGTCAAGCTTCTGCTTTTGCGCCGTGTACTCCTTGAACGCCGTGTCGTAAAGGGCAGAGAGGTCGCTCGACTTTGTTTCGCCCGTCGGGACAGTGTTTTCCTTTTTGCCGTCACCCGACTGTCGGCTGTCCTTTTGAGTTTGCTGACCGTCATTTTGCGACTCTCGGCTGTCCTTTTGAGTCTGCTGACTGTCATTTTGCGACTGCTGACCGTCCGTGTTCGACGGCGGGACAGGGAAGCTTTCGTTCACGGGCTGCTGCTTTTGTTCCGTCGGGTCAAACGACGGCTTCATATTCTTTCTGTCAGACTCGGAGCCTTTCTGCTCCTGCTGCGATGCCCCCGAAACGGTCTGTGCAAGCTCTATCCCCGAAACGTCCTTCCCAAGCGCCGCACCGAGATACCGCACAACGCTTGCAGCGGAATTGTAAGCCGTTACGGTGCTGTTGTAGCTGCTTGCCGCAGACTCATACTTGTTCTGCGCATCGTCGAGCTTTTTCTGGGTTTCGTCTTTTTTCTGTGAAAGACTGTCGGCAGCTTTCTGCTTTGTGCTCAGCTCCGACTTTTTCTTTGTTATCTCGCTCGGAGTGCTGCTGATAGTGCTGTTTGCCTCCTGATAATCCTGATATGCGCTTTTGAGCTTGCTGTCAAGTGAGCTGATGCCCGAGTCGTATTCCTGCTGTGCGGTCTTTCCCTGCAAAAGCTGCGACTGGTAAAGCGAATAAGCCTTTATCTTGTCCGCCTGACAGGAGGTCTGCTGTTTGATCAGGGCGTTTTTTGCGGTGCTCAGCTCGGCCTGGAGCGTGCTTTTTGCTTTGGCGACGCTGTCTGCGGTGAGCTGATAGAGCTGTGTCCCGCTTTTTACGGCATCTCCCGCACTGACAAGCACCTTTTCAACGGTGAGCCGAGCAGAGGTGTCCTTCAGTCCGAGCTCGTCGGTCAGCTGTGAAGCTTCGACTGTGCCGCCCGCACTGATGATACCGTCGTTACTTTTCTTATTCTGTTTTACCTCGGCTCTGCTCTCGGAGGAGCTGTCCGAGCTGTCGTTCTTAGCGTATGCGTTTGCGCTGAAAGCATATATCCCCGCACTGCCGCCTATAAGCACGGTAACTGCGCACACAGCGGCTATAAAGCGTCTGCGGCGGTTGTTCTCGCTGTCCTTTTTCAATGCTGTCACTTTCCTTTCTGCTATGCAATGATTTGTTCCCGATACTAATACTAATCCGCTTAACTTAAATATACTTAAAGCAAATGTGATGTCACAGTGAAACCCGATGGACTTTTCGGGATTTTATTTCATTTTCCATTGAAAAATGGTGTAAATCTGTTATAATACTTTTTAATAATGTATAGTCCGATCCCGGGCGGTCGTGTGTGATATGAAAAAGCGGCAGAGGAATTGCTCCTTTGCCGCTTTATCTGTTATGAGAACTGTTCTTTTCTTCGCCTGTGGTAAATGAACAAGCCTATCGGTACAGCTGCTATGAATATCATTACAGCTCCACGTTTAAACGGTGTCATCACGCCCGCAAGAATGTGTCCGTTGAGCGTGTTTGTGACGACAAGCGTAGTCGGGTCTTTGAACTGGAACTTCTTGATGTTCCTTTTCTCGGCTTCGCCGTCACCGAGTTGGAAGGTGGTGGTGTATTCCGTTTCCTCCTCCATCACGGTCACCATTACGCCCGCAGGGAGCACGAACTCTGCCTTTTCGGCGTGCTTCAGCGTAAATTCGCCTCCGTTGTGGCTCAGATTATCCTGCTTTTCTCCGTTCTTTGCCCAGGTTATCTCGCTGCTGCTGTCAAGTCCGTTGACGGAAATGACAAAGCCGAAATCTCTGTTTTTGTTTCCCGCAGAGCCTTTGACCAGCTTTTCGACTGTGAGCGTGTTGAGCGCAGCGTTTTCCTTGATGTTTGTGACGCTCAGCGTGTAGATGTAGCTGTCCTCCGTTTCGATAAGCTCACCCTCGCACGAATCGCTTATCAGCGACGGAACGCCAAGAGGTGAGATGTGGAACATAATATCGTGTTGGAGTCTTTTGTAATTGAATGGCGCCTGTTTTTCCGTCAGGAAGTAGACAGAGCCTTTTTCACCGGGGTTAATGACCCTTGAGCTGTTTCCTCCGCAGACATCGACAACTCCGTTCACGGTAACGAGGTCTTCAAAGCCCTCCATAGGATAGGGGTACTTTACAAAACCGCTTATCGCCGTGTTTGACTGCTTATACAGTTCAAAATGTGCAGAGCCGAGCAGAATACTCGGATCCTCACTGTCCATTTTCATTATCTTGAAATTGAACTGCTTGTTGTAGATATCGACATACGCTGTGATGCCGTTGCTTCCGGGCTTGCCGTTAGCCCATTTCAGGTCGGCGGGATCTTTTTTGCCCCAATTCTCCATATCGTCGTAGAACAGCGATACGGTCTCGTTGGCGTTGACCTTGAACTTTACGTCCTTCTGAAGACCGACATAGCCCTTGGGTGCGCTTGTCTGCGTCAGCGTGTATGTGTGCGACATATCAAAGTCGTACAGCATTTTTACGATGCCCTTTGAATCTGAGGTGTATGTGCCAACTGTTTTTCCTGTCGTGTCATCGACAAGCTTGAATTTTCCGCCCGCAAGAGGAACAGTGCTGTCCCACTTGAACAGCCTTATCGCAATACCGCTTTCACGGGTATTGGTTATGGTGTCTGTTCTTGTTGAGCCTTCGTTGTTTCCGACGCTGTAAGAAACGATATAATTGAATTCCTTTTGTGCATCTTCTCCCTCGGGTATCGCATTGGATTTTCGTGTTGCGAAGAGCCTCAGCGAGCCGTCGCTTTCAACAGGCGTTACTGTTCCGTAGTCTGTCACAGTTCCGTCGTAGGCGACATCGGGTGATGTATTGCTTATGGTGACCTCTTTAACGACGTAGTCGTTAAGATTTATCCTTTCCAAGCCGTTCTTCTTTGGCTTGAGCGAGGTCCAGAAATAGTATGCGGTCGTGCTTGGCGACTTTATCTGCTTTACAGAGCCTTCGAGAAGCTCGCCGTCAACATAGACTGCGGTGTAAACAGGTGCGTGCCCGACAGTTATATCGAGGTCGCTCCACACCTTGCGCACGCTAAGTCCGTAGCCTTTTTTGTTTATGACCTCCATCTGCGGGTTTTCTTCCGCAATGACACGGCCTACGTTCAGCGGACTATCTTTGAAATTGTGGTAAGAGGGGATATCCTCCTGTGTGTTGTCATCGTTTATCTTTGAGCCCATTACACGTTCGTAGCCCATAAGACCGTAGCCTGTTTTAACGTCCTCTGTGACTTTGAACACAGAGCCTACAGGGAGTCCGGGTACACATATGGTATATCCTGATGGAATCCCGGATATCGCACCGAAGCCCGATGACCTGAACACAACGTCGCCGTAGTTCCAGCCCGAAACTGCGCCCTTGCTCAGATCGTCAAGCAGCTGATGATTGAACGTGAGGTCTGTTTCAGCAAATTTACCCGTTTCGTGGTCAAATCTGCAAACCTTTTTATTAGGCGACAGAACGCAGTATTTTGCCATATTTGCAGCTGTCATATTATCAGCACTTTCAGGCTCGATAGATGAGAGATAGAGTCTGAAGCTGAATGTAGCGGGGTCGTTGGTTATCTCGTGGTCGTCTTCGTCGAGCAGCTTCTTGGTGATGTACAGGTCCTTTATGACGTTATCGTTCACCACGTTGTCAAAAGCAATGTTCGGCTTGTTTTCAGATGTGCCTATCTCTGAGGAGTAGCTTCTCAGGTCGCCCTTTATCTCTACTCTTTCTTCCGGTACTTCATTGCCGTTGATGAGTACTTTTTTGTAAATCGAGCTGTTTACGGCACATTCGACTATCCTGTAATTGATCGTGTTTTCGGGGAAGGATATCTCGGCTTTCTTGGTCGGGTTGATGAAATAAATGTTTTCATAAGCATCTTTATCCGAGACTCCGGGCGGTCGGTATTTTTTAACGTAAGTTACCGGCTGGTTGGAGTTCTGATAGGTGACACGGATATGCTCGTCATCGTTGGCAAGCAGGTGCTCCTCTCCGGGTTCACCATTAGGACCGTCGTTGAGCGAGTAGTAGATCTGGAAAGGATACTCGATAAACTCCTTGTCGATAGCATCCGAGCCCGTGCCGGTAACATTTTTTGATACAACTACGTGACCCGGTGTAACAGAAGCGATGTTGAAGTGCATATACAGATTTGATGCACCCGCACCCCTTTCCATATAGAACACACGCATCTTGTGCTTGGTGTAATCCTTGAAGATGTACTGTCCGCTTCCGTTGTCCTCGAATATTTTATCGAGCTCCTCCTCAACGTTTTGAACGCCTCTGTCGGTGAGGTTCTTTTTGAAGATCTCCTTGAGAGTCGTATTCGTACCGTTCACGGTGACTATTCCGGTACGGAAGTTTACCTTTCCTTCGAGTGCGGAGTGTATTCCGCCGAGGTCGATAACAAGCTCGCCGTCAACGTAAAGCCAGAAGTCGTCGTCGCCCTTGAATTCAAAGATGATATCGTGACCCCATGCGTCCAGACCGCTGACAGTCTGAACGAACTCGGCTTCCATTTCCAATCCGAAATAGTAATTCAGCTGATTTTTGTTGCCTGCGGAATAGAGCTTTTCGTACTTTCTCGGGTCACTCTCCGAAAGCTTACCTATATCATCTTTACCCGGACGTGCATCGGAAGAGTATAGATTTAGTGGGTTTTTGTTTGAATAGACTTCCGAGGTTATGTTATTGAAGGGGAAGAACTGACCATGCTGGAGGGTCGTTTTATTCTCGTCGTTACTCGTTCCGAGCTCACGGTATACTGTGAAATTGCCGTCGTTGGTAGGCACAAGCGTCGCAAAGTTCTGCGTGCTGTCAAATTCAAAATATCCGCTTGAATTATATACGCTTTCAAGAAACAGGTGGTTTACTTCCTGTGCACCGTTGTACAGCCCGCTCAGGCTGCTGTTTGAATAAGCTGCAATCGGATAACCGTTAGAGTCAAGATCTGTGCTGAGCAGACCATTAACGACCGTGGTAGCATCCCATTTTCTGTATCCCAAGTATTGATTCTGCTCTGTACCGCCACTGTCGCCAAGGGAAATATTACCGCTGAAGTTTTTGATCTTCATCTTGATACCGTGAACATCGTTGTCTACGGTAGGTACGGTGTGGAGATCGTCGCCGAGGTTGAGATCTTCAAGCCTTGCAAAGTAAAACGGGAAGGAAACCGACTCAGAGCACGGCTCGAGCGCTGAATTATCGCTTTTCGGGCGCAGACCGATATAGGAGTATCTTGAATTGTCCCAGGCGATTATCTCGCTGTAAAATTCGCCGTTCTTTCTTCCGGGCAGGTTGATGCCTATCTTATCGTCCGAAAGCACCTGATTGCCGGTCATCTGCGGAGCGATATATTTTTCTGAATACGGGTTGAACAGCTCATAGTAATAGTTCGGCTGTTTTGTTACCTCGTCGAGGTACTCGGTAAACTCCCACTCCAGCGAGTTTGTTCCCTTGCCAAGCCAGAGTATCTTTCCGCCCGAAGCGTAGCAGGGGAAAAGCGAGCCGTCGTGGTCGACCGCATAAACGTCGTATTTAAGGTCTTTTTCGTTCCATATCCTTATGTAAACGATGACTTTTTCTCCGTCCTTGACATCTGATATGCTGACCCTGTCTGCGGAGAAGGTGATAAGGTCAGTGTCCGACATGTCAGCCTGGTCGAGCAGGTAAAGCCAGGTACGTTCGTCGGTCTTGTCGGTCGTAACGCCGAAGCTGCCCGGCTCATCTTCTTTTCCGGAAGGAGAGTGAACGATGTAGTATCCGCCCGAGCTGAGCTGGACACGGTCGTTGCTGTCGCCAGTAACGGTGAATCTGCTTGCGCTGCTTCGGTTTGCGGTAACGCTCACTCCGCCCTCGCCGACACAAAGGTACTTGACAGACGAGCCTTTCCCGACAGATATAACATAGCTTCCGTCGGTCTCACGGGTGAAAGTCCACCTGTCTATCTCCCTGCTTTCATCGACATAGAGTATCCTGTTGTTCTCCTGAGCAGTATGCTGGGCAATAAGGATAAGTTTTATCAGCGAGTGGTTCTTTCCGCCCGACATAAGAGCTTCGCCCGATGTCGCACCGTCCGTGTAGTGGAAAATGCCGTAGGTCTTTCCGTTATACTGGTCGTTTTGAGGCGGGGTATAGTTCCAGATGCTGAATCTGGCATTGGGATCATTGTCATTGTTAGAAGCTGCGATTCCATTTCCGTTGTTGCCGCCTTGCTGGTTCCAGCAATATCTGCTCGGTTTGTTGCCGCTGCCTGCGATAAGGAAGCCCGAGCCTGCAGGACTTGTTTCAACAGAGAATGTGGTAGCGTTTGCTGCATCTGTTTCAAAGCTCAGACTGTTGTCGCTTTGCTTTACGTATTGCTTGACGCCTTTTGAGTTCTTGCACCATATCTTGGCTGCTATGGTGTGGCTGGTTTCATTGTAGGAAATGTCCTCAAAGAAGTATTCTGACGAATTTTTCACGATCTTCTCAGGTTTCAGGGCATTCCTGTCACTGTATGATGTCGGGTCTTTTAATATTCCTTTACGGGATCCCTTTACTATGTATTCCTCATTTTTTACGAAATGAAAATTGCTCCATGTCGCAATATACACGCCGTTGCCCTTGCTGATATGCGTATAAAGGTCGGCAACAGTGCTTATTTCGTCGAGCGTGCCCGCTGCCTCGTCTTCCTGCGTTACTATCTCATAAACGCTGAAGCCCGTTGCGTAGAAGCTGATTTTCCCGTTTTTCACCGTGATATCCGTGACCTGCTCACGGCTGCCGTCGTCAAGGATATGCCACAGCTGTATATCTTTGGAGTCTTTTCCCGAGATAGACGGGTCGGTTATCTCTACCTTTATCGGGTGATCCTCTTCGGGCTGAAATTCTGTCTCGTCCTTGCTTATGGTTATATCGTATGCCGCAATTCCGCTGTGCTCGTCTGAAACGTCGACTGCTTCGGCTTTTGCGCCCTGAGGCATCATACCGTCGAGTTTAACGGTCTGCCCCGAGCCTTTGCCGTTTGGGTGAAGCTCAAAGCTCTGATGCTGAAGCTGTGTGCTTTGCTGTTCACAGCTCACTCCCTGCTCCTGTGCGGCGGCGCTGAGGGGAAGGCAGCAGCATATTGACGATATGAGCACTGCAAATGCACAGGCGGCGTTTGCGATGCGCTTTTTCAGACTACCTTTCATTGTTTTTGTCCTCCTCGCTGTTGTCCCGCTTTAAAAGGAGTGTAAGTAATATGATAACAACCGCTGCGAGCATCGTTAGCCCGACTGCGTGCGATGCGGCGGCGTTTATAAAGCCCGTGATCGGGTTTACGCCTCCGTCCGAGTCGTCAGAACTGCTTGCAGATGTTGTAGCTTTCTTGGTTGTTTGTTTCTTAGTTGTTTCCGTCTTGGCTGTTGTTTGTTTTGTGATCTTGCTTGTTGAATTTGGGTCGCCGATATTTTTAAAATGGACGTCGGGCGACTTCAGATCTGTCCCGGAACGCTTTGCGGAGACTGAGTATTTCAGTCCGTCAGCGCCGTCGTTTTCAACAAACACCGTTATCTCATAGACCTTGTCGTCATATGTGATGTTCGGGTCATTTCCCGGTATTTCGGAGACCTTGTAGATATAAGTCCCCGGTTCGCTGATGCTGATAGTGAAGTTTCCCTTGCCGTTTGCGGGTATATCGAGATCATTTGCACTCGGCGCAGGAGAATCGTTTTGTGGTTCAATGCTTATCTTATAGCTTCCGCAAGTCCCTCCCGAAGTATCAAGACAGCTTACGGGTATTTTCACAGTTGCAGTTTTGTATGCGCTTGCGCTGACTGTGCTTATTGAAAAAACGAAAAGAGAGAGCAGACATACTGTCATAGCAAAAGCTGCTTTAACAAATTTTTTCATATGCCTGCCCTCCTTTCTATTCAACAATATAGCAAAAAACAACGGTTTTTGTCAGTGTGTTTGCGTCCGAACAGGTAGCCAGAGCAACGATGCGTTTGTCCTTATCGGCTATCTGCACATCGGCGCTGTTCCTGATGAACGCAGCTATTCTTGCACTGTCCATGTCAAACACGGTCTTTTCTGTGCTGCTCACCTTCATTGAGGCGAACACCTCCAGCTTATAGACCTTGTCGGCATTTCTGCCTGTCATAAGTGTACCTGTTCTGTGGCTTTTCATATACGGCTCGCTCAGAAAGTCGTCCAGCGAGCCGAACATTTTTCCGTAATCCATATGATGCCCGTAGATGACAGAGAAGCGGTCCGAGAAATCGGGACTGCACCTGCTGTCCAGGAAAATGCTGCCGGAGAGCGAGTAATTTCCGAACGGGTCGGTATTAAGGAAATAGGAATTATCCTTTCCCTGCATAACAGGGTAGTCTATGTTTGTGTCGTCGATAGTTATCCAGCCGACCTGTTCCTGCGTTATCGGTGAATCCGCAGAAGCGGCGGGGTCGTCCGGGTCGGGCTTATACCTGAGTATGCTCTTGTCAAGCGTGTGGTCAAAGGTATAGTAGCCGTCATAAGCCTGCCACAAGCCTATGAGAAGAACAACTACAAACACGGCGAATATGAACCAGCTGTACAGCTCGTTCATTTTTTTCCAGAATCTAAGCAATTCTTTCAGTCTTCCTCAGACTTTTTCTTTTTGATAATGATAAGGCTGACTGCTGCACCTGCTGCTGCGACTGCGATAACTACTATCGAAAGGCCAATATTCGAGAAGATACCTGTGGGAACGTCGCCCTTACGTGTATTTGTGAATGTAGCTGTGGTGTTGCCCTGGATACCGGTGGTCATATCGGTGATACCGTCTCCGTCTGTGTTAACGGCTGCATCTGCACTATTGCCCGAGCCTTCCTTTACAGCTTCCGAAACAGCAATGCTCGGTGTGTAGTCTTCCCCTGCTTCGACAATGGTGTATTTTGCACCTGCGGGCAGACCGACGAGCTTTACTCTCTGACCGTGTTTGAGATAGAAGGTAGCTGCGATAGCACCGCTTGCATCAGCATTGAGCTGCTGACCGGGTCTGGTTGTATCGTCGTCCGTAGTGTTGGCGGTCTTCATAACATCGGCGGCATAGATTGTAGTAGTGCTCTTTTCGGGTGCTGCAAGGAAGGTGGTTCCCTGACCTAAAACGGTTATCTGAGCACCCTTTACGTTGCTGATGCTTACATCGAACTTGAAGTACTTGTCCTTTGAACCCATGTTGCCGGCAACTGTCTTTGCAAACTCGAGATCATATGTTTCATATGTATTGGTAAATCCCGTGGACTTATTTGCCATAGTTGCGGAATCACCTGTGCCCTTTGTAGGGATATCAGCAGCACTGTCATGCAGAACATAGTTGTTGATCTTGAGCTTGGTGACGTCTCCTGCCGAAGCATCTACAACAACAACATCAAGAACTCTTGTGCTGTTTGTATCGTTCGTTACGCCTGCAGCCTGACTGGTTGCTGCTTCCTCAGTGATGACATAGCGATAGATTCCCGGCTCGGTAAATTCGACACCCGAGAAATCGATGTCTATCTTCTTCTGAGCGTACTTTTCGTCATTGTTCGGTGTTGCGGTCACAAACTTTACAGTCTTTCCCTCTTCCTTATGGCTCTCGGCGATGGTCGTTCCGCTGACATCGGTATCAGCAGGCGAGAAGGTAACGGTCGCTTCGTCATCGGAGCCTACGTTGTCGGTCTTAATGTTGTCGGTGTTGTTTTTGAAAGTGAATTTCGGCGTGCCTATACCTGCGAGTACGGGAAGGGTAGAGCCGTCTGCTGCTGCAGCGACAGCCTCACCCCGTTCGATAGTGAACGAGAAGCTTGCATTCGGAACGACTGCGTCGCTTTCCATTACCAGATACTTATCAAATGTCGTGTGCTTATCTCCTTCGATAGTTGTGTAGACCGAATCTGCGCTTGCGCTGAGGGTGAATGCAGACATCATGGAAACTGCAAGACCCAGCGAAGCTACTGTTGCCAAAAACCTTTTTGCTTTCATATTGTTTTCCTCCTTAAATAATAAAAAATGTTGTTTTGCTATATTCCACGCATTCTCATCGTGAATACCACTGTTCCCTGTATCTCCTCCAGCGGGATACCGCCGAATGTCCTGCTGTCGGAGAGGTCACTTCGGTATTCGTTCAGAACGAACACGCAGTTATCGGGTACTTTGTAGGGAAAGCTTACAGCTGACCCTTCTGTCGGTGTGGGGTACACCGTGTTGTCGGGGATACCGTAGTCATTGACGGAGACATAGTCGTTTTTGATATTGACTGTTTCGCCGCCGATCGCCATAACACGTCCGAACCTTACTTCGCCGTCGTGCTTGTAAACTATCAGCTTCCCCGTTTCGGGCTTTGCAAGGCGATAGGTAACGCACAGGTCGCCGTCCTTTACAGACGGGTACGCTGTGTTAGTGTGACAGACGTTTATGCCTATCACGAATGTCAGCAAGCCCCACAGCACTGCCGCCGTCACGCCTATCTTGATGAAAAAGGATATCGCATAGTCCTTTGCGGTGCGCTTTTTCTTTTTCTTCTTCGGCTTTTCTTTGTCGGCCTCGGCTGTTTCGGCTGCCTCGGTTGTCTGTTCGGTTTCGGAGGTCTGAGGAGCAGCCTGCTCGTTGTCCTCCCCGTCAGGCTCCTGTTCGGGAGTGCTTTCGGCTTGTGTTTCTTCGATTTGCGGCATCTGCTCATCTCCTTGCCCGGACCGTTTTTATCTTGCCCGAAAGAGTCTACCATTTAAAATATATATGATATGGTTAAACCTTATAAGATTATACCACTTCTTTCAAATTTCTTCAAGGGCAAAACACCAAAATATTATACTGAATTACATCGAATTGTTATCGAATTTGCCATTATTTCAGCCTTTGACGCATAAAAAACGACAAAAAACGCCCCCGGACGAATGCTGTCCGGGAGCATCTGTAAGCATATTCAAGTGTCTTATTGCTTTATCTGCGCCGTCTGTCGTGGCCTTTTTGCCTGTAATAAGCCGACTTATCCTCATACATAAACCTATCGGCAGTCTGGAACAGTCCCTCGGGGGAAAGGTCCTTATATTCGCTCCGACAGGCTGTGCCCACCGAGAGGAACACGCCCTGAACGAGCTTTCCCTTATGCTGTGCGGCAAATGCCTTCTTCGGTTATATCCGTTGAGAGGACTCTGAAAAAGTCGCTTATCCTTTTCATATAACACCTCCTTAGTGGAAGTCGGGTCAAGTTTGTATATATCTATATCATTATACCACGATCTTTGATAGATTTCAATAGCTTTCTGCCGTTTCTGCGCAGTTTTTGCTGTGAAAGCAAAAAAGCACCCGTATCCTTTTTGCGGATACAGGTGCGGCGCAATATCAAGTCCTTTTAAGGCGCTTGTCGGTTTTCTTTGCAAGCATCGTCCCAACCGTCTGGAACAGCTGGACAATGATTATCAGCAGTACCACTGCAATTATCATCACAAGATACTTGTAGCGGTAGTAGCCGTAGTTTATAGCTATCTTGCCCAGACCTCCTCCGCCGATTATTCCGCTCATCGCAGAATATCCCAGCACGGTGGTTATCGCAATGGTCGCATTTGATATCAGCGAGGGCTTGCTTTCGGGGATAAGTACCTTTGTGATTATCTTCAGCGGTGAAGCGCCCATGCTCTGAGCCATTTCGACCGTTTCGGGGCTGACCTCACGCAGGCTCGATTCAGCAAGTCTTGCGGCAAACGGGAACGCTGCGGCGGTCAGCGGGACTATGCAGGCTGTCGTGCCGATAGCTGTGCCCGTAAGCGCCCTTGTCAGCGGTATCACAAGTATCATCAGTATCAGAAACGGCACCGAGCGCAGAATGTTTATTATCCAGTTCAGAAGCTTCAGAAGCGGCGACGGAAGGGGTCTTATCCCGCCTTTTTCACCCGTGACGAGCAGCACTCCCAGCGGCAGTCCGATGACTATCGCAAAGAACGTTGATACCACGGTCACATACACCGTCTCCCATGCGGCGAGAGGGAACTGTGTCCTGAATATCTCCCACGCCTCCTGAAATTCGGGGGAATCGAAAAACTCACTCATTTGCTGTCACCTCCTGTGCAGTTATGTCTTTGATGCTGTTCATATATCCCACAGCCTCCGTAAGCTCAGCCTTGCTGCGGACGCTGAGTATCATCGAGCCGTAAGCCTTGTTCCCGATGCTTTTTGTGGAAGCGTAGGCTATGTTTGCTGCGATGCCTTTTTGCTGTGCGAGCATTGCGATAAGCGGGGTCTTGGCCGCTTCTGCGCCGTTGAAAACGACTCTGAGTATATGTTCGTCCTGTGCGGCGTTTGCGGTAATGTCTGAGATGCCGTCGGGGTAGACGAGCTGTTTTGCCGCCGCTGAAACGGGCTGAGAAAAGACCTGTGTGACCTCTCCCTGTTCGGCTACCTCGCCGTCGTCGATTATCGCAACGTGCCTGCATATACGCTCGACAACGTTCATCTGGTGGGTTATAACCACTACGGTAATACCGAGCTTTCGGTTGATGTCAGATATAAGCTCGAGTATCGAATTTGTAGTCGTCGGGTCAAGCGCACTTGTCGCCTCGTCGCAAAGAAGAATCTTGGGCTTTGTCGCAAGCGCTCTTGCTATGGCGACTCTCTGCTGCTGTCCGCCCGAGAGCTGTGAGGGATAAGCCTTTGCCTTGTCTCCGAGTCCGACGAGCTCAAGCAGCTCCTGCGCCCTCTGCCTTGCCTCCGATTTTTTTACGCCTGCGAGCTCCAGCGGAAAACAGACGTTTTTCAGACAGTTTTTCTGAAGCAGCAGATTGAAGCCCTGAAAGATCATCGTGACCTGCGAGCGAACGCTGCGAAGCTGCTTTTCCGAAAGCGAGCCGAGGTCTGTGCCGTCTATTACAACGCTGCCGGAGGAAGGTCTTTCTAGCATATTGATACACCGTACCAGCGTGCTTTTTCCCGCACCGCTGAGGCCTATGACACCGAAGATATCCCCGTCGGGAATAGTGAGGCTCACATTTTTGAGAGCCTCGATACTTCCGTCCTTGGTCGTAAATACCTTGGAAATGTTTTTAAGTTCTATCATTCATATCACCGCTTTGCAATGTGTTTTTTGTAGAAGGGTAGGCTATAAGGCATCACAAAGCTATATTCTGTATGTCTGCCTGTTATTGTTCTGTATTCTTTACTTTATTGCGTCGAGACTCGACTGCTTTCCGCCGTAAAGTCCCAGAGGCTCAACGTGGATAGAAGCTACCGAAACGATGTGAGTCTTGTTCTGTTCGTTGAAATCGTCGAGATACGGCTTGTGCTGGAAATAGTTTGCGTCGATCTCTCCGCTTTCAACAACATTGTTCGGCTGAACGTAATCGGTGAACTCGGTGATCTTGAGGGTGATATCCTTCTTGGCGAGTATATCCTTTACCTTTGCGAGTATCTCTGCGTGAGGCGTAGGTGAAGCGGCAACGGAAATGCTCTTGCCCGAAAGGGAAGCGTAGTCTATGCTCTCGTCGTAGCCGTCGGTCGGCTGTTCAACTGTTGAGATGACAGAACCGTCGTATTTTTCCTTGATGAAATCGGCGACATCTTTGCTTTCAAGTGCAGCTTTGAGCGCCTTTACGGTGTCCTTGTTCTCGTTTCCTTCCTTGACTGCGAGAATGTTTCCGTAAGCCGAGGACGAGCCTTCAATGGCGAGCGAATCCTTGACCGGGTTGAGCTTTGCGTCGATAGCGTAGTTTGAGTTTATTACAGCGTAGTCAACGTCCTTCAGAACATTTGGGAGCTGTGCGGCTTCGACCTCCTTGAATTCGATATTGTGCGGGTTGTCCTTGATGTCAAGCGTAGTTGCCGTGATGCCTGCGCCGTCCTTGAGCTTTATGTAGCCCTTGTCCTGCAAAAGCAGCAAAGCCCTCGCCTCGTTGGTCGTGTCGTTGGGGATAGCGATAGTTATGCTGCTTTTTGTGTCCGAGCCTTTTTCGCCCGAGGCAGATGAAGAATCTCCGCATGCGGTGAACGAGAATACACCTGCAAGGATAGCTGTTGAGAGTACGAATGATATTATTTTATTCTTTTTCATGATAGATTACCTCTTTCTTTCAATTCAAAATTTCAATGTTTCCAATGTTGTCCGGTGAATGTGAGTGTGTGCGGTGAGATCACATTCGCCCGTTGCGGAAATTCTGTCTTAAAAGAAAAACGAAATAGTAGTTCATTTTACTTTCCTCCAAAAACAAAAATAACGGGATACCCGACGGTATCCCGTTATGAACAAGCTAAGTATGTCAGCCCATTGGCTCAGCACATATCAAAGCGTCGGGAACGCATCGGAAAAACAGCACAGCAAAGCATGCACATAGTTCTGCACATGCACATAGACATATTCATCATTGCTGTAAATGTCTTTTTCATAATGACGTTCCTTTCGTTTGATAGACCCACCAATTCGGTAGGTGTATTTTGTGTTGTTGCTATAATAGCACACATTTTTTCGTTTGTCAACCCTTTTTTCAAAAAAAATTTTTTCACTGCCCTGCGCATCATTCCTGCGGCGGCTGAGCGCTGTCGGTGCAGGAATGCTTTTTCAGCGCTCTTGCGGTGATAAATGCCGTTACGGGTATGACTATGACACAGCCTGCTGCACTGAACAGTATCCGTATCATCTCCGCAGCGAAATTCTTGGCGTTGACTATCTCTCCGAACGAGTAGCCGCACTTGCAGAACCATATCAGCAGAGTCATAAAGTCGCCGAGAAATGCGAACATAAGCGTATTTGCCGTGGTGCACAGGATATCCCTGCCGATATTCATTCCCGATGCGAAAAGTTCTTTTACGGAAAGCTCACGGTTGTTGCGGTGTACCTCGTAAAGTGCAGAGGATATAGCTATCGACGAATCGACCGTTGCGCCGATAAGGCTTATCAGTATCAGCGATACTGCGATATCTGTGAAATCTGTCTTGACATCGTAGGAGAACATATTTATCTCCTCGTAGGATTCCCAGCCGAAGCCCGCTATCCTTGAAACGTATGTCACCGAGAAGATGAGCACCGACAGTATCACAAGCACCACAGCTATTGATTTCAGGCTCGATACGGTCTTTATGTTCTCGCCGTTCACGAAAAACAGCATCACACAGCTCACCGCAAAGCACCCGACGAGCGAGCATACGATGGCGTTGAGCCCCAGAGCGATAAGATAGAATACAACTATCAGCACTCCGAAGTTCATTCCCAGCGAGATAAACAGTTTAAGCCCCCGCTGTACGTCAACATAAAGCATCAACGCAAGCAGGATAACTGCAAGTATTATTACCGTCATTGTACTGCGCCTCGCTTTCTTTTCTTCATTATCCTGATAGATACGAACGTGCTCACAGGAACGGTCATAACTATACCGATGCTTCCCGCAAGGAACCTACACAGCTCGAGTGAAAAGCTGCTTGCTATGTAATTTCTGAGCAGGAAGCCGTTTCGTATCGCAAGCACGAAAACAGGCAGCCCCGCACATAGGTATGTGAAAAATACAACGTTGCTCATCGTGCCCATAATGTCCTTGCCTATCTCCTTGGCGGACTTTTTAAGCTCCTGCTCGGAGATGTCTGCGTTCTTGCTGATAAGCTCGCTTATCGCAGAGGCTATCGTTATCGCAACGTCCATGACCGCACCGACAGAGCCTATCAGCAGTTCGGGAAGGATAATGTCCTCGGCGGGAACGGTCAGGAAAGAAAGCTCGTTGAAGTTTATGCCCTTGTAGTCTGTCGTCTTGACGACGGCAAGCAAAAGCCCCAGCATCACAAACGTCGATATCATTACCGAGATAACTGCCGAGAGCGTCTTTTTGTTCAAGCCGCCCGCTATCGTTAGCGACAGCACCGAGAACACTATCATCTCTGCCACGCACACGAGCAGCAGGTCCGTACCGTTGATGTACAGATACAGACCGATGTAGAAGACCACCGAGTTCACAGTAACGCTCGCCGCCGACAAAAGCCCCTTGTACGAGCCGACGATATACAAAAGCACCACGAGTATACATACAACGAGCGCAAGGTAAAAATCACGCTTCAGCTGAAGGTCGCTGCCGTCAACGAACACCTTGTCGCCGACTCTGAACCTGTCGGTCACGACCGAGGAAAACGTCTCTTCGTAAAGCACCTGCTTTTGTTCGCCCTTGTGCTCGCCGTTGAGCACCGTTCCCGTGATCCTGCGGGTGTAGTGCTCCTCCTCAAGACCGAGAGGGCTTCGTGATATATCTTCGTTTTCGGTCGTTATATCGGTTATCTTCATTATCTGCTGCGAATACAGGGCTTCGTCGTTGTAAACGAATATCAGCGCCGCAGCCGAAAGAAGTATCAGAATTATCAGAACTGTTTTTTTCATAAACACCACCCAAGGCTTTGATATCTTCCTTATTGGATTATACCTTCTTTTTGCTGCGAATGCAATAGCCGACGCAAAAAAACTGCACGGCTCACCCTTGCGGGGATGACCGTGCAGTATGCAAAGCTGTCCTTTGTTCTACTCTTTGATCCTGATATCCTGTGCAACAGGAGTTTTTGACATATTCCTCAGCGGCAGCAGATAGGTCACCATCATAAGCACCAGCGTTATCACAAACACCGATAAGGTCGCCACGAACGGAATGATTGCCTTTGTTCTGTTCATATCCAGACTGTTAGATATGAATTCAAAAATGAACGATGCGAAGAACTCCCCGAGCACCGCACTTAAAGCCGCGGAGACTCCCGAGAAGAACAGTACCTCCAGCCGGAGCATTTTGAATATCTGCCTCAGCGACATTCCGCAGGCTCTGAGCATCGAAAGCTCTCTGCGGCGGTTGACAATCTCTGCCGCCGAGGTCGATACGATGTTTATCAGCGCAACGGAGAAGATTATTACTGCCAAAGACAGTCCCGCTATGCGAAGCGCCTTTGTTATACGCTCGCTTGTCTGCTTCTGCGGTGTGAAGTCCTCCAGTACCATTCTGTCCTCAAAGGCCTTTTCAAGGAACTCCTTTGCTTCGTCCTCCTTGCCGGGGACAACGTTAACGTTGCAGGACAAAAAGTCCAGAGAAGCTGATACGGTGACATTTTCAGCGTCCTGGGGCAGATTTCCTTCTTCAGTAGGCTTTAGCCATTTGAACATCTTATAGTAATTCTCTAACGGTACAGCGACACTCACACTGTCAATGCTTGTGAACAGCGTATCGTCCGCATAATAATTGTTGCGGTTGTTTGTTAAGGTATATGTCCCGCAGATATCGAAGCTGTGCTTTTCGGATGAGCCTTTTGAAGCGTTTACTGTTATCTTGTCTGCGCCGTCCTTTATCGCACTGTATGCGGTTTTTTTCCATTCAAATTTATCTTCGTCCGACTCGTAGACCTGTGAGCAGACGAGCACGCCGCCGCTTTTTCTGAGTTCGTCGTAGGAAACGCTGCTTGCGATAGTTTCATCATATATCCTCGGGGTTATTGCGAATACGTGTATAGCGGGCGCAGCTTTGCTGTCCTTTCGGGCTTTAATGTATTCGTCGGTGAAAATGCCCGTGTCGGCGTCGGTGAAGCTCAGCGCCTTTTGATCAAATACATACACGCTTGAAAACAGCTCGGAATTGGATATTATACGGTAGTCATCGGAAAAATTCTGCTCGTCGCTGAACTTTGAGGTTATACTGCAGCCGTAATCGGGATCATCGGTGCCAAAGGCATCGTTATCCGAGCCGTTGAAGGTGATTATAAGCGAGGAGATGGTTATTATCAGAGTGCCGCTGACTACCGTTGCGAGCAGCGTGATAAAAAACCTCATCTTATTTCTGAAAGCGTTTCTCACCGCAAGCCCGAAGCTGTATCCGAACAGCCTGCGTGTGAGCCAGCTCCTCTTTATCGCCTTTGGCGGCTTTGAACCGTCTGCGGTTCTTGTCAGTACCGCAGGCATCTTTATCATTCTGATCGCGACCGCATATGCGGACATCAGCACCGAGAACACGGTTACTGTGAGCACTACTGTCATTAGTACCGTTGATATCTCGAGCTTGAAGAACCTGTCCGTTACGCCGCTTCCGTAAAGCGCATCAAATATCTTCAGGTCGGTTATCTTTGAGATGATGAGCTTTCCCGTGACAAATGCAAGCAGTATCGCTATCGGGAGTGCGGCTATAAGATAGATAAGACATTCGCTCATCACCATTACGAACATCTGCTTGTTTGAAACGCCGATAGTTTTGAGCGAGCTGTACTGTGACAGCCTGTATGCAGACGAAAGCTCAAAGGCATTGTTGATGATAAGCCTTGCAAAGAAAACGAACACAAAAAGCACAACGCTCAGCAAAGCGAGTATTATCATCGGGTCGGGCGAGCTGGGGTCGTAAAGACTCCTGCCTTCGTAAAACAGAAGAGTGTCGTTGAGTACGGCGGTGTCGTGTTCTCCTCTGCCGTCTGCGTAGGTGTCGGGAAGCCCGACCGCCTTTTTTATGTGCTCGACCTCGTCGTCAACGTCGAGCCCTTCGCTTATGCGGGTATAGCAGTGAACATCGTCTATCGGGAATATCTGCCTTGCAGCCTCGTCCTTGTCACAGAGGTAAAATGGGCTGCCGGTGCCGTCGTCCCAGTCGGTACTGCTCAGCCCGACTATGCGGGCGCTGTATTCGGCGACCTCAACAGGCTCTTTCTCTGTTTTGCAGATGGCGGTGGTCTTTACGATCTTTTCGCTCGACATGTAAACATAGGGGTCCTCATCATAGTAGCCCAAGTTCCACCTTGTCCTGTCGGTGCTTGTGTCGCTGAGCGTGAAAAGATAGTCTATTTCCAATTCGGCATTTTCACGTTTTCTGTCCGGCGAAAGGCGGCTGTCCGAGTATATCTGTTCTATCTGCGTTATAAAGTTGTTCACGATAAGCCCCTCGTCGTCGGGCTTGTCCTTGAAGTTATAAACTCTCTGGTTTGACTGGTCGTTTCCCGAGCCGACCATTCTTTCGGTGTACTCCGAGCACAGCACCGTGCCCTTTCTCACCTCGTATCTGAACACGACAGTATCTCCGATATCGAGCTTTCTGTCCTTAGCAAGGTAAGCGTCAAGCGTTATCTCGCCGGGCTTTTGCGGAAAGCGCCCCTTGCCGAGCGTCTTGCTGCTCAGAAGCGTATCGGCATTACCCGAAACATATACAGCACACCTGTTATCCAGATATGTTTTTGCGTTGAGCGTGAATGTGGGAACATAAGCCGTACTGCCTTTGGATCTTCCCTTGTACTTTTCCAGATAGCTGCTGATAAAGCCGTAGTCCGAGCTGCAAAAGCTGCAGCTTTCCGAGACCGCTGCATTACCCGCTATCTTTTCAGCCTTCTGGAGGGTGTCGCAGTGAAAGTCTGCGTGGTAGCTGCCTTTTTCGTACTTTTCCTTTGAGCGCAGAAAGGACACGGCGGAGCTGAAATAGATGCCCAGCACCGTCATCATATACACAGCCAGCAGCACCGAAAGAAATGACAGCAGAGTTCTTTTCCTGTCCTTTTTCATCCACCGCAGAGTGATAAGCAGAAGCTTTGTCATAACCTTATCACCCTTTCCTCGATTATCCTGCCGTCAGACATCTTTATAACTCTGTCTGCCTCGGCTGCGATGTTCGCATCGTGGGTGACCATTACGACCGTCGTGCCGTACTTTGCTATAAGCTGTTTGAAGAGGTCCACTATCTCCCTTGAATTTGCGCTGTCCAGATTTCCCGTCGGCTCGTCTGCAAATATGCAGGGCGGCTGTGCGATCACAGCCCTGCCGATAGCGACTCTCTGCTGCTGTCCGCCCGACAGCTGTGAAGCGTAGCAGTAGCGCTTGCTGCTCAGCTTGAGAATGTCCAGCAGGTCGTCAAGCTCAGATTTGTCAGCGTTTTTGCCGTCAAGGTTCAAAGGCAGTGAAAGGTTCTCCTCAACATTGAGCACACTTATAAGGTTGTAGAACTGGAACACGAATCCCGAGTATCTGCGCCTGTATTCCGCAAGCTTGCTGTCTTTGAGCTTGGTTATCTCTCTGCCGTCAACAGTGATGTCACCTGTGTCGGGCTTGTCAAGACCGCCGAGCAGATTGAGGAGCGTTGATTTTCCGCTTCCCGATTCTCCGGTTATCGCAACAAATTCACCCTTGTACACTTCAAGGTCGACCCTGTCCACTGCGAGGACCTTGCTGTCGCCTGTTCTGAAGGTCTTTGAAAGCCCTTTGGCGTTTATCATTATTTCCTTTTCCATAGTATACCTCCGTTCCTGTTTGTTCATATGATAACACGCCAATCTTACAGCAAAGTTACAAAGCCGTAATTTTATCCGAGAAATTCAAGCCGTATCCTTGTGCCCCTGCCAAGCTCCGAGTCGATATACATCTTTCCGCCCATATCCTCGGTGATGTGCTTGGCTATCGACATGCCGATCCCGACAGCCGAGGGGTCGGTATCGTTCGATTTAGAATAGAATCTTCTGAACAGCTCGGGAATATCGCTGTCTGCGATGCCCTCGCCGTTGTCCGTTATTGTGATCTCCGTCGAAAGGGGAGTCTGCTTTGCGCTTACTGTGACCTTTCCGCCGTGAGTATGCTCACAGGCGTTCTTAGCAAGGTTAGACACCGCCTCGCACAGCCACAGCCCGTCGCAGTCAAGCTCGGCATCCTGCGGGATATCCTCCACAAGCTCTGTTCCGTTTTTCGCCGCAAGCTCATAAAGCGGAGCACATGCTCTTTGAACGATGTCACTCAGCGAGTGCTTCTTGATGCTGTACTGCACCGTGCCCGCCTGCAGCCTTGCCAGCTTCAGCGACTCCGAGCAAAGCTTGCTGATGCGTTCGATGCACACCCTGTCCCGATCAAGATAACTGTTCATTTCCTCCGGGCTCATCGGGTGAGTGCGGTATATCTCGTTGTTGAGTGTCAGTCCCGCAGCAGGCGTTTTTATCTGGTGTGAAAAGTCCTGCAGATACTGCGCAAGCCGCACCTTCTCGTCGGACATCTGCTTAACCGTTCGTTCACGCTCTGCGATAAGCCCGTTGACCTGGTCAGCAAGCAGAACGAGCTCCCTGTCTGAAAGCTCGCAAAGCAGCTTCTCACGCTTTTTTGCGGAGCCTGTCACAGCCTTTGCTTGTTTGAATAGATGCATAAAACAGCATAAGCCTGCCGCCGCACACAGCAGTACCGCAAGCGCAGCTATGACACTTGGCAGCACAGGCTTTGAGTAAGCATATTCAAAGCCTCTGCCCGTGCCCGCCTCAAAGCCGTGCTCGCTCAGCACTCTTTCGCCAAGCTCAGCCTCGTCCGTGCCCTTTTTCGTAAACGCCGCAGCGATAGCCTCGTCCGAAGCGCCCGTGCTCTGCGACAGCCTTCCCGCCGCTGCGAGCATTCTGTCACAGACCTGTATCTGCACCTGCTTTGCGCTGTGAGCCTGTGCAAGCAGACACAGCCCGAGCGTGACCGCAGAAAGCGCTGCCGCCAATAGAAAAAACAAAAGCGCCGTGCGGTTTTCGAGCGTCCGTATCAGTCTTCCCATTTGTAGCCTACCCCCTTGACCGTAACTATCCTGCCCTTGCCCGAAACCTTGCCCCGTATCCTGTTCACGGCTACTGACAGAGCGTTGTCGGAAACAAATTCGCCTTTGTTGTCCCACATATGCGCAAGCAGCTGATCCCTTGTCAGAACACGCCCCTTGTTCAGCGTGAAGTAGCTGTAAAGGCGCTGCTCGGTAGCGGTAAGACCGTCGGGCATATCGTTTGAAAAGCCGCTGCTTCGGCGCAGCAGGGCATTTATCCTTGAAACTATGACCTGTCCCGAAAACGGCTTGGTCACATAGTCGTCCGCACCGAGGTCAAGCCCCCTTGAAATATCGGAGCTGTCGTCCATACAGGATATTATCATCACAGGCATACTGCTTTTGCGCCTTATCTCTTTTAGTATATCAAGTCCGCTGCCGTCACGCAGCATAAGGTCCAGCAGGCACAGGTCGCATTCGTCGAAAAGCTGCAGAGCCTCCGCACAGCCCTGCGCCGCCTCGGTTTCAAAGCCGTTGTCGGCGAGTATGACGCTCAGCGCTGTGCGTATCGTTTCGTCGTCCTCGGTAATAAGTATCTTAGCCATAGCTGTTTTCTCCTTCCTGTGAGCCTGTAATGATTCTATCGCTGCTTTTCAAAGCTGCAAATGTTCTCTGCTTGTGCGATATGTCCCGATATAACACAACCATATATTGTTGTGCTCAAAGCACTGACAACCATATATTGTTGTCGGTATATATTCGGATATTCTCTAACAAAAAAGCCCCGACTGTCGGTCGGAGCCTGTTTGCAGATATATCATATCTTTTTATTGAAGCCGACAGATTTCTTCATTTCTATCTTTTCCTTGAATTCCTTTTCCTCGCTTGCGCACACAAAGTCCTCCTTTGTCAGCACGATATCCGTCCTGCCGACGAGAGTACAGCGCAAAGCGCCCTTTGACCATGTCCTCTCGTAGAGGTTGCGCACGAATCTTGCATTTGCAAATTCCTTTGAATCGAGGAAACTGTCCGACAGCGAAAGGAAATACTCCTTTGCCTGAGCCTCGAGCTCGCTGTCGTACTCAAAGTGCTTTCTCACCATAAGCATAAATATCTCAAAAAGCTGCTGTTTGGTGTAGTTGGGAAAATCGAGTATGAACGGCATACGGCTGCGCAGACCCTGGTTGACCTTCATCAGCTGGTCCATATCCTCCTTGTAGCCTGCCATTACCACGAGCATATCGTCTCTGTGGTTCTCCATTTCCGACACGAGCGTTGCAAGCGCCTCACGCCCGAAATCAGCGCCGTTTGTCTTGCCCTCGTTGAGCGCATAGGCTTCGTCTATGAACAGAACAGAACCATATGCGTCCCTGCATATCGTGGCTGCCTTCACGGCTGTCTGTCCCTCGTATTCTGCCACAAGATCCCTGCCCTCGTACTCGAAGAAACCGCCCTTTCTCAGAACGCCCTCCTCACGCAGTATCTGTCCGATTATCCTTGCGACAGTCGTTTTTCCCGTTCCCGGAGCGCCTGTGAAGCGCATATGTATACACGGGCGGTCAAGCTTGTCGTTTGCGATAGCTATCTTGACCTGTGCAACTATCTCTCTGACCTTCTTGGCGATATCCTGCATACCTATAAGCTCTTCAAGAGCCTCGTAGCCGGTCAGCGTCTGTTTTGCGTCCCCGATAAAGCCGCTGAGGTCGGCAGGAGTTATGTTCTGTTCGTTCGCTTCCTGCCCGCAGCCTTCCTTTTTCGCAGTATCCGAAGCCTTGTAAAGCATCAGCTCGTTTGCGACCTTTTCTGCGGTCTTGAAGCCGTATGAGCGTCCGTCCATCTTCTCCAGCTGGTATTTTTCACAGGCGATGGTGAGTATCTCCGGCTCTATATCAAAATTTCTGCTCGTCACCGTGTTCCAGACAGATTCCATAACGGCACAGTCGGGAAGCGGCGGTATCTGCACGACTCTGAGAAGCATCTGGTCAGAGAGTATCCCCGATATCTCGTCAAGCGCCTTTCTTTCGAGAAACGGTATCCTGAATACATACACGTTATCGTCCTGGTAAGCGTTGAGGCGGTGTATAAACTCTCTGAGGTCGTCGTATTTTCTCCCGTCAAGATAATACGAGATATCAAAGCCAAGGACGTTGTAGCAGTGCTTTGGCGTTTCCTCTCTCACCGAGTCGATGATGTCGTCAGCGCTGCCTTTGCCGTTCTTGCTTTCCTCGCCGCACCTGTATTCACGGTAGTAAATCCTGTCCTTGTACTGGTCCTCGGGGTAGATGTGCATTCTGTGCAGATAGTCGCCGAACGAATTTAGAAGCGTTGTGAAGCCGCATCCGCCGTCCACCGCAAACAGATAATTCTGCTGGAGCAGCACGCTGACCGCATCACGCTTTTTCAGCGCCGCAACTGTCGTGTTCAGCTGCGTAATGAGCCGCAGATAATCGTCCGCACCGTAGTAGTTCTTATAAATAACGGTAGTCAGCTCGGCAGCATCGTCCTGTGTATCGTCGGATATAAGGATATCGGAGATGTTCCCGTCCGGAAAGCTCTTTTCCCAGCACTGCCTGAGTATATCCGCACAGTTCTGCCTGTTTTCAGCCTGTATCCTGTAAAGCCCGAACGTAAAGCGCCTTGTAAGTATCTCGGCGCAGCATTCCTCGGGAAGAGCCGAGCGCAGGTCGTCCCAGAATGTGCCGAGCTGCTGAAGATGCTGCTGTGCGAAGGTGTTGTCGGTAGATATCCTTGCGATATATGTTCCCATAAGTGTCCTCCTTTCGGTAACGGTCCGTTTCATTACAATTATATCAAACGTACACCCGATTGTCAATCAGCACAGCGGTTGACTTGTACGGGAAATGATGATAAAATAAAAATCGAAGGGGTGAAGGCTATGGCTTATATTCTGATAACAGACGACGATATCCATATCGGCAATATGCTCCAGGAGGTGCTGTGTGCTAACGGCTATCGGGTGGGCAGAGCCTATTCGGGAACGGAAGCCCTGATGATGCTTTCGGACGAAGCTCCCGACCTTGTACTGCTTGACCTTATGCTCCCGGGGCTGACGGGAGAGGAGCTGCTGCCGAAGATAAAGGATATCCCCGTTATAGTAGTCAGCGCAAAGGCTGATGTATCGGACAAGGTCAGCCTGCTTATGAACGGTGCGTGCGACTATGTCACCAAGCCGTTTGATACAGGGGAGCTGCTGGCAAGGATAGCCGTCGCACTCAGAAAGCCTAAAGCGGAGCAGACCGATACCCTCAGCGCATGTGGGCTCACGCTGCACTGTGATATGCTGACCGTTCGTGCGGCACAGCAGGAGGTCCGCCTCACAAGGACTGAGTGTGCTATACTGAAGCTTCTGATGCTCAGCGAAGGCTCGCCTGTGGGAAGGACAACGATACTTGACAGGATAAGCGCAGACACCCCCGACTGTACCGAAAGAAGCCTTAAACAGCATATCTCCAATATCCGCAAAAAGCTTCTGTCAGCCGATGGCAAGGACCATATCGAAGCAGTATACGGCATAGGCTTCAAGCTTAAATGACCTGCCCGCCGCCTTGACGGTCTTTCAAAAAATCTTGACAAAATCTTGACCTTTCCTTTGCCGCTTTCTTGACGTTCATATGCTATTATGATATCAGAAAGGACGGGGACGACATATGGAGTATGTACTTAAAACAAAGGATCTGACAAAAATTTACCGCAGGGCAAAGGCTCTGTCGGGCGTAACAATGAGCATTCCGAAAGGCTCGATCTACGGACTCGTAGGAAGAAACGGCGCAGGGAAGACGACGCTTATGCGTGTAGTCTGCGGGCTTCAGTCGCCAAGCGGCGGAATGTATGAGCTTTACGGCGTAAAGTACATCGACAGGGGCATATCAAAGGTGCGAAGCCGTATGGGTGCGGTCATAGAGAAGCCTGCGATATATCCCGATCTCTCTGCTAAGGCAAACCTCAAAGCGCAGTATTCTATGCTCGGACTGCCGTGCGACGACAGTATCGACGAGCTGCTGGAGCTTGTGGGGCTTGCCGACACGGGAAAGAAATATGCCGGAAAGTTCTCGCTGGGAATGAAGCAGCGTCTGGGCATCGCAGTTGCACTTGCGGGCAGTCCCGATTTTCTTATCCTTGACGAGCCGACCAACGGCCTTGACCCCGAGGGCATCGTCGAGATGAGAGAGCTTATCCTCAAGCTCAACAGGGGAAACGGCATAACAGTCCTGATATCCAGCCATATCCTTGATGAGCTTTCAAAGCTTGCGACGAATTACGGCTTTATGGACAGAGGAAAGATAGTTAAGGAAATAAGCGTCGAGGAACTTGAACAGAATGTGCGCAAGTGTATGATAGCCGACGTTTCTAATGTCAGAGTGCTTGCCGCCGTGCTTGACGAGATGAATGTCAAATATGAGATGATAAGCGAAAAAAGAGCGAAGATATTTGAAAAGATGTCTGTTACGCTGCTTGCCGAAAAGCTTTCTCAGAAGGGCTGTGAGCTTATCGGTCTTACCGAGGCGGACGAGAGCCTTGAAAGCTTCTTCATCGACCTCATCGGAGGTGCGAAGAATGGCTGACCTGTTCAAAGTTACATTCAAGCGTGCATTCTTGTCGCTTCCGATGCTTATCGGTACGGGAGTCTGTGCGTTTATGAGCAGTATGACATCAAGGCGCTGCGCTTACGCTAATGCAGCAGACGGCTTTGGCGAGCAGGACGCTGTCTCTTTTGCGCTTCCCGACAGGAAATTTTTACTTTGTCTGATGCTTGCTGCTGCGGTGCTGCCGGTATTCTTTACAGGGCGTGAGATGACAAACGGTACGGTAAAGAACAAGCTCATCTGCGGCGTGGGAAGGCTGCGCTTTTATCTGACGCACCTGCTTGTGAATATCATAATGGATCTTATCGTGTTCACTGCGGCGACCGTACCGATGTTCATTTTCTGCCCCGGGTATTTCAGAGGTTTCCAGACGGGAATGCTTGTGTGCATATTCGGCTCGATACTCGTGTGCGTGCTTTATGTTGCGGCGCTGTCAACGCTGCTTGCGGCGATGTTCGACCATACGGCGGTATCGCTGATAATATGTCTGGGAGTCCTGTTTGCGGGAGTGTTCATAGCTGATAAGGTCTCCTCTGCGCTGACGCCTCCAGAAAACAATTATACCGAGATGACCGGTATGCAGACCGATCCGTCCGGCAGAAGTGAGGAGGTCGTGCTCGGCGAAAAAGCAGAGCCGAACCCCGACTTTGTCGGCGGTACACCGAGAAAGCTCCTGTGGTCTGTGCATTATATCCTGCCTGTAAGGCTGCTTGAGGACTGTGAGCTGATGCTGCACCAGCGCACGATGACCGTGCAGCAGTACCGTGAGCAAATGCAGGAGTATAAAGAAAGCCGGAACGCTCCGTTCCTCTACGAGCGCTACAGGAATATCCGTACTATGCCGATAGCAATAGGCTGTGCATTTATCGTGCTTTGCGTCCTCGGAGTGATACTGTTCCGTCTGCGGAACATCAAATAGGGGGTGGGGATATGTTAAAGCTTATAAAGACTAATCTGAAAATGTTTACCTTTGAGCTGGAGTTCCTTCTTGCTCTGGCCGCATGCTGCGGCACCTGTTTGTTCCTTGTTTCAAACACCTATGATATCAGCTCCTCAACAAGACAGCTGCTGACAGGCCTGCCGTTCGTTTGTGCGGCGGTGATATTCAACGTCGGCAGAGATAATCTCAGTGGTGCGGTAAAGAACAAGCTCATCGCAGGCTATACACGCAAACAGGTCTTTCTCTCAAACGTGATAACATCGATGATCTGCTCGGTGATACTGTTCATCGTAACGGCGATACCCTGCTTTGCTATGATATACATTGAGATAAACGAGGATCCGCGATTGCATATAGGCGTCGGCAGACTGCTGTTCATCGCATTTATACTGATGATGACATATATCCTCGCAGCTGCGCTGTGTGCGGTGCTTGCGACCTGCATCACAAGGATAACCGTCGTAATAGCGGCAGTGCTTGCGCTGGTGGCGGTATTGTCGCCTCTGCACTTCGACCTTGAGCACCTCTTGGATAGCCCTAAATACTTTATAACAGGCGACTACAAGTCTGTTTCGGATGCGCCTGCCGGGAGTGTGCAGCTGATAAAAAACAGCGACTATATCTCACAGCCTCTGAGAGGTATCTTAAGGACTATCAGCTACTGCAATCCTGTGACGCAGTATGAGTATATCAGTAAAACTATTGGTATCTTCAGCGATGACGAACTGGTAAGCAGATATGAGAAAAAAACGATCCTCGGCTTTGACGATACTCCCGCACAGGACTGGGAGCTTGAATGCCAGCCGCTTTATTATGCGTCGTACAGGGACTATTGCTTCTTCCCGCTGTATTCGGCAGGGTTTGCTGCGGTGATAATCATCGTCGGGCTGCGATTGTACAAAAAGAAAAATATAAACTAAAAAGGAGGGCGTCCGTTATGGCTTGGACAGTCTGCACCGTGCTTGCAGTTGTCTGCGTGGTGCTTGTTGTCGTATGCACTGTGATGGGGATAAAGATATATCTTTTGCGCAAAAGCTGTGACGAGATGCTCCAAAAGCTTGATCTGATAATCGCAGATGATACAAATGCCGTAATGCGGATATCGTCGGACGACCGGAAAATGAAGCGTTTTGCTGAACAGCTGAACAAAAAACTGAAAAAGATAAGAAAGGAACAGCTCAGATACATAAACGGCGACAAGGAGCTGAAAAACGCCATAACCAACATCTCACACGACCTGCGTACACCGCTGACAGCGATAATGGGGTATCTCGACCTTATGGAAAACGTTGAAAAAAGCGAGAAGCTCCGGCAGTATCTTGCGATAATACGGGGCAGGGCAGAGTCGATGAAGGACCTCACCGAGGAGCTTTTCAGATACTCGGTCGTGCTTTGCGCAGATGCGGAAAAAGCTGCGTCTGAAACCGTCGTGAACAAGGTGCTCGAGGACAGTCTGATGAGCTTTTACGCTGCGCTGTCCGAAAAGGGCATAGCCGTCAGCGTTGATATGACCGAGCAGAAGATAGTGCGCACGCTCAATGCCGATTCGCTTTCGAGGGTGTTCGCAAATCTTTTCAACAATGCGCTGAAATACAGCGACGGCGACCTGGACATCACGCTGTCCGAGCCGTGCGTTATAACATTTTCAAACCAAGCCTCACAGCTGACCGTAACGCAGGTAGAAAGGCTCTTTGACAGGTTCTACACCGTGGAAATGGCACGCAGCTCAACAGGCCTGGGGCTTTCGATAGCACGCACACTCATCGAGCAGATGGGCGGAACTATCTCAGCCGGACTTGAAGATGAGCGCCTCACAATAACTATCCGGTTGTAAAATGTCCGGCGACCCTTCGGGAGATATTCCCGAGGGGCTTTTTTGCGCAAAGAAAACCACCCGTTTTGCGGGTGGCTATGATTGTATTATTGTATTTTTATTCCCACTCGATAGTAGCGCTCGGCTTTGGTGTAAGGTCAAACAGAACTCTGTTTACGTTTTCCACCTCGTGGGTGATACGGTCGGTGATGTGCTGTAAAAGCTCAAACGGAACGTTCTCGACTGTTGCGGTCATAGCGTCCTTTGTGTTTACGGCACGGATTATCACAGGGTAAGCAAAGGTGCGCTTGCCGTCCTTAACGCCGACAGATCTGAAATCGGGAACAGCTGTGAAGTATTGCCATACCTTGCCCTCAAGTCCGTTCTTTGCAAACTCCTCACGCAGGATAGCATCGCTTTCACGCACAGCTTCGAGCCTGTCACGGGTTATAGCGCCAAGACATCTTACGCCCAGACCCGGACCCGGGAACGGCTGACGGAATACCATATTGTCGGGGAGTCCGAGCGCCTTGCCGACAACTCTTACCTCGTCTTTGAAAAGCAGCTTTATAGGCTCTACAAGCTCAAACTTCATATCCTCGGGAAGTCCGCCGACGTTGTGGTGAGCCTTTACGCCGTCGCTTTCGAGAATGTCCGGATAGATAGTGCCCTGTGCGAGGAACTCGATGCCGTCGAGCTTGCGTGCTTCCTCTTCAAAAACACGGATAAACTCTGCACCGATGATCTTTCTCTTTTTCTCCGGCTCTGCAACACCTGCAAGCTTGTCAAGGAATCTGTCAACAGCGTCAACGTAAACGAGGTTAGCTTCCATTTCGTCACGGAATACCTTAACGACCTGCTCCGGCTCGCCCTTGCGAAGCAGTCCGTGGTTGACGTGAACACACACAAGCTGCTTTCCGACAGCCTTGATGAGAAGTGCAGCGACCACCGAGCTGTCTACACCGCCCGAAAGTGCCAGAAGCACCTTCTTGTCACCTATCTGCTCCCTTAGCAGCTTTACCTGCTCGTCGATAAAAGCGTTTGCGAGCGCCTCGGTCGTTATCCTCTCCATATTATCGGGTCTGACATTTGAACTCATAAATATCCTCCTGTTCCTTTGTCGGCACGATGCCGCATTTTTTCATAAGTTTAGTATACCATAACACGGAGGGTGTTGTCAACGCCTGCCTTGACACGTTTTTTATAATATGATATAATTTAGGGCAAGATACAAAGGGGGGATACTATGGCAAATAAACGCATAAGCATACTGTTTCCGAAGTTTGATGAGATACAGTATGTTCCGATGTCCGAGACTGCCTGTCACGACCTCGGGCTTGATACGCTGTGCAAAACGCTGACGAGCGATACGAAGGAACAAAGATACATTATGAGCGTTCTTTCAAACACTACCGACGACCCTTATGTGGCATCGTTCAGACAGGAGGTCTTTGCGGATATCCTCGGCATACCGGAGCTGAGAAAGCGTATCACTGAGCTTTTTGACAAGCTGGAGTTTATGAGGAGCTTTGGCGGAATGGCGAAAAAGACCGACGAGAAGCTCGGTATCTGGTATCTTCTGCACAGGCTCGACGAGCTTGACGATTACATAAAGTGCGTCGAATCTATGAGGGAATGCCTCAGCGACGATAGGATAAAGTCCGAGGGACTTATATCGTTCAGAAAGCATATCGAGCAGATATATGAGGATTCCTGTTTTGCTCAGATGCGAAAGGATATAGGCGAGCTGAAAGTCAAGTCCTCCGAGATCAAGAGCATCACGCTCGGAATAAACGTGAACGACAGGTTTGAAGCGGTCGGAATGGGCCTTATATCCGTCAATTCCAAGCCTTTCAAAAAATCGGGCATAGTCAGCAATTTTGCCGATGCCATAGCCTCGAAGAATCCGATAAAGGACGATACAGAGTGGAACGGCGATATGCACTACCACGAGATAGACCACGCCGTCAACGGCAGACCTATGGCGTTCTTCCAGAAAGGAATGGGCTTCCTTGCGATGCGAAGCACACCTTTTGTCGAGTCGAAGATGAGGGAGACTATAATCAATCTTCCCGACGACGACGGAATGAGCAGTTCGACCTTCTACCTTGAAAAGGTGATGAACAAGATGCTCGATACGCTTATCAAGCGCCTGCGTGACACGCTTTCAAAGTACGTTGACGTTGCGGTCAGAGATATCACACGCCTTATCCCCGAGTTCGGATACTATATCCGCTTTGCCGAGTTCGTCGAAAAGCTTACGGCACAGGGCTTCAAGCTCGCACCCGCCAAAGCTGTCAGCGAAGGGGAGACCTCGATGAACGCAAAGGGCTTTTATAATCTGAAGCTTGCTTTGAGCGTCGAAAACCCCGCCGATATCGTCGTAAATGACCTTGTGTTCGATAAGCAGAATACTGTCTATATCCTCACCGGTGCGAACAGGGGAGGAAAGACCACCGTTACACAGGCTGTAGGACTTATGTTTGCGCTTGCGCAGGGAGGTATCAGCGTGCCTGCCGCAAGCTTTGAATATGTGCCTGTGGACTGCATCTATACGCATTTCCCCGCAGACGAGGACAAAACGGTAGACCTGGGCAGGCTCGGCGAGGAGTGTGTCCGTTTCAGACAGATATATTCCGACTGTACGCAAAAGAGCCTTCTGCTTCTCAATGAAACGTTCTCCACGACTTCGTTCGAGGAGGGCTACTATATCGCAAGGGACTCGGTGCGTGCAATACTGCGAAAGGGCGTAAGGACTATCTACAATACCCATATGCATAAGCTCGCATTCGACGTGGACGAGATGAACTCACACAGCGAAGGCTTCAGGGCATCGTCGCTGGTCATGAAGAGCGACGGGGGCAAGCGTTCCTTCAAGGTCGAAACAGCACGCCCCGAGGGAATGTCCTATGCGCACGACATCGCCGAGAAATACGGTGTAACTTATGAAATGCTGACCGGCGAATGACAGTCCGGGAATAACGAACAAAGCCAACACTTGCTTTTGCAGGCGTTGGCTTTTTTGATCCACAGACTGTGTAGGGAACTGCCTGCCGATACGTTTATTGTCCGACATTCAGCTCCTCCTTTTCCCTTATAGGTATAAAAATAACACCTTGCCCGTAGGCTTGGTGTTGTTAACGAATATTCTTTGCAGTTGACTGCAAAAGGCTAAAGCTCGATGCCCTCAAGCTCTGCACGCAGTTCAAGTATGTGCAGATACTCGCCCATTACGTGCTGCTGATCTCTCAAAAGGTCAGCTCTGACCCTGCACTTGCGCTCTTGCTTTCTTTCCTCAAGCGACTCCGGGCAGTGACACACATCAAGCCTTTCGGCGATCTCCTTGTAATTGTTGTGATTTTTGAGCTTCTCCCAGCGTTCTTTCAACTGGTGGTACTCCTCAACTAATCTGTTCTTCCAATCGTCCATAAAATCAAATCCTTTCTGTTTTTGGGTATGAAAAAACCGCCTAACAGCGTTAAGCGGTTTAGTCATTTTTCTGTTTTCTTTGCATATTTAAGTCCAAAGCAATTAAAATTACATTTTCATATGATACATCTTCGCCGTTTTGGATGTAATCAATGACTTTTTGAATGTCCTCATCGGTTTTTAAGTCATTAAGGACACCAAGAATAAACTCTTGGTCTTTAGATATACTCTCGAGTAGATTTGAAAGCTCTAACGCTTTTTTACTCCGCAAATTTCCATTACGGAAATAACAATAATCAGGATAAGTCATTCAATTAAGTCCTTTCCAATGACTCTGTAATTGCCAAAGCCTTTATTTTCAACCGTGTAAATGTAATCTCCAATGTGTTTCTTTATTACCCTCTTTGTAGACTGTTCTTCCGTAATGTTTGTAGCTATCTCACTCATAACATGAGCATATTCATCTTTTGGAAGAATAATTGTTGCAAAGTCCTCAATACTCTTTGAGAAAAATTGCATACCAATATTTATGCGATTACCATTTGATTCAAGTATACCACTTTGGATAGATTTGTCAATGGATATTTCATTAATATGGGACTTGGTGTATGAAAGATTATACTCGTTTGCGTGCTCCTCCATAAATTTTTCAAGTCGGCCTTTGACATATTCGTCTTTGTCAATGTGTTCGCCTCTCAAAATCTTTTTGTTTGCGATGTTTTCTGCTTTCATTCGCATTTGCGAATAATCGGCAGCAAACTTTCTACGGTCTATCACGCTTGCATCATTGTTTCGCAGAATATGAATATCACCTGTTGAAGTGACAGCTCTCATTTCTTTTAAATTGCCCTTAACAAGCCCGGTAACAATATCGTTCTGTGAAAAAGTGTTATCAGTAGGGTGATTATGTGTAAACACAGCACCATTCATCAGAGCTATATCATCTTCTTTTCCGGTTACATGGTGGTCAGTGCCTGCAAAATCTTTTACAGTACCATCAGGCATTATAAGTAAGCCTTTTTCAGAATCGTTTGAGTAATTCTGGCTTTCCCATTCATTAAGCTGTCTTGCTACAACTTCTGAACTTGTGTCAACAGAATCCTTTTTATCATTCGTACCTAATATTTTCGCCTCCAGCTCCTCCGCCTGCTCGTGCGAGAGCTTGGTAACAGGATTCTTTTCAAGAGCCTGACGTTCAAGCTCTTTGGCTTGTTCGGGCGTGTTCACCGTTGGCTTTGCCGCCTCGGCTGCGTCCTTACGGGCTTGCAATTCTTCGGGCGAGGCTTCCCATGTGCGCTTTGACCAAACGTCCTGCCGCATCTTTCCACACTCATACGTCACCGTGCAGGTGCAGTTATCGTGCCGTACAATTCAAAAGCCGCACAAAGCAAAGCTCTGTACGGCTTATATTATTCGCTGTTCCAACGTTCGTCGGCTAAGCTCCTTTTGCCTGCGGCATCCGTGCTCCGGATATCAGATAAGAGCGCCCCAGCCCTCCAGAAGCACCTTGTGCCCGTGAACGTATTTTTTCCTGAAAACTGCGGCGGTGTCCTTCTCCGCTTTGATATTGCAGGGGTATTCCGACTCTATCATGTGAAATTCCGTCTCGCTTATCTCTGCGGTGGTGATGTAGTGGTCGCCGCGGTTTGCAAGCCCGTGCCAGGCGTAGTAGACCTTTGTTTTCCCGCTGACCGAATATCCGCACCCGAAGCGCACATCGCCCGAGGATATCACACGGTCGAACTTTTTTATCTCGGTCTGCGGCTTGCGCTGGTCGTTGAGCTTCATATCGTTGAGCATATCCAGAAAGCCGAGCGAATCGACGTTTATGCTCTCGAATTTCTCAGCGGCAGCGTAGATGTCGGGGCTTATCTGCAAAAGCTGGAGCTTCTCAAACGGACTGGTGTACTTGTGATGCTTGTTGCGGTCTGTCACAAAATATCCCAGAAGCGTGTCGCTGCCGTCCTTAATGCCCCTTACCCGCCATATCGTGTTGCTGGTGTTGTGAAAATGCGAGATCCGTTCAAACTTGGCAAGTATCTGCGTGAACTCTGAGCCATCGCTCGCTTCAAGCTCCTTTATCTTATCGGGATCATCTGCTGTGCTGTAATGCAGCCGGATAATCATCGTTATCTCCTCCTTGCATGTCCTGTCTTTTATCAGGACTGTTTCTTTTCAAACTGAGTGCTGCGCCGAGCTACAGCTGTTTTTGAAAAGCTTTTTGTTTTCGTACATCGCCTTGTCTGCACGTTCAAATACGCTTTCCACGTTTTTGTCTGCCGTGCTGTCAAAGTCAGCTATTCCGAAGGCAAGCGTTGCAAGCCCCTTTTTCTTGTTGTTCAGAATTATCCTGCTGAATTCTTCTGAAAGCCTTTGCCTGTTTTTAAAGTCCTCTCCCGTAAGCAGTACGACGAACTCGTCTCCGCCCACACGGAAAACAGGACTGCGCTTGAAAACGGAGCATATTATGTGGCAGGAAGCCTTGATGTACTCATCTCCTGCGTGATGCCCCTTTGTGTCGTTGACTGCTTTAAGACCGTTGATGTCCAGCACCGCAACGGCAAATCCGGAAACCTTGTTGTTTTCAATGTCTCCTTCGAGCTCCCTGACAGCCTGAGTGTAAGCGTGCTTGTTCTTGACACGGGTGAGAGCGTCTCTGTTTGCCATATCCATAGCGTTTCCGAGCGCCGCCCTGAACTCCATTTCTCTCTGCTTAGCCGCATCTATGTTGGAAACAGCCACAATAACATGGTTGTTGTCCTCGATGGGCCTTATCGCAAAAAGCGTTACATACTGCGGTCTGCCGTCGAGCATAAGACGGTAGGTTATCGAGGTCGAGCCGGTCTGCGCAAGGTCGGATATGAACTGCTCTCTGTCCATAGCCCTTGCCATGATAGGGTAGTCCTCGGGATAGATATCCCTTTTCATGTTCCTCTGCGTGTCGCCGAAGAAATCCATTCCCGCAGCTCCGACCTTGAGCTTTGAGTACTTCTTGCTGGAGCTGAACTCCTGATAGTAACCTGTGTCAAGATCGACATAATAGATGACTTCATATCTTTTGGCAAGCGCATTGATGATGTGGCTGTATGTCTCGCTCTCCTGCAAAGCCGCCTGTTCACGCCTCATCTGAGCATCAACATTTAGTACGCCTATAACTATCCTGTGCGAGTCGTTCTTCGGACGAACCACGTTCATGGTGACATACTGGGATCTTCCGTTGAGCATCTGCCTGTATGTGAAAGAGGCTGTTCCCGTCTGCCTGAGCAGGCTCAGCAGATTGTTCTTGTCTATCGCCTTTATTATCCTGTCGCAGTCCTCCGGGTCAACTATCGCCCGTATATCCTCTTTGGCAGTAGCGAAGAAATCGTCGCCCTGTGTGCTGACGCCGAGCTTTGCATATTCATCGCTGGAGCTGTACTGCGTGTAGTGGTTAGTCTGCGTATCGATGTAGTATATTACCTCGTATCTGCTGGCAAGAGCCATGGATATCTCGCCGTATACCCTGCTTTCCGCAGCAGCTATCATTTCACGGCGCACCTGTTCGTCAACGTTCTTGACACCCAGTATTATGTGCTCGCTGTCATAGCCTGTGCCCCTGATAGCCTTGAGCTGATAGTATACTATCCTGTTGTCCAGTATCAGACGGTATCCAAGAGAGAATGACTTTCCGTCATGCAGCTGAGAGAGAAGATTCTCTTTTTTCAGCGTCTGCATAAATGTCTCACGGTCTTCCGGGTATACCAGCCTCGGAACATTGTAGGTCATATCCTTATAAAAGTCCGGACCCGATGACAGTATTGTCAGACCGCTTTCGCTGTCGGCTGCACCGAATTCAGTATAAGCGTCCGTCTTTGCGTTTATATAGTAAATGCTTTCATAGTCGTTTGCCAATGACAGGGCGAGTCTTGAAAAGGTCACTATCTCATTATCCTGCATATTCAGCTCGCTTCCGTTATTATCCATAAAGTCACCCGCCTTACAATATAATTACTCAAAGACATTATACATTATTTTTATTGATTTTTCAAGAGCTTGGAAAGAATTAAGCTCACTTTCGTATGATTGCACTATTGGGGCGGGGTCTATATGTGCAAAATAATTTACTGAAAAACCGGTAAAGAAACCGTGTCAAAATGATTGACAGGAACGTACAATAGTGGTATAATAATAGTGTTGCAAATGAAATCTATAAGCGAGGTGATCTGAGTGACCAACAGTGATAGTTGCGGGCGATGGCGGCAAGATGTGCATAAGCCTTGGGTAAACGCAAAAGCGGCAGCTGTTGTTCGCTTGGCGTGATACCTTTGTGTTGATATGCGTATTTTCCTGTCAAGCCTGAGCTGACGGGATTTTTTTGTCTATTATTGCCAATGACCGTTACTCCGAAACAATGCAGCAAAAATAAGAACGGAGGGATATAATGGCTTTGGAAAACGAGAAGAACGAGAAATTCGATCCGACCGAAGAAAAGGAAAAAGAGAAGGAAAAGGAAAAAGAAAAAGTCAGAGAAGATGACGAGCCCAATGAGATGCCCGACTACGAGGGAGATATTATTTCCATAATCAGAAGCGGGATATCTCCGAAGGCAATGAAAAACAGGCTTGAGGATTACCACGAGAACGATATAGCCGAGGTTCTACCTGTGCTTACTCAGGAGGAAAGAGTAAAGCTGTGGAGGATACTCGATGCGGAAATGATAGCTGAGATATTCGAGCATACCGAGGAAGACGATGCCAGTACCTATATGAACGAGATAACCGTCAAAAAGGCAGCGGATATCATTTCTCAGCTTGAAACAGACACAGCAGCCAATATCCTGCGGCTCATGTCCAAGGAAAAAAGAGAGCTGCTCGTTGATATGACCGCACCCGATGTCCAGAAGGAGATCAGGCTGATATCCTCGTTCGATGAGGACGAGATAGGAAGCCGTATGACGGCGAACTATATATGCATAAGGGAAAATATAACCGTTCCGCAGGCTATGCAGGAGCTTGTAAAGCAGGCGGCGGACAACGACAACATCTCAACGATATTCGTTGTCGACGAAAACGACCTTTTTTACGGTGCGATAGACCTTAAAGAGCTTATCATCGCAAGAAAGGACACAAAGCTTGACGACCTTATCGTCACCTCGTTCCCGTACGTTTACGGCAACGAGAACGTGCAGGACTGTATCGAGAGACTGAAGGACTATTCGGAGAACTCGATACCTGTGCTTGACAATTCAAACAGACTTCTGGGCGTTATCACATCGCAGAACATCATCGAAGCCGTTGACGACGAGATGGGCGATGATTACGCAAAGCTTGCAGGTCTTACCGCAGAGGAAGATCTCAACGAGCCGCTGCCGATGTCTATCAAGAAAAGAATACCGTGGCTGCTGATACTTCTGGGACTTGGAATGCTCGTTTCGGGCGTCGTTGGAGTTTACGAGAAGGTCATCGCACAGCTCACAATAATAATGGCGTTCCAGTCGCTGATACTGGATATGGCAGGTAACGTCGGAACACAGTCGCTGGCTGTGACTATCCGAGTGCTTATGGACGAGAACCTGACGGGCAAGCAAAAAGCCAAGCTTGTGGCAAAGGAAATGCGTGTCGGCTTCTGCAACGGATTGCTGCTGGGGTCGATGTCGATAGTGTTCGTCGGACTGTATATATGGCTGTTCAAACATCAGACTGTCGGCTTTTCCTACCTCGTTTCGAGCTGTATAGGCGTGTCGATGCTGGTGGCGATGCTGATCTCCAGCGCCGTGGGAACGCTGATACCTATGTTCTTCAAAAAGATAAACGTAGACCCTGCAGTTGCCTCCGGTCCGCTGATCACAACGATAAACGACCTTGTCGCTGTTGTGACCTATTACTCACTCAGCTGGGTGCTGCTGATACAGGTGTTCGACCTCGCAAATAAATAAAAACCGACCCTTTCGGAGCTTAGTTTTCCGAAAGGGTCTTTTGTGTGCTATCTGAAATACAGCTTGCCGTGAACACGGAAGCCTTCAACGGCGTCGCCCTTCTGCGTAGCCAGCAGAGCGTTGTAAAAGCCTTTGCCGTGGTTGTTAGTGAGCAAAAAGTCAAAGCGGTGATTACAGCTGTCGTTCATACCGCTTGCGAAAACAGGGTCGTTGGGCACCTTTTCCCAGTGCTGCCTTGACTGCAGGAAGCCGAATTTCTCGGCGACCTCGGTGAAGTTTGCGACCTTGTCGGGAGTCCACCATTCCTTGTTCATCGAAGGACCCTCGACCTTTTCGTTTGCAAGCGGCTCGAGCTTGTTGCCGATATCGTAAAGGTCAATGTAGTATATCGTATCCCTTCCGCTTGCCGAAAAGCCCTTCTGCGTGAAGCATCCCAGCTGGAGCTGATCCTTGTACAGATGCGTGAAGACATGCCCGTAGAGCCTGTCGCTGCTGAAAAAGTGCGGGTCTATCACAGCCTCGCCCCACGGCAGCACCTCGCCCTTTTCGGTGATCTTATAGGCTTCGCAGGAAAGCACCCAGGCATTTGGGCTCTCATCGTTCTCTCTAAGGTATGTCACCAGCATATATTCCGGGTCATTCTCAAAAGCGTAAACGGGGCACATCGCCGCACCGCCCTTGCATTCGCATTTGCCGAGTTTAAACATATTGCCGCCGTCTGAAATGTAGGAAAAGCCGACCTCCTGGTTTTCAAGCCTGGGGCAGTCTTTGAGAATGACCTGCTCAAAGTAGCTTGTCATTACCTTTTTCCTGTTCGGGCGTATCTTCTCGTATTCGGTCATGAACAGCCCGTCAAGCGCTCCGCTCACATGTGAATAATTCTTCGGGTACATCATATATCCGTGAGCGTTGATGCGGCTGCCGTCGTCAAAGGAGGCAGAAAACCCGAACGAACTGCCGTCGAGAACTCTGCTGTCCGACTTGCTGAAACCGTCCCACTTTTTGACTTTGTATTCTTCAAGTACCTTTTCAAGCTTCTGCGAAAAATCCTCCCCGACCTCGATAGTCAGAGCGTCATCGTCGCTTACACTGTCCGGACGTACGGTTATGATCGCCTTTTCAGCTTCACGCTTGTAGGTGTAACTGTCCCCTGCGTACATATAAGTTCCGTGTGTGCCGAAATCGAGATATGTCAGCCTTCCCATAGCTTTTCCCCCTTTTTGGTAAGCTCATTCGCTGTATTTTTTCACAGCCGCCCGGATATCGCCGCAGTCCTTTACGACCTCATCAACAAGCTTCTGATAGTCGTCCGACGGAGTACCGCTTCGCAGCTCCTCGCACAAAAGCGAGCTTGAATTGTAAAGCCTCGTCAGCCCCAGTCCCGAGCTTGTGCCCTTGAGGTCGTGAGCTTTGAGGAAAGCGCCGTGATAGTCCTTTGCTTCAAGAGCCTTCTGCATTGCACCGCAGTCGTCCATTTCAACGAATTTCCTCAGAAAGCGCTCTATTCGTTCGTCGCTCATCAGCCGCAGATAAACGTCCTCATAATTGCCGCCGAGCTCCTCGTAACACTTTTTAAGATCCATACCGCACCTCTTTCCGTTGTGTGTATGTATCAATTATACCTTATTTGGTTTCAATAAGTCAACACATTTTATCAGTCTTTTTAATTTTCAACAATGTGTTAATAACAGGAACGAATACTTGTGCAATTTACACAATAAACATACACCCAAATGGTCAGAATTAGAAAACCTGTTTATTATCTATTGCTTTAAAACATTAAAAGTGCTATAATGATATTATCTAAAAGTATGCGTTGTGCAGGAAGGAGGGAACAGGCACTTGGTTTATCAATATGACATTTGTTCATTTCTCATTTTGCTGCTTATGATCGTGTCAATGATAATAAGGAAGCTTTACAGCGGACAGGTGCACAGGATATTCCTGCTGTTCGTGATACTTCTTTTTGGTACCACCGTGTGCGATATGCTTTCGTCTGCACCGCTTTCGGCGATTGACCCCGGCTTGCGGGACGCCCTGCGTGAGGGCGGGACATTTGTATACTTCCTGCTTCATTCTTCTGTACTGCCGCTGTATGTGATATTTATGGGCCTTGCAGCGGGAACGTGGTATAAATTCATCAAGCGAAGATTCAATAAGGTCCTTTTCAGCCTGCCCTACATTATCAACATCGCTGCGGTGCTGTCAAATCCCTGGACGCACGCTATTTACAGGATAGTTGACGGCAAGTATACCAGAGGCGACTATATTCTGCTGACCTATGTTGTCGGAGCATTTTACGGTGTCCTCACCATTTACTACCTTGCCAAGTACAAGGGCGTACTGGACACGATGAGCATGATAGCGTTTTTCAGCATCTACCCGTACACAGTCGTTGCCGTTTTGATACAGTATTTCTACCCGACACATCTGCTTGAAATGTTTGCATATTCCGTAGCTGTGCTGACGATAATGATATTCGTCATAAGACCCGAGAAGATGCTGAACCTTGCGGTCGGCTCAAAAACCATGGCTGCGTTCTGGCAGGACACAAAGAACATTTACCTTTCCGAGAAGAAAACTCACATCTACATCATCAAGGTCAACAGCGACAGCTCTATCATCAAGCTTTACGGTATAAATATGCACGACGCTATAATGAGAGAGCTTGTCACAAAGATAAATGCAAAGGTCAGAACTATCGTTCCCACGGGCACATATTCAAGCGTATACTACCTTAACTACGGACTATTTGCGGTAAGCATCGAAAACAAATACACCTCAAAGGACACCTGCGGACAGCTCTATGAGGCTATGTGCGAAAAGATACATACCGACAATAATATGACGCTGCTGCTGGAATGTGCGGTGTGCGAAATAGCTATCCCCGAGGATATGCCCACCTTCAAGGACGTTGTAAGCTTTATCGACACCTTTGAAAAGAGCAGTGCCGCTTCGGGTGCGTTCATATACAGCGACCTCACCCAGCAGGAAAAGATAAAAATGAGCTTTGATATCGACCGCTATATCCGCAAGGCGATCGCAAACAACAGTTTTCAGATGTACTATCAGCCGATATACAGCGTCAAGGAAAACAAGTTTGTCACCGCCGAGGCGCTTATAAGGCTCAATGACGACGAGGTCGGGTTCATCTCTCCTGCGGATTTTATCCCCGCAGCCGAGAAAAGCGGTGCTATCTACGATATCGGAAAGTACGTTATCGACAGCGTTTTCGGGTTTATCCGCAAAGCCGAGCAGTACGGCGTAAAGTATATCGAGATAAATATCTCCGCTATGCAGTGTATGAGCGACAGCTTTGTTGACGAGATAAAGGATAAGCTCAACGAATACGGCGTTTCCAACAAAGCCGTCAATTTCGAGCTGACCGAGTCCGCCTCGGAGATACTCGACGACGTCCTCAGAAAGACAGTAACCATGCTTCACGCCGAGGGCATCGAGTTCTCGATAGACGACTACGGAACGGGCTATTCCAACCTTCACAGGATAATGAGCGAGCCTATCAAGATAATCAAGATAGACCAAAGCCTTATCAGCAGCATTTCCGATGACAAGACCCGTGCGGTCATCGCCGATACGATAAAGATGATAAAGTCTATCGGTATGGAGGTCGTGGCGGAGGGCGTAGAAACAGCCGATACCGCACAGTGGCTCATAGACAACGGGTGCGATTATATACAGGGCTTCTACTATGCAAAACCGATGCCCGAGGACCAGTATATCGAATTTCTGCAAAGGATAAGCTGAATACAAAACAACAGCCGTACAGCGTTTTAACTGTATGGCTGTTGTAATTTTTGCAAAAGCGCAGCACCCGCTGCTTCGGGCAGGGGAGAGCATGCGGGAAAGGGTCATATCCTTTTGAATGTATAGCCATCTTTTTCAAGCAGCGATATCAAGCCGTTTTCACCGATATAGTGCCCAACGCCGACTGTGACAAATACTTTTTTTTCGCTTGCAAACAGCTTTTTTATCCCTTCGGCCATAACAGCGTTCCTGTCATCGACCTGTATTTTGTTGCGGTTTTTGATAAGCGTTAAGTCCTCGCTGCTGATACCGTACTTTTTCAGCTCCTCATCAGATGGAAGCTCCGAGATCTCAGCGATGGTCTCGATGTCGCCCGTGAGCCACGCCTCGTAAAGCTTGTTGTTCTCGCTGGCGAACGTCTGCTTTGTCTCGTCCTTTGTCAATCGTAACAGCGTATCGTAAAGCTTGTCGGGCTGCTCGGTCACCATATCTAACTGCGTCTGTGCATTTTCAAGCTCAAACAGCTGCTTTGCGTCCTTTTTCGTCTGCCTGAGAAGATAGTAGTCTATTCCGTTCGTGGTACTGATGCCGCTTGATTGCATCCACAGCATGGACAGCATCTCGTATGCTGCCCACGGTCGGAGATCTGCCACCGATTCTTCGGTCGAGCCAAGCTCGGCAAGGTGAGCGCAAAGGATCTCGTACGCCTCGGGAGAGAGCTTGTCTTTCAGCTGTGACCCGTCGGTGCAGGTCATTTTTCTTTGCTGTTCAAACTGCAGGCTCTCGCTGTGCGCACCTTCGGAATCGCACTCAAACGCCATTATCTCAGCCTGTTCGTAGGCTGTTTTTATTTTTTCGGGAATAGGGTAGAAGTCCGGCTTTGCGGCGTGCATACTGCCCAGAAACAGTATCTTGTTCCCGTTCGGAGCAGTGCCTTCCCACATCGGGACGCCCTGTACAGACTCGTTTTGCTGCTGTGAGGAGGTCTGTGTGCTTTGAGATTCAGCGGTAGAGCCCGGTGCGGGGGCAGTCTGTTCACTTGAGGTCGTTGTCTGCTCGCTTGAAGCAGCTGCCTGTTCACTCGTGGTAGTTGTATTTTCGCTTGAAGCAGTCGCCTGTTCACTTGTGGCAGTTGTCTGTTCGCTCGGCGCCGCAGCGCTTTCGCTTGAAACTGTCGTAATCTGTGCGGCAGCGCTTTTTGACGAGCTTTGCGTGGAGCTGTCATTTGAGGGCTGACCGCTGCACGAGCAAAGCAGCACGGTCAAGCTCACAAGCCCCGCAAGTATCCGCTTTTTCAACTTCATCTGTATTGTCCCCTTTGTTTTCTTTTATATGATTTTATCATATGAAATGTGCGGTGTCAAGAAAAAAGAGGATGCCGCAAAGGGCATCCCCGATATGTTCATTCTCAGAAATGGCTTCCGCCGCCTCCGCTGTGGCTTCCGCCGCTGTCGCTTCCGGAGCTTGTGTTTATAGCGGTCCTTGTGGTGTGCTCGGAAACGAATGTATCCATCATCACATCGTAGTTAAGGTCGCCGCCTTCAAGATAAGCGCCCGTGTTCGGCTTCTCGTGGAACTTGTACTTGGAGCTTACCGCAATATACATTATCGCAAAGAACACGATAAAGCAGATCACACCGATAAGTATCACCGTACCCGAGATATAGAAGGTGGACATATACCTGTCAACGCCCTTTGTGAAAGCTTTGACAGCATCAAGAGATTTGTTGTTCTTGATCTTGGGGTTGACATATTTTTTGAATATCTTGTCTGTTTCGGAATCGGTTATATTGCTTTTAGCCTTTCCCGTAAGAGCGATGTAGGCATAGCGTGTGTTGTAGTTCACGACCAGTACCGCACCGTTTGCGAACTTGTTGCAGTATTCTTGTGCGAGGCTTTTTACCTCAGCGTCGGGTGTGCTGTCGTTGAGAAACGCCGCTGCAAAGTCGATGCCCTGCTTGCTTGAAGCTTTTGAAAGCTCGCTGTCGCAGTCAAGAGCCTCAGACTCGCTTATTGCACCGTCCTGGTAGTAGCATCTTTCATCATCATCTGCAAACACGCTGAATGCGAACGCCGTGCAGGCGAGCGCACCTGCGCAGATGACCGCCGTGAGTTTTCTGAACCATTTTCTCATAGGAACAAGCCACCTCCCAGGATACCAAGCAGGAAGCCTACCGCACCGCAGATGCAGCTTCCTATGAACAGCTTTTTCTTACTCAGCGGCAGGATACCGGTGACCTTGCCCGTTTCGCCGTTCATAGCGAAATAATAGCTCTTGTCGTTGTATTTGTAGGTCAGGAACCATACAGGCATCATTACATATTCCCAGTCGGTCTTTTCGATGACGATGTTCTTTTCGAGCATATTTATCGAGTCATAGTGCATAGAATTACGTATGCTCGTTTCTGTGCTCTGGTCTACCCTTGACTTTATCCTCGGGAATACCTCGTGCCTGTCAACGTCGTATTTCTCGGCAAGGAAGCCCGAGAGGTAGTTCATCGAGAACTCTCTGAGGTTTGAGTAATCAAACGGTTCAAGGGCGTCCATAAGACCGTCCTCGGCTTTGCTCGAGCCGTCGGCAGGAACGCCGTGGAACACGCCTCTTGCCTGACGTGCGACATCGTATATTCTTGTTTCGGTGTATCTGTAATTTCCGCTTGTCCAGGTCCTTATCTTCTTGCCTTCGGCGTGGACATAACCGTTGACCGAGCAGTCAGCCAGCCAGAACGGGATATACACACCGCTTATCTTTTCGGCAGTTTCAATAGCCTTGAACTCTGTCGGTACAAACCATTTCTTTCCGCACCACGCCTTGTAGTTGGAAAGCGCCTGGTCCTTTGTGGTCATGAACGGGATAAGTCTGCTTGGACGCAGCTCGCCCGAGCATCTTGCCGAAAGCACCACAGGATTGTGGCAATACAGGCAGAAAGTAGCGGCAGTAGTCTCGTCCGCCATTATCTCCGCACCGCAGCTCTGGCATTTGTAGATGTTTGTAGATCCCGAGAACTCGGCATCTTTTTTAGCTTTTTCTTCTTCCTGCGCACCGTCGGTGTTGAACTTATTTTTTTCCTGCTCGGCAAATATCCTCTCTATCTCAGCCTGTTCAAATTCGCTCAGACAGAATGGGCATTTCATTTTCTGGTTAGCAGGGTTAAGCTCAAGTCCGCCGCCGCAGTTCGGACATTTATACTCTAATACCGGCATTTGAATTACCCCTTGTAAGAATTGTCAAAATATTTCCCCTGTTTTTTGGCAGGGGAAATATTACGACTATTAAATGTGTGTTGTTATGGCTTCGGATTTCCGCAGTTTCCGCAGAACTTACCGTCATTTTCCTGTCCGCAGGAGCAGGTCCACTTGCCGTTGTCTGCCGGCTTAGGCTTTCCGCAGCCCTGACAGAAGTTGCCTGTGTTTCCGCTCTGGTTGCACTCAGGACAGGTCCAGCCGTTTGACTGTGGTGCCGGCTTAGGCTTTCCGCAGCCCTGACAGAAGTTGCCTGTATTTCCGCCCTGATTACACTCAGGACAAGTCCAGCCTGCTGCTGCCTGCTGTGCTGCCTGCTGCTGAGCTGCCTGCTGTGCAGCCTGCTGTTGCTGCTGCATTTGCTGTTGCTGCTGCATCTGCATAGCGTTGTTCTGGCTGAAGCCGCCTGCAAGGCCGCCTGCCATATTGCCTGCCATGCCCATTCCCATAAATGCGTTCATAGCGCCGTTCTCATTAGAGCCGGCAGCCTCAAAGCCTCTTGCGATAGCGCCCTGGAGGTAGCCCTCACGAACGGTAGCATCCTGGAGCATAGCACCCTGATTACGCATATTAAGAAGCTTCTTGGATTCCTCGCTGTACGACATATCGCCCACAGCAGCCCTTACTATGATCATACCACGGTTCTGAGTCCATTCTTCATCGAGAATGTTGCTCATATATTTACCCAGCTCAACAGCCTTGCTTCTGACGAAGGAGATCCTCTCTCCGTCGGCAGACATCTGGTTCAGAGCAGAGCCGAAAGCCTCGAGGAACTCATCGAGGAACTGCTCGCTGATACTGTCGAACTCTAACTGAGCCTGGTTTCTCGGAACAACGTTCTGATAGAACAGGATCGGGTCAATGATCTTGATGGAATATGTACCGTTAGCTCTGATCTCAAGCTCGGCATTATAGAATGTATCGAAGTAGTTTACAGGGTTTCTTGTACCGAATCTGTTGCCCTTTATCTCCTGAAGGTTGATAAAGTACACCTTCTGGGTGGTCGGGTTGCTTCCGCCGTACTTGAAACGAGCAAACGATTCCTTGATGGATTTGCCTATCTCACCCTGACCGCTGAAGATCGATGGCTGAGCAGAGTTGTCTACCTTGTAGTAGCCCGGCTCGTCGGTGTAACCAACGATCTTACCGCCGTCTACGAGAAGCATTGCCTGATTGTCGTAAACGTGGATGATAGAACCGTTGGAGATAACGTCACGGGTACCCTTGGTGTTGGAAGATCTCTCTCCCTTTCTTACCTGTACGCCCGGGGTGCAGACCGTGTGCTCTCCCATATTGGCTGGCTCGATGACTTCAAGCCAGGTGTCGGCAAGTCCGCCGCCGACAGATCCTACAAGTGCCTTAATAAGTCCCATAGTAAGTCCTCCTATACTTTTGTGAAGTTGTTTATTGACCAAACAAGTACATTGATCTGCATAAGTGCCGATCCGCAGTATTCACAATGCTTTGCTCCGAGCACTGTTACAGGTGCACCGCAGTTCGGACAGTGACTGCCGATAGAATCGTTGCCATGTCCGATCTTTTCCATTTTGGTCTTGTCCTGGATGTAGATAAGCTCGACGTTGTACCTTTCCTGTTCCTTAACGCCTTCCTTACCTTTTATCAGCTTTCCGTCGGACTTTCTTTTGACCGTGTGGAAATATTCAAGAGCACTCTGCAAGGTGATCCTGCAAATACCCGCTCGTTTGGTATACGAATTGATCTCGGTCTGATGTATCACGCAGTTGGAGTAGTCCTCGTCCCACTCGTTGGCCTGATTCATCTCTATAATTGACCTGACCTTGGTTTTGAACTCCTCGCTTGCGTCCTGTATCAAGCCGGTGTTGTCGTTGGATATCGCCGCAAGTGCCGAAAGAAGCGCATGCTCTGCCTTGATCTTGAACTGATCGTAGCTGAATTCGGGAAAGTCGCGCATTATCTGCGGCAGATAGGTCTTGGTCATCGAGTTGACCGATTTATGTTCGTCCTGAGCCGTTTTCTGGCTTTGATTTATCGCATCAATGATGTTATCGGTCCCGTACATCTCCCTTGCCACTTTTTTCAGACCTCTCCTGATATAGAAGAAGATGATTATCGCTGTGAGAAGAATGATGCCGATCAGACCGAGAAATATATATCCCAGTATCTTCAAATCCTTACTCTCCTTAAAGAGCTACAGCTCATGTGTTATCTCAAAAAATATACACAATACTATAAATAATTATACTGATTTTCGCTGTAAAGTCAAGCCTTTGTTCAAAAATTTTCGGCTAATTTGTCACAATTACTAAATTTGCGGATAACTTTTTTTAATACTCAACTCAAAGTATGGCGGAGCATAGCTTTGGCTTTGGATCTCCCTGCACGCAAAAAAGCCGCCTGAGTAAACAGACGGCTTTTAAAAGCTATTATTTTACAGCTTAGTGATGGCCACGCTTAACATAAGTAGTATGCAGCAGGTGGTGAGCCTTCTCCTTGCCCGGAGCCTCGAAGTACTCGTCATAGAGCAGCTTCATAACAGGGCTCTCGTGAGACTTTCTCAGCTCGTTAGCTTCGTCGGAGCTGTACAGAGCAGAAGCTCTGATAGTCTTGTAATCAACATAGTTGCGAACGCTGTCGCTTGTAACAGGCTGTCCGCCGCCGTTGATGCAGCCGCCGGGGCAAGCCATTATCTCAACGAAGTGATAATTCTTCTCGCCGCTCTTTACCTGCTCAACGATCTTTCTTGCATTTGCAAGACCGGAAGCAACAGCAACGTTCAGCTCAACGCCGCCAACCTTGTAGGTAGCTTCCTTGATGCCCTGAGTACCACGAACCTCCTTGAACTCAACAGCCTTGCATGTGCCGTCGAGAGTAGCAGCAGCGGTTCTGAGAGCAGCCTCCATAACACCGCCTGTTGCGCCGAAGATAACGCCTGCGCCCGTAGCGATCTCGAAAGGCTGGTCGAACTTCTCGTCCTCGAGGTCAACAAAGTCGATACCAGCGGACTTGATCATTCTGCCAAGCTCACGGGTTGTGAGTGCTACGTCAACGTCGTCAAAGTCGCTTGTTCTCTGTTCTTCTCTTGTTACCTCAAACTTCTTTGCAGTACAAGGGATAACGCTGACAACAAACAGGTTCTTGGGATCTATGCCGTTCTTCTCGCAGTAGTAGCTCTTGAGAACAGCGCCGAACATCTGCTGAGGCGATTTGCATGTAGACAGATGATCGAGGAACTCTGGGTAGTAGTGCTCGCAGAACTTGATCCAGCCCGGGCAGCAGGAAGTGAACATAGGAAGTGTCTTACCGCCCTTGATGCGCTCGATAAGCTCGTTAGCCTCCTCCATGATAGTAAGGTCAGCTGTTACGTTCATATCGAATACGCTGTCTGCACCGAGTCTTCTGATAGCAGCAGCCATTTTGCCTTCAACGTTTGTGCCCATAGGCATATTGAAAGCCTCGCCGAGGGTAGCTCTTACAGCAGGAGCTGTGAAGAATACGACCTTCTTCTCGGGATCTGCCAGAGCGTTCCATACCTCGTCCTCGTTGCTCTTTTCACGCAGAGCGCCGACAGGGCAGGCAACGATACACTGACCGCAGCCAACGCACGGAGATTCCATAAGGTTCTTGTCAAATGCACAGTCAACGTGTACCTTGAAGCCTCTGTCGATCTTGCCGATAACAGAAACGCTCTGAACGTCCTTGCAGGCAGCGATACATCTCATGCACTTAACGCACTTGTTGTTATCTCTGATGAGGTACGGTGAAGAGGTGTCAAGCTCAAACTCGGGGTCGCCCTCGCCTGAGAATCTGTCCTCGTCAACGTTATAGTCGATAGCGAGCTTCTGAAGCTCACAGTTGTTGTTTCTTACGCAGGAAAGACACTTTTTCTTGTGGTTGGAAAGAAGAAGCTCGATAGTTGTCTTTCTTGAAGCTCTTACCTTAGGAGTGTTTGTCTGCACCTCCATACCCTCTGCTACGGGATAAACGCAGGCAGCCACAAGTCCTCTTGCGCCTGTTGCCTCTACAACGCAGATACGGCAGGCACCGATGCAGTTGATCTCTTTAAGGTAGCACAGTGTAGGGATCTCCACGCCTACGCTCTTTGCAGCCTGCAGTATAGTAGAGCCGGCAGGAACTTCTGCAGGAATGCCGTTTATTTTAAGATGTACCATCTGTACGTTTTCCATTAATTAGTCCTCCTCTACTTCTTGATGATCGCACCGAACTTACAATTCGACATGCAGACTCCACACTTGATACACTTGCTCTGATCGATAGCCATTGCAGGCAGCTTCTTGCCCGGAGCGGTGTAATCTGTCTTGCTGATAGCGGAAACAGGGCAGTTTCTTGCACACAGACCGCAGCCGATACACTTGTCCTTCTCGATCTCGTAGCTCAGCAGGCTCTTGCATACGCCTGCAGGGCACTTCTTGTCCTTGATATGAGCTTCGTACTCATCTCTGAACGACTTGAGAGTTGAAAGAACAGGGTTAGGAGCAGACTGACCAAGAGCACACAGAGAGGAGCTCTTCATGTGGGTTGCAAGCTCTTCGAGCTTGTCGATGTCTTCCATCTCGCCCTTGCCCGATGTGATCTTTTCAAGTATCTGCAGAAGTCTCTTTGTACCAACACGGCACGGAGTACACTTACCGCAGGACTCGTCAACGGTGAACTCGAGGTAGAACTTGGAGATATCCACCATACAGGTATCCTCGTCCATAACGATAAGTCCGCCCGAACCCATCATAGAGCCGAGTGCAACGAGGTTATCGTAGTCGATAGGAGTGTCGATATACTTAGCAGGGATACATCCGCCCGAAGGACCGCCTGTCTGAGCAGCCTTGAACTTCTTTCCGTTAGGAATGCCGCCGCCGATCTCCTCAACGACTTCACGCAGGGTAGTACCCATAGGTACTTCAACAAGACCTACGTTTGTGATCTTTCCGCCGAGTGCGAATACCTTTGTACCCTTTGAGCCTTCAGTACCCATAGAAGCGTACCAGGCAGCGCCCTTGCGGATTATCTGGGCTATGTTAGCAAGCGTTTCAACGTTGTTGAGAACGGTCGGCTTGCCGAAGAGTCCCTTAACAGCAGGGAATGGAGGACGTGGACGAGGCTCGCCTCTGTGACCCTCGATAGAGGTCATAAGAGCGGTTTCCTCACCGCAAACGAATGCGCCTGCGCCAAGTCTTATCTCGATATCGAAATCAAAGCCTGTGCCGAAGATGTCCTTTCCGAGCAGACCCCTTTCTCTTGCCTGACCCAGAGCTACGGAGAGTCTGTGAACGGCAACAGGGTACTCTGCACGAACGTAAACGAAGCCCTTGTGAGCGCCGATAGCGTATGCAGCGATAGCCATAGCCTCGATGATAGCGTGCGGGTCACCCTCAAGAATAGATCTGTCCATGAATGCGCCCGGGTCGCCCTCGTCAGCGTTGCAGGCAACATACTTAACGTCGCCCTGTGAAGCCTTGGCGAACATCCACTTTCTTCCTGTCGGGAAGCCTGCGCCGCCTCTGCCTCTGATGCCCGAATCGAGGACTTCCTTGATAACGTCGTCCTGGGACATTGATGTAAGAGCCTTATAAAGAGCCTCATAGCCGTGTGTGCCTATGTACTCGTCGATATTCTCCGGGTCGATAACGCCGCAGTTACGCAGAGCGATTCTCTTCTGCTTTCTGTAGAAGTTTGTCTCAGCCAGAGAGATGATAGAACCGTCCTCGTGAACAGTCTCCTTGTAGAGCAGATCCTTGCAGATGTTGCCCTCTTTGAGGTGCTCCTTAACAACTCTTCTTACGCCTTCCGGTGTAGCCTGAGCGTAGAATGTGCCCTCGGGGTAAACTATCATGATAGGACCAAGTGAGCAAAGACCGAAGCAGCCGGTTCTGACTACGAGGACCTCGTTCTCGATGCCCTGAATCTTCAGCTCGTCTTCAAGAGCAGCAAGTACCTTCCTGCTTCCCGATGACTGACAGCCTGTACCGCCGCAAACGAGTACCTGCTTGCGATAGCCGGTCTTTTCAGCCAGCTTTTCAGCCTCCGAAGCGATTATACGTCTGACCTTGATGATATCAGAGTTAGCTTCTCTGATCTGATTAAGTTCCTGTATTGTCATTACTTATCGGCACCTCCTTCGGTTTTGTAAGAGTCAAGTATCTTCTTGACCTGATCCGGAACGAGCTTGCCGTAAACTTCCTCATCGATAGTCATTACAGGAGCAAGACCGCATGCGCCTACGCATCTGCACGAATCAATGGAGAACAGTCCGTCTGCGGTACACTCACCGCTTTTGATGCCAAGCTGGTTCTCAACTGCCTCAAGGATCTTTGCAGAGCCTTTAACATAGCAGGCAGTACCGAGGCAAACGCTTATCTTGTGCTTGCCCTTTGGTGTGAGCGAGAACTGTGAGTAGAATGTTGCAACACCGTACACCTCAGAGAGAGAAACTCCCAGTCCGTCAGCTACCATCTGCTGTACCTCCAGAGGCAGATAGCCGTAGATGCCCTGTGCCTCCTGAAGAACAGGCATAAGTCCTCCGGGCTGATCCAGATGCTTAGCGATGACTTCCTTCAGCGCAGCTTCCTGCTCGGCAGTACCCTTAAATTCGTTCAGGGTTTTTTCCGTCATAAAATAACCTCCTCAAATTTTTTTGCCATAGCTGTAAAATATAAAAATAGCAAATGCACAAAACATGGCACAGCGGGGCAGACATACCCCAATATGCCATGCTTTGATTATACAACAACACTATTTAAAATGCAAGCAAAAACCTTGATTTTCCACCCGTTCTGTCCGATATCGGCTTGCGAAACCCCGTTTTCGTTAAACGTTCACCGCTGGTTTAAATTTTGTGATATTCGTGCATAACCCGCGCTGTTAATAGTGCATATTACACAATACAAAACCGACTTTTCCGTTATCTTCCGTTTAGCTATCAAAACGAAATTGATATTCAAATCGAAACTTTCGTAAAGCGTTACAGCATACCGATTTTGTAGGAAATAAAAATTCTACTATTTTCATAAAAGAATAACCCGATTTTAAGGTATTTTTACATACAATAAAGAGCTAAAAATGTAAATATGTAGCGATTGTATTCAAAAAATGCGAAACGCCGCCGTTTTCGTTCAGTTTTCTAAACCAAGCGGCGCTCGTTGTTGTTATACACTAACCTGAAACAGTGCGCAGATACGCCGTTTTCAAGCCTCAGTTCAGAATTTCTAAACCGATATGACACGAAAACGAGCCGACATAAGCCGACTCGTTTCGTAGTAAGGAAAGTAAAATGAATTAAAAATGGAATTAGTCCTGTTCAGATGCGCAGTTCTTTATGGCTATGTACGATGCCATTATCTCCACTGCGCCGTCGATGCCTGTCCTTGATGTGTTGATGCACATATCAAAGTTCCTTGCCTCGCCCCATTTCATATCGGTATAATAATTATAGTACGAGGCACGGCGCTTGTCTGTCTTCTTGATGAAATCCTCGACCTTGTTCTTCTCAATATCGTAACGCTCGAGGATACGTCTTTTCTTTTCGGCAGTGTTGCCGGTGATGAAAAAATTGATGACGTTCTTCTCGTTTTTGAGAACATAGTCCGCACAGCGCCCGACGATAACGCACGGGCCCTGCTTTGCAATGCTCTTTATCGTATCGAACTGAGCAAGAAAGATCTTCTGATTCAGCGGCATCTCAGGCTCTATCCTTCCGTCGGGAGAGGTAGGGTAGCTGCCCATTACCAGTGAATACAGGAAGCTGTTTGTGTAAGCCTCATCGTTTCGGTCGAAAAGCTCACGGCAGATGCCGCTTTCCTTCGACGCTATCTCAAGAAGCTCTTTGTCGTAGAAGGGTATACCCAGCTTTTCGGAAAGCTTCTTGCCTACTTCCCGACCGCCGCTGCCGAATTCACGGCTGATGGTGATAACATGGTCCATAAACAAGCTCCTTTCCGCACCATACCGGTTGCTGTAAATGTATTATACCACATTTCAAACCGTTTGTACACAATTTCGTCGCAAATTCTTTCACAAATTTTCACACCGTATTTTGTACACTTTGACAATACGACAATTTATACAACCTTGATAGTTGTTTATTTTGACAAAATATAAGATGATCGCGTTCACAGGCTTTGGTCGTGCCGGTGTCTGATCAATGACAGCTATATCTATATTATATTGGGGTAAACCCTTTTGAGAATAATCTTTTCTTAGGTTTTTAGGACTCTTACACAGTTTCGGCGGCTGCGGAGTAAAACTCCATAGCCGCCGAAATACTATAAAAGGTTTCTGAAAAAGGGTTTTCCCCCGATAAAACACCAACAAAATTATCTGATCGCCGCAAATCCTTTTTCGATATCGGCGATTATATCGTCAACGTTTTCAAGACCCACGGAGAATCTTACAAGTCCGCCGTCGATGCCTGCTGCAGCGAGCTGTTCGTCTGTCAGCTGGCGGTGAGTAGCGGAAGCGGGGTGCAGAACGCAGGTGCGGATATCCGCAACGTGTACCTCGTTTGAAGCGAGCTCGAGGCTGTCCATAAACTTAACAGCTGCATCTCTGCCGCCCTTGATGGATATCGAGATAACGCCGCTTGTGCCCTTAGGCATATACTTCTTGCCCAGCTCGTAATACTTGTCGCCCTCGAGGCCTGGGTAGTTGACAGATGTACACAGGCCCGACTCCTTGAAATACTTTGCAACTTTAAGAGCGTTTTCACAGTATCTGTCCATTCTTACAGCGAGAGTTTCAAGTCCCAGATTAAGCAGGAAAGATGAGTGACCTGCGGGGTAGCAGCCGAAATCTCTCATCAGCTGCATTCTTGCCTTAACGATGTAAGGTGCGAACGGATAAGCCTTAGTGTAGATAGTGCCGTGATAGCTCTCGTCTGGCTCGGTGAACTCGGGAAACTTTCCGTTTGTCCAGTCGAACTTGCCCGAATCAACGATAACTCCGCCGCCCTGAACAGCGTGACCGTCCATGTACTTTGTGGTAGAGTGGATAACTATATCAGCGCCCCACTCGATAGGACGGCAAAGGTAAGGTGTTGCGAACGTGTTGTCGATGATAAGCGGAACACCGTTGTCGTGAGCTATCTTTGCGAACTTTTCGATATCAAAAACAGTAAGTGCGGGGTTAGCCAGAGTCTCGCCGAACACAGCCTTGGTGTTTGGCTTGAACGCAGCCCTTATCTCCTCCTCGGGAGCGTCTGCGTCAACGAGAATGCACTCGATACCCAGCTTCTTGAGCGTGTAGGCGAACAGGTTGATCGTTCCGCCGTAGATAGTTGCAGCCGAGATAAAGCTGTCGCCTGCCTGCAAAATATTGAGAAGGCTGAGCAGGGAAGCGGCCTGACCGCTTGATGTGCACATAGCAGCAACGCCGCCCTCAAGAGCAGCTATCTTCTTTTCAACGCAGTCGGTCGTCGGGTTCTCAAAGCGTGAGTAGATAAGGCTCTTGGTAGGGTCGTCAAATACGTCCGCTACATCGCTGGTCTTGTCGTACACATAAGTCGTTGACTGAACGATGGGCATTACCCTCGGCTCACCGTTCTTCGGCTTGTAGCCCTCGTGCAGACATTGTGTTTCGATCTTCATTTTACATCAATTCCTTTCGGTTTTATTTAAAACTTCTTTTATCAGTTTTATCTTTTCACTGTCCTGTTTGTTCTTTACGTCCCTGCGGTAGCCGTCCTTTGACGAGGCTTGGTATACCTTCAGATAATCCTCAGGCCCGAGCAGCATATAGTCCGCACCGTCGTCGGTGACTGTCGGTATCGCACAGATATGCACGCCTGCAAACGGCTCAAGGTTTTCAAGCGACGCAAACGCAAGGCTGACACCGTCCTTTTTGAATGCGTGTTCTTCCTCGTCGTACAGCCGCCAGCCCTCGCCGTTCATAAGCGAGAACAGCTTATCCCACTCGCTGTCCAAAAACCTCTCGGGTATAAGAACGTCGATGTCGTCGGCGTGAAGGTCTGTGCCCAGCCGCCTTTCAAGTCCGAGCGACCCGAACAGCAAAGGCTTGATATGCATTTGCTCATTCAACAGCCTTGCCGTCTGCAAGAATAACGCATATTTCATAATTGTTCCCCTGTGTTTCAGTATATATCCGACCGCCTGTTCGCCATGACCTTTTTAACAGTAACGACGCCGAACACCAGCATCGCTATACCGCCTATCAGAATGGGGTAAGCATACCAGCGGCTCTGCTCGGACATATACGCTTCGGTAGGATCGTCGGGGTTTATGCGGATCTTTTTTGTCTGCCCCACATTGTAGTAATTATTGCGTTCATAGTATCCCGCAAATGTATACATCTGCCCGTTGTACTCGTATTCAAAAACCGGGCGGTAATTGGTGCGGCTGCGCCTTTGCGCCTCCTCTATCCGTATCACCGTGCCTGTTACCTCTGCACTGCACCTGTTGCTTTGCATATGTCCCGAAACAAGCACAAAAATACCAAAGCCTGTCAGGATCAGCCCGACGAATATGCGAAGCACCGCCGAAGGCATATCCATTCTTAATATTTTCATTTGTTATCTCCCCATTGTTTTTTTGTTTCTTTTGTATCTGTGGTTTTTATCTATATCTTTATTTTTGCTGCCGCTGCAGCGCTTTCCATTACTATCCTCGCCTGTTCGGTCGGAGAAAGAACGCTTCTGAAAGCAAGCATAGCTTTCTGCGCCGCCATAGCGATACAAGCGTGCATAGTTCCGTGCGGGCACTCGCTTACGATGCTGTGAGCAGGCTTCCACATAAGGCTGACATAACCCCTGATGTCCTCGCCCGTTTCGCAGCTGCGCACCTTTCCGAAGTCCTCGCCGCCGCAGCTCTTTGCAGCGTGCGAGAATATCTCCCCGATGTCGGGAGCGTCGCTTCCTGTTTTCACAAGCACCGCACTCACATACGTCCATACCGAGTGGTCGTCACCGGCAAGCTTGTCGTCGGCAAGCTTGGAGAAGTAGTACCTCTCGCCCGACTTTGACGGGATAATGTCGAAAACATCGCTCGCCGCAAGCCCCTTGTCCTTGACATATTCATCAATAACGTCCTGCTTGCAGGCATACCCCGCAAGACTGCCAAGACAGCACAGGAACGACTGCGGATGCAGGCTCCCGTCGGGGTTTTTAAGCCCGAGCATCAGCCGTGCGAACAGCTCGTCCGCACATTTTTTATATACTGTGTTGTTCATTTCGTTTCGCTTTCTGCTGTCAGATCTATTTTGATATGCTCAAAGCTGACAGCGCCCTCGTTTGCCTCTATCATAAGGTACGATGCACCCTCCAGTCCGGCTGCCGAAACAGATACCACATTTCCTTTCACGAAATTCTCGTGGCAGTGACCGACAACAGCAAGATCGTATTTTGTTACATACTCACTTTTGCAAGCCTTGTCGAAATCACCGTTTTTCAGCGACGACAGCGGCAGGAACGGATACGGTGCATCAATATCCAGAAACAGAAAATGTGAAAAATGCAGCCTGTGTCCGTCACATTCGATCTCGCAGAAAAGTGGCATCTTACTGATGAACCGCATCTGCTCATCGGTCAGTATCCTTCTTATCCCGTCGTAATATCCTCTCAGATGTTCAACATCGGGATCGACATCAACGCCGTGCTGAGCATAGAGCTCACAGTTGCCCTTTAAACAAATTATCCCGCTGTCCTTTAACAGCTCCAGACATTGTATCTCTTCATTCCCACGCTGAAAAATGTCACCCAAGAATACGACTGTGTCTGCACTCTTTTCTTTGATCTGTCCGAGCACAGCCTTTAGTGCTCCGAGGTTCCCGTGAACATCAGAAAACACTGCTATTCTTATGTTTTGTCCTCCCCGGTTATTCACACATTTATCTCTGCTACGTCGTCGGATACGCCGTTTGCTTCAATAACGGGCTTAACGCAGCTCTCGATGAACTCGTCCACCTGCTGAGGGCATCTTCCGATGTAGTTCTCGGGCTTCATTATAGCGTCGAGCTCCTCACGGGTCACCTTGAATATCGGGTCTGCGGCGATAAGGTCTGCGAGGTCATTGTCCAGACCGTCACGCTTAACATGAGCACCTGCCTCCATTGAGAGCTGTCTGATATGCTCGTGCAGTTCCTGTCTGTCGCCGCCCTTTTCGCAGGCGTCCATAATGATATTTTCTGTTGCCATGAACGGCAGCTCTGCCATAACTCTGCGGCGGATTATCTTATCATAAACTACCAGACCGTTCTCGGGGTCGGTAACGTTGAGCATTATGTTGAGTATAGCGTCAACGCCGAGGAAAGCCTCAGCTACCGAGATACGCTTGTTCGCAGAGTCGTCCAGCGTCCTCTCGAACCACTGAGTACCTGCGGTGAATGCAGGGTTGAGAACGTCGCACATAACGTATCTTGCAAGCGAGCAGATACGCTCGTCTCTCATCGGGTTTCTCTTGTAGGCCATAGCCGAAGAGCCTATCTGCGTCTTTTCAAACGGTTCCTCTATCTCCTTGAACGACTGTAAGAGTCTTATGTCGTTGCCGAACTTCATAGCGCTCTGAGCGATAGCCGCAAGCACCGAGCATACAGCGTAATCGACCTTTCTGGAGTAGGTCTGACCCGAAACTGGAACAACAGCGTCAAAGCCCATTTCCTCAGCGATGAGTTTTTCAAGCTCTTTTACCTTGTCGGTGTCGCCGTGGAACAGCTCCATAAACGAAGCCTGTGTGCCTGTCGTGCCTTTTGAGCCGAGAAGCTTAAGCCTTGAAAGCTGGAAATCGAGGTCTTCAAGGTCCATAAGAAGCTCGTTGCACCACAGCGTCGCCCTCTTGCCAACAGTGGTCAGCTGTGCGGGCTGAAGATGAGTATAAGCAAGGCAGGGAAGCGCCTTGTACTTGTCAGCGAACTTTGCGAGCTGGTCGATGACCTTGACGAGCTTTCTCTTGACTATTTTAAGAGCGTCACGCATTATGATAACATCGGTGTTGTCGCCGACGTAGCAGCTCGTTGCGCCCATGTGTATAACGCCCTTTGCATTGGGGCAGGCGTCGCCGTAGGTGTGAACGTGCGCCATAACGTCGTGGCGGAATTTCTTTTCGTACTCCGCAGCCTTTTCGTAGTCGATGTCGTCGATGTGGGCGGCCAGTTCGTCCACCTGAGCCTGAGTAACGTTGAGACCGAGCTTCATCTCGGCACGGGCAAGAGCGACCCAAAGCTTTCTCCAGGTCGAGAATTTCTTGTCTGCGGAGAAAATGAACTGCATCTCCTTGCTTGCGTATCTTGTGCAGAATGGGCTTTCATAGCTGTTTGTCATAGTAACCTCTCCTTTAAAGTATTAAAAACACAGATTATTATACCATAAAATAAGAAATATTGCAAGCAGAAATTGCATACAAACAAAAAAGCAGCCGAGGTGGCTGCTTTAATGTTATTCGTTGTTGTCGAAAAGAAAAACTGTTTCTTCTTTCGCATCTCCACTTTCAAATGTTCGAAGGAAAAATCCGTAATCATTATCATAATACCAATAATACTTGTTGTTAAGAACATATATTAGGTGGTCTCCATTTTCGGCGTAACTTCCAAAGTTATCTGGAACTTTTTGCGAAGAAACAAGAGTATAGTTTATCTTTTCTTCTATTTTTTTTACTGGTTTACATTTGTACCATTCTCCATTTTCACCGGAGTTATACGAATGGCTTTCATATGCATAGGCGTATTCTCCGCCTTTATAGTTGTAATTTATAGTGTAGTCACTTTGCTCACCTGTTTCATAATCTATTATGACCGTACTTGGATCTCTTTCATCAATGCCTTCTCTGTCATAATATCTCGGAAGAATAAAAACATATTTCCCATACTGACGAACAGAAATATTTGAAAACCCGTAATTGACCTCAAATTCCTTCCAGCTTTTGGACTTTACGTTGTATAGGGACAAATATTTTCTTTCTGTTTTTTCGTCACTGTAACAATAATAAAAACCAATGTTTGTTGTCCCGTCAGGTTTTTCCTTTGACTTGATATTGTGTTCATTTCCGTTCGATCCTTCACGCCATACCTCTACAGGTTTACTTAAATCAGCTTGAAATAGCAATGATATTTCTTTTGAATCATCATCTAATGGTGAAGCGGATAAAACAGCAATCATACCATTGTCAAGGACTACTGCATCGGAGCGCTGAGAATACTTCACGGTTTTATCAGTTACTTCTTTGATCTTTTTCCCGTTTTCATCAAACATACCAATATATAATTCATAATCACTCTCATCAGATAAGCGTGTTATGTATATTTTATTCTTGAAATATGCAAAACTAAGTATATCATCATTCAACTCCAGTATTTTTGATGTTTTCTTATCTTTTATACTATAGCAGTATAATACACATTTTCCACCATCATATTCATTGTTCTCAATTTTGCCAGCTAGAAAGTAAACTTTGCTTCCATCATCCGATATAGCGGCTTTGTTTGATGATATTCCTGAAATTGAGCTGGAAAAGCAGTTGGTTGCTTTGGGCTTAGAAGCAAAAGCCTCCGCTATCCTTGCTTCTTCCTCAGGATCTGATGGCTGAACCACCATAGCGGTTGTTGTTTCTTCAACGGGTTCTTCCTCAGTGACATGTGTGGTAGTTGTTTCCGATGATGAATCGTCATTATAGAATACTCCAAAGGATATTTGTGCTGATTGTTCATAAGAGCTTGGACTATGGGGCCTTTGACCGATGATAGAACTGTTTTCGCTCTCTGCCCACTGTATAAATCCTCCATTGCTTGAGTTTATATCAACATCAATATAAACATAGCCTAAATCATCCACTCCTCTTGATTTTAGACATTCGTAAACCTTCTTTTCCACTGGATCATTAGAGTTCTCAAAAGATTCGACTGCAACAGGCTTTGGGGTTTTATATGAGATGTCACTTGAATTAGCACTGTTTGGGGAATTCAAAAGGACTTCCCAGACTGCACTTTCTATGTGACGTGCATTTTCATTGGCAATATCAAGCAGTTCAATCTTTTGTGAAGAAGTCAATTCATCTTCTAAGGTATTTACACGCTCATTTGAGCTTGATGACGATCCTTTTGCGCACGCTGTAAAGCAGCAAACAGTTAATGCTAAAGCTGCCAGTATAGAAATAAACCTTTTCATATTATTGCTCCCATAACAGTATTCTTAGTACCAAAAAGTACTATAATACTAATTATAAGCCAAAAATTTGTTAAAGTCAATAGTACCGAAAGGTACTAAGCCAAATTCGGCAGATACTACAAATTTTGGGAGTGATTTTTATGTATTTTCCAAGACTGCGTGACTTGCGTGAAGATGCGGATATGACGCAGACACAGGTTGCCGAGCTTCTTTTCACCAGTCAGACGGTATACTCCCGATACGAGCGCGGTGTGCTCACGATCCCTGTTGAGCACCTCATTATCCTTGCCGACCGCTACGGCGTCTCCACCGACTATATCTTAGGCAGGACCAACAAAAAGAAAATAAAGTAACGGCATCTCGTGTGAATGATACGAAATGCCGCTTTTTTTCTCCGACAAGTCTTGACATTGCGCTTTTTAAGCTGTAAAATCAAATCAGGTAATAACAAAAACAATAAAAAGGGGAGAACACTTATGAAAAAAACACTGGCTCTGATACTTGCACTGTGCTGTGCCTTTTCGGCATTCACAGCCTGCACGGAGAGCGATACTTCCGACAGCGAACCGACCTCGTCCGAAAGCTCTCTGACCGTTTCGGACAGCAGCGAGGCTCAGACAACAAGCGAGACAACGACCACGAGCGAAACAACGATCACGAGCGAGACTACGACCACGAGCGAGACTACGACCACAAGTGAGACAACGACGAGCGAGACAACGTCCGAGCCCGAAAAGACAGAGCCGACGCAGAGTACGACTTCGTCGCCCGATACTACCACGACAGCGCCCGGGACAACGACTGTCACCAAGGCTACCACTCCGCCGCCCGCACCCGTGGGGATTGACCTTGTGACCGTTACAAAGAGCCTTTTCAAGGCGCAGGAACTGAAAATCACCGGTGACCCGGACGATGCTTTTTTGGATGCAACAGATAAGGGACCCGGCTTGTATTCTCTGTGCGCAAAAGTAAAAACAAGCGAGCTGTTCGACCCGTACGACGACCTGTTCCTTTCCTCGGAAAAGAAAGCGCTCGAAGCCGCAAATCCCGATGCCCAGCTGTTCTTCTACGGCACTGCGATAGAAGTGGAGCGTAAGACAAGCAGCGGAAAGGTCCAGAAGTCCAAATCCACCGACGGATATATCTTTGCTATGAATTTCAACTGCAAGGACGAGGCTCAGGCAAAAAAGGTGTACAGCCACCTCTTTACCGAAGATATGAAGAAAACTGCTATGAGTGACTCTGACAAGCCTGCGTACGATTTTGGCACTGACCACGCCATCGCAACCGTGGCAGAAAACCGTCTGGTTATGACGATGTGCTATTACAGGTTGGGAAACAATGTGCTTGCGGCGGGCATGTACAAGGTGACCGGTTTCGGAACCGGCAAACCGATCAACTACACCAAAAAGGCAGATTACAGCGCCGACCTTGACAAGCTTTGCAAAGCCTTCGGTGCGAAAAAGCTCCCTTCAAGTGTGAAAAAATGACGCACAATGATATGAAATGACCAAACCGACAGCTGTTTAAGGGCAGATGTCGGTTTATTATTGACATTGACTTTATATAGTATGTGTGGTATAATGTTTGTTGCTTTTAGTAGAATAATGTGGAACTGAATACACGGAGAAATGAAGTGATACTATGAACAACAGACCTATCCTTGTTGTGATGCTTACTTGTGACGATCAGACGGTGAGCAACGCTATGGAGATCTTTGAGGACTGCAAGAATTCCAAAGCAGTATACTGGGGCTTTAAAGAAAAGCCGCTGCCTTTGGAGAAAATGAAAAAGCTGTATGCTTATATGAAGCAGTGCGGGAAAAAGACCGTGTTGGAGGTCGTTGAGTATACTGAGCAGGAGTGCCTCGAGGGCGCAAAAATGGCTGTGGAATGCGGCTGTGACCTGCTTATGGGAACCGTGTTCTTTGAGTCTGTGAACGAGCTGTGCAAAAAGCACGGACTTAAATACTGCCCGTTTGTTGGAGAATTGAGCGAGCGCCCGACCGTTATGAACGGAAATGTCCAGGACATGATCGCTCAGGCAAATGAGTACATATCAAAAGGCGCCTATGGCATAGACCTTCTCGGATACAGATATACAGGAAATGCCGTTGAGCTTATCGAGAAGTTCGTTTCCCGGGTAGATGCTCCTGTGTGCATAGCGGGCAGCATAAACAGCTACGAACGTCTTGACGAGATAAAAAAGATAAGCCCCACAGCGTTTACGATCGGCAGTGCGTTTTTCAACAACTGCTTCGGCGATGATTTCAGCCGTCAGATCGATACGGTGTACGACTATATGGAGCAGTGATATGATAAAAAAGTATTACCCCTATGAATATGTGAAGAGTGTTTTTGCGATAGACTACAAAAAGCTTTGGGAGCTGGGCTTCAGAGGCATCATCTTCGATGTGGACAATACCCTTGTACACCACGGCGACAACTCAAACCCGAAGGTGGACCGCTTCTTTGAAAAGCTTCACCGAATGGGCTTTCGTACCTGTCTTTTGTCGGACAACGAGAGAAGCAGGGTAGAGCGCTTCAACAAAAATATCAATACCCTTTATATCTGCGATGCGGACAAGCCCGACCCGCAGGGCTACGAAAAGGCGATGCAGCTTATGGGAACATACAGGACCGACACCGTCTGCATCGGCGACCAGATAATCACGGATATCCATGGTGCCAACAACAGCGGGATACCAAGCATACTCGTTCACTTCATAAAGCTCCCGGGTGAGAAGAAAATAGGCATCAGACGCTATTTTGAGTTTTTTGTTATGTGGACGTGGAAACACAGGAAGAAATACAGATACAGGCTCGGAGACATCAGGAGGAAGAAATGAGATTCGTAAAGAAACAGGTTCTGTTCTGCGACATCTGCCCCGCTACATACGCCATTTCAGAGGCTAAGGAAAAACTGAAAAGAAACATCAGGGACTTTACCGGAAAGGATAGGTTCGCAAAAGGACAGACGAACAGAAGACTGAAAAATATTGTCTCGACACACAGCAATCACCTTATCAAGAAAGGAAAGGGCATAGACCCGGTGCTTCAGCAGAACAAGGCAGTAAATATCGACCTTGCCTGCAAAAAGATAAACGGGATAGTCATCAGACCGGGCGAAACGTTCTCGTTCTGGCGGACGGTAGGGAAGATTACCAAGCGAAAGGGCTATAAGGACGGCAGGATAATCTCTGCGAACAAGCTCCAGCCGGGACTTGGCGGAGGGCTTTGCAATCTTGGCAATACGATACACCTGCTTGTGATACACAGCCCGCTGGAGGTCACGGAGTTTCACACTCACTCCGACGCACTCGCACCCGACGGCGATGTCCGTGTTCCTATGAGCTCGGGAACGTCGGTGTGCTACAACTACGTCGATTTCAGATTTAAAAACACCACCGACCAGCCCGTTCAGCTGTGCGTATGGTGTGAGGACGGAGAGCTCAGGGGCGAGCTGAGAAGCGCAAGACAGTTCCCGTTCACCTACGAGATAACAGAGGAGGGTCACCACTTTGCAAAGGAGGGCGACAAGTACTTCCGTATCTCAAAGATATACAAGCTCACAAAGGACAGACAGACCGGAGAGCTCATTGACAAGAAGCTTATCCGTGACAACCACTCCGAGGTGATGTTTGACTATAACGAGATCCCAAAGGAGCTTATCAGAAATTAATATGTACAAAGCCTGACCGCATGAATGATCTTCGTGCGGTCATTCATTTTTTTCGGAGGATTTGACATAATTCGCAGAATGTGATATAATAACTTTGTATTTTTTGTTGTTTCTACATCAAAATAAGTTTAGGAGATAAAGATGGATAAGTTTATCAAACGTTCTGCGGCGCTGCTTGCGTCCGCAGCCGCACTTCTTTTTGCAAATGTGATGTTCGGCTCAGACGAGCTTTCCGGCAGCTTTTCGGTAAGCGCCGAGACCGCAGCGGAGCAAAGCATCACGCAACAGCAGGACAGCAACACCGATACAGACAAACAAGGCGAAAGCTCACAGCCCGATAAGCAGGAAGCTTCCAAGACTGAGGACGGCGACAGCGAACAGACCTATGTATACGGTATTTCCGCAGCCGAGACCTCGATAGACAAAGCGCTGATAGTATGGGAAGACAGCGACCGCTTTGAGCTGTACAGCGTCTATGCCGCAAAGGAGGGCGAAGAGCCAAAGCTTGTTGCTCAGACAACGGACGAATGCGTCACGTTCAGCGGGCTTGAGCCGGACACGAGCTACATCTTCTCGGTGCAGGCAAGCTCGGGTGATGAGGTTTACGATTTCGGAAGCGTCTACTGCAAAACAAAGGGAATAGAGACGCTGAGTGTCGATGACCTTTACGCCGTATCCGATTATAACCGCATAGCTCTCTCGTGGAGCGAGTATATGTGCTCGGACACCTTTGAAGAAGTAAGGATAAGCAATGATCATATAAACTATATCCTGAACTATGATGTTTACCTGAAAGACGAAAACGGCGTGTGCAGGCTGCTCACAAGTACGACAAAGAACAGCGCCGTGCTTGAAGGACTCTCGCCGGAAACCTCGTACACTTTTGTTGTAAACGGACGCAGCGGCGATAAGACCACAAAGTCCGTCGAGCTGACCGCAAAGACCCTTTCGTATGAGGACGTCACAGTTGCAAACGTCAAGGCAAAAGCAGATCTTGACTGTGCGGAGATATCGTGGGATAAGCTTGATCATGCTAAGAATTACAGAGTTTATCAGAAGATCTCCGACGGAGAATACAAGGTCATCGGCATAACAACGAAAACGAACTTCAAGGCGAAGGGGCTTGAACCCGACACGGATTACTGCTTTGTCGTAAGGGCAAACAACGGCGAAAAGCTCTCAAAGGGCGGCAAGACCGAGGTTTCGACCAAGAGCTTCTCAAGCCTCAGCATCAAGGGCATAAAGGCAAAAGCAGATCTTGACTGTGTGGAGATCTCGTGGGAAAAGCTGATCTATGCTAAGAATTACAGGGTCTATCAGAAGCTCTCCGACGGAGAATACAAGGTCATCGGCATAACAACGGAAACGAACTTCAAGGCGGAGGGGCTTGTACCCGATACAGCATATTGCTTTGTCGTAAGGGCAAACAACGGCGAAAAGCTCTCAAAGGGCGGCAAGACCGAGGTTTCGACAAAGAGTTTCTCAAGCATCAGCATCAAGGGCATAAAGTCAAAAGCTTCGCTTGACTCGGTAACGCTCTCGTGGAACGAGCTTGCACCTGCAAAGAGCTACAAGGTATTCCTGCAAAATGCAGACGGAAGCCTCAAGCTGATAAAAACAACATCGAAAACCAGCGTTGTTATAACAAAGCTTTCCCCCGACAGCTCCTACACCTTCGCAGTTAAGGGCTGTACAAACGGAAAGCTCACAAAAACCGTGCTTTTCACCGCAGGCACGCTCAAGAGCAATGTAAATATAAAGTTTGAGCATCTTAACCAGCTCGGTGGAAGAGGCAACAGCGGAAAGGTCAAAGCTACCTACGGCTGCGGCGGCACAAGTACGACAATGCTGCTCAACGCAAAGGGACTTAACCTCAACAAGGATAAGGTGCTGAAAAGGCAGTATGCAAACGGCTGGGACGCTTGCTTCTGTCCGCTGGCTTTCCCGTACGCTGCTACCTACTGCGGCTCGGTGATGAGCAATCTTAAAGACCTTGCAGCGTCCTACGGCTTCACACCGAAGGTAAACACATCTCCCAAGGCGATAGATATTATGCGTGTGCTCGACGGCGGCGACCTCGTTCTTGTCGGACTGAGAACTCCCCGTGGCGCATACCATTTCCAGATAATCTACGGCTATTATATTATCAACGGAGTTACGAACTTCAGAATGCAGGACCCCTACGGGAACACCTGTTACGACTGGACACAAAGCTACCTGCTCCAGCGCATCTATTCGATAAAAATGGACGGCTCTCTTTGTGCACAGGTTCGGGGAATAATGTGGCTCAAATAAAAATCAGACCTCTTTTGTCAAAGCGACAAGAGAGGTCTTTGCTATATTTATCCTTTTCTGAGATAGTCGGCGATGACCTTGCGGGCATCGCTCATTTTAACAGGCAAGCCGTGACCGCAGGCGAGCCATTTAATGTCCAGAGAGGCTATCCTTTTCAGAGTTTTTTTCATCACTTCGATATTCATCGCATACGGCGGTATCTCCGGTTCATAGAAAAGTGCCGTGAACGCATCTCCGCAGTAAAGTGTATCACCGCTGAGTATCCCTGTCATTCCCTTTGTGTGCCCCGGCAGAAAGACGAGCTTTGCATCAAACCCGAGTTTTTCTGGAAGATCCGTGCCGCCGTGATCTATCACGATATCCGGCTTGTAGAACGGACTGTGGAACAGCCGACCGGTGATGTTGAGATAACTGCACTTGAAGCGGTACTTTCTGCGAGTCGGAAACATAGGGATAAAATCTCTGCGCAAAGCGAGATCCTTTTTGTTCAGGATGAGCTTTGCGCCGAAACGCTTTTTGAAAGCTTTTGCATTCCAGTCGTGGTCGGCGTGGGCGTGGGTGATGAAAATATATTTTATATCGTACCTGTCAGCCCACTTTTTCAAAGCATGCTTGATGTGGAAAAGCCCTGTGTCGATAAGCATATCACCGTTTTTGCCGTGCAGGATATAGATCGTCGTCCCACGGAACGAATGATAGGTGATGTTCCCGCAGGGGTGATCTTCATTTGTCACAGGCGTATAGCGCTGCTTTTTCCGTATGTTCATCATTTCTCCCACCTTTTTTGCAGCAATATCCAAAAATGCCTCCTGTTCATCGCAGGAGGCATTAGTGTTTGCTATGTACCGGCTTTATTTTTCCTCAAGCTTAGCCTGAGCCTCTTCTGTCTTGCCGTTGGCAAGCAGGTCTCTTATCTCGGTGAGCAGAACTATCTGCGGATCCGGCTCGTCAGGTTCTTCTTCCTTCTTCTTGCGGAACCGGTTGATAGTCTTTATCAACAGGAATACGCAGAAAGCTGTGAGCAGGAATGTTACGATAGCTTCAATGAACAGACCATACATGACCTGGGCGTCGCCGACCTTGATGCTGAGTCCTTTGAAGTTGACCTGACCGAGAATAAGTCCCAGAAGTGGAGTGAAGATATCCTCAACGAGTGATTTAACGATAGCTGTAAAAGCACCGCCGATGATGATACCGACAGCCATATCCAGAACACTGCCTCTGGAAATGAACTCCTTGAACTCCTTAATAAAGCCCTTCTTTTCCTTCTTTTCGTCAGCCATATTTTCCGACCTCCAAAACATTAAATTTTGTAACTCTATTATACATTCTTCGACAAAGATTGTAAAGTGTGTTCATAAATTTTTTACATATTGATTTTACCGCAGATACAAAGAAAACTGCCTCTGCCGAAGAAAAACAGAGACAGTTTATTAAAGTGCCGTTAAAAAACGTGAGGTGCTATCCGGCGCTGCCGGCGAGCTCCAGAACAGCCTGTTTGCCGTCAAGCTCGTATGTGACAATGACCTTGCCTTTGCACATGCACGCATCGGTGACGGTGGCGTTTCTCAGTTCAAGAGCCTTAGTGAACACCTGCTTTGCATGCTCTGAATACTGTGAGCAGTTGTCGGAGGTGAACAAAAGTCCGCCGCACATTGAGTTTACGAAAGCGAGATCTCTTTTTTCTGCGTCGGTGAGCTTGGTGTTTGTGTCACGAAGCAGGAAAACGTCGGGGTCGTTGAGGAAGGCTCTGCCCGAAAGCTGCCTTCTGAAAACGGTGTCGGTCATCGTGTTTTTTGTCGAAGGCCGCTCGGCGTGCGCAAGCCTCATGTGCGGCTTGTCGTCAAAGTCGAGCGTCATATCGCAGCCGATGCGGCAGAAATCCACCCTGCCGAAAGCCGATGCAAGCGGGACGCCGCAGCCGAGTATCATACAGCCGTCAAGCTCCTTGCGCAGGAACTGCATAGCCTCGCTCATTATCTCGCCTCTTGTTTTGTCACGCCTTGGTATCATGCATGCTGCGTAGAGGAAATCGAGTTTGAACAGTCTGAACCCGAGCTCTTTGTAATGTGCAAGCACTCTGCGGATATACTCTCTGACCTGACCATTGTAAAAGTCCAGCGCATAAGCACCGCTCCAGTTGCAGCCCGCATAGACGGGTCTGCCGTGTCTGTCACGAAGCAGCCAGTCTCCGTGCTCACGGTACAGCTTAGACTCCTTTTCGCATACAAACGGTGCGAGCCATATGCCTGCGGTCATATCACTTCTTGATATGTTCTTCACAACGCTGTGAAGACCGTCTGGGAACTTGTCGGGGTCGATGTCGAACCAGTCGCCGACAAACGTTTCAAAGCCGTCGTCTATCTGGAAGATGTCGGGCTTTGCGGGCATTTCGTCCAGACCTGCAAGGTCGGTAATGAGCTTCAGCTCGTCTATCTCCTGGTAGTGGTCATACCAGCTCGTATATCCGAGTTTGCAGCCAACGCTCGGCTTTGGTATCTCCATAAGCTCGAAAAATCTGTCGAATACATCACCCTCGCTGCCCGATGCGAGCATCATATCGAGCGCTTTGTACGGTGCGGTGACGAGCCTTCCGGTGCAGTCCTTTCGGAATGTGACCGTGTCCGCAGATGTGTTGAATTCTATAACGGTAAAGCCGCTGTCCTCGCACAGGCTCCCGAATAGCGTGTAAAGGCTGCCCTGCCTGATATATGCGTACGAGTAGCCGTGGTGAACGCTCCTTGTCACCTTTCCCTTGTAGAAGAACCCGTCTCCGTAGCGGTCAAGACCGTATTTGCGGGTCAGTATATCGGGAAAGTATTTCAAAGAGGTGTCGGCTTCGTGTATCGTCTTTTCGGGACTGTATGTCCAGCTCTGATAGCCGTTGAGGAAAATTCGGTCGCTGCTTTCAAAAGGGTAGTGCATGGTGTATGAAACACACAGCAGCCTGAGCTTCTGCTTTGGTATTATCTCAAGCGATATCCTGCCCGAGCTGTTTATGACCTTTGCTTCAAAATATCTGCACCGTGCGTTTTTTGTGAGCCTGAACGTGTGCTCACCGTCCTTTGCACGAAGTCTTACGGTAAAGCTGTTCATTTAAGCGGTACGCTCCTTTCAGTTGTCGGTATCCTTGTGAGATATCTTTTCCATTACGCTCTTTTCGTTGTACAGCATCAGCAGGAAAGCTCCGATCGTACAGCAAACGGCGGCAATGATAGCCGTAAGCCTGTATGAATTCTCTGTTCCTGCGGTTGTGACAGATGTGAACACCAGAAGCGAGATAGCCTGACCGAGCTTGAACGCAAACGTCCTTGCCGCAAAGAACATTCCCTCACGCTTTTCTCCTGTTTCAACGGCGTCGGCTTCGGAGATGTCGGCAACGATGGCCTGCGGGAGTATGCCCAGTATAGCCATAGGGATACCCGCAAGTGCAGCGATGATGTAGCCCCAGATAATGCCCTCGCCGCAGAATGATGTCAGTACGAATACTCCCGTGTAGAAGAAGAATCCGAAAATGACCAGAAGCTTCTTGCCCATTTTCTGAGCGAGCTTGTTGACGGGCAGATACAGAAGCAGGCTTGATACGGTCATTATTACCGACAGCATGAACGTATTGGAATCAGATACCTTCATAAGCTTGGTAACGTAGAAAGCAAGACCTGTCTGGAAAAGAGTCACCGCAAAGAAGTAAATAACATCGGAATAAACGAAACGTCTGAACTGACCGTTTTTGAACGTCTTGAACAGAGACTGCATCGAATCTGTCTCGCTGGGCTTTACGTCGATGTATTCATGCTCCTTGATAACGAAAGCGGGAACGAGCATACATATAGCTGCAACGAGCGACATCGCACCGATGGCTGCCCTTATCGAGCCGGTCTTGCCGGCAAAGCTGAATATCCCCGCAACGTTCGGAACAAGGTATGAAATGGACAGACCTGCGATGTAGGTCAGCGAGATAAATGTGGAAACGTTGACTCTGTTCTTCTGAGTGTTTCCGAGCTCAGGGATAAGTGCGTTGTAGGGCGTGCAGTAGGTCGTCATGAACAGATAGAAAAGCACCAGCCCGACAAACAGTATCACGTCGTTTACAACAACAGAGGTGAACGACGGCAGAATGAAAATAAGCGCAGTTATCAGAGCAAACGGTATAGCCGCTATGCGCATAAATGGTATACGTCTGCCCTTGGGGTTCTTTGAACGGTCGGACATTCCCGCTATCATCGGGTCGGTGACAGCGTCGAATATCCTGCCAAACGCAGTTATAAGTCCGATTATGGTCATACCCAGAAAGACAGAACCCTGTGTGATGTGTCCGGCAAGTATGCCGTCACCCGTGTAGTAAAACACCAGCCAGTTGCTGATAAGTCCGGCAAGCAGGCTCCAGCCGAACTGACCGACAGCGAAGATCCACAGGACCTTGTTGGTAATAGGCTTTTTCATAGCTCAGTTCTATGCTCCGAAAAAAGGGAGCATATCCTCCTTTCGTTGTGATGTTCGTGTTCACGCCTTCAGATAGCTCAGGAAAATGTCGGTCATAACATCGACCTCCCGTGAGCTTGCGAAATCGTCCTGCGAGAGTATCTCGCCCGAGACTATCTTCTGAACGACAGCCATAAGTGCGTGGTTGCAGGTGAGATAAAACTCCTTCTTGTTGATCCCGCTGCGAATGCTGCCGTCTTCAACGCCGCAGTCAAAGGCGTCGCTGAAATATCTGTAAAGCGAGGTTATTATCTGCTCGTAGTCGGCAAGCTTGCTCGGCTCGATCTTGTTGTTAAGACAGTATGAGTCAAACAGCGCAACGAACCTGACGAACTCCTTGTGCCCGTCGCACAGTATCTTGTAGACTCTGAAAATGCGGCAGACCTTGTCGTATCCGCACAGCGAGGCGAACTCATTGTCTTTGAAATTTGGCAGTATGCTCTGTATGACCTCGCCCCACATCTTTACCGCACAGGCTATAACCAGCTTTTCCTTGGTGTCGAAGTACCTGTACAGCGAAGCGATGCTGACCTGTGCTTTCCTCGCTACATCGGTCATCTTTACGCTCTCGATGCCCTGCTCGCAGAACAGCTTGCAGGCGGCAGCCTCAGCGAGTATGATATTCTGTTTTTTGAGTTGTGTAAGATATTTTTGGTATTCCACTTGACAATCACCCCGTTCCGTGTTATTATATAAGTGGTGATAGCTGAGCTATCATATGATACTATAAGTATCATAACATACAAAAACTCATTTGTCAATAGTCAATTACGCACAAAAAACGCCCTTTGTCTTTGAGAAAAACAACGACAGGGCTGATGCAGAAAGGAACGGTAGTTATAATGGATCGTACAAGTGTGATATTCGGCAACAAAATGCCGGACAGTGTCATCAAAAAGGCTGAGAACAGCAAGGCTAAATTCATCAAGGAATTCGGAGACGACAGCAATAAGACTTATCATTACGGCGCAAAGGAAAACTCTGTTATCGGTCACAGCCTTGGCGTGCAGGAGCTTTACCTGACCTCAAAGGGCGAGCTGAGCCTGCCCGAAAATGCTGTTATTATCGGCAATATCCGTATGGGCTTCGGTCACTACCGTATCTCTATGGCTATGGCTTCGGCGGCGAAAAAGCTTGGCTATGTGCCCTATTGGCTCGACCTGTGCTCGCTCGAGGGAACGACCTGCTCAAAGATAATCGCCAAGCAGAACGAATTGTATTCGCTCGGCTCGAGGATCTCACAGAAAAGCCGTATCTTTAATAAAGTTGTCTGGGAGCCTGTGAACTACGATATGTTCAAGCAGCTCTCATACAATGCGGTCGATCAGAAGAACGCCGAGCTTATGGCGAATGCGATAAAGAGCCTGCCCAAGAACGTCCCGTTTATTGCGACCCACGTATGGCCCGCACAGGCTGCCGTACACGCAGGCTTCACCAACGTCGTAAACGCTATCCCCGATAACTGGCCGATGGCTCTGCACTACGCAGAGGGAAGTATCCATACCGTGCAGACTCCGTCTGCGTACCTTGGCTATAAGGCGCTGCGTGAAATGGCAAGGCGCAGATTGAAGCCTATGCCCGACGGAAGCCTTTACGATGTCGGACACTATGTCGATGACGAGCTTACCGCAAATATTGAAAGCGATAACGCCGCACGCATAAAGCGCATCAAAGAGGGCAAGGCAAGACGCTACCTGCTGACCGTCGGCGGAGCAGGCGCACAGGTGGATATCTTCGCACGCATAATCGCAAGGCTTATGCCGAAGATAAAGAAGAACAATGCGGCATTGTTCGTCAACGTCGGTGACCATAAGAACGTGTGGGAGCAGCTCAAACAGAAGATACCCGCACTCAGCGCAGCGACAGAGCATTTCAACGACTTTGCGCAGACGGAGAGCTTCTGTGCAGAGGCGATAAACGGCGAAGTAACAGGTGTCCACGCATTCTGCAACGACGATATCTTCGCAGCGGTGTATTCGACAAATCTGCTGATGAGGGCAACAGATGTGCTCATCACCAAACCAAGCGAGCTTTCGTTCTACCCCGTGCCGAAGCTGATGATAAAGAGAGTCGGCGGACACGAGCGCTGGGGAGCGATAAGAGCAGCCGAGGTCGGCGACGGAACGTACGAGTGCGACACACTGCCGCAGATATATACAATGCTCGACCTGTTGCAGAATAATGACGAAGCGCTTATGAATATGATAGAGAATATCGGTAAGAATAATAAGGCAGGTCTGTACGACGGCGCATATAAGGTCGTCCAGCTTGCAACAGGCAATTATAATAAATAGCTTACATCTCTCTCCCCCTATATAGCAAAAGAGCAGGACGAATCACTCGTTCTGCTCTTTTGCATTATTATTTTGCCGATATCTTGATTTTTTGACTTGTAGCTATCGTGTCATAGGTTTCGCTGTCGTAAATCTTAAATGTCAGTTCTATAGTATCAATGCTCTTGATCCCTTTTTCCTCCAGTTCACTCTCTAAAAATGATATATCGGTAAAGGATTTTCTGTTTGGATATACCTCCTGTGAACAAGTGCCATCAACCATTATCCCGTTTACAGCTACATTATCATCTACGCTTACTGTTATTCTTTTTTTGGTGTTATTCTCGATGTAGATCAATGCAGTAGCTCCCCAGAATGAGTTTTCATCAACATACTGCCCGATTATTTTGATGTTATTCTTATCATACAGGGTAGTACCCTTAATGTTTGATGTGGTTTCCGCCTTATCAGCATCAGATGTCTTTATGGTTATGCATTTTGATTCTTTCAGAGTATCATATGATGACGGGTCAAATGTGTGCAGATAGAGTTCTATCGTTCCTATATGGCTTATTCCGGCAGATTTAAGTTCTTTTGCAAACAGGTCAATAGATTCTTTTGCTTTATTACCTGCTGTAACTTGAAAAGAATTCAAATCAGACATCATATAACCGTTAACGATCACAGCATTGGTGCTTATTCCAACGTCTTTTTTAGAATTGTTTTCAATGACGACGTCTATTCCCATTCCAAATATTTCATTGTCACTGATCCCTGTTGCAGTGATCTTGACCCCGTCGACTTCCCAAAGGACTTGTTCTTTTATAGTTGGGAGCGCAGTTTCAACGTCTGCTTTGCTTTCTGTTTCTTCCGTTGTAGTTGTCGGTTCTTCGGTTTTTTCGGACGTCGCTTCTGTCACTTTTTCAGATGAGCTGTCTTCTGCTGTGCTTGAGGATTCAATAACTGATATGCTTTTAGTTGTTTTACTCGATTCCGTGTCATTGTTGCTGCTCTCTTCGCAGGCGGTCAGGCAACTGGCAATAATGACCATAGATAATACCATAGATAGCAGTCTTTTCATAAAAGCTCCCTCCAAAGATAAAATTGATACATAATCAACGATTTTGTTCACAGAATACAACAAAAGATGCATTCTGTTTATGATAATACCATAAATTATGTAATTTCGCAATACTTAGACATCTTTTGTGGTATAATTTTAGCGAAATACACAAAAGGAGGTCTTGTAACTTATGCAACATTATCAGCGTATCCGTGATCTTCGTGAGGACTGCGACCTTACTCAGCAGCAGCTGTGCGAAAAGCTGGGAATGCACAAAACCACCTATACAAACTACGAGCAGGGCAAGCACTCCGTACCGCTGGAGTTTGCCGCTGTACTTGCGGACTTTTACAAGGTCAGCCTTGATTATATCGCAGGGCGGACGAATTTTAAGCAGGGAGTTTCAAAGCCGACACTCAGCGACGAGGAACTGAAGCTGATAGACGACTACCGCAAGCTGACCGAACGCAGCAAAGGCAGACATGAACAGTTTATGCAGCAGCTGCTTGAATCACAGCAATAAAAAATCACACCGGAAAATGATGACCGATGTGATTTTTTTGTTTTTATATCTATTCTTCGCCCGGAGATGACCGAGGATATTCTCTTGGGAAAAGGTTTTCCTCGGCTATCCGTTCGGGAAAAGGTAGCCGCAGATAAAGCGTCTGTCCTCTATAAGTTCACGGATATCCTTGTATTTTCTCGGATCGGTGTCGCCGCCGTAGCGGTTGTAGACGCTTATCTCGTCGGCTTGTCCGCCCAGCGTGTACGCCACGGTGTGCAGACCCGAGGTGAACCTGTTTAACGGGTGCTCCGAATAGGTGTTGACCCAGAAGCTCACGATACCCACGCACGAGCGTGAGGCGTTGTCGTAAAAATGCTGCTTGTCGGTATAGTATTCGTACCCGACACCGTGAGCGTCAAAGTACCTGCGAAGCTTTTTGGGACTGCTCCCGAAAAAGCCCGAGCGCAGCAGGAGGGTCAGCCTGTTAAGCTCAAATTCGCATATCTGCTGTGCAAGCGCCTGCGGCATATGCAAAAGCTGCATCACGTTGTAAACTGCGATTATTTCGCAGCCGCAGTGGCTCATCGGGTACTTCCCGTACCGGAAACGGCACAGAGGTCTGAGCTTCTGACCGTTGAGAAGCCCGCCGCCGAGACCCTGTGCAAGCTTGCAGTTCAGCTCAAAGTTCCTTGCGCACAGCGAACCGGCTTCCTGCGGATAGTATTTCCAAGCTGCTCCCAAAACCGTCAGCCTCCCTTGTCTTTTTTGAAATTATACCACTTATCCCCACGCTTGTAAAGCAAATGTTGATAAAATATTATAATAGCCCTTGCATTGTTAAGATTTATATGTTATAATGTGTACGGCAAGTTATAATCAAAAAATAAAAAAGGAGTGTAAATCATATGAGTATTTTTGACAACCTGAAAAATGCAGCTGCCGGGGGTATTGCAGGAGCAGTTTCAAACATCGGAAAGGAGACAGGTCCCAAGACCATAACCTTTAACGCACTTCCCGAAAGTGTCGAGGAAATGAAGGCTCTGCCGCAGGGCCAGCTCAAGAGCGTTTACGATACGTCTGCACTTGTAGTATGCGCACTTTGCGCATATGCAGCAGCACCGCAGATAGGTATCGATATGCTGAACTTCCTCAAGGGACCACGCCCGCTGTCAGCGTACGAGATACAGTTCCTGCGTGACCGTATGGAGGGCAAGCCGTACAAGCCGTTCTCCTTCTTCCAGGGTGCAACACCGGACAACGACTATACACCGTCCCAGCCGTTCACTATCACTATCGAAACAAACCCGTATACATACCAGAATGAGGGCTATGCAAGAATGTTTATGAGATCGGGCGGAGCAGACAGTATCCGTTATATCGACCTCAGACAGCAGGGCTCGACAGGTCAGTGGTTCCTGTGGGAAAACTACCTGCTCTCCGATATTCGTGAACCTAAGTCCGCAGACCCGTGGGCGTAATATAAAAAAGGATGCCGATATGGCATCCTTTTTTAGTGAATAATGAAAAGTGAATAGTGAATAGTGAATAATAAAGGTATCGCCTGACGGCGATATTTAATAATTGGCTTTTTTGGAGGCTTTCCGGTCGCCCCCAAACCCCTTCGGACATAATCTTTATAAATTGCATTGAATCATAAATCATAATTGTTAGTTTAGTATCGCCTGACGGCGATTATTTTGATAATTAATGGAACGCTGTGGGTATCCTCGTGGGGGATAACAGAGTAACCATAGTAACGGTTACTCCCGAAAAAACGGAGAAGCAGTTTGCTTCTCCGTTTTTTGCTTCTTCCAAAAGGATTTCCCCCAACGTTCCCATTTTATTCTAAAACAAGCTCTCTTGTTTCGACCTTTTTGATCTTGCGTGAAGCGATGAGTGCAAACACGAAGAATCCAAGTATCAGCAGTCCCATAGGTATCAGTATGTCAGCCGGCGATGCGTCAAATTCAAGGTAGCATATACCTATCATTCGCAGCAGAGCTTCCATCATTTTCTTTGAGAACAGAGCCGACAGACCTACGCCGATGAACGAGCCGAGCATCGCAATAAATGAAAACCTCAGTGCAAATGACAGCCTCAGCTTTGCCGATGTGAAGCCTATCGCCTTGTAGATGCCAATGTCACGCCTTTCGAGTACGAAAGCCTTGGTGCACAAAAGCACGACTGCGATCAGCATAAACACGCTTGAAAAGCTGTAAATCACTGTTCTGATCAGATTAAGCTCTGTTTCGTACATCTCGTCGCCGTTGCTGCTGAGATCCCAGTAGCTGCAGGAGCCTTTCTTCTCGCCCTTGTCGTTCACAAGAGCCTTATCTATCTCATCGGCTATCTGCTGAGCCTTTGATTCGTCAGCGATAACAAAGCCCTCGTATGTTAGCCTTCGGCTCGGGTCGAGCGTTTCGTAAGCCTCAAACGGTATCGCAAATACCATTCCCGCATCGTTGACGCTCTGGTAAAGACCGCATACGATACATTCAAGCTCGCCCGATATCGCAGATACAGTCACCTTGTCGCCTATCTTCCAGCCGAACTCGTCGCTGACCAGCTGAGTGATAAGTATCTCGTTTTTCTGCCTCGGCGCTCTGCCCTTGAAAATGCCGCCGATGTACTCGGGATCCTTGTAAGCCCGGCAGTGCAGTTTGTAGCTGTTGATAGAGCAGTAGCCCGATGATATGGCATATTTCTTTTCTATCGTAGTGTATTTGTTTATTATATCCTCGGCTATCTTTTCAGCCTGCTCTATGTTCATAAGGTTTTCGCCTGCGTTGTTGAGGCTCATATCTATCTGTGTCATCTCAAAGCCCATCATCTCAAGCGCTGTTCTGGAGCTTACAAGTCCTGCGATGACGTTTATCGTCAGCATAAAATACATAAGCAGCGAGGATATTATCAGCATACTGATATAGCGGCGCTTTGCGGAGGTGAACTGTCTTACGGCGAGAGAGAGCGAGAGAACTTTCTTTTTCAGTCCCATTCTGAGCCTGCTGTCGAAATAAACCTCGTCCTTCTGTCCCGTGATAGCCTTGATAGGGGATATCTTAGTGACCTTATGCGTCTTCAGGGTCATTATTAAAACTGATATCGCTATAAGCGCTGCTATCAGAATGATCCCCTTGAATATGCTGACTTGTATGTTTACCGGTGTACCGACTGTCGGACCGAAAGAATCGGCAATAATGCGTGAAAGGAAGAACGAGCCGACAAGTCCGAGCGTAACGCCTATAAGCAGGGCAAGGATATACTGCATCTGCATTATCAGACGTATCTTGTGTGATGTGAAGCCCTGCGATTTGAGTATACCGAGCTTTTTGCGGTCTATCTCTATCTCGCTGGAAATGCTGTGCCCCATTATAACAAGCGTTATGACGAACAGCATCACGATAAACACTAAAAATATCTTTGACAGGATATTTCCCGTAAGCGAGGAATAGTTGAGCGACTGTGCCCTTGTGAGAGTTCCCGATGACTTGTCACTCAGCTTCGTTGCAAGGTTGAGGTCTCTTTGGAACGTTGCGTCGCTTTGTGTATAGGAATCTACCTTGAAAACGTTGAATATCTTTGACTCGATGCCTCTTTGGAGCGCCTCGTCATTTTTATTCTTGGGGTCTGCTTTGGTTTTTTCGGATATCCTTGACAGCTCGTCAAAGTCCTCGTCGGACATAAAAGCCTGTTTCCAGCCCATATCCTGCGAGCCGTTCTGCGGCTCCTGTACAAAGCCCTTTATTGTGAACTCGTATACGGTATAATAAAAGCAGACCTTCAATGTGTCGCCGATATTGCATCTCAGCTTCGGCTTAACGCCCAGCGGAAGATATACCTCTCCCTTTCCGAGCTTCGGAGCTTCGCCCTCCAAGCCGGATTCGTCAGCTCTTATCAGCTTGATGCCCTCGTGAAGCTTCATATACATATAAGTATTGCCGTCGTTGTTATCGCCGACTCTGTTGGATGTTCCGTTGTTATGCCAGTTGCGCAGAGCATCGTAGACCTTGACGTCCTTTACTATGTCAAGCTCCCTTACTTTCTGTTCAAGCTCGGGATCATAGTTATAGCTGTTGATAAAGCACACCTCGGCAGGGTCGCCTATATAATTGAAAGCCCTTTTGAGAGTGTCGTCCATACTGTCGGTGAAATTGAATATCGACAGCGTCGAAGAAACGATTATCGCCGTGAGCAGAACTACTGCGATAAATGCGCCCTTGCGCCTTTTTATGTTCGCCTTTACGAGTGTGAGTATCTCCATAGCTCTCACCTCACCATTCAAGCGAAGTGAGCCATGCGTTTATCTGTGCTTCACGGCTCTTGATGTCTTCCTCTTTGTACGGTGACAGCGAAAGGTCGCCGAGTATCTTTCCGTCGCTGAGATACAGTATCCTGTTTGCTCTTGCGGCTGCACGGACATCGTGAGTTACCATAAGTATACTCTGTCCGTCACGGTTCAGCTCTGTCAGCAGGTCAAGAACGTCCGTGGTATTCTTCCTGTTAAGAGCGCCCGTAGGCTCGTCTGCAAATATCAGTCTGGGCTTGTTGATGACAGCCCTTGCGATAGCGCACCTCTGCTGTTCGCCGCCCGATACCTGCGACGGCAGGTGAGTCTTTATGTGCGATATGCTCATTTTTTCGAGCAGCTCGTCAACACGCTTGTTTGTTTCCTTTGCCGATACCGACTTGTTGAGATAGCCTGTCACCGCAACGTTTTCAAAGATAGTGAGGTTGCTGACAAGGTGCATCTGCTGGAACACGAATCCGAAATCGGTGTGCCTCAGCTCAGCGAGGTTTTTCTCCTTCATCGCAGCGATATCCGAGCCGTTGTACATAATGCTTCCGCTTGTAGCTCTGTCCATTCCGCTGAGAGCGTACAAAAGTGTAGACTTGCCCGAGCCCGAAGCTCCCATTACGACGGTGAAATCGCCGTCGTAAAGCTCCATATCGACATTTGAGATAATGTGCAGCTGCCCGCCGTTGTGGGCAAAGCTTTTGCAAAGACCCTTTGCTGTTAAGATAGCTTCTTTCATTTTTTTGTCCCCCCGAGTTTTCGGTCTGTTTTTTTCTGTGATTTCATAATACAGCAAAAGTTATTAAGAAATCCTTAAGGCAGTTTCCGACTCAGCTTTACGATATCGGGGGAGCGTCAGCCTGCTTCATTGTCACCGTGACCTCAAGCCCGTGACCTGTGTTTCTCAGCGAAAGCTCTGCGTCCATCTTTGAGCAGAGATAGTTGACGATATACAGTCCCAGACCGCTTCCGGGAGCGTTCTCGCAGTTGTGCCCACGGTAGAATTTTTCCTTGACGAACGCCATATCCTCGTCGGGGATACCGTTTCCGTGGTCGGTAAAGATCACCGCAAGTGTGCCTTCGCCGAAGCTGGTGGTTATGTCGATATCGGTCCCTGCGTATTTGCGGGCGTTGGTGACGATGTTCTCGACTATCTGCTTGAGCCTTTCGGGGTCGGCGGCCGTGACGAAATCCTGTGAAGGCTTTTCAAAATGTATCTCGCTGCCCTGCGGGTCAAGCTCGCAGACAGTCTCCTCCAGAAGACTGCACACCTCGACCTGCTGCGGGCGTATCTCAAGCTTGTCAAGGTCGGAGATCGAGTGTATGAAAAGGTCGTTTGTGAGCTTTGATACCTCGTCGCACTTGCGCATTATCACACCGAGGTATCTGCTTCGCTTTTCGGGACTCGATTCAAGATAAGCGTCAAGCCCCTCTGCGTAAGCCCTTATCGACGCAACCGGCGTTTTGATGTCATGTGAAAGCGTGGCTATGACCGTCTTGTTGTTTTCGACAGCCTGCTTTTCGCTGGCTCTGGCTTTTATTATCTCACGGCGCATACAGTCAAACGCCCAGGTGAATTTTCCGAAATAGTTTTTCCGTTCGTATTCAAGCGGTATGTCGAAATTTCCTGCGGCGAGCTGTGCGGCGTATTTTTCGAGCTTAGAAAACGGTCTGAGCACGGACAGATAGGTGTAGCCCGCATTTGCGAACAGCATCGCTACAGCTGCGATGCATATCCAAAGTACGCCCTGGTCGCTTTTACTTTCATCTTTGGTGTTTCGCAGCTTATCTTCATACTCGCCGAGCCTTGCTTTGGCGGTATCGGTGTTGCCGCTGTCCAGAAGCGTCCTTATCTCGCTGACGGCGACGATGTCATCGCTGCGTGTGCTTTCGGGAACGTTCTTGCTGCTCAGATGCAAGAGCACAGCTCCGACAGCCGCTATGATTATCGAAAAAACAAGAGCCTGCATAAACAGTTTACTTTTCATGTCCTGTCCTCCAGTATGTATCCTACGCCCCACACCGTTTTGATGTAAGTCGGCTTTGCAGGGTCGTTCTCGAGCTTTTCTCTCAGCCAGCGGATATGCACCGTCAGCGTTGAAGGCTCGACCATAGAGAAAGCTCCCCAGACCTCGTTTATCAGCTTGTCCTTTGTCACCGCCTCGTTCTTGTGCTCGCAAAGATACGCAAGCAGGTCAAACTCCCTCAGCGAAAGGTTCACAGGTTTCCCGCTGCGGGTGACGGTGCGTGCGGTTATGCTGACGCAGACGCTGCCGAATGTGACGGTCTTTTCGCTCGTCGAGCTTCCGTAGGTGCGGCGGATAAGAGCGTTTATGCGTGAAAGCAGCTCCTTCATCGAGTAAGGCTTTGGAAGGTAATCGTCGCCGCCGATGTCAAAGCCTGTGATGCGGTCGGTCTCGCTCGTTCGTGCGCTTGCGAAGATAACGGGCACGTTTGACACCTCTCTGAGCTGCCTGCATATCTCAAATCCCGAAGCGTCGGGAAGATTTATATCAAGAAGTATGATGTCAAAGCTCCGTTCGGACAGTATATCGAATGCTTCCTCGCTGCTTGCGGCGTAGCTGACCTCAAAGCCCTTGCTTTCAAGCATATCGGTGATTATCATTGACAGGTCTTCATCGTCGTCTATTATAAGTATTTTCCTGTTTTGCATATCTTTCACCCCATAAAATCAACTATGATTATAATATCACAAAACACTTTCAAAATCAACAGAAAAAACCTGCACCCATTCGGGTACAGGTCTTTTTGATTGGAGGTATATATCATCTTTTGTTCTGTCAGTCGGGTACAGCGACAGCCTTGACCGGTTTGCGGCAAGCATTTTCAAAGCACTCAATAGCCTTTTGAGCATTCACATCATCGGTAAACTCGTCATTGTCGCCTTTTGAGTACAGCTTGACAGCCTTGCCGCTGACTACCGCATACAGCGTGTTCTGACCGTAATCGCACATCTTGCTCTCGCAGGTGAACTCTGCATCGGGGCTTACCTTTGCAGCGTACTTAACACCCTGTTCAAGTATTGCGGTATCAAGGATTGCTCCTGCCTTTTCAATTTTTTCGATACCGTCTTTCAGATTTTGCATGACCCTATCTATCAGATTGCCGTTTCCCGCCGGAAGAGTCTTTGAAAAATCAAAGCTGTACACATCACCCTTGGCATCAGTGCAGATGCCGCTTATATGCTCGCCCCACGCAAAGTTTGTCCGCAGCTTGATATACGTCAGCGGAAACTGCGGCTTGACATCGCTCTTCTTTATTTCGGGTCTTGGCAGTTCAACGATCTTAACAAGAGTATTCCTCGATTGTACAACACCATTGCACACGGATTCATCAAACCGTTTGCTGCTGTTGCCGTAGTACAGTACAGTACCCTTCTTGAATCTGATAACATAAACCTCTGAGCCGCCCTCTTCACCTGGGTGCTGAATAAGTATTCCCTTGCCTATGCTGATCTCTTCGCCGCTATTGTCCTTGAGCGTAAGAACGCTGGTTGCGCCGCCCTGAACGCTCTGCTCACCCTTGAGTTCAATGTTTCCCTGCTTGAGTATATCGCACAGCTCTGTAAAGATCCTCTGCTTCCACGCATCGATAGTTATTTCGCCCTCGTAGTATCTGCAAACATAGTTTTTCTGGTCATTTATTACCTGCTTTCCGCCGATATAGGTAAAGTCAGTGTATTGAGCGTCAATAATGTTATATGGACGAATATCAGAGCCTTTCTTAACACGGTTTTTATCAGAGATCACACCGCCTTGGACGAGGTCGTTAAGTGCCTCTATCTCATCGCTGTCTGCACAGGTGTAAACGGTAGAGTTCGGTGCAGCGAAAACCAGTACGCTGCTTCCGCCTGCTTCTTCGGAGCTGTTGGTGATCATGCCTTCATAGCAAACATAGTTCAGCTTGCCGTTTTTGTGACTGATCCTCAGCTCAGGACAGCTTTGTACAACATTCTGTCCGTCCCTGAGCTTGGTCTCACCTTTTTTCAGGATACCGCAAAGCACATCGAAGATCTGCCTTTTTATATCGTCATCGACTATCTCGCCTTTATACTCGATGCGCTCTCTCTTTTCATTGTACTCCTGAGCACTTGAATAGTATCTGTAATCGTAATAAACCGATTCGATATAAGCCTTGGCATCGCTGCTGATTACGGAGGTGTCAGTGACTTTTTCTGTCCTGACAAGGTTCTTGCTGCACTTGACCCCCTGCAAGACCAGACCTTCAAAAGCGATCTGATCTTTATACACAGGTCCGAAATAGAGCGTTGAGTCTTTGCCGCTGAAAATGTATATGCTTGCTCCGCCGTCTTCCCCCGGGTGCTCAACAAGTATTCCCTCAGCGATCTTATACTCTTTTCCGTCCGTATCCTTTAGCATAAGTATCGGATCAGCTCCGCCCTGGACGCTCTGTTCGCCTTTCAGCGTTATCATTTTGCCATTTAAAATAGTACAGAGCTTGTCAAATATCTGCTGCTTGTCTTTACTGTTGGTTATCTCGCCCTCATAGTAGCTGCGGGTCTTTGTCCTCTCGTCGTAATCCTGACCCTTGGCATAAAACGTCAGATCAGACCAGCTTTTCTTTGTAAGATAATCAGCCTCTGTCATAGCAGGCGTGAGAATATCTTTGCCCGAACTGCTGTCGGGATCTTTTTTCTGCGAAACTACGGAGATGTCCGTTCCGGGATCGGCTCCCGAGCTTTCTGAGCAGGCTGTCGTTGACAGGATCAATGCTGCGGCAAGCAAAATTGCTGATATTTTTTTCATCGTAAGCTCTCCTTTCATGTGTGTCTGAAATTTATACGAAAAAGCTGCTTTAATTTTATGGCGTCATATTCGACAAATTTTTAGGCTCGGTTTTTGTGAGAAACTACAAACTGGCAGCTGTGCATTACTTAAAACTTTGAACGATTTGTATGTTTTGATCAGAAGCTGATAATTATTATCCTAAAATATATGCAAAATATGATTTATGTGGTTGACAAATGAGCATTGGTGTGGTATATTAATTCTAACTAAACAATCTTTTCGGAGGCGCTTATGGCAAAGAAAGATCTGAGCGATCTGAACAGAAAAGAACTTGTTGATCTGGTGTATGACCTGATGAATGAGGAAGATGGCGAACAGGCGGAAAAGTCCGAACGCCCCAGTGTTGAACAGGTGCGGGAGGAAAAGCAAAAGCTCAGCAGCAGAAGAAAATACTGGAAAATGCTGCGCAACACACTGGCGGTGCTTGTTGTGGTTGCGGCTATTGCTGTTTTGATCTCAACGTTGTTCATGCCTGTTATTCAGGTCTCCGGTGACAGTATGGAGCCTACGCTCAAAGACGGTGACATACTTTTGCTGGTAAGGACAAAAAGTTTTGAAAGCGGCGATATATGCTGCGTTTCGTGGCATAACAAGATGCTTCTGAAACGTGTGATAGGTTTGCCGGGTGACAGGATTGATATTGACAAGGACGGCACCGTGTCGGTCAACGGAAAGGTTCTGGACGAGCCTTATGCTACGGACAAAAGTCTTGGCGAATGTGATGTTCAGCTGCCTTTGACCGTACCGGAAAACAGTCTGTTCGTGCTTGGCGACAAGCGTGCGACCTCGATAGACAGCCGAAGCTCGGCTGTAGGCTGCATTGAAAAGGATCAGATAGTTGGTCGGGTACTGTTCACGCTATGGTCGTCATGATTAAATACTGAATTTACAAGTAAGGGAGGGAAAGCACTTGAGAGTTGATGTATCGCAGTATATCGGAAATATTCGCAAAGGCAGAAAACTGCGGCACCGAGTTGCTGCTTTCCTGACTGCTATGTCCATGGCCGTTTCGATGACTGTCTTTTGGCAGCTCAGAAGTGTGGGTACGGCTATGGAGCCGCAGGGCACCTGCACCAAGCAGGAACACACCCACACTGATGAATGCTATGAAACGGTGCTCGTTTGCGGACACGATACGGACAGTTCTGCACAAGATACAGACAGCGTATCCGAAAAGTATGACTGTGTTGCCGAAAAGGTACAAGACGTTTCTGAGAATGCTGAAAGTGCCGCACAGGGCGAAAATGATGTGTCAGAGGGCGCAGACAGCGTTTCAGAAAGCACCGCAGAGAGTGTGGACAAGGCTGAGCAGAGCGTTGACAGCACCGCTGAGAGCACGCAAAGCACTCCTGAAAAGGCGGACAGTGATGCGCACAGCGCAGACAGCTCATCTGAGAAAAAGAGCAGCGGTCACGTTCACACGGACGAATGCTACGAAAAACGCCTTATCTGCGGTCTGGAAGAACACACACATTCAAGCGAGTGCACTTCCGACATGACGGCGGACACTGAGACTCAGGAGGTCTGGGAAAAGACACTTCCGAGCAAACTCACTAAGGACATAAGGACAAACATTGCACTGGTTGCACAGTCGCAGCTGGGATACAGCGAGAGTAAGACTAATTTCCATTTCTCCGAAGATGGTGAGACGAAAAACGGTTATACCCGATACGGACAATGGTACGGCAGCCCGTACGGCGAATGGAACAGCTTGTTCACATACTTCTGTATGTACTATGCAGGCGTTGACAGACAAAATGTTCCGTACGGTTCTGGAATTGCGGCTTGGACGGCAGAGCTTGGAAAGAAAGATCTGCTTGTTGATATCAAGGACGCAAAGCTGCAAAAGGGTGATGTTGTCATCATAGACTCGGATCTTGACAGCAAACCCGACCGGTGCGCAGTTGTTTCGCAAGTCAGCGAAAAGGACGGCAAGACGGTTGTCAAGACGATAGAAGGCGACGTTGAAGGCAAGGTCGCAAACGGCAGTTACATACTCGCAGACAAACACATTCTGAATTGTGTTGATCTGGAAAATGCCAGCGGAGATGTGGTGTTTGAGAACTCTTCCGCATCAGGCGTAAAGGTAACTGCAAGGGCTGAAAAGGGGACTTTCCCCGAGAAAACAACAATGACAGTCAAGGACATTTCAAAGTCCGAGGCTGTGAAGACCGCAGAAGCTGCACTCGGAAAGGACAGAACGATCGAAGATGCGGTTGCGGTAGATATTACGTTCAAGGACGCAAAGGGCAAGAAGATCGAGCCTGCGGACAGCAAAAATGTTCAGGTGCAGATCAAGCTGCCTGACAAGATCAAATTTGATAAGGGCGAATACAGCCTGCTTCACGTAATCGACAAGGACAATGTTCAGCAGATCGAAAACGCAAACTTAACAGCGAGCGGTGCGGAGTTTGAGAGCGAGAGCTTCTCGATATTCGTTCTGACCAGAGATGTTGGATATGTTGAACCGTCAAGGCTCGTAATGATCGGCGGAGATTATGGCAGTAATTCCGAAAGCAATCCGTATATGATCTATGTTGGCGAGCGTATCACGCTCAGGTATACAGGCGAGTACAAGGATTCAGGCAAGTTTACCGTATTTGGAAATGACTATAAAATAGACGGCGTTGATCATCACCATATCGGAAGGTATAATAACAGTACCGATATCAAGCCGGCCGGTGAGAACTATGTACAGGCTGAGTTTGAAGGTCTGGAAGCCGGAAAATGCCGTATCGTATACCTTGATGACGGCACATGGGGAGAAGATCATGTGTCGGGTGACTTGTGGGTGCAGGTCGTTGACCCTATCTACGTTAAAACCTATTACGGCGATAAAGGCAAGGACTATATCAAGGAATATCTCGGCGGCTATAGCTGGATCAAAGATAAGAACGGCTATATCCAGAATACCTCCGGCAAGCCGTACATACTCCGTGTCGGCGATGTTATCAGCGTTAGATCAAATGCAGCCGGCAGCTTTGAGATGCAGGACAGCGCAAGCACTTATCTTCAGGCGCTTGGCGAACAGGACGGCTATACCTTGTATAAGGCGATAGCTCCAACTCCGGATAACAGTCCCGCTGAGATACAGCATAAAAATGGCGATACGGTGAATGACCGGCTCTATGTAAGAGTAATGCCGACGACAAACGGCGGATACACCCACTGTGACATGGAAATTGCTGATGACGGTAAGTATACGCTGACTGAATTCACGGAGAACGGCAAGACCGAAAAGGTTTACAAGGCTTATGTGACAAAGATCAACAGCGATACTATCCTTCGTGACGCAAACGGAGATGAGGTCAACAGAATGCCTGTTGATGCGTACAGAAAGCTCGGTGAGCCGGGACAGACACAGTACGAGATGACTTCTGCATATTATGTAGAACGCTACGGCTATGTGGGCGATCCTAATCTTCTCCACTTCAATGAGTATAAGGTCTATGCACAGATAACCACCGATGGTACAACAGACCCGCCGACAAAAGAGTGGGTCGAATGGCATCTTAATGATCCCTTAGAAGGTGACCTGTACTTTGACAAGCAGTCTCATACGCAGTACAGGTTTGACCCCAATAAGGTCAAGTCTGTTGACTTCAATGTTCAGATCACGCTTTATCCGGACAAAGAGATAGTATATGAAAAAGACGGAGATAATTATACCGAAAAGTCCATAAAATCGATCGCGCAGGAAGACCCGCAGGTGATCGAAAACACTCAGGTCCACTTTGAAGGTCAGCCGCTTATAGATGCAATGAACAAGTGTCCGCTGGATAATGGTCTTGACTTTACCTACCAGCCGGCAGGTGCGCTCGTTAAGCTTCAGGCAGGCAAAAAACTTACAAATATCGGTGCGAATGCTCGTGAGGGACAGTTCAATTTTGAGCTTTGTAGCGATGAATTTGCTTCCAAAAAGGTCGTAAATGACGGTAAAGTGGCTGCATCAAGCCTGTTTACAAACATTGAAGATACTGATAGGATCAAGGCATATAAGCTTTTCAACCATAACAACACCGGCAACGGCGGCGGTAATAACAGCTATTGTACAGAAGTGTTTGATATGGAAAAACTGTATAAAATGTATCCGCAGTATAAGAACGATTTCGGATTTGTAAAGCTCATTGATCGCATTAACAAGGTCGGTACAAGCGAACCTCCGTCGGGCGGAGACATTTCCACAGAGGAGTATTATTCTTCACTGTTAAAATGTGCAAATCCGGAAAAAGCAATATTGCCTGATGCAAATGGTGATTTTAATCTGGACGCAGGACACTATTTCTTCGTTAAGGAAAGCGTCGTGGGCGCTGCCCGGAATGATGCGAAAGGCAAAGTTACATTCCCGTATCTTGCATTCAGCGAACAGGACAAGGGCAAAACCTTTACATACTATATGAGTGAGGTCCCCGATCCGGGCAATTCCAATGTAGAGAAATATGACCGGACCGTTCATGAGGTCAAGATCAAGATCGGTCAAGACATGAGTGTCACTGTTAAATATGATAATGGCGACACGCACCCGACTTTCAGCAATACCCTAAAGGAGTATACACTCCCTAACACCGGCGGATGCGGTGTGATACCACACATCTGCATTGGCACGGGACTAATTTCCGGAGCAGGAATTCTGCTTTGGCGAAAGAAACGGAGGGAGTCGGAATAATATTAGTTATCCAAAATGGCATTAAAATAAATATGAAAGGAAATAAGACTATGAAAAAAACTTTAAGACTACTCACGGCTATGGTCCTGACCGTGTTTATGGTAATGAGCGTAAGCATGACAGCATTTGCCGTTGATGATCCTACTTATACGATCACAATGAAACGAGCTGCAGGTGACACCACAAATCACACCTATGAGGCTTATCAGGTTTTCAAGGGTAAGCTTTCAGGCGAAGGCAGCGATGCCGTTCTCAACGATATTGACTGGGGCAGCGGCGTTAACGGCACTAATCTGCTTGCTGCTCTTAAGTCTGACGCTACATATGGAGGGCTGTTTGTAGACTGTGAAGATGCCGCAGATGTTGCTAAGGTCCTCGATAAAAAGCCTGATGACTCTGCTCTTGCAAAGTTCTTTGCTGCAGCAGTCGGCAAGAACCTTTCTGCAACCAATGCAGGAACAGCAGTGCTCAACGGTAGTACTGAGTCTGTGGATATAGCTGGTCTTGCTGCAGGCTACTATTTCATCAAGGATGAGGACGGAACACAGACTGATAAGGAGAACGGTAATTACACCAGATTTATCCTTAAAGTCGTAAAGGACGAGACCGTAACAGCAAAGGCTGATTTCCCGACACTGGATAAGAAGATCCTTGAAGGAGATGACGAAAAATCTGCAAACACTGCAAGCATCGGTGATGTTATCACATTTAAGCTCAAGTCAAATATTCCTGACAGAACAGGCTTCAACAAGTACTATTTCATCGTAAATGATACCCTCTGCAAGGGACTTACCTTTGTTCCTAATTCGATAAATGTAACAGTTGCAGGTAAAGACTATGACAAGACATTCACTCCGAACGCTGAAAGAAAAAACGATGGTACAACTTCTCTTAAAATAGTTCTTAATGACTTCATTAAAGCTGCTGGTAATAAAGGCGATGAGATCGTTATTACATACCAGGCAGTTCTTAACGAAAAGGCTAACATAACATCAGCAGGCAACCCTAATACCGCAAATCTGACATATTCAAACGATCCTAACCATAAGTACAAGGGTGAGAACGAGCCAAGCGAAGACACTGATGACGGCGATGTAACAGGCAAGACTCCTGATGTCACCACCAAGACATTCACCACTGGTATCAAACTCACAAAGGTTGACGGCGAAGACAATAACAAAAAGCTCGAGGGTGCAAAGTTCAAGATCGAGGGTGAAGGCGTAAGTGCAGTTCTCATCAACGGCGATATCTATAAACAGGATGATACCGGTGATAGCTATATGCTCAAGGACGGTACATTTACTAAAACTGAGCCTACAACTCAGACTGAAAAGACGTATGACAGCATAACCACTAAGTATTCTAAGATAGTAAGAGTAACCCAGAGTACAGCAACCACTGCATCTCCTGTAAATCACATCGCATATACCAATGAGAACGGTATCATCACTTTCGTTGGCCTTGGTGCAGGCGACTATACCATTACCGAGCTTGAAGCCCCCGAGGGCTACAATAAGCTCAAGGCTTCTATTAAGATAAGGATTGATGCTAATGTTAATCAGGCTACACAGACCTGTGCATGGACGGTAACAAAGGATGAGACTGCACTCTTAGTTGATGATAATCTTTATGGATTTACCGTTGAGAACAATGAGGGTATCACTCTCCCCGGCACCGGTGGAATGGGTACAACTATCTTCTACGTAGTCGGCGGACTGCTTATCCTTTGCGCAGGTGCTCTGCTTGTTACAAAGGTTAGAATGGCACACAAAGAAAAGTAATCTATTATTGCAATTTTTCGGCGGGAGAGCGGATGCTCTCCGCTCCCTGCCGTTTGATATTGCTGTAGGGAGAATCCAATGAGAAAGCATTTGTCAACTATAATCATAATAGTTATGTTTATCGTTGGATTGTCCGTGCTGCTGTATCCTGCTATAAGCAACTATATCAATCAGAAGCACGCTTCGAGAGTTATCAGTGAATACAGCGAAAAGCTGGAGAATACTGATGATGATAAGATCCAGAAAATGTTTGAGCAGGCTCAGGATTATAACAACCGGCTCGAAAAAACGCCTTCCGCATTTTTTAATCCGTCAAATATCAGCGGATATGATCTGACTCTTGATATAACCGGCACCGGAATTATGGGCTACGTTGACATCGACAGGATCAATGTGGAGCTTCCGATCTATCATTCGGTCGATGAGGCTGTTTTACAGATCGGTGCGGGTCACCTTGAGGGTACAAGCTTCCCGGTAGGCGGTGAATCTACTCACTGTGTTCTGTCGGGACACAGGGGACTTCCCAGTGCAAAGCTGTTTACTGATCTTGATGAGCTTGAGGTAGGTGACGAATTCTCGATCACTGTTCTGAACAAAAAGCTAACATATCAGATCGATCAGATCAAGACGGTGCTTCCAACCGAGACTGACGATTTGCAGATAGTCAAAGGAAAGGACTACTGCACTCTTATGACCTGCACGCCGTATGGTATCAACTCGCACAGGCTGTTGCTCAGGGGAGTACGTGTGGAAAATGCTCAGGAAAAACCAGGTATTTTTATTAAGAATGAGGCTTTCAGGATAGATCCGCTGATCGTTACTCCGATCGTGGCTATGCCTATGCTGATCGCTGTGCTTGTTTTTGTACTGGTAAAAGATCATATTGCAAAAAAGAAAACTAAACTCGCAAAGGAGGAGGTCGGCAGTGAAGAAACTCAATAGAATATTGTCGTGCTTTATGCTGCTGATCTGTGCTGCAGTATTGCTTAGCGCAAATGTGTTTGCTGATGAGATCAAGGAGTTTGACAAAAACAGCAAGTGCAATCTCGGTATCCTTCTGGAAAATGAGGACGAAAAGGGTACGCCTGTTGCTGATGCCGATGTTACGGTTTATCACGTGGCTGACGTTTCGATCGTTAATGGCAAGGCTCATTATAATACGACGAAGGATTTTTCTGCGTATGCAAAGAGACTTGACGGCCTTAATTTTCAAAAAGCTGCAAGCGGACTGTTCGATTTTGCGGTACAAAACCGCATAGAGGGTACTACGAATTACACTAACAGCAAGGGAAGGACGCAGTTTACAGACCTTGATGCAGGTGTGTATCTGGTCGCTGAGATAAAGGGTAATAAGGACTATGTAAAGTTTAAGCCGTTTTTAGCTGTGCTGCCTTATGAAGACAAGGGTGAATGGGTATTTAACGTGCTTGCTAAGCCTAAGTTCAGCGTTGAAGGCGGTGAGGACAGCTCGTCACTGCGTATCAGAAAGGTCTGGAATGACGACGGCAAAAACCGTCCTGATTTCGTAGTTGTTGAACTGCTTTGTGACGACGAGGTTTATGAAACTATAAGACTGAGCGATGAAAATCACTGGCAGTATATTCTTGAAAATATTGACATTGAAAGAAAATGGTCGGTAAGAGAGGTCGATGTACCTGAGGGATACGTTGTTACATACTCCCGCAAGGGATTTGACTACACGATCTGCAACACACGCAAGCTTATCAAGACAGGACAGCTGAGGTGGCCGATCCCTGTGCTTGCTGGAAGTGGTATGGTTCTGATTATCGCAGGCGTGATAATCAAGTCGGCAGGCTCAAAAAAGAAACATGAATAAAGGTAAAAACCGCACTGCTACGGTGCTTATTATAATTGGTGCGGTGCTGATAGCTGCAAGTGCAGGACTTGTTTTCTGGAATTATTATGAAAGCAGCAAGGCGGAAAAGGCTTCAAAAGAGGCGCTTACTAAGGTTGAAGAAGTCATAAACGAGCGTGAGCAGAGTAATTCTGACGGCTCTATACAGGTGACTTTTACTCCGCAGGGTGAAGAGATCAAGAGAATGCCGGTCGTGGAGATCGACGGTAACGATTATATCGGTTATCTTTCTATCCCGTCGGTCGATCTGAAAACCCCTGTTATGAATACTTACAGCGATTACAAGCTGACTATTGCTCCGTGTCGCTATTACGGTTCGCTTGAAACGGATGATCTCGTAATTGCGGGACATAACTTTTACGGGTGCTTTAACAAGCTGATCTCGTTAAAAGAGAATGACAAAGTTATCTTTACGAATATGGACGGTGAGGTATTCACGTACCACGTTGGCGAGATCGAGATGCTCAAGCCGGATCAGGTGACTGACATGGTGGAGAGCAGCTGGGATCTGACTCTTTACACCTGCAACTACACGGCAAGTCAGAGGTTTACTGTGAGATGCAAACTGACTGAGAGTAACTAACCTTAACTAATAACTAACTAACCTAAAATTAACTAGATCATCGGTGAGGAAACTTGCCGGTGATTTTTTTGTACCACGAAAACAACGTAAATACGCTGGTTTTTCTGTAAGCGCAAAAAAGTATTTGAAAAAATCGAAAAATAGACTTGACAAAATGGGTAGTTAGTGATATAGTTAGTTACAGAGGTAATTAACCAACAAACAAACTAACCGAAAAGAAACAACAAACACACAGGAGGAAGACATATGCTGATAGGATTTTTACCGCTGATAGCGCTGATGATCAGACACATTTATTTTGCACTTGAAGATAAAAAACAAAGAGCGAAGCGCTGAACAAAACAAAAAACAAAGATAAGAACAAAAGAGAGAAAGACAATTCAAAGGAGGACAGATAATGCAGATAAACTTTGAAAGCGAAAAGCCGATCTTTGTCCAGCTTGCAGATTGGCTGAGCGACAGTATCATTTCGGGAGCCATAAAAGAAGGGGAACAGATACCGTCCACGACAGAGATGTCGGTGCAGCTGAAGATAAACCCTGCAACTGCGCTCAAAGGCGTGAATATGCTGGTGGACAAGGGCATCATCTATAAGAAAAGGGGACTGGGTATGTTTGTATCACAAGGAGCAGTAGAAACACTGAAAAAGCAAAGACAGTCGGAGTTTTTCGGCGAGTATATAAAAACAATGCTTGATGAAGCCGCAAAGCTTGGACTTACAAAGAAAGACATAATCGAACTTATCGAAAGGGGATAAAAAGATGAGAGGAATAGAGCTTAAGAATCTGACAAAGCATTATAAAGAGACAAAAGCGCTGGAGGACGTAACGCTCACGATAGAATACGGAAAAGTATACGGCCTGCTCGGACGCAACGGCGCAGGCAAATCAACTATGGTGAACCTTATCTCAAACCGCATTTTCCCGACCTCGGGCGAGATATTCGTTGACGGCGAGCCTTCGATAGAAAATGACTCAGCGCTTAGAAAGATATTCACAATGAGCGAGCACAATCTGCTGCCCGTTGACAAGAAATTCAAGGACGCAGTAAAGATAGTGAGTATGTTTTACCCCGACTTTGACAAGGACTACGCTTTCAGGCTTGCACAAATGTTCGAGCTTGACATTAAAAAGAAGCTGATGAGCCTTTCAACGGGCTATTCAAGCATCGCAAAGCTTATAATAGCACTCGCTTCGGGCGCAGACTACATATTCTTTGACGAGCCTGTGCTCGGGCTTGACGCCAACCACAGAGAGCTTTTCTATAGGCTTCTTATCGAGCGTTACGCCGAAACGGGAAGCACGTTCATCATTTCGACCCACCTTATCGACGAGTGCGCAAATCTTATCGAAAAGGCTATAATAATCGACAAGGGCAGACTCGTGACAGCCGACGACACCGAAAGGATAATGGAAAACTCCTACACCGTTACAGGCCCTGCCGAGCTGGTGGACAAGTATACCGCCGGCAAAACTGTTGTCGGCAGCGACACGGTCGGCGGGATCAGGTCGGCTTATGTAAAAGGAAAGCCCGAAAACGTCCCGCAAGGTCTGGAGATATCCAAGGCGAGCCTTCAGAGCCTGTTTATTCAGATGACCAACGATTGAGAACAAAAGGAGATAGCTTAAATGTATACAAAGAAACTGCTGCAGTCTTTCTGGAACACAAAAGAGATAATAATGCTTATGCTTGTGTTCGTAGTTATCGTTGCACTTTTCGGCTATATCGAGTTTCAGAGTGCAAAGGGAGATCTGGACGAGCTTCTGAACAGTGCGGACGGTGTGACAGCGGAGGGCGTCGCTAAGATAAGCGTGTATTCGCCCTCAGTTCTGATGACAATGTTTGCGTCGCTGGGCTTCGGCGTGGCTTTTCTCGCACAGATGTTCAACCTGTCGCTTCAGGTCAATGTCACCAGAAAACACCTGCACAGGGCGGTCCTCGCTTCGGAACTGTTGTGTGCAGTCATAGTGACAGCGACTGTCGTTGCCGTAAATTACGGATCGAATATGCTTTTTTCAAAGCTGTGTACCGGCGATTATGCACCGCTTGCGGTAAAGTTTGAAGATGCGGCAACCACGCTTTCAAAGACAAATATGAGTATTTATGCAATGATAGCGGTGATGTTTGCGGGAACATTTGCGATGACCGTCGTAGGCTCTCTGCTTGCAGAGCTTTTGTCTAAAAAACGTGGCATAGTTATCGCCATGACGATCATCGGTTTTATAACCTGTGTGATAGGCGTTTTCATGGCTTTATACTATATCGGGAACAAGTATGTTTCTATCGCTGTATGTGCCGCATTGGTCATAGCGCTGGTGGTGCTGCAGTACGTAAAGATAAAGGGTATGACGATAGACAGGAAGCCTGCCTGGAAAGCGGCATAAGGGGGGCAAGAAAATGAAAAACGAACTTACACGTTATCTGCTCAAGGATAACTTCAAGAGCAATGTTATTATTTCTTCGATAATTGCAGCGGCGGTTTGCCTGATTTTTTCCGTGCTGGCGATATGTATTGGGGACGCAGCGAGCGATGAAAAGATACATAATATAGTTACCGTTGTGCTGATCATATGGAGCGCCTTCGTGTGTACTATTGGAGTGGGCATAATGGGTATAAATATGAGTATCTATATGAACCGTTCGAGGAAAACGGCTGTAAAGTCGATCTTCTTGACAGTACTCCTCTGCGTTCTCGTGTGCAGCGGTATCGCACTTGCTGCCGAGGGCGTAATAGCAGGCGTTTCAAAAGCAACAGGCTTCGGGTATGTATTCAGACCGCTTGTCAAGTCTTTTGGCATTACAGACGTAAATACGGACTTTTTCGGAATTGTCATTTCCTACCTGTTCAATGTGCTTCTGATGTTTACCGTTTCGGTGGCTTCTCTTTTCCTTATCACAGCGTCGATGAAGTTCGGCAAGTGGTTATGGATCGGCTGGTGGATATTCTATATGCTGATAATGACTGCCGGAAAGTCTGTAATAATGTCGGTCAGCCGCTTTATCAAGGGAACTGCCAGCCCGGGCTTTGTGCTGCTCGCATTGATCGCTGTTACAGCGGTAGTGTTCACGGCGCTGGATATACTGCTGATAAAAAGGATAGAGCTGAAAAAGAGCGCTCTTATGTGGGCTTCTGGCGTAAGGAGGGCCTGAATGACCCGAGCATGGACGGGCGTGCCACGTTATATAGAATAAACCGCACATCAAGCCGGACGCACAAGCGTTCGGCTTTTTTACATCATAATTTTATCATACCGTCATTTGTTTTACATATCATTTAGGTATGGTGTAATGTGAAAAGGCAGGTCCGCCGGCTTAGGGATCGAAGTTGTATGTTAAAAATGTGAAAGAAATTTATAAAATATACAATCTTGTTTGTGCAAATTTGTCAAATATGCTGATTGCCAAATACGCACTTTTATTGTATAATATAAGAGAGTAACTATGGCTTTTAGGGGGATACTGCACCCTTTTGACGAAAAAGTCCATAAATTTAGCAAAAAAGCGAGGTGAGTGCGATGAGTGAAAGGTCGGTAAGCGAGAACAGAAAGCTGTGGGAAGCAGCCGAGAAAGCAGCCGAAAAGGCGGTGGCAGAAGCCAAAGAAAAAAGCGCCGAAGAGAAGCGCAAGCAGAAAAAACGTGTGGTTAAGCTCGGATTGATGTCCATACTCGTTGCACTTGTCCTGATACTTGCCTCAGTAGCGTGGTTTGCAGCGAACGATTCCGTCGCAGCGGATACCATGGCGGTCACTGCGGAGGGAGTCCCATATACTATCCAGACCCGTAACAGCAGCGGATATTACAGCAGTGTCTACGAAGGTCTTGAGACTGACGGGATGGAGTGGAAGATCTCTTCAACAAAAAATTTTGATAATCACGTAGATGCTATCGATACGTCTAAAGGTGAGACCTCTCCGGGAATTGAACCCGGAGATCATGGGATCCTTGAATTCAGAGTTAATCCAAACAACTCCGAAACAATAACTGTGGACTGCATTTTTGATATTAAAGCCTATGTTGAGACAACTACCACAGGTGAGAATAATCAGCAGGTCACTGAGGTGACAGAGATCGATAACAGCGGTCTTCTGGGCTATCTTAAAGCGCACATTATGCTTTTTTCAGGTATAGATGCTAACGGTAAATATACGGGATTGATCGGGACCGATGCCGAATTAAGAAGGGTCCTTGCTAATCAGCAGTATACAAGGAACGGTGAATCTTACACGCAGATCTACTGGGTGTGGCCATTATACCTGGAGAATCTTACAAGTGAGCAATCGAACAAGATCATATATGCTCCGACCGAGCGCTCGTCTGTTATAACATATATAGCAAACAACAAAAACGGTTTTTTCAAAGATTGCAGTGATACTGCCGCACAGGTGACAGCGGACCTTACAGCTCTGTCCACGGAGTATTCGAGTGCCATTTACAACCATTATAATACAAAATATGATAATGCGGATCTTGAGATCGGCAACAATGTATCCTATGTGATGCTTTCCATGCAGGTATCTCAATAATAATCAGTATGTATCCAACTGTTGGATATCAATTACAAAGTCTTTGATCATGTACAAAAACAAGGGAGGTGACGGCTTTGAAAATACTCAAAAAGTTAATAGAAAAAATCAAGAAGCTGTCCTTCCCGGTAAAGATACAGCTTATCATTGCACTGATGTGCACTATGGCGATACCTGTGTATGCATGGTTTGCTTATCAGGACAAGATAGAAGTGTTGACCAAGGTAAAAGAGCCGCCAGCCATAAATCTTGCATCCGGCGGTGACGATCCTGCACTCTACATAACTCTTGAGAATATAGATGTTAGTGCTGGCACTGATAAATATATTGTTTTCTCCATTGAACCGGGCAAATATTCAGCTTATGATATCCAGCTTTCACATACGACTAATATTCCTTTTACCTATCAGTTATACAGGGTGAAGGAAGATGCGAACGGGACAATAGAGTACACGGATCACACCAGAACTGAAGGCGAGGAAACAGAATTAAAATACAGCATAATTAGTACGGCATCAGGTACAACTAACGGAGAAGTAATACTCACGGATATAAACCCGGATAATAGATCGACGGGCAGAATTCTCGGGGACGAGGAAGATCTTGAAGCTAAGGATCGCCGTAATTATGTTGTTGGAGAGGGCGCTGACGATGTCAATCAATATGTCAAGCCGCTGTATAGTGTGGCAAGAAGAATCCCTCAGTTGAACCAGTCTGATGACGACAGTGCTGAAAGAGATTATTTTGCAATCAAAATAACCTGGACTCAAGGCCCCAACAATAAGACCGAAGAGGATGCAGACTACTGGAATTACGCATATAACAACAAAGAAACAGATCTGATATATATATCGGCAAAACAGAATACAGCCAATTAAGAATCGTTGATACAAATGTGATGACATAGAATGAGGCGAGAATGATGAAAGGATACATTAAGAAAATATACAAAAGAATATTAAAGTATCCGGTCACGATCTGGATGCTCATATCTATTCTCGCTTTTTCGGGTATACATATGGCTTTTGCAGCATATAACGGAACAGCGATCGTTAAAAGAGTTGTGTCTACGCAGGTATCAAGCAACAGTTCGTTTTCATCGAATTATATGGAGGTCTACTCAACAAATATAGCTGTAAAGAATCTTCGTACTACAAATGAAGGAAACTTCGTATGTACTGTTACAGTATGTAACTATGATCAGCTCGATCCGACAAGTCCTGCAAAAGCATTGATCGATTATAGTTTTAAAGCGGAGCTTGTTAAATATAACGATAGTACGGGTCAGTACGATGTCGTTACAACTGTTCAGAAAGAAAATGATGTTCCAAAGACGTTTTATGTTCAAAAGATCATGGATGATAATCAGGCAATGCCCTCAGATCCTCAGCACAGTCTGAATAGTGTGGGATCATTTTCTTACACTTATTCTTCAGAGAACCTTGAAGGCGGCAATACCCTAAGAGATGCTTACAGCATTTGTTTTGACGCTGCAGAAGTTGCTAAGGATGTTCCGGATCTGTTTATCAGGGTATCGGCAACTCCTACTCAGGAAAGCATTCAGCGGAACGGCAGCGGTGTTACAAATCTGGCCAGTGTTATAAGCATTGCACAAGGTAGGACAGTTGAGACGGGCTGGCATGGAAACCTTCAGGAATTAAGTACAACGGATTATGATGGCTATAACCTGATAATCGAAGGTTCCGGCAAAGGAACGATAGATATTCTCTGGGACAGCAGTAAATTTACAATGAACCCGGTGTTTGTTTCTCAGTATGGAGGGACCGACGGAAAGCTGACCGGAGAATCAGCTGTATCCGGGAAGCCGGGCTGGGTAATGAGAACACTTACGGTCGATTCTGCAACCGGAGACAACAGGTATGTTGTTCAGTTCTATAAAGCTGTTTCCGGCACATATACAGGCCCTGAATTCCCAAGCAAATATATTAAATGTGAGAATTATGTTCAGGATTCGGATGAAACTTCATAACCGGGTTCTGGACTCGAACCAAAAGCTCAATAAGAGCACAGAAAGAGATAAGATCGTGCGATCCGGGGAAAATAATGGGTAATGCTCTATTAACGTGATTGCATTGGCGGGTGATTATATGAAAAGGTTATTTAATCGCAAAAACAGAATATACAGGAGGATCATCAGCTTTACGCTTGTCCTTGCGCTAGTGTTTACGGGTACCCCTGCGGATCTGATCTGTGAAGATATACTTGAACGCACCGGACTTTCGATGAATGTTAAGGCTGAGGGTGAGCTTGATGCGCTTAAATCGAGGTATTCCGCCCATACCTATACCTTTACTTCCGAAAGCCCTGATCTGTCTGAGTATTCACAGTGTTTTCAGGATAAAACTTGGGCAGAAGACCACGCAAATGATACGATAACACTTAATCCGATATCGAGTAGGTATCTGTTTGACGCAAATTATAATCCGATTGGTAATTCCGCTGCGCCGTTTAATGGGACAATCTATTTGAATACCAATACAGATGACTTTTATGTTGAAACATATTCTCCGATCTTTGATTATGTGAAAGATTCTGCAAAACTTTACAATCTGGGTACTACTACTGTTATTCCGCTTAATATCAAACGGCTTGCTGATGCAGGGGATAACGTATCACCTCTTCTGGCTAATCATATGGTCGGAAGCGGTGCAACTGATCCATATGAATGGAAAGTCATACTGAATACTGCAAATGTTAAGAGTTATTCGGGGGTTATCTACGAGATGACCGACGGTGCAAAGATCGATCTGACCTTTGAGGATAAAAGCGATCATACACAGGTACTTGATAATAACGGTAATATCTCTTCCGGTTCGATCATTGATAATAAACAAAGCAATAAGCATTATGGCATACTCTGCGGTTCGATACAGGGCGGCAGTGTACTTAAGTCAAAATATACCAAGACTAAGGATGACAACGTAACCTTCATCGGAACAGAAACGGCGAATTGCGGCGGATTGATAGGTGAGATCAACGCTTCAACTTTTGAACTCCTTTCTGGAAGCAGTGCAGCTAAAGTTGATTTTAAGACTGCCAAGAAACAAGTTGGCTTCATCTGTGGTCACGCAGAAAGCAGTAAGATCACATTACCTACAGACTATGCATTTTCAGGAACTGTTGACGGAAAGGATTACGCAGGTGGAATAGCAGGATATTGCAAGAATACGGTTGTGAATTATGCTACAACTACGGGCGCTATTACGCTCGATAGTTGCAACATTACGGGCGGCAAAAAAACAGGCGGGGTATTTGGTTATTATGAATGTAACACAGCTGCAAATGATATACTTCTTACCCGTACATACAGCCTGACAGGATGTAAGGTTGAAGGGGCCGAATTAAGCGGCGGCATTGCCGGAGAGTATAAGGTCACATACTCAGGGGCTGTGACGATCGATATTGATGATTATAGTATGGATAGCACAACTCAGCTGAAAACCGGCACATCTGCAGGCGGACTTTTTGGTAAGTTTACATCTGCCGGAAGTGTTACGATCACCGATTCTGATACAACGAACACTCATTTTGCACCGCCTTCAAGTTCTGTACCTTTCGGCGGCATTATTGGCGAATACGTGAATAACGGCTATGCTAATACACTGACACTTAGTGGCTTTACGGTTAATAATCTGAGTGCTTCTTCATCAGGTAATGTCGGCGGAATCATCAGACAGCTTACGGATTCGACATATGTGAGCGTAAGCAGGGTTTCCGTAACGAATGTTGATGCGTCAAGTGCTACCTATTTTGGCGGAATCATATCAACTCTTGACAGCAGTAATGCCGGATCCTTTATTGATGTTACAGGTGATTTCACACTTACAATGGCGACCGGCAAGACCTACAAGGGCGGCGCAATAGCGGGCAGCTTTAAGAAGGGCGTTATTCGCTTCGCCGGCACTACCGACATAAGCGGAGCGCAGGCAGAAAACGGCTATGCACAGCTTGTATATGAAAATGATGAAACTCTTGTCTATGCAAAAGGCAATGGGTCTGATTCAGCATGGACTTTTAAGAGAAACTCAGCAACAACAGCTTCTGATCTTGGCCAATGGGGCGAAGTCGTAAGACTTTTTGATGTAAGCGGAACAAAAAAGAACGCAGAAGATGCCGGGATAGTATCAGTTGCAAATAATAAAGTAACAGTAGCAAGTGTTACAGCTGACCCTGCTATAAACGATGAAGTATCATTTGCAAAAGTTGCTCTTAATATGCAGCTTAATGACGGAAGTGACCACGTTGCGCTTTGCTTTGCAAGCGGCGGTGCGAATAAGACATCATTGTTGTCATCTAATATTACTGTAAGCGGCGAGATTGACCTTTCCGGTACAGGTTTGCTCGGATTTATGCGTGACGGAGGAAGTGCTTTTTCTTCTGATGCTGAATGCTTTAAGGGTTCGATCTCCAAAGCGAGCGGAGCTTCAGAAGCAACGATCAAGCTTGCAACCGGAGAAGCATATGGAACTTATCTGGAGGGCAGCACCGGAACAGGCGGTAAAATATATCTTACAGGTACTTATGGACATAACGCGCAGGGTCTGCTTGCATTTGCTAATGGTGCATCTGCTACTAACCTGACTGTAAGCGGTGATATAAAGGTTGAAGGCGCAGCCACTATGTATGCTGGCGCATTATTCGGCGCAATGACTAACGGTGCTTCACTTTCTGGTGTGACGATCACCACAACGCTTGATGTAACAAAGGGGGATAGTGATGTTTTCTTCTTCGTTGGAGGTACTGCTGGTGTGTTTGACGGGAGTACAACTTCAACTGACCCCTATGTGCTGGAGATAAAAGAACGCTGCTCGATCAAGCCTACAATCAAGCTTTATGGCGACATCGACTGCACATCAAAAAGAACGATCAATGTCGGCGGTATTCTTGGTTCTTTGAAAGGTGAAGCTGCAACCCAGTATAACGTTTCTGTTGCCAGTTCAGAGGTCTCTCCGAAAATAGAAATAGGCACTGATGTTTTAGATGTCGACACTTCGTATGTTGGTGGAATGATAGGACGTATTCAGGCAAATACCAAAAATGCACGTACTGTCACCCTTAGTTCAGTAACGATGACAGGTGCTTCTGTTGAGACAAAGTCAAAGTATTCGGGCGGCCTCCTCGGCTCACATTGGGAGCGTACAAACCTAACAGTTAACGGTCTCACTATAACAGGTTCTAAAGTTGATAGTAAATACTCGGCTGACGGAAGCAAGCAGAGCGGTCTGGTATTTAAAGGCACAGGTAAGTGGGATATCAATACTCTCACCATTCAGGCAACTTCTGATTCTACTCCTGTCAACACAACATTTAGTTCTACTAATGGTGCTCCCGCCTCTTTCGGACTTATTGTAAATGAAGCATACAGTGGCGATGATGGTCTCTATATCAACCTTAAAAACAGCGGTTATTCCCTTACAGGTGTAACTGTGCCCACATCCTCATCAGACGGTAATTACTATGTTGATGAGATCGCAGCCGATACAAAAAACAACGATAAAGACGGCGGCGACATTACGGCCGGCGGCAAAGGAACAGGTATAGTAAATATCAATATGAATGCCTCTGCAGACGGCACACTTACAAAAATTGTCGATACAGATACTCCTGCAAATGGAACAGGCACATATCAGAACAGACTATATTCTCAGCTTGAAAATCTCATCGGCAATCGGAACAGCAGGTACTATTATAACCTTGATGTAATGCTTGAAAAGGGTACACTGGGCAGTACTGCGCCCGCCGGAGAGCAGTTCCTTCTTTGGTCGGTCAGAAAGTACGCTGCAGACAATATCAAAAAATACTTCAAATCTAATGAGGAAATGATATCCTCAACGGGTATTGATCTGTCAGGTCTGTCATATTACCCAATAGCGGGCGGCGAGGTGACAATGCCTGCAAGTGCCACAGTTACCTTTGGGTTCAATGCGATCCATGACTATGAAAACACTTCTTCATCAGCAGATTCGTGGAAAAGATTCCCCGATGATGTAGGCGCGCCAAAGTCTTCAAATGCGCAAAACCAGCATTACCTGATGCAGACGGGTCTGTTTACAACAGTTTCTTCTTTATCTGCAAATACTCTCACACTGACCGGAGATTTCGGTTATGTGGCGGGGGCTGCTTCAGGTGCGCTCATTAACAAATCCACTTCAGGCTCTGTAAGCCTGACCGGGTTAACCCTTGATGGGCTGACTCCATCCAATGCGGCATCGTATATGCTCATAAACAGCATTGATGGTACGGGAACAGCCACGCCTTCACTTACTATCAGCAACCTTCGTGCAACAAATTATGATGCTGAGGGAATAACTCTGCCTGTTGCCAAGTCTTTATTTGGAACAGCTACAGGTCAAAATATGACAATGTCATTCAGCGATATCAAGCTTGATGCCAGAGATGGAAATACAATAAAGGATGAGAATTGGGAGAAAGATTCTTCAACTTATGCTAAAGCAATGACAGATGCATACGGCACTAGTCGCTCGATATTCAGCACGGCTATCTTCTTTACAGAGTTGCTGGCGGCAAAAACCTGTAATATGGAATACAACTATACAGTCGATGAAGACTGGGGAACCGGAACACCAAGAAATGTTACCTACGGTAAGGAAGTAACGGATTCCAGAGAATATCAGAACAGTGAAAAACATTATTTCCTTGCTGGTGAAACTGACGGTCATTTTACAAATCCGATATCTAATAGTAATACAGAATTTAGTTTTACTAATGGATTCCTTCCGTATGTAGGAAACTATACCGCAAAGGGCAATAATACTACTTATCCGGTGACAGAGATTAAGGTTAACTACAAAGCACCTGGTGTTACTGTTGGCTGTGGAACTTATAATGACCCATATATTATCTCGGATGCTGATCAGCTTAATGCTATAGCAAAGGCGATAAACGGAACAGCATATCCGAATACAATACGTTTGCCAAACTACTTTTATGATAATCATGTCTCAATATCATGGCATGACAGTACGATTAATCCTAATGGATGTGGCCTTTTTACTCTGCCTTCAGGATCAAACACCTATAATAAGGCAACATCTAATACAGCAACTCTTACGGGGAGTTGGAACACAACTAAAGTTCGCTATTATCTTGCATCTGCATATTACAAGATTGAAGGCACTTTTACGCTCCCTGATGATTTTGAAGGGATTGGTGTTCCTAATGATACAAATGGCGTTAAAGGTAACACCGTATTCCACGGCGTTATCGTAGGCGATAGTAGCAGTAAGCCAACTATAACAAATCCTACTAATAATCCATTTATTGTAGCTGCTAATGGAGCCGTTGTTAAAAATATCATTATTACAAACACTGGTACTATTACAAGGGAACAAACCGAGACCGGAAGTAGCGCACTGTATGGATATAACGGCACAAATACTGATGCTAAGTATTACGGCGGAGTCATAGGAGAAATCATGGGTGGTGATAACATCATTGATGATGTTACTGTAAGGTACTCAGGTTCAACCACCCTTAGTGGAAAATATGCTCACATCATAGCCGAAGGCGGAATGGTCGGCTGTGTTGTTAATGGTGCGCTCATTTTCAGAGGCTCAAACTCTGTCAGCGGAAGAACTGTAACCGGCGGTATCTACTCTAACCAATTTGTCGGCAGAGTTATCAACGGATATGCTGTCTATGAAAGCATTACCGGCAAGACAGGTTCTGCGCCCGATAACTATAACAAAAAGACCGGCGAAGGTAATAACGAAACAAAAACCTACACTTATCCGATCGACACGATAGACAGAAGCAAAACGACCAATTCTGATAATCTTCTTGATGTGAATTGGTCTGATTCCACAATAACCGTTCCCGATGCACAGTCGCTTTATATCATGTCGCTTATCACACAGTCTATCGCAAGCACGGCTGAAACCACCAGCCCGTATAATTATTACAAATATTCCCCTTCGTATGGATATAATAGTGATAATGGATTTAAGTATATTAACGGTGTCGCAAGACTTGGCGATTACAGCAGTGTAGGATGCGGTACTTCAGCTGCTAAACCTGACGATTATAGTGATTATGCTGTTTTTGACAGCGTAAATAACTATACTAATTCATCTGCTAAAGATGGTTTGATGAAGGCTCCTGTGCCGTATATCATTTATAGATATACCAAAGCATACGGTTCGGATAATGTGACATCAAAGAACTACCCTGCAAGAAAGATGACATCGGATAATACCAAATTCTGGGATATATCGCTTTCGGCAGGATCCGACTTTTCAAGCATGAACAGTTTTCAGGCGTTCAGGGGTATCGGTTCTGTTGGAATTTACTCAAAAAACGTGGGGGATACAACTGATAGAACCGCATTTAAGGTTGCAACATTTAATGGAAATGGCAATACAATTAATCTTCACATAAGCTTATCACGTTATGAAAGAGATCAAGAAAACTATTACCATTATCAACCAAAATCACTTACACAATCCATTAGTGGTGATGATTTAGGAACGGTATATGGACATGATGGAGCGGATAATATAAAGAAACTATTAGGATTGGGGTTATTTGATTGTGTAATGGTAAAAAATGACTCGACACATGAATACCAATTCAAGAATTATAAATTACAGGGCATTATTGAAGATAAAGTGTATGGCACTGATGGTAGTGATATTACAGGTACAACAAATCAGACCCAGCTTTTCTGCGTTGGTGGAGTATATGGTAAACGAGTAAATGGTAATAATTATGATGTCAATTTTAGTGGAATTACGTTTGATGGGTTGATCGTCTCTGGTGCATATTCATGTGGCGGTCTGGTTGGTATTGATGAAGTTAAATCTGTGCAACAAATGAAAATAGATGGTTGTAACTCCACTTCTAATGGTATAAGTGTTACTGGAGGATGTTTTAATGATTCTAATGTGCGCCATGGTGTAGGGTGCTTTGTCGGAATGACATTCTGGACACGCCCATATATTGATGGCGATAACAGTGATACTGAAACGGTTGAGACCACAGACATATCAGTTTCTAATATTACAACTTTTTATGATGGAGATTCTTATGCTTCAGTTGCTGGCGGATTAATTGGTTACACAGGATCTGGTGCTGAAATCAAGAATATTAATCTGAAAGGACTTAACTCCAGTTCTGTAATAGGTTCACCGAAAGTCTTATATGCTGGAGGTTTTATTGGCTTTTCGCAGTCAGATAATACTGAGACTAGAATTGGTAATGTGGTTTTTGATAATTGCACGTTAAATGATATATCCGTGCAGGCTAAGTATAGTGCTGCAGGTTTTTTGGCAAGATGTGGCAACACTAATTCCGCCTATTACCCCAGAGCTATATCTATTTCCGGTTGTGCAGTAATTGGCAATTCAGAAAGCAAACCTGAAATAAAAGCTTATGGATCTAATGAAAACGATAGATATGGTTCGGGCGGTTTTATTGCGGATTTTAGTTTGAATTCTGCAGCTGCAAATGGTGTGATAGAAGATAGTTATGTAACTGGCTACAAAATAGAAGGATACAATACGGGAGGTATAGTAGGTGCAGTAAGTAATAAGCCACTATATTTGAAAAACATTTACGTCAAGGATTGTGATTTAATAACATATAAAGCTAATATAGGCGGACTAATTGGGTTTTCCGGTGCAAGTGTTTCAGGCTATAATCTGAAAATAGATGGTGTTGCTTTTTCTAAACGAAACGGTGATGATTATACAAGCGGTGCTGGTATTGTTGTTGGTAAAAACAATGGAAACGCTAATACTTTGACATACAGATTTATCGGCATTGGCGCTTATAATTCAATTCCAGCAAAAGTTCCCACATCTGTTGTAAAAGGTAATGCTGTAAAAAATGATAGTTTCTATGTCTTTGCCGACTATCTGAACGCTTCTGCATCAGACACCGCGTCAAATTCACACGCTTCGACTTTCAATGTTGTGTCAACTGCAACTTCAGATCAGATCGTTACTGTTGATCAGCCTGCTGCACCGTTCCTTACTGTCAATCCGAGGTCCGGTATGGGTGCGAATGAATATATCACCGGTGACGGCGCAAGTATCGGAAAAGCAGGAGAGATATACAAGGATTATAAAGCCATTACTTCAAACAGGAGATACAGTGTCGGAACTTCCGCAGTAACTGATTCTTCGGTTGGAAATGTGCCAGACGGTACAACATTGGAGCATTATATTTCTGATGACGGCACATATAAGAACGGTGCATTCAAGATATCTACAGCATCTGCCGAGTTTGGCACTCTGCCGACAGGAGTACAGAATTTTGCGATGCTTGTCATTAATGATGACCCGGATAAGACGAATGATATCACGCCGTTTATCAAGTCATATATACGCTTGGTAACAAATGCAGAGAAAAGTTCAAATCAGTATAAGAACAACCAGTATGCGTACAGCTATGGAAATGATAACATTAATAAACTGTATAAGGTAGTGATAAGACCTTGTTATTATGACAGCAGCAAAGGCAAGTATGTTCTTGGAGATGCAGATGATTCAGGTCTGAAAATCAAATCAGACGGTAAATATGAATTTATCTCTGCAAATGCTGATTCGGAAGCCGGGAACTATCGATTCTCACTGATCGATGTTCAGTATATAGATCCGACTGATTCGGCTAAGGTCGCATATCATCTTTATGTTCCTGTCTATACAAAGAAGATGCTTACTGCAGAATTCAGTGCTGTAACAATGTCGGCAACCACTTATAACCGCGGCCCTTATGCTAACAAGATCGGTTCGGAAATAGCAGCAGGCAAGAACAGATCCATTCTTGTTGAAAGTACAAATGAGTGGACGACCACATTTATACGTTATACTTATCCAAAGAATCAGATCTCATCACAGGATAACTGGAATTTCGACAAGAGCATAATACTGAATCTGGATTCTAACTTCGACAAACTGCCGAATGGGACGAAGCTGATCCTTGTTGACCCGAATGCAAATACAGATAAGTACTATACATTGACCTTGGACGGTTCTTATGCAACCGGTACAGATATTCAGTTACATTTGTCATCTTTTAAAAAAGATGAAAGCGGTACTCCGTTTGCGCCTCAAAATCTGTCTTCGATCCTGGCTGATCAAGGAGCGTGGGGAACGGGTGAGGGACATACGAACGAGCTTTATGAGGATTACTATATCAGTATTTATGTCCCGAATATAACAGCAGGTCAGACGCATGGTGTAGAAATAAAGACTGGTTCGGTAATGACATATACCGGCGGAGGAGATACGCAAAAGGCAAATATTGAGAAAAAGCTGAATTCTTATTTGGTCCTTGGAGACCTATTTACGCATAGTATCACAGAACATAGCTTTGTAGTTACATCCGGTGATGGCAATACACAGTGGGAAGATCTCCGTGAAATGACTAACGTTAATAATGTTTTGAAGACGGAAGTAACTGCTACAGTTCAGATCAAAAACCTGCAAGCAGGCTCGTATCTTTCCAATTCTGATGTTTATCATGCCTTTTACTTGACATTGACATCGCACGATGTTAATGGAAAAGTATCGGATATTATTTATGGTACCAATCCGGGATACATTAGTAATACAACTACGTTGGCTTACACGGATTCTGATGGTTCTCATACCACGACATCAACACATTCGTATCTTGGAGCGAACTATATCTATCTGAACTCCGGCAGTATCAGGGATGCTCTTATGGATCCGACATTAATGCCAACCATTACGATCCATTCTGTAACAACGGTGAAATTTAACGATATCACTGCATTCCCGTTTAATCAAAGCGGAGATCCTAAATATGGTACACAAGTCTCAGTAAAGTCGAGTGTGGCTTATAGAGAAGAAGATCTTAGATATAGTGCTTTGAATTCAGTAATGGAAGACCCTGAGGGTAAACGCTATTATACAAAAACCCAAAATAGTGCGCAGTTAAGCTTTAATGCAGTTCCAACTGATGATATTACTGATGAAATCGGATATAAGACGAACAACAGAAGTTTGTTAGGTGTGAACGGCAAGTATGGTACACAGCCTCCTATCGTTGGAAAGGCGATCTATAATGTAGACGATATCATTGATTACGACTCGGCAGAGAAAGTAGTGTACACGATTACGCTGTATAAAAAGGTTACAGGAGTAAGCGGCAAAACAAAGTATGAACAGGTAGAAAATATAAGTAATTATCTAAGAAACGTTAATCTGACGGATTCCAATTCAGAGGTTACTTTGGAAGAGGATAAAACTGATCAAAAATCTTATGTTTATACTGGAAAAATAACGCATGGCAGTCAGCTTGACCTTGATAAGATGTTTGAAGTTGACTTTAGCTGTACGGTTCTCACCGGTGATTCAACTCATAATGAATATGCTAACTACAAGGTCGTGCTTACCGCTGATCTGGTCGGGGCTACGAACGCATGGAAAGACTCGTATCTTGTTTATACTAACGCCAAATTTGATCCTTCTGTGATCGATGAATAAAACAATTAAACAGATACAATGCCTGTTACACAGACAATGCCGGGATCCTATGGGGATCTCGGCATTGATCGTTTTTGTGAAATCATTGCATCATTTTAGATTCACTCAGAATCTCCCCTTGCAAACCCTTGGAATTTGTGCTATAATATAATAAGCGGGAGAGTTACCGGCTAAAAAAACACCAATACGGTGAATTGACAATACAGGAGGAATCACAATGGCAGACGTTAAAACCAAGTACAGCGGCACGCAGACCGAGAAAAATCTGCAGGCAGCATTTGCAGGGGAGTCACAGGCAAGAAATAAGTATACCTACTTTGCATCAAAAGCAAAAAAGGAAGGCTACGAGCAGATCTCTGCGCTGTTTCTGAAGACCGCAGATAATGAGAAGGAGCACGCTAAGATGTGGTTCAAGGAGCTTAACGGTATTGGCTCGACAGCTGAGAACCTCGCTGCTGCGGCAGACGGCGAGAACTTCGAGTGGACGGATATGTACGAGGACTTTGCTAAGACCGCTGAGGCTGAGGGCTTCCCGGAACTTGCCGAAAAGTTCAGAGGCGTAGCTGCCATTGAAAAGCACCACGAGGAAAGATACCGTGCGCTTCTCAAGAACGTAGAGATGCAGGAGGTATTCAAGAAGAGTGAGGTCAAGGTGTGGGAATGCCGCAACTGCGGACATATCGTTGTTGGCACGCAGGCTCCTGATATTTGCCCTGTTTGCGCTCACCCGCAGTCCTACTTTGAGGTAAACGCTGAGAACTATTGATATTGAGACGCAAAAATGCCCTGTTCCGAATTGCTCGGAGCAGGGCTTTATGTTTTTGGTCAGCCTTTTCAGCCTTGTTTCTTTGTGGTAGATCTTCTTGTCGAGGTCGTTTTCTTTGCAGCGTTTTTTTTCGCCGCGGCCTTTTTTGCCGAGCCTCCGAACAGTCCACCGAGAGAGGACTTCTTTGTATCCACATAGGAGATGCCTGTTCCGGGGATACTGAATGTGGTCGTTTCTCTGCCGGTCGTGCTAATTGTCTTGCGGACGCCCTTTGTCCCTGCGGAGATGCTGGCGCTCTTAGTGCCGATGTTCAGCTTGATGCCGTTGCCGAGATTGATGCTTTTTCTGAATCTTAATCCCATTGTAAAAACTCCTTTCGTAAAGAAAAATATTACAGACTGAGTATACCGTATTGCGCTGCATGAGTCAAGGCGCCGGAGTTATCCGGGGAGCTTGACTATTATCTCGAAGCGCTCGTTGTCAAGCGCTGCGGAGATCTTTCCGCCGAGAAGCTCGACGAACTGCTTGGCTATCGCAAGTCCAAGCCCTGTGCTTCCCGTCGTTCGTGATATATCGGTGGTGTAGAACTCGTCAAAGATGTGCTCGGGGTCTATCTGCTTGTCAACTGTAGCATTTGCAAACCTGACCTCATGATACTCAAAATCGGCGTGGATATAAAGTGTTCCGCAGCCGTGCTTCAAGGCGTTGTTGATAAGGTTGTCAAACACACGCATCAGCATACCTTTATTTGAAAGCAGCAGTATCTTTGACTTGTCGTAGGTCAGCTCTATCATTCGGTTACGGTCGTTATAGTCGTCAAAATAGTGTGAAACGGCTTCTTCAAGCAAAGCGATAAGATTGACAGGACCGAGCTCCGGCTCTTTTTCGCCCGATATGACCTTGTAAAACTCAAAGAACTGGTCGATAAGCTCTTCAAGCCTTCTGAGCCTTCGTTCGGTTATTTCAAGCTCTCTTTTCTGTTCGTCGATATCGATCCCGTCGCTCTGTGCGAGGTGGACATATCCAAGTGCGGAGGTCAGCGGAGTGCGCAGGTCGTGAGAGATGTTGGTCATCATCTGTTCGAGGTCGTGGCTTTTGCGGTTGTACATTATGCGCTCTTCTCGGAGCATTTTCAGAAGCGAGTTTATTTCGTTGATAAGCTCTGCATCGCCCGTGCCTATCTCGATGTTGACAAGGTTGTTCGTGTCCTGGTCCTTTATCCTGCGTATCTGGTCAACAGTATTCTTTCTGCCTATCCTTATCTGGATTAACATTGAAAACATTATAAAGCAGGCTATCGAGAGTGCGATGATCGCTATTACCATATAAACTCACTTCCTTTCTTGTGATCTGTTTTGTATCTTATGCAGCCGCCCTTTTGTCAGCTCTCTTTTTGCTGAAAACTATCCGCATAACTATAAACGCTATCGGGAACAGCAGCAGTACGGGCATCCACACTAATGCGATCGGCTTTCCCCACTGTTGCATCGCTTTCGGTCTTTGCGTAACGATGCAGTATGTCCACACGGTAAAGTATATCGAAATGATGATGTTGTTTGCATCGACGATGAACAGTATGAACTGCTGCATTACGCTGTGACCTTTTTCGAGCCCGAAGCCAGCAACGAACGGGTATATGCCGAATATCTTGTTGTCGATAACATCAAAGATGCTTTCATGCGTCTTTTCGTCAAACCCAAAATGTATCCCCATAGGATTCGGCAGGCTGTCATACTTTATGATGAACCACACAAGCCCTATCGCCAGCGGGATAAGGCTGGCTATGAGAATGATGATATGTGTGCGCTTTATGGTTTTCATATTCTTGTTCTCCTATTCTCTTATGGCTTCACATTTATTGAAGTATCTTATGCCCACAAGGAACATAACTGCGCTGAGCAGGAATGAAGCTGTTTCAGCCTCAAATAAATACTTCGTGTCGCTGCTCAGACGTGTCACTCTTTCAAAAACCGTAGTGAGGTCGTAGGTGACAAGATGCTCTGCGGCGAAAGACTTAGTTGAACGCACAAGCATCAGAAGCCTTATCAATCCCGAATAGAGTATCGGCACGGATATCATAATTGTATTGAACACCGTAGCCCTTTTTATAAGGAACGCAAGGAACACGAACAGCGATATCATAGCGATAAATATAGGCGTCTGGATAAGCAGCAGTCTGAAAAACTCATTTGCGGGAGCCGAACTGCCGCTGCCGTAGCATATAAGGTGCAGCAGATAGTATATCGAATTTCCTGCCCAGAAAAGCACAAGGCTCAGGCACTGTGTGAACATAAACTTGAAAGCAAAGTATTTGTTCCTGCTCGTGAACGACGAGAGCGTGTTTGATATCATCCCGCCCGAAAAATCGGAGATTATCAGCGCAGACACGGGGAAAAGCATCAGAAAATAATAGTTGAAATTGCACGACAGCATCGCAATATCAATGCTGACGCTGCTGTCGCTGAGCGTTTCGGTCTGATAGCCTGCGGTGATGATTATTGGCTGATTGGTTATCAGATTTATCAGATACATTACTGATATCGCACTGATGCAAAGATAAATGCTCTTGATCCTGACGAGGCGGTACAGGTCGGCTTTTGCCATGTTTATCATAGTGTCAGTACCTCCTATATCGATCCGATGAGCTGCTTGAAATACTCCTCGAGATTTACGCCCGAATCGTATATCGAAGCAACTCCGATGCCGTTTTGCACAAGAGCCTTTGTGACTTTTATCGTGTCGATATCGTTTTGGAATATCCTCAGTTCGTTTTTGTCGGTGACCTTGTAATCGGTTATGCCCACGATTTTTTCGAGCACGGTAACGGTCTTGTTCACATCGTCCGTGCGAAGCACCGTGCATCGGCTGCATTCCGAATCAAGCTCCTCCTTTGAGATTAGCTTGAGCACTCTGCCTTTTTCAAGGAACAGAAATCTGTTTGCCACAGCGTAAAGGTCCGAGAGGATATGGCTGGATATCATCAGCGTTACCTCTCTTTCACGGTTGAGCCTGAAAAGCGTTTCACGAAGCTCGCTTATAGCGATAGGGTCAAGCCCGTTGATAGGCTCGTCGAGCATCACGAAATCCGGGCTGTCCAGAAGGGCGAATGCGATGCCGAGCCTTTGGCGCATACCCGTAGAATAGTCCTTGAATTTCTTTTTCGCTATATCGCCCAGACCTACCGTAGTGAGGACCTTGTCTATCTGCGAGAGATCTGTGATGCCCTTTTGCAGACAGTAGTATTTTAGGTTCTGCTGTGCAGTCATATTCCTGAAAAACGAAGGCTCGTTTATAAGACAGCCTACACGCCGCCTTTGTTTGCGGGCGTCATTCCCAGTCTCGGAATAGAGCGTATACTCACCCTTTGTCTGGTTGGAAAGCCCCGAGATTATTTTCAGCAGGGTAGTCTTGCCCGCACCGTTCCTGCCGACGATGCCGAAGATATCGCCCTTGTAAACGGTGAGGTCTGCGCCGTCAAGCGCAAGAGTACTGCCGTACTGTTTGGTGAGATTGTTTGTTGTCAGTATTGCTTCGTGCATAGTTTACCCCTTTGGCGAGGTCGGAGATACGGCCTCACGATGCATTGTCAGCGGTTGTGCGGGTGCGTTCATTTCTTGAGCCTGTAGCCGATGCCCCAGACAGTTTCGATATAGTCGGTGTCGGGGTCACACTCCTTCAGCTTTTTGCGAAGCTTGCTGATATGAACGTTGAGGGTGTTGTCGTCGGCGGAGTTCTCGTAATCCCACACCGTGTCGTATATCATGCTCTTGGTGCAGGTGCGGTTGCGGTTTCTCACAAGCATTTCAAGAAGCAGGAACTCGTGGCGTGAAAGCTCCATATCTATCCCGTTGCAGGAGGCGTGAAAGCCTTTTGGGTCAACGGAGATGTTTTTGTAGCTGAGAAGCTGTGCCTCGGGCTTGCCTGTTTTTGAAGTCGAACGCAGCCTTGCGGTTATCCTTGCGATAAGCTCGTCGTTGTCAAACGGCTTGGTTATGTAATCGTCTGCGCCCAGCGAGAACAGATCGACCTTCTTTGTCGTTTCGTGTATCGCACTCGTGATTATAATGGGCACGTCGTGCTTTGCTTTGAGCTCGCCGATTATCTCGTCGCCGCTGCGCCCCGGGAGCATCAGGTCAAGCAGTATCAGGTCGATGTTATCGCCGTGGACCATAAGCCCCTCTGTGCCCGAATATGCGGAAACGGTCGAAAAACCGTTTGTGCGCAGAAGCGTCCTTAACATGGAATTGATCTCGTTGTCGTCCTCGATTATAAGTATTGTTTTTGGCATAAGCCTTACCTCCGAAGCTGAAATATCGAATACGGGGCACCGCCCTATGTTCATACACAGATATTATACCACATTTTTCACCTGTTTTCAACGTCCTGAGGCAAATTTAGCAGACATACGAAAAAAATTTGTCCGGATCATTGAAAACTTTGCTCAACTGTGGTATACTGTATTTGATAAAATGCAAAGGAGGATCAAACAATGCTTGAAGCAGGAATGAAAGCGCCGGATTTTACTCTGCCCGACAAGGACGGCAGGGAAGTGTCGCTGGGCGACTTTAAGGGCAAAAAGGTCGTGCTGTATTTTTATCCGAGGGACAACACTCCGGGCTGTTCAAGACAGGCTTGTGCGTTTGCTGCGGCTTTTGAGGACTTCAAAAAGCTCGACGTGGCTGTTATCGGCGTAAGCAAGGACAGCACAGCATCGCACGTTAAATTTGCCGAGAAATATTCGCTGCCGTTCGTACTTCTTTCGGACACCGAAAAATCGGCTATCCAGAGCTACGGCGTATGGCAGGAGAAAAAGACCTGCGGAAAGGTCTCGATGGGCGTTGTGAGAACGACCTTTATAATCGACGAAAACGGCGTTGTCCTGAAGGTGATGCCCAAGGTCAAGCCGGATACCAACGCTGCTGAGATACTTGCTTATCTGAAAGGCTGACAGCGTACAATACCCGAAAAGGGGGGAATGCCAATGGATCAGAACACATTATATGTGGTGATGTATCTTGAAATGAATCTGATAGCTGTGATACTGGTCGCATTGATACGCATAAAGACCAACGGGCTTTCCAAAATGGTGTCGCAGCAGAATTTCGTCATGGCGATAGATGCGCAGATGGCATTTTTCATTTCAGACACATGGTTCGTTATGATAAAATGCGGCTTTTTCCCGTACAGCAAAACTGCGGTAATGGCGGCAAAGGAGGTATACTTCTTTGCTACGGCGCTGATGTGCTATTTCTGGTTCATATACTTTGAGTGTATACAGCAGTCGCCGTTCGTCAAAAGCAGAAAGCGTGTGAGGATAGCATCTGTGCTGGTATGGGTGATGCTGGTACTGCTGATAGTGAACCTGTTTACGGGAGTGCTTTTCTATGTGGACAGCGACGGAAAGTACCACAGAGGTCCGCTGTTCGTCGTGCAGTATATACTTTCGTATGCTTATGTGTTCGTCACCTGCATACGAGCATTGATAGGCATTTTCGACAAGAAGAAATATGCGAACAGGAAAATGCTTATAATGCTTGCGCTTTTCCCGATAGCTCCCGCAGGTGCGGGGGTTATTGCAGTTCATATATCCAGAGCTGCCGCTTGCCTGCTCGGCACTGTCGCTTGCAACGCTGATACTGTATCTCGACTGGACAGACCGAATGATATCGGTAGACCCGCTGACGCACCTCAACAACCGCAAGCAGCTGATGCATTATTACGAGCAGTGGAAGAACGATACGGACGATAAGACCCGACCGTACCTTATTATCGCAGATGCAAACAGGTTCAAGAGCATCAACGATACCTACGGTCATCTCCAGGGCGACGAAGCGCTCAAAAGGATAGCAAATGCGCTGAGGCTCGGTTGCCGTGAGCTTGGAAAGCGCAGCAATATCGCACGCTACGGCGGAGACGAGTTCGTTATACTTGTCTGGGCTGGCAGCGAGGAAAATATCAGGCTGCTGTGCAGCAGCATAAGCAGCGAGCTGAAAAAGCTGAACGATGCTGATAACGCTCCGTATGAGCTTACTCTCAGCTTCGGCACAGCATTGGCATCGGACGATATGACTCTTGAAGAGGTGATACAGGTCGCCGATTCGGAGCTTTATGAAGTCAAAAATAAATTAAGGTGATCAAGGAGGAGATCATTATGCCATTCATCAATGTTAAGACAAACGCTTCGGTTGAAGCAGACAAGAAGCAGAGCATCAAGACCGCTATGGGCAAGGCTATCACAGCCATCCCCGGCAAGTCGGAGAACTGGCTCATGGTAGGTATCCAGGGCGGATACGACCTTTGGTTCAAGGGTTCGGATGCACCTGCCGCTATGGTAGAGGTCAGCGTTTACGGAAGCGCTTCACCGAGCGCATACAGCGCACTCACCGCAGAGATAACCGATGTTTTGAATATCAACCTCGGGATATCGCCCGACAGGATATATGTAAGCTATTCCGAGACTCCCAACTGGGGCTGGAACGGCTCTAATTTCTAAAAAACGCAAAAAAACAAGCGGCTTATACCGCTTGTTTTTTTATGCTTGGTTATTCAACATTCTTGAGTGCTTCGTCCATCGGTACCTTGTTTGCCTTCTTTGAGAGGAAGAATGCAACGATAAGATATGTTACAACTCCCAGACCGATAGCCTCGGCATATACCGTTATAGGCACGCTCATATTCATCCAGCCCGAGTAGGACATCATCAGCGCACGCCAAGCGGCTTTGAGCGAAACGTCAACTACAGGTATGCTGATTATAAGCGAAACTATCGTTACTATCGTCGTTGCTCTGATGTAAACGCCCGATATCTCACGCTTGTTGTAGCCGAGTATCTTTGCAATGGAAATGGACTGTGTGTTCTTTTCGATAACGACCTTTGCAAGCATATAGATCACAAGTACGAATACTGCCACGCCCACTACAACGAATGCATCTACCATATTGCCCATAGACACCTTCAGCTGTCTTGTAGTCTTTGTAAGATCGTCCTTTGTAATGACAGTAGCAATCAGACGTTCATCAATATCGGTTATCTTGCTGCTGGATAGATATCCTGTGAAGTACTCCTTGTCAACGTCCATGACCTCGTTGAGGTATTCACGCTGTGCAAATACGGTAAGACTGCTCGGATACTCATAGATCCCAGCTACCTTGAACTTGTATTCCTTGTCGGAGTATTTTTTGCTGAGCGTTATCGTGTCGCCCTTTTCAACGCCGTACTTTTCAGCATAAGGTGTCGAGATGTATACGCCTTCGCCGTCAAGCTTTTCGTGGAAGTATCTGCTGTTGTTTTCGATACCGAAAACGCTTACCTCGTCGGTGTGGTCGTTTTTCCTTATCTCCAGATCTACCATAGAATACTTTTCTGCGCTTTCTTCCTTTGTTTGAGCAGGCATCCTAAGCACATACTGGTTAGCGGCGAGCATATTGTCAACAGTGCCTTTTTCAAGTTCCTCAATTATAGGATTGAGCATCAGACAGAAAACGATGATGACGTTTGCAAAGAAAATACCGAAGAAAAGTGTGATGTAGTTTGGTATGTTCTGAAACAGCACACGCAGTCTGAAACGTGTCATTATACCGATCTTTGTGTTGAGCTTGAAAGCCTTTTTGCGCTGCTTCCTCTTGAGGTCACGTCTGATGAATTTAAGCGGTGAAAGACTGAGCTTTCTTATCAGCATGATAAGGTTTATCCCCACAAGAATAGCGATCGGGACAAGAGTTGTGTCAACGAATGCGGACACGTTGATAAGCGTTTTGTAGGTGATAAGGCTGTACGAATCAAGATACATCTGAGCCATAAATCCTTTCAGCACCGTGTAGCCCAGAACGTTGCCAACCAGAGCTGCGATAAGGATTACTATTATCGGCGCAGCCATATAGTGACGTATCAGCTCTGCCTTTGTGTAGCCCGAAGCCCTTAGCGTACCGATAACGGTAGCCTCTTTTGCTATCGTGTTGCTCGTTGTAACTGCGAATATAAACGAGATTATCGCTACAAGGATATACAGCATAAAGATAAAGAATATCCTGTCTCTTCCGAGGTCCGAGCCTGAGAAGTTTATAGCTATGTTTGAGCAGGCCGGAACATAGTCCTCAAGTGGGGTGATGGCACGGAGCTTTTCAAGGAAATCGTTTCCCATGTCGATAGCCTCTTTGCTGTCATGCTCCTTCGGGGGATCGTTGTACTTGAAGCTGTACGAGTAGAAGATGTTAGCGCTGTCAAGATCCTTTATGCCCTCGTCCGAAAGCACGCTCACACCGAAGTTTATCGAGTCGAACATAAAGTCTGTTACGTCCTCGTAAAGAGCAGAGTAGTCAGGAAGTGCTATAAGACCGACTATCTCAAACTCTTTGCCCTTCATTGTGATCTTGTCGCCTATTTTATATTTGTTGTTCTGTGCAAACACTCTGTCAAGAGCGATCTCGCCTGTTCCGCTTGGGATATCGCCCTCCCACAGGCTCGTTTTGTTTACCTCTTTTCTGTCGGGGAAGATACGAAGCTTCTTGTCGCCGCCTTCTATCTTTTCCTGCCAGTAGAAATTGTTGTATACCTTAACGCCGTTTTCCTCGATCTTTGCGATAAGGTCCTTGTCAGCCTCATTTGCAAGTCTGAAGTTTCCGTCCTCTATGTTATACTTTTCAAAGCTTTCGTTGTAGGCTGTTTTAAGGCTTTCATCGGCAATAAGAAAACCCGAAACAACGCCGATTATTGCGGTCATGAACAGGAATATAACGATGTATTTTCCTGCTTCGCCTTTTATCTCACGCCAGATGCGCTTTGACATTGGATTTTTCATTCGCAAGTCATTCCTTTCCGTGATAATTTCTCTTTGCTTCGGCTTTACCAGTCAAGGTCAGCTGCCTTGGTCTTTGTCTCGTTGATGTAGTTCTTTCTGATAACGCCGTCACGGAGTTTAACGACTCTGTCTGCCATATTCTTTATTGCGTCGTTGTGAGTAACCATTATTATCGTGCTGTTGTATTTCTGATTTACAGTCTCGATAAGCTGGAGGATCTCTTTTGAGGTGTTGTAGTCAAGCGCACCCGTAGGCTCGTCACAAAGCAGGATATCGGGGTTCTTGACTATCGCTCTGCCGATAGCAGTCCTTTGCTGCTGACCGCCCGAAAGCTGGTTGGGGAGCTTGTGCCTGTGCTCGTAAAGACCGAGCGTTTTGAGTATGTCGTCAACGTCAAGAGGGGAGTCGCTCAGATAAGCGCCGACCTCTATGTTTTCCTTTATATTGAGATTAGGTATCAGGTTGTACATCTGGAAAATGTAGCCCAGATGCTTTCTGCGGTACATTGTAAGAGACTTTTCGTTCATGTCCGCTGTCTTTTCTCCGTTTATCGAAATGTAGCCCTCGTCTGCGGAGTCTATGCCGCCGATGATGTTGAGAAGTGTTGACTTTCCCGAGCCCGAAGGTCCGAGAAGTACGCAGAACTCGCCCTTTTCAATGTCGATGTCGATGCCCTTGAGCACGTCGGTACGGCTCTCACCGCTGCCGAAGGATTTTTTGATACCGCTGATCTGAATGAACATAATGATCTCCTCTCTTTCTAACATATGAATAGGTATTCATATGTTCAAGTAATAATATATCACGCAAACTCAATTTTGTCAAGTCCTTTTTAAAGAATTTTTGACAATAAAAAAATCGGCTGCCGCTGTATCGCCCGAACGATAAGCTGTAACCGAAAAAAACAGACTGCATGTACAGCTTATTCGTAAGCTTGATACATGAGTCTCGTGATTTAAGACAAGCCAGGCTCAATAGCCGAGATTGTTGGCTTGCCACACTGCCTTGATGGTGGCAGTGCTACTACTCCCTCACAGATCTTCTGTTTGCAATTAAAGTGTAACACACGTTTCCGATAAAGTCAACCCAGCCGGGGATTAATTAAGATTATTAAGACTTTTTTAAGGTTTGTTCCTCTTTAAGTTAGTCTCAACAAACCGAGGTTATTATAGCACCTCACTATGCGTTTGTCAATAAATCATAACGCATATATCCCAACTTTGTACGTTTATACACAAATATAGTTAGTTGTGTCTAACTTATTGTAAAAAATGCCTATCGCACATTATATCTCCCGCATATGCGGCTTTTGACAAAGCCTGTACAGCGCACAACAAAAAAGGGGAGCCGTATGATTCGGCTCCCTGTTTCCGATAAGGGGCTTTGCCCCATAATGACTGCTATTGCATTGAAGACTGCATCTTCTTTTTTACCTTGTGGCCTGCCACGGTGAACACTACCGCCAGCAGGAATAATGATCCGCCGATCGAGCCTAAAACAGTATACACGACGTAGTCGTCCCTTTGGTCGTAGAATCTTGTCGGGTCGCTGGGGTCAACGTGAATGGTCACGATGTCGCCGGCTCTGTATTTAGGATTGGTCGAACCTGTTTTGCTGACACCCTTATATTGCTTGCCCTCGAACTCATAGCTGTAAACGGCATAGTATTTTGTCCTGACCTTGTTACCGCTGGTTCGCTTCATAGCCGAACGGTTGCCCAGCACCTGTGCCTGCACGTCCGCCGTACAGCCTTTATAATCCTCGTGCAGCTTTGCCGCCACTATGACCATTACTCCCAGAAGAACGACCGATACAAAGTAGAATACCACCGAGATCGCCGTAAAAGCCTTCTTTGTAGCTCTTGGGTCTGCGGTTCGGGTATAGACGTTCCTGCCGGCGAAGGCTGAGCTGAACTGCTGCGGGGGCTGAAAGCTGTAATTGTTCGGAGCGCCGTAATTGCCGGCATTGTTATATGCTCCGAAGCCGTTGTTATATCCGTTATAGTTATTGCCAAAGCCGCCGGGAGTGTTGTTATACCCGCCGAACTGCTGCGGAGTGCTTGCGGGTCGTGGCGTGCTCACACCGTCGTCCATACCGAGCTGACGCTGAAGCTCCTTTTCTCTCTGATCGGCTCTTGCAAACTCCTCGTCGAAATCGTGGTATCTGCCCATTCTCTTATTCCTCCCTGTTCAACGGAGCCGTTCAAGCGCCGTTTGCTCTTGCTGTCTCGTTCTTTTTGCTTTTGCGGGCAACTATCACCATCATCACAGCGAGCACGAAAGACGCTCCCGAGATAAGCAGAAGCGAAAAGAAGGTAACGCCGTCCTCTCGTCTGGTGTAAAACTCCTTCGGGTCGTTGGGATTCAGGTGTATCGTTGTCCTGCTGCCGATATTGAACTCTGCGGGAGAGCTGCCCATACTGCTTTTTTCTTCGTAGGTCTTTGAGTTGTATTCATATCTGAAAACAGGGTAGTACACTTCCTCTGTGCCGTCGTCTGTTGAGTGATACTCCTTTATGTTGTCGATAACGACAGCAGGTGCGTCATAGGTACAGCGTGTGTACTTTGCCCGCAGCGAATGTACAACACATATCATAAAAGTTAAAAGAACTGCTCCGATAATAAAGAATACGACGGCAAAGCCGATTATAAGGCGGCGTGCGGAACGTGGCTTTATCGGGTTGCCGTTTTTGTCGGTGTATAACTCGTTGTAAACTCCGTAGCCCTGAACGTTAAACCTTGCATCGGGTGAACTGTAAAACGGCGAGTTGTCATCTCCGGGAGCCTGCATAGGGGCGCCGTACATATTGCCCTGCGGCGGTGCGGCGCTGTAATCGTTATATCCGTTATAACTATTATAGCTATTATAGTTATTATAGTTGTTACTGCCGTATCCGTTGAAGCTCTGCGACGGAGCGCAGTTCGCTGTGTCGTCCATACCGAGCTGACGCTGCAATTCTCTTTCCCTTGCGTCGGCACGGGCATTTTCGTCATAGCGGTCGTCAAAGCTGCTCATATCTGCCTCTCCTTTTTCAATAAAGGGCATAGCCCTGTTGATATAATTATACATATTTTTTCGAAAAAATCAAGTACAAAAAAGCCTGCAGGACGCAGGCTTTCAGATTATTTTATTGACTGCGGGGATAAGCTTCAGGAGCTTAACGACCGCAAATGAAACTATAAGCACTCCGAGCGAAACAAGTGCGACCATAGCGAAGCCGCCGTTTGCGATAGGGTCAAAGCGGATGATCACAAACAGCACCTTCAGCACAGCCATATGTATAAGATAAATGCCGAATGAGCATTTTTCAAGCTGTACGGCTATCTTGTCAAGGATACCGAGCTGTTTGCCGCCGCCTGCCTGCATCAGTCCGAACATACCTGCTGACAGCGCAGCGGTTGCGGCGAACGAATAGTTGTCAAGAAGCGATGACAGGCTTGACTTGTTTTCGGTGGTATATATAGTCAGAGCGATTATTGTTCCGGCGCCCGCAAGCACCAGTATCAGACTCACTGCGCCGCTTAGCTTTATCAGCTTGTTGTGCAGCGCATATCCCGCAAACAGATACAGCGGATAAACACTGTAAACGCAGATATAAAGCGCTGCCTTTTTCTCGATTATGACCTCCAGCGTCGGAAGCACGCACAGGAACATGGCATACAGCGCCAGCAGATAACGGATGTCAGCCGGCTTTGCGGACTTGGTGATAAGCTTGTAAGCAGGCATCGTCAGATAAAGCGCTATCATCAGATACAGATACCACATATGCTTCCAGCCGCCGCCGAAAAGCGCCTTTTCAAAGCTGTCCTTTACGGTTGCGAACGAAAAGTCCTTTGTGACAAAGAGTGCATCAAAGCAGCAAAACAGCAGTGAGAATATCACCAGCGCCGCCGCCATTCTGAGAATGTACTTTGTGAAAAGCTTTTTGTAGCCGATCTCTCTGCCCTTGTCAAGAAGCAGAGCACCCGTCACCATAACGAAGCAGGGAACAGCCCACGACATCAGGTTCCTCACCGTCAGCATCGCAGACATCTGCCCGCTTGTTTTGGCGAAAGCTGCCGAAGCGTAGAATGTGTGGAGTATCACGACAGCTATGCAGGCAAGTGCCTTCAGCCTGCTGAAGCAGATAATGTTTTGCTTGCTCAATTAAACAGCGCTCCTCCGTCAAGGCAGCCCTGATTCGGGTCAGCCGTTGTGGTCTTGGGCTTGGTCGTCTTTTTCTTTGTGGTAGTTACCTTCTTTGTGGTGGCCTTGGCGGTAGTGGTGGTCTCTGCCTCAGTAGTTGTCTCCGCTTCGGTAGTTGTTTCCGCCTCGGTCGTTGTTTCGGCTTCGGTAGTAGTTTCCTCCTCGGTTGTTGTCTCCGCCTCGGTAGTTGTTTCGGCTTCGGTCGTAGTTTCCGTTTCGGAAGAAGACTCGGTCTGAGTTTCCGATGTTTCGGACTCGGAAGCCTTTGCTGCTTCGGTCGTGGTCTCGGCCGATGATGACGATTCGCCCTGTGCCGCTGCCGACGACACGCTTTCCGAGGAAGCGTCCTTTGCGCTCGAAGACGAGCCTGCATCGCAGCCTGCGAGAAGCAGTGCCGCAAACGAGATTAGTAACAGTAATTTCTTCATTTCTATCCTTCCTTATTTCAAATATGGTCCCATTCTGTATTGCCAGACGGTCCGTTCCCAGTAATGCCTCATAAAGCCGCTGTAGGGTGTTTCGTTTGTGAAATTCGGGTCGCAGACGTAGCTTTCGCCGTCGATGATTATCTCGCACCAGGAATGTGCGCCGTAGCCGCCTCTCCTGAGTGCGACGGTGCCGGATACCTGCTGACATCTGTATCCCAGCAGTCTTGCCATTTCGCAGAACATCGAAGCCATAACATAGCAGTTGCCCTTATGCTTGGTGAAGCCGAAGTTGGCATACCATTCAATGGTGTGCTTGTTGTCCTGCGGTATATCGGGCCTGTGTCCGTAGTAAGGAATAGAGTGCGAAGCTGTAAACGCTTTTTTCAGATCCCAGCCCACCTGGTCGAGCTTTGCCTTTGCAAGCGGGTAGTTGTAGTAAGGGATATAGGTGAGGTTATACTTGACGCCGTTTTTGCACAGCGCATTGTACTGTGTCCTTGAAACAGCCGTCTGAAACAGCGACGAACCTTTGGTCTTCAGCGGTGACTCGGTCTGCTTGTCGTCAAGCTCCATACGCAGCTGTTTGGTGACCTTGTTTGCCCTTGCGTAGCAGAAGCGGGGCAGGGTAGTGCTCCCGACGGGCTTGTCAAACACTTTCAGGATAACAACGTTGGCTTTGAAAAAGCTTTCGTTGTATATCTTTTCGTACTTTCCGACAACACCGGCGGTGTAGAATTTTGAAAGGAAATCCGTGAGCTGCTTAACGCTCGCAGCAGTTATTTCCGTTATTTTAAGTTCCTCGTCCGTAGGGATATGCACCTGCGGGGTATCGTCTGCAAGCTCCTGATGTGTCTCGCTGAACTGATCGGACAGCTTTTCCTGCTCGGCCTTTTGCTTTTCGAGCTTTTCACGCTCTATCCGTTCCTTTTCGAGCCTTTCCTTTTCAAGACGCTCGTTTTGCTGCCTCTCGGCACGTTCCTTTTCTTTGCGGATCCTTTCCTCTTCCTTCCTTATCTTCTCCTCGAGAGCCTTTCTCTCTGCGGCGATATCACGCAGACCCGATGTGATAAGGTCGGACTTGACGCTCAGTGAGATCTTCACCTCGTTGCTGTTTGCGTCGTTGACGTACGAGATACGCTCGTTCTCTCCCTGCGTGTCCGTTTCGTACATCGCAAATTCCGAGCTTTCGCAGTCGCTGACCGGCTGGGTATGTTCGGCCTTTGTTATCGGCTTCTCGACAGCTTTTGCCGTCGTTTTTTCGCTGTGCGAAGCAGTCGTCTCCTCCGGCGCTTTGACAGCCGAGGTCTGCTCGGACGCCTGTGAGCTTACCGACGTGGTCGTCTGTGACGCAGTCGACTGTTCGGCTTCTTTTATGCTGACCTTACATTCCTGCTGAGGCTCGTTTGCACCGCAGGAACACATTATCAGCGAAAATGCAAGCATAGCACAGATAAAAGATCTTTTCAAATACTCCACTTCCCTTTAAGTTATTTTTACTAAAGTATATCACAATAGTATTATAATGTCAAGCTTTGACAGTCCGTGTCGGTATCTGTCGGCGCAGGCACAAAAAAGCCGCCGTACAAGCATACGGCGGCAGTGTGTTCAGCCTTCGAGCATAACGCTCTTTATTGTGAGCTTTCTGATGCGTGACGAGAAGAAATACATTATCAGCTCATATGAGATCACGAAAACGGGTAGTGCGATGCACAGCGCCTTGAAATCGAAACTGTAGCTCTTAACATTTTCAACGTCCTTGAACACGACATTTACCATTATCTTCAGCAGTCCGAACTGATAGCCTGTTCCGATAACAAAGCCTATCAGAGCTATGGGTCTGTAGCCGTTGAGTATCGAGTGGCTTATCTCGTTTTCGCCGTAGCCGAAAATGCGCATCATAGCGGCGGTCTTTGCGTTGCCCTTAACGACAGAGGAAAGCGCAAGGAAAAGCATCATATACGCAAGTATGAGTCCGATTATGAGTATCATCCAGCCCATCGTTTCGCTGGCGAGGTCTTTCATAGAAAACGCCATCTGCGTATTGCAGGCAAAGCAGAACGCCGAGAACCAGATAAAGAATATCAGCGAGCGCTTGCTCTTGACGGTATCCTTTTTCAGCTCCTTGAGAAACGGCAGGGGAGCGTGCTGTTTTCTGCTCACTCTGACCTTTGATGCGGTATCTTCCCTCAGCAGCTTCATTACAGGCTTTTTGAGACGGCGGAAAGCGAAAAATACCGACAGCACCATAAACAATACCGTTGGAACAAGTATCAGCGCTGCCCACACGCCGTACTGCGAGTGACTTGTTATATCATAATAGTTGTCTTTGCTCTGCACCTCGTAGAATGTCGGCATATAGGCTGCCGCTGCGCCGACACCGACAACTGCGCCCGCAAAAACGCTCAGCCCGAACACCCAGAAGTGCTTTGCGATACCAAAGTTGGAATAGCCGAGCGCTTTCAGTACGCCAAGCTCTTTTGAACGGGAATCAATGAAGTTCCTGATGTATGTGAGCAGCATGATGACAGATGTGATGATAAGACAGCCGCCGCACACGCCGCAGACGACTGTGCTTGTTGAGAGCTGTGCGTCATATATCTTCTGGGACTGTTCGCCGACGATAGTGTCCTTTATATCTATAAGGTCAACACGGTAGTTGAGAAAAAGTGTGCAGACGAATGCTGCGCAGCATATCACTATTGAGATACCGAACAGTTTTACTGTATCCTTTATCGTTACCATCGTCATCACCAGCCTATCTCGTAAGCAGTTTTCTGCTGTGCGTTCTCATAAACCTCGGTGATCCTTCCGCTGTTTATCCTGATAACGGTCTTTGCCATTTCGGCGATGTTCTGGTTGTGGGTTATCATTATCACGGTGAAGCCATACTGTTTATGGAGCTTGCCGATATAGTCAAGCACCTGTCTGCCCGTGTCCTCGTCAAGAGCGCCTGTCGGTTCGTCGAGAAAGAGTATCTTCGGCTTTTTGGCGAGAGCCCTTGCTACAGAGACCCTCTGCTGTTCGCCGCCCGAAAGCTCGCTTGGGTAGCTTGTGAGCTTGTCGCCCAAGCCCACAGCCTCGATCATCTCTTTGTAGTTTTCGTTGCCCGAAAGGTCAGCGCCCATTCTCACATTCTTCTCAACGGTCATATTCGGCAGCAGGTAATACTGCTGAAAGATAAAGCCGATGTTTTCCTTGCGAAACTTTGTAAGCGCCTTGTCAGACAGCCTTGTGATGTCAGTTCCGTCGTACTTTACGCTGCCGCTGTCAGCTCTTTCAAGCCCCGAAACGACGTTGAGAAATGTGGATTTTCCCGAGCCGGAAGCTCCGAGGATAACGACGTAGTCGCCGTCAGTGATGTTTGCGCTGATGCCTTTGAGCACTCTGTTCTCGCTCGAACCCGAGCCGTAGGACTTTGTGATGTTTTCGATGGTTATCATTTTGTTTTCTCCCTTATTCTTTATTTTTGTTCTGCACACAGCTTTTTGTCTTGTTTATTTCTTTTCGTTCAGCTTGTTTTTTAACAGGCTCACAAATATTTCAGCTACCATTTGGCCTATCTCCTGCGGCTTGAAGCTGCACACGCCCGTCGCTATCAGCGAAGCGATGCCGTGGGTGTATATCCACAGGTGGCGGTAAAACGCCTTAGCGGTGTCCTCGTCAAGCCCGTAGCCGTTTTGTACCGAGGCAAGTATCTGCTCGTAGTTGTCGTCTATCATCGGAAGTATCCCGAGTGCCGAGCGCTTTTCTGTCTGTTCGCTCATAAACAGCATCTGGAACAGCTTGGGCTCTCTCATAGCAAACTCGATGTACTTTGAGCCGACCTCTCTGAAAGCCTGGTCGCTTGCGAGAGCCTTTTCGATGTACCCGTTGTACACAGCCCTCGCCGCAAGCAGCGTTTCCTCGGCGACCTCCTCCATATTCTCGAAAATGCTGAAGATCGGCTTGGAGGAGGAGTTCAGCTTTTCACCCAGCGCCCTCGCCGTAACAGCTTCGATGCCCTTTTCACGGGCTATGTCAAGAGCCGCAGCGATTATCTCGTCTCTTGTGAATTTGCATTTCGGCGGCATTTGACCTCTCCTTTCTATTGTGCATTGAATGTTGTGCAACACTTGTAGGGTAACGTATGTTGAGCAACGCCCGTTGCGCAACCCTTGATTTTGTTATATCACACTATTCCCGATTTGTCAAGCCCTTTTTGAAAAAATATTTTGAAATGTCGCAAAACAACGCAGATACGGGGGGAATCATCAGATGCTAATTTGCGGTCCCTGTTGCAAAATCTGTGTCAGAGTGTTATAATAGGAAAAACCAAGAAAAGGGAGGAATAATATGAAAAAGAGAATTATTGCGGTGATACTCTCGCTGGCTATGTCTGCAGCGTGCCTGACAGCGTGCAGCGAGGAGAAAAACGAGGAAAAGAATACCGCCGATACAACAACTGTGACTTCAGCAGCTACTGCGGCTTCTGAAGAGACCAAAGAGGGCGAAACAACTACAACACAGGAAAAGACCACGACGGCTAAACAGAAAGAAACGACCACCGCCTCAAAACAAACGACGACACAAAGCGAAACCACCAAGACCGAGCCGGCTGTAAAGAAAAGGAGAATGCTGTCAAAGGCAGAGTATTTTGATGATAGAAACAAACTTTACTATCTGGTCGAACATGATTATACCATAGATTCGGATAGCGGTAATATCAAAGAAGTTGTTACTCAATCAGGTAAAAAAATTTACCATAACTACGAAAGTCTTAAAACAGATAAATATGTGTATATAAATTATTACGACAAAGACTTTAATTGTCTGAAAACAACGGACAAAGACGGTGGAATAGATAGTGAGTACGTACGTGATAAAAATGGAAAGCCGTTAAAATATATTTCATACAATAATGGGGAGCTGGATTACACAGATGTTTACGAATACAGAAGCAATGGCTCTCTATCCAAGATAACAAGATACAATAAGAATAATAAGATTTCACAAACATCGTATTATAACAAAAACGAAAAAATAGAAAAAGAAGAATATAGTATTGGACAGGTTAGACAATATAAATATGATTCAAAAGGTAATCAAGTCAAAAATGAAGTGCACCAAAAAGGTAAGATTATTTCAAGGACAACATCTAAATTCAATAGTCAAGGTAATATGACTTATACTAAGACAGAAGCTTTTTCTTTAGACGGAGATTTTTCAACTATTTCTTATGAAGAAGAATACGAAAGAAAGAATACTGATAACGGATATATCCTAACAGCCTATCCTTTGGATGAAGGTAAACGTAAAGGAAAAACTTGCTCAAAAACTGTCTACTTTATTGATAACGGCGTTGAAAAAATCAGTAAGGAGCTTAGTTATAGTGAAGATGGGAAATTGTCTGAAACCATAAAATACACCTACACTGAAATCTAAAATCGTGAACATCAATAGGATATACATACGTCTGACTGTAAGTCTGAACGATTGACACGCCCCGCCTTTTGTTGTATAATACCGTAGGGTAAAAAATACAAACAAAAGGGGAGATAATAATGAGAAAGAAAATTTTAGCAGGGGTATTGTCGCTGGTGATGGTGATGTCGTTTATGACCGCCTGCGGGAAAGACAACAGCTCCGATGTGGATCCGAGCAGCAAGGCTGACAGCTCGTCGTCTGCGGGCACTGCCGCCACGACCTCTGCCGCCACGACCGCTGCCTCATCAGAGCTGCCCGACTCTTCGTCCGAGGCTAAGCCCGACACATCAAGCGAAAGTGTGGCTGAAACTACCACGACCTCAGCCGGAAAGACCACTGCCGCCACGACCGCCACGACAACTTCAAAACAGACAGAAAAGGTGACCGAACAGACAACAAAACCCGAAAAGGTGAAGCCCGACGAGATAAAGTTCAGGGCTATGTTCGCAAGGGATCTGTTCTACACATATAAGTTCGACGACTCAAAGTACTACTACCTTCCCGAAAGGGAGATGACGTTTGATGGTTTGCCGAACTACGTTTCCTTTACACTGCCCGATTCGGACAAGTACCATGATCTGCTTGCAATAAGCGTCAAGAACAACAAGGAGACCTCATTTGAAGATGATCTGAAAAGCTTTAAGGGGGACTACAGCACGGTTGCTGAGTTCAAGCTTGCATCGGGTATGAGAGCATTCTGGTTCACCAAGGCATATGATAACTGGACGATCGACGGCGTTAAGACCAACTGGCCGATGAAAAGGCTCTACGTCGAGATAGAGGCAGACAGCAAGTTGTCAAAAGGCAGACCGAATATTATCATAAGAGCGCAGATGCTCTATCACGACAAATTTGACCTCACCCCGCAGCAGCTCGCAGAAATGACCATAAAAGGTCTGACCATTGAAAATTGACGGGGGAAAGCTATGGATACTATTGGATCAAGACGCAGCATCAGAAAATACAAGCCTGACGAGGTCAGCCGTGACCTTATAGAGCAGATAGCCGAAGCCGCACGCCTTGCGCCGTCGGCGAAGAACCGCCAGCCGTGGAGATTTATCGTTTACACGGGCGCACAAAAGGAAAGGCTGCTCGACGTAATGCAGCAAGCTCTGCAAAAGGAACAGCAGACCCACGCACTTCTGCCCGAGTCCGCAGGCGGTTTGCCCGATGCGTTCAACACACTGAAAATAATGCGCACTGCACCTGTGATCATTATTGTGATGAACACAAACGGCAAAAGCCCATTTGACCCGACAGACGCAGACAGCCGCATTACCGAGATCTGCGACACGCTCTCCATCGGTGCGGCGATACAGGATATGCTTCTGAAAGCGACAGAGCTGGGACTTGGCACGCTTTGGATAGCTAACACCTGCTATGCTTATAACGACCTTGCGGAGTTTGTCGGCGAACAGGGACAGCTCGTCGGTGCGATAGCTGTGGGCTATCCCGATGAAGCGCCTGCACAAAGACCCCGCAAGCCTTTGGGCGAGATAATAGAATACAGATAAAAAATACCCGACAGCTTTTCTTAGCCGTCGGGTATCGGTTTTTCACAGCAGTTTTTCAAGAAGCTCTGCTGCATCGGTAACACAGCCTCTGCAGGAGCGAAGCACAGAGCCTGTAAGTCCGCCTTTGAGTTCTGCGCAGATGACAGACTTGTTCATCTGTGTAAAGGCTTTTTCAAATTCTACTGTCTTTGCTTGCGCATCGCCGGGGTACTTTTTGGCGAGGACATACTCGGCTGCGAGCACTGCTCCGCATTTGCCCTGTCTGCCGCCCGCCATAGGTGCAGCTAACGACTTTGCTTCCTTTTCGTCAAGCCCTGCATCTTCTGCGAAGGCGCACAGCACAGACGCTGAACAGCTGTAAAAATGCCTGTGGTTTGCAGCTGCTTTTTCCGCTTTTGTCATATATTCCTCCGTGGTGTCATTTGATAATTGTGATTATATCCTTCAGCACATAATGGAAGGTCGGCGCTGAGGACTTTTCGTTCTCGATGTATTCCTTGTTAAGGTCGTAGGTGTCGCTGGGGTCGTTGGGGTCAACGCCGGTAAAGTCGCCCTTGAAAACGTGCGTTTTACCCTTGCTCATATCCTTTACAGCGTCCGAAACGAGCTTTTTGCTTCCCTCTGCCGCAGCCGAGGCGTTGATGCCGAACATCTTTACCCAGCCTTCCTTGAATCCGCCGCTGGCGTCGTTGCCGTTTACTTTGCCGTCTACCTCCGACTCGATCTTGCTCTTGCTGATAACGGCCCGGACGGCGGTAGTAATGTATGGCGTCCAGTCTATGCGGCAGCTTGTAAGAGCCGCAGTCGGTGCAATACTTATCATATCCTGATTGTAGCCGACGTGGTAAACGGACAAGCCGTTTTTGCGGGCTTCCTCACAGGCAATAGCCGAACCTATCGTGTTTGAGTGGTGTGAAATTATAACGCAGCCGTCGTCGATAAGCTGCTGAGCAACTTCCTTTTCAAGCGCATAGTTGTTCCAGGTGTCTATGTACTTTACCGACATCACCGCTTCGGGGCACTGTGAACGCACGCCCAGCAGGAATGCGGTGTAGCCCGAAATGACCTCTGCAACGGGAAATGCAGCAACAAATCCGACCTTTGCCTTGCTTTTTGGCAATTCGCCGCTGTTTATCATTTCCTTGAGCTTAGCGCCTGCAACGATTCCGCTGATATACCTTGCCTGATATATCTCACCCATGAAGGTATGGTAATTCGTGAGCTTGGGCTCGGAATTAGCATTGTCGCAGGTGGCTTCGCAGAACTGTATATCGGGATATTTCTCAGCCTTTTTCTTTGCGGTCTCACCGTAGCCGTAGGAGTTGGTGAAGATTATATCGCAGCCGCTGTCGGCAAGCTCTTTTATGACCTGCTCGGCGCTTTCGTAGGGTACGTTGAAGCGTTCCTCGACCTCAGCCTTGTCGCCAAACTCGCTTTTCATGCTGTTGACTGCCTTTATGAAGTTTGCACTGTAAGGAGTGCTGGCGTCGCCGTCGTAAATGAAGCCCACCTTGGCGTGACCGCTGTTCGTCCCGCCCTTGTGTCCGATAAAATAGAAGCTGCAAAACAGCGATATTGCGATAACTGAGGCTATCAGGGCGCAGATGATATTACGTTTTTCCTTTGCCATATATCATTCCTCCCCCTTCTGATGCTCGCCTCGGTAGAGTGCGTCGATGTCTATCTTCTTGTCGTCGATAAGCTTCAGGAAAATATCGAGAAGATCAGGGTCGAACTGCGTTCCACGGTTCTTTTGAAGCTCATTGAGCACATAGTCAAAGTCCTGCTTCTGTCTGTAAACTCTGTTTGCAGTCATCGCATCGAAAGCGTCTGCGATAGCGATTATCCTGCCGTAAAGAGGTATCTCCTCGCCCTTCAGACCGTCGGGGTAGCCTCTTCCGTCATAGCGCTCGTGGTGGAATCTTGCACCCTCGACAACGTGGTCGATAAGGGTGAAGTCCTTTAGTATCTCCGCACCTCTTGTAACGTGCGATTTCATAACAGCATACTCCTCGTCGGTCAGCCTTGCGGGCTTATTGAGGACGTTGTCGGGGATAGCGATCTTTCCGATGTCGTGCAGCAGAGCCGCCTTTCGCAGGTTCTCGCACTGCTCGTCGGTAAAGCCGTATTCCTTCGCTATCATTGCGGAGTATTCCGAAACACGCTGTGAATGCTTACTTGTTCGCAGGTCCTTGGCATCGACAGTCTTAGCGATAGCAAGGATAGTTTCGTTGCCCATCTGGACTTGCTGCAGTGCCATGGTGAGCTTTGTCTGCTGAAGCTCAAGGGTGTGCTGCATATTTGTCCTTGTGATGAACCATGTGAGCCAGCCGATGAATATGCCCGCAACGACTATCATATAGACTTTGAACCACGGGTTGTCGTATATCGCTTTTTCTTTGAGGATATCGTATGTGCTTTCCTCAACGATATTTCCGGTGCCGTCACGGATAGCAAGGTGCAGGGTGTAGCTTCCGGGTTTGAGGTTGGTGTATGCAAACGACTTTATCTCGCTTTGCGCAACGTCGTTCCAGCTGTCCTCAAAGCCTTCAAGGTAGTAGGACACGGTCGGGTCGTCGTGAGAGTAGTTGATTATCTCGGGGACAAATTCTATTTTAGAGACATCTCTGTCTATTTTGAGCTGAGAATCTCTGTCTATGCTGCTGACGTTATCGTCTATCCTTACCTCGGATACCATAAGTCTGAACGATTTTTGCTTTACGATGTAGTTATCGAGGTTGATGCAGAAAACGCCTCTGTTTGAAGAAAGGTAAAGGTTCCTCAGCTTGTCGCAGGCGTTCCATGCGTTTGCCGTCAGCGAGCAGATAAGACCGTACTCGGAATCTACCAGCAGAGGCTCCTGTGTTTCTCCGTCGAGGAGCTTTTCCCTGTTGAGGATATAGATACCTGCGCTTCCCGGAACGAGCACGTCGCCGTTTCGGTTGAGGATAACATCGTAGTTGTTTGAGTAGGGGAAGTTTTTAAGAGTCTTTACGGTCTTGCCTCTGAGATAGCCAATGCTGTTTGAGGTAACGATAAAGAAGCCGTTGTCCTCGGTATCTGCGACTATCCTGAGTATGACCTCCGAGGACAGACCGTTTTCGTGCGTCAGCTTATCGACTACCTCGTGATTTCTGATAACGAGGATACCGTTGCCGTCCGTTCCGGCATAGAGCGTTCCGTCCTTGCCCTGCATAAAGCAGAGTATCTGGGAGTGACCTATCTTTTCGTCGTAGGGGATAGTGCTTTTTATCTTTCCGTTCTTTATGAAGAACAAGCCGTTTGACGAGCTTGCCGCAATAGTTCCGTCGGAAAGCTCGGTGCAGACTCTCACACGCTCGCCTATCTCGGGCAGCGTTTTTGTATACTGCGTTATCTTGCCGTATCTGTCAACGCTTATCAGACCCTTGCCGTAGCTGCATATCCACAGGTTGCCGGTGTAGTCTGTTATCATACATCTGATACGGGTGCCTTTGAGAAGCTCTGTCAGCGAGGTCTGGTAGCTCTTGTTGGAAACGGTGCTGATGATGTTGAGTCCGTCGTCTGTGCCTGCGTACAGCAGTCCGCTGCGGATAGCCGTGGTGTTGACGACGCTTCGTTCAACTCCCGTGTCGGCGTAGATATCCTTTACCGAGGATATCGACATTCGCAGCAGCCCCAGTCTTGACGATGCGAACCACAGGTTGCCTTGGTAGTCGCAGACCATGCTTTCGACAGAGTGGCCAAAGCCGCCTGTTTTCAGCGGTGTGAACACACCTCTCTGATTTATTCTGCCTATGCCGCTGTCGGAGCATATCCAGGTAAGTCCGTCAATATCGGGATAGATGTTGTTTATCTTTGTGATGGGGCTGCAGTTTATGCTGTGAATATTGCTGAAACTGTCACCTTCAAGCATATAGTGGTTTATGATGCCCTGGGTCGTTCCGACGTAAAGAGTGCCGTCCTGTGCAAATTTGCAGCTGCTTATCTTTTTGCCGTTTGCGTTTTCGAGCTTTGAAACGACCTTTGAATCCCTTAGAATGAAAAGACGTCCCTCGTTGTTCACGGCGGCAACGTTTCCTGCGGAGTCTGCGCTCATTCTGTCAACGTAGCCGACCTCGGGTATCTGATGCTTGATGTTCAGACCTATCTTCAGCTCCAGCGTTACCGTTCCCGATGAGGTGCCTATGTAGTAATCTCCGTCGGCGCTCTGAACGATAGATCTTATCGAATCCGAAGGCAGACCCTGCTGGGAATTGATGACGTTGGCGACCTTGTTGTTTATCATTATTACAAGACCGTTATCGTTCGTGCCTACCCAAAGCCTGCTTTCGCTGTCAACATAAAGACAGTTGACGTTTCTTATCTCCTCGATATCCTTCAGGTGCAGGAACTCGCTTCCGCTGTACCGGTAAAGACCTGCATAGGTCCCTATCCAGAGGATACCGTCGTTTGTCTGTGCGATAGCGTTTGCGTGACCGCAGGGCAGACCGTTCTCGTTGTTGTAGACCGTCTGGATATAGGAAATATCGGAGTCGTCATACTGTGCATTTGCGGTGATGTCCGACAAAGGCATAAGGACCGTAAGGAACAAGGCTGCCGCTGAAGCTGCCGCCGTGGCTTGCTTAGCAAGTTTCTTTGCGCTCTTGTTCTTTCTGACCTTGCGCACTATCTTTATCAGCAGGAACATCGAAAGTGCGGTGACGAGCTTGTCGGGAAATTCTATGTAGAACTCTCCTATGAACAGCGAGATTATCTTGTTTATGCCGTTTTCGACCATATAATCCCTTACGCCGTCGCCCCAGAGATTTGAGGTCTGCGAGTCGTTGAGGAAAATGTTGAGCAGCGAGGATATTATCACCGAGCCCGAGGCTATCGCACCGGCGACGGTCATCGTGTGGAAAAGCGTGTCAAAGTATTTTTTCCTCGCCAGCAGTCCTGCAGTGATTCCAATGAATATGCTGACAACGCAGTACGCCGCCGACAGCGTGCGCCAGATAGAAAAGATGACGTTGGATGAAACGCCTATGACCGCACCCGATACCGGTCCCATCGTGTATGCGGCAAAGAACGTGCCGAACGTATCCAGCCAGCAGGGCAGCGAGAACGTGTGCGCCACCTGCCTTCCGACACAGTTCACCAGTATACATACAAGCATTATCAGAACTGCGAAAACGCTGCTTTTTAAACTTCCTTGTTTTTGTTTGTTCACTTTAGACCCTTCTTTTTTAAACGCCCTGTCGGTACAAAACGCCTTGTATTTTTCAAAGCCGAAAAACAAAACTATCGGCTCATGCATATACTTAATGACATTATATCACGTTTGCCCGCACTTTTCAACTGTTTGACAATTATTTATGTGCTTATATCCAGTAAATTGCTGAAAGAAGCTGTCCTGTCCGCATGCAAGGAAAAAAACGGAAACGCTGCGCCGTAAAATACACCACAACAAGAAAAAAATAAAAAGCTCTTTTGTTTAAAATGCCAATTTTATGAATTTTCATCGAATGTACTTGAATTGTGTCGGACTATGTAGTATAATTACATTTGGCGTATTGCAAATAAGAATTGACATTACATTAACATTTTTGCCATAAATCAGCAATTATAAGGAAAGGGTACTGGGAAAGAGATGAAGGATTCTTATTCTATCAAAGATCTGTTCTATTTACTGTGGAGCCATTTGATGCTCATCGTCATAGTTACGCTTTGCGGCGGTATCGCAGCTTTCAGTATATCAAAGCTGATGCTCCCGCTGAAATACTCATCGCATATAACGATGTATGTGCAGAGCTACACGGGGATTTCCGAGGATGCGAACAATGTAAACAACATCACCAATTCCAAACAGCTTGTTAATACATATATGGAAGTGCTCAAGGACGATGCGGTAATGAACGCCGTTTGCGACCTGCTCCTTGAGGAGTATGAGAGAGACAGCCTGACAGACGTGTTCAGCATCAATTCCGAGGGACGCATCTCTCCGTCTGATATCAGGAGCTGCCTTGCGATAAGCTCTGTTACGGATACATCTGCCGTTAAGGTAGTTGCAACGACCAAGAGCGCAGAGATATCTGCGGCTATATGCAACGACCTCACCAAAGTCGCTCCGAAATACGTTTCGGAAGCCGTAGGCGTAGGCTCGATAAACACTATCGACAAGGCAAAGATCTATGACAAGCCTGTTTCGCCCAACAAAACAAGGAACACCATAATCGGTATGGGTCTGGCATTTATCCTTGTTTCGGCGGTTGTTTTCCTTCTGGACTTCTATGATAACACTATCAAAGACGCCGATGCTGTCGGCAAAAAGTACAAAAAGGCAATTATCGGCGAGGTACAGCAGTTTGAGGAAGGCAAGCAGAAAAAGGGCAAGAGCCAGAAGAGCTCCGGCGCAAGAGGACTGCTCACCAATGCAAACGTTCCTTTCAACGTTGTCGAGAGCTATAAGTCGATAAGAACGAATATCCTGTTCACCATAGCAACATCGGAAAAGAAGATAATCGCAGTTTCAAGCCCTAACCCGGGCGAAGGTAAATCCACTTCTGCGGCTAACCTTGCTATCGCTCTTGCACAGACCGACAGCAGCGTTCTGCTGATAGATGCGGATATGAGAAAGCCTGTTCAGCACAAGACCTTCAAGGTCAAGAACACCGAGGGTCTTTCAACTCTTATCATAATGAAATCGACAGTGTCCAATTCGATAAGAAGCAACGTTATCAGCAACCTTGACCTGCTTCCCGCAGGCCCTATCCCGCCGAACCCTTCCGAGCTGCTCGCATCGGAACAGTTCAAGAAGCTTCTTGATGTGCTTTCGAGCAACTATGACTACATCATCATTGATACTCCTCCTATCAATGTCGTAAGTGACGCTATGGTAATGAAGGATTCCATAAGCGGTATCCTGCTTGTCCTGAGATATGCTATCACTACGCACGAGGAGCTTTCTGCTTGTATGAAGCAGATAGACCTCGCTCAGGCAAATATGCTGGGCTTCGTTATGAACGATGTCCACCACAACCACCGTTCGTATTACTACAACTACAAGTACAGATACAAATACAAGTACAAGGATTACGGCTACGGAAGCTACGGTTACGGCTACGGCTACGGCTACGGACGCAGACCGAGCGAAAAGGCAGACAAAGCCGAAAAGGAAAGCGAAACAGTCAGCTGACAGTCTTTCGGCAGAATATGATACTTTCGGAGCAGCAGGATATGCTGCTCCTTTTTGTTGAGGATCCGCAAGGTGCTTTTGAAAATCGACAAAGCCGATATGGCAAAAATCGATAAACAGCACACTTGATATTTGTGAGATGTTACAGCGGTCAAGTCTTGAAAAGCGTAAAAAAATGTGATATAATTAATTGTAATTATGCAGCTAAAGAACGTTCCGCCCGGCTTGTGTCAGGCTTGCTGACGGTCGGTGTTTGAACGAACAACAGATCTCGCTGATGCGGAAAGGATGCTCCATGAACTTTCAGGAATTTGCTGACGGATTTGAAACCATAACAAGCATAATCTCCGTTCAGAAAACAGATGCCGGATACGGCGAAATAAGGATCGTTACGGGCAACAGGAAGTATCTTGACCTGATAGAGCACCCTGTTTACGATAATGCCCCGCAGATAATCGACAAAAAATTCGTGCCGAACAGCCTCTATGAAAAGTACACTCCGAAGAACCTCGGCTTTGAGGATCTTTGCTACAATTCGGCTGTTCTGAAAAAGCCGATACATACATACGTCCATATGAACAATCCCGACCTCTGGTTCAACGTGTTCGTTATGCCGATAGACTATGAGGAAGGCGACCTGTGCTACTGCACATATACGACAAAGCTCGCAAACACCGCCGACCTCAATCTGCTGACGACCGAGTCCCTGCAGATATCGTCAGACGTTATAAAGACCTGTATCAGACTTCACGGCACGGACGACTTTGAAAAAACGATGAATGATATCATCAAGGACGTCCGCCATATCTGTAAGGCTGAGGTCTGCTCGCTGATGCTGATAGATTTCAATTCGGGCACATATAAGATGCTCGCCAAGAGCATGAGAGAGGGAAGCGTCATAAAGACCGTGACCCAGTTCGTGAATTTCTATGACATCGCTGTTTCGTGGCTCGACACTATCGGGGGCAGTGACTGTCTTATCATCAAAAACCGGCAGGATATGGAGTATATATCCAAGATAAACAATCCATGGTATCTGACTCTTGAAGAAGCAGGCGTTGACAGCGTGGTGCTGTTCCCGCTGAGGTACAGCGGTGAGGTGCTTGGATTTATCTGGGCGACGAATTTCGCAACGGAGAATGCTATGCGCATCAAGGAAACGCTGGAGCTGACCACGTTTTTCCTTTCGTCTGAGATAGCAAGCTACAAGCTTATGAAGAGGCTGGAGCATATCAGCTATACCGACCTGCTCACAGGCGTAAAGAACCGCAACGCTATGAACAACCGTGTAACAAGCATCGTTTCGGGAGCTGAGGAGCTGGATATCCCTTACGGAGTCGTGTTTGCAGACCTCAACGGTCTGAAGCTGATGAAAGATACGCAGGGGCACTCTGCGGGCGACTTGCTTCTTAAAAAGGCGGCTCTGCACCTTCAGGAAGTATTCAAGGACTATGATGTCTACCGTGCGGGCGGCGACGAGTTCGTGGTGATCATCCCGGATATAAGCAGAGAGGATTTTGATGCTTTGATAAACAAGCTCAGGAAAAGCTCGCAGGCTCCCGGGAACATCTCGTTTGCGGTCGGCAAGTGGTACTGTGAATCGGGGCTCGATGTCCGTGATGCAATGCGCAAAGCAGACGAGGATATGTACAGGAACAAGCAGGAATACTATCAGAAATTCCCCGAAAGAAAAGCAAGATAGACTTGATCCAACAAAAAATACCGGCTGCAAGGCGATCTGCCCTGCGGCCGTTTGTATTGTTCAGCGTTCTGTGCTTAATCATCTACTTCCTCGACAGCCTTTACTGCCTGACCTTGCACGATAAAGGAAACGGCTGTCCGTGAGAAGCAAGGGGCTGAAATGTAATTTTTTTGTGAACAGAAGGCTTTTTGGTTGTTTTTAAAATGATAATGAGTTATAATTATTCTAAACATATTGCCTTGTCGTTTTGTTAGCCGCAGGGCAGTATCCGGGCGGCTCGTGCCGCCAGTATGAAAAGTTCCGATATTTTTGAAAGAAGGGTGTTACTATGAATGTTACCGTTAAGAAGGATAATGCGTCTGCTGTAACAATGCAGGTAGAAGGCAGGGTCGATACTACAACAGCTCCGGAGCTGGAAAACGAGATAAAAAATGTTATGACAGATGCCGACAAGGTATCTCTTGACTGCGAGAAGCTCGTATATATTTCTTCCGCAGGGCTCAGAGTACTTCTCAGCGCTCACAAGGCTATGGCTAAAAAGGGCGGTACCTTTGAGGTGTGCAAGGTCAGCGACGATATAATGGAAATTTTCGAGATCACAGGATTTTCAAGGATACTCAACATAAAGTGAGACCTATGATCCGGGCTGCGGGCTGAAAGGCGGCAGACTGTCCGTTTTGCGGGCTGATGCCTGAGGGAGCTTGTTCAGAGCACCCCTTTGAAGCACCGCATATCAACTTATATCGGGTGAGAAAACAATGAAGCTAAAAGAGTATATTCTCAAAGACCCACAGGACGACCACAGGTTCATACCGCAGGAAGCGGAAGCGGCAGCGGAGTACATCGGTCTTGACTCAAAGACGACTCTCAGACTCAGACTGCTTTCAGAGGAGCTTATCTGTATGCTCCCTCAGCTGCTTTCCTACGGTGCGGGCAAGTTCTGGATAGAGGTCGGGGAAAACAGAGCCGAGCTGCATCTTAGCGTGAGCGTTGACAATTCACGTTACTACGATGTGAACAAGATACTTTCGGTATCCACCAGCGGAAAGAACGCAGCTGCAAAGGGCATTCTCGGAAAGATAGCCGTTGCGGTCGAGAGCCTGCTGGGAAACAACGAGAACATCGCAGATTACGATTCCTACGGTGTGTGGAGCAGGGGACTTGCATCAACCGACAGGGAAGCGTTCTGGTCGCTGGAGGCATATAAAGACGCTTTTAGCGATGAGGACACACAGCAGTCGTACAGCGAGGACTGGGACGAGCTGGAGAAGTCGATAATCGCCAATTTAGCCGATGAGGTAACGGTAGGAGTCCTCGGCGGGAAGATAGATATAACGGTCTTCAAGAACTTCTGATACAGCCTCCTGCCGGATAAGCGGCAAAGTTATGCAATTCTAAGAAGCGGTCGGGCGCTGTCAGCCGTGACCGCAAATAATAAAGCTCGGGGCAACGGGCTTTTTATTTTTATACAGATATACAGCGTCAGTCATCGCTTCACCGCCGAAAGGCAAAGCTCACGGCGTATGGCATTTTTCATTGACTTTCGTTCGGAAATCTGCTAAAATTTAAAGTGATAATATTATTTTATAAAGGATAATAAAAAATGATAAAAAAACTTTTTAAACAAATGCTGCTGACGCAGATACTGTCATCAATGACCGTCACGCTTTGTATGCTTATCGACAGCATGATGATAGGGCGCTATCTCGGCGTTGACTCGATGACAGCCTACGGTCTTGCAACACCCGTGCTGCTGGTGTTTGCCGCACTCGGCTGCCTTATCTCGGCAGGCGTTCAGGTAATGTGCGGAAAGACTATGGGTAGCGGCGACAAGGACGGCACAGATGCGTGCTTTACTGTCTCGGTCGTGCTTGCGGCGCTGATCTCGGTAGTAGGCATGATCGTGGTACTGTGCTTTACCGACCCGATCTGTACGCTGCTCGGTGCAGGCAAACCTTCTGCCGACAACGAGGTGTTCACGCTCACAAAGGATTACCTGCGTGGCTTTATTATCGGCGCACCTGCCTTTATCGCCGCACAGATAATGGTGCCGTATATGCAGATGTCCGGCAGCAGGATAAGGCTCGTGGTCGCTGTCGCACTTATGACGGTCGGAGATATCGCTATGGATATCCTCAACGTTACGGTGTTCAAGCAGGGCACGTTCGGAATGGGACTTGCTTCGAGCATAAGCTACTATATCGCATTTGTCATCGGCGTTGCATACTTTTTCAAAAGGGATTGTATTTTCAAATTCAGGCTCGGGCTTGTCAAAGCTAAGGTCTGCGCAAGAATGGTAAAAGACGGCGTCCCTACGCTGATAAACCAGGTCAGCCTCGTGCTGCTGACGTTCGTCCTCAACAAGATATTGCTCGATGTTCAGGGAAAGCACGCAGTTGCGGCTTATTCGGTAATATCGACCGTCGGAAACATATGCTATGCGTTCTCGTCTGGCGTTGCGGCGGTAACGCTCACGCTGTCGTCGATATTCTTCGGCGACGAGGACAGGACCTCGCTCAGACAGCTCGTCAGGGTAATGTGCTATTACGGCGTCCTCATCTGTTCTGTTGTCACCCTCATCGTGCTGGCGGCTGCAAAGCCTATGGTCACGCTGTTCCTTACGGATATGGAGGCAAAGGACATGGCGGTCGCAGGCTTCAGACTGTTTGTGCTGTCGCTCGTTCCTTGTGCGCTCAACACAAGCTTCAAAAACTATTTCCAGGGCATCGGCAGAGTAAAAGCCACGATGACTATATCCGTCTTTCAGAACTTTGCGCTCACGGCACTTGCTGCCTTTGTGCTAAGCCGCTTTTTCAGCGTAACAGGCGTGTGGCTTGGATTTGTCTGCGGCGAAACGATCACTCTGATATGCATCGTGCTCGCTGTGTTTGCCGCAAACAAAAAGGCTTCATTCAATACGCAGAGCTTTGCTATGCTTTCTGACACATTCGGTATCGACGAGAAAGACTGCTTTGAGGCTTCGATAGTCAAGCAGGAAGATGTCGTTGATGTTTCACAGAAGGCGGCGGATTTCTGTATCTCCCACGGGCTTAGCATGAAGATATCCAATCTCATCGCACTCAGCACCGAGGAAATGGCGAACAATATCGTTGTTCACGGATTCAAGGGCAAAAAAGACCACAGCATAGATATAAGGGTGATGATAAAGGGCGGTGCCCCCGTGCTTCGTATAAGGGACAACTGTATGAACTTCGACCCCGTTAAGTACCTTGAACTGCACAAGGACGACGACCCTGCCTCCCATATCGGTATACGAATGGTAATGAAGCTCGTAAAGGACGCAAACTACGTCAACTCGCTGGGGCTTAACAACCTCACGCTCACGCTGTGATAGGTTCGGGAGGTGACCTGTAAGGTGAATGTTCTGTATGTTGATACGACAGTGCGAAAGGGCTCACGGACAGCCGGGCTCGCACAGTATTTTCTTTCAAAGCTCGGCGGGGATTGTACCGAGGTCAGACCGCATCTGCTCGGACTGCCGACGGTCGATGAGGAGTTTATCCGGATGCGTACCGCCGCAAGCGCCTCGGGCGATTTTCAGGACAAAGTTTTTCTCCCCGCAAAGCAGTTTGCACAGGCTGATATAATAGTTATTGCGGCACCGTTGTGGGACTTGTCGTTTCCCGCATCGCTCAAACAGTATTTTGAGCATATCAACGTGCTGGGGCTGACATTTGACTATAATTCAAGCGGTGAACCGTTCGGGCTGTGCAAAGCGAAAACGCTTGTGTATATCACCACCGCAGGCGGCCCGATATACAGCGAAGAGTACGGCTTCGGCTATGTAAAAGCGCTGGCACAGACGTTTTACGGCATAAAGGAAACGGTGATGTTCAAGGCGGAGGGCCTTGACATTTACGGCGCAGACACGGAAGATATCCTTGCTCACGCAAGACAGGAAATAGACAGCTATTTTGAGAACAGGAAGTGACAGTAATGAACACATTGGACATACTTGCAAAAACCGAAAACCTTGATACCGTTATGGCTTTCGTTGACGAGCGTCTGGAAAAGGCGGAGTGCCCTATGAAGATACAGATGCAGATCGACATCGCCGTTGAGGAGATATTCGTGAATATCGCCAGCTATGCCTATTCCCCCGGGGAAGGTCCCGCAACGGTCAGAGTCAACGTTGACGATGAACACAAATTTGTGGACATAACCTTTATTGACAACGGAGTACCTTATGACCCGCTTGCCAAGGAGGATCCCGATATCACTCTTTCTGCCGAGCAAAGGCAGATAGGCGGACTTGGTATCTTTATGGTAAAGCAGAGTATGGACGATGTTATCTATGAATACCGTGACGGACACAATATCCTTACGATCAAAAAAGCCTTGAAAGGGTGAGGTGAATGAAAAAGGTATTTGGTATCAAGCTCGGCGGACTTCATCAGAAGATACTAAACCTTGTCCTTATCTTTATGCTTGCAATGGTTGCTGTGTTTGCGTCGGTATCGTTCTATCAGAGCAGAAAGCTCGCAAAGACGGTCAACGAAGCCAACGAAAAACAGGAGCAGTCTATAAAGCAGGTCTCGGGAGAAACGATGCAGCAGGTCGTCGACGGCACGATGGTCAAAACGACAGCGCTTCAGGCGTATATCGCAGACGATATGTTTGCCGACACCAAAAGCAGCGTTATGACTTTGCAGACTCTTGCAAAGGGGCTGTTTGAGCACAAGGACAGCGTTAAGCCGCATTCGTTCAGCCCTCCCGATGCGCTGAACGAGGGCAAGGTCACAGCACAGGTGCTTTGGGAAAGCGGCGTCGATTATGCACATTCGGAGTACCTCGGGATCGCATCGTACATGAGCGATACAATGATAGCTATGCTCCAGAATTCGCCGAGGATAACCAACTGTTATATAGGTCTTGCAGACGGAACACACCTTGCTGTCGATACACATTCGGCAAATAAATTTGACAGCAGCGGAAAGCAGCTGCCGTTCCCCGTCCGTGAAAGGCCGTGGTACAAGAATGCCGCTGAACAAAAGGAGCTTGTCTTCTCGGGCATTTCCGAGGACACCTATACGGGAAAGCTGTGCGTGACCTGCTCTGCACCCGTTTACGCAAACGGAAAGCTTGTCGGCGTCGTAGGAGCCGATCTGTTCCTCGATTCTATAGCCGATTATGTACAAAGGGCATCAAAGCAGTCAGGCGAGATCTGCGTTGTCAGCAACAAAGGACAGGTCATATTCTCTACCGTGGAAAACGGAGAGCTGCATGTAAAGACCTCGGAAACTGCCGAGGACCTTAGAAACAGCAGCAATAAGGCGCTTGCCGAATTTGTGTCAACAGCACTCAAGGAGCAGACAAAGCTCACTGAGCTTACGATAGACGGCAAGGAGTACTATGCGGCAGGTGCGTCAATGGACACGGTCGGCTGGGCTGTGGTAACGCTCGTGGATAAGTCTGTGACACAAAAGCCTACGCAGACGATGCTTGAAGATTACGAACGCATAAACAAGGAAGCGAGCGATTCGTTCAATGACGCTGCCTCAATGTCGGCATTGACCACTAAATGGATGATAGTCCTGCTGATGGTTCTGGGTTCTTTCAGCGCTCTGTGGATGGCAGGAAAGATAGTCAGACCGATAGAGTCCATGACCGAGGATATAGTCTGCGGAGGCCAGACGGGCAAGCTTTTTGAGATGAAGGACACCTACAAGACCAAGGACGAGATAGAGGTGCTCGCAGAGTCATTCGACGAGCTTTCCAAAAAGACCAAGGAGTATATTGAGCACATTACCAGGATAACCAAGGAAAAGGAACGTATCGGCACGGAGCTGGAGCTTGCAAGAAAGATACAGGCGGATATGCTGCCCAATATCTATCCCGCATTCCCCGACAGACCCGAGTTCGATATCTACGCAACGATGACCCCCGCAAAGGAGGTCGGAGGCGATTTCTACGACTTCTATCTGATAGATGACGACCATCTCGGTATGGTAATGGCAGACGTTTCGGGCAAGGGCGTTCCCGCAGCGCTGTTTATGATGATGACAAGGATACTCATCAAGAACTATGCTATGATGGGCTATTCGCCCGCACAGGTGCTGGAGCAGACCAACAACACTATCTGTATGAACAATAAGGAGGATATGTTCGTAACAGTGTGGTTCGGCGTGCTTGAAATATCCACAGGAAAGATAACCGCTGCAAATGCGGGTCACGAATTCCCGATGCTTATGAAGCCCGACGGAGATTACGAGCTGTTCAAGGACGTACACGGCTTCGTTATCGGCGGAATGGAGGGCATGAGCTACTCTGAGTATGAGATCCAGCTCGAAAAGGGCGGTATGCTCTATCTTTACACCGACGGTGTTCCCGAGGCGGAAAACAGCGAGCATCAGATGTTCGGCACGGACAGACTGCTCCGGGCGCTGAATGACCATAAGGGTAAAGACCCGTACAAGCTGCTTGGCGATATAGCAGCCTCGGTCGGAGAATTTGTGAATGACGCAGATCAGTTCGATGACCTGACTATGCTTGCTTTGTCTTTGAAATGAGCGCAGTCACTTTGAATGGAGGATACGATGAAGGTTTACAGCAGCGATGTAACTATGGATCCTTCGGGATTTGTCGTTCTTGCAGATGCCGTTCCCGAAATAGTACAGGAGATACGGTATTATTCGACCTACAATTTTATCGGCGAGCGTATAAACGGTTACGAGGAGCCTTGTGCGCTGTTGACAGCCGAGGCTGCAAGAGCGCTGCGCTCGGTCAGCGGTGAGCTTTTTGTTCAGGGCTACCGTCTGAAGGTGTTTGATGCCTACCGTCCGGCTCGTTCCGTAAAGCAGTTCGTGCTGTGGGGGATAGAGGACAGGGATATCAGAATGAAGGAGTATTTCTATCCCGAGCTTGATAAGCAGGAGCTTTTTGTGAAGGGCTATATAGCAAGCAAGTCCAGTCACAGCAGAGGCAGCGCCGTTGACCTTACGCTGCTTGATATGAAAACGGGTAAAGAGGTCGATATGGGCAGCCCGTTTGACCTGTTCAGCGAGCTTTCTCACCCCGACTGCCGTGACGTTACACAGCAGCAGTATGAAAACAGAATGATACTGCAAGAAGCAATGGTGCGGGGCGGCTTTGAGCCGATAGACTGCGAGTGGTGGCACTTTATGCTCAAAGACGAGCCATACCCGGACACCTATTTCGATTTCCCCGTTTCAGCGGCGTATCTGAGGAAATAGCCGATTCGGGAAAGACGCATACACCAAAAAAGAGGAAGAAAAATGCCCGATAAGGAATATGAAGGATACATAAAAAACAGATATGCGCAGGCTTGCGAGATAGCGCAGACGGACAGCGGATTGATAAGAAGCTGGGAAAACCTGTACGCACTGTCGCTGGTCTTCGGCGCCGCTTCGGTAATAAACAGCAGGCTTTGCCATGAGCATCCGATAAAATTCGAGTCGCCGGAAGGTGTGCGCATCGAGATATACAATTCGTTCGCAGGAAAGATACCGGTGATATACGCACAAAACAGAAATGATTTTGAGCAGCTCGTCATAGCCCTATCTTATGAGGACAGGCAAGCCGACGAGGATATGATAGCTCAGATGGGCGCATCGTTCATTTCAAGCGAGAGTACAAGGTTCATGATCCTTTCGTCAAAGCCTTACAGCAATGTTTCCGCAGACGAGCTCGGGCTCGGTGAGAGCGAGTGGGCAGAAAAGTCTGTCGTTATACGCAGAAGCCACGAGTGCGTTCACTTTTTCACCAAGCAGATTTACGCAATCGCAAACAATAATCTGCACGATGAGCTTATGGCTGACCTTATTGGTATCCACGACGCATTCGGGTATTACAAAGCCGAATGGTTCCTGCGCTTTATGGGACTTATCGGAACAAGCGGCGGAAGGCTTCGGGTCTATACGAATGGGCTGTCCGAGCAGACGACCGAGGCGGTGGCTGAAATTGCCCGAAAAGCTGCATACGGGCTTGAAAGGTGGTCTGAAAGCAAGGAGTTTGCGGAGCTTTCAAACGCAGGCAGGATAAAGCGTATGTGCGCTCTTGGGATAGAGGGAATGACAGAGCTTTAGACCCGCAAAAACCAAACACAAAAGCGAAAGCCGACCCAAGCGAGGTCGGCTTTTTTGTGCCGTTTGGTGCGTGCGGCGGTATGCGGTATTTGTGCGCAGATCATTTCCTGCCGGGTGCCATGCCTTTGCCGGACGCAGCCGGAACGGCTTTTGCAGGCAGTACACCTGTCCCGTTATTGACAACAGGGTCAAAAGGCTTTATAATAAAAGGGGTTTTCTGTTTGAGACGTCAGGAGGATTTATGGACAAGATAGATACTTTCCCTACTCACAAGATCGGTGATCTTGAATACTGCGTGGGCAGAGTTTTCCCATTCGGTGCGACTATCACCGACGGAGGAGTCAATTTCAGCATTTTTTCAAAGGAAGCGGAATCCTGTACGCTGCTTTTGTATCATCACAGCGCAGGGGAGCCGTTTGTTGAGATACCTTTCCCGCCGGAATTCCGTATCGGCAACGTCTATACGATGATGGTGTTCGGGATAAACACCGAAACGACCGAGTACGGCTACCGCTTCGACGGGGAATACGATCCGAAAAGAGGCCTGATGTTTGATAAGACAAAGCCGCTTCTCGACCCTTACGCAAAATCTGTCTCGGGGCGAAGCGTGTGGGGCGCAGGGCGTGACAGGAGCGACCCGTTCCAGCAGCGTGGTCAGATGATCTATGAGGATTACGACTGGCAGGGAGTGACTCCGCCCGATATCCCGATGAACGAGCTTGTGATATATGAGATGCACGTCAGGGGCTTTACCCGTCACAGATCAAGCGGCGTCAAGTTCCCGGGAACGTTTGCGGCTATCTATGAAAAAATACCTTATCTGAAAGAGCTTGGTGTGAACTGCATTGAGCTGATGCCCATATTTGAGTTCGATGAGTTCGAGAACTACCGTGAGATAAATGGCAGAAAGCTTTACAACTACTGGGGCTATTCAACTGTTGATTTCTTTGCACCGAAAGCGGGCTATGCGGCTTCCGCACCGATAGGGCTTGAAGCGGACGAGCTTAAAAACGTGATAATGGCGCTTCACCGCAACGGGATCGAGGTCATACTCGATGTGGTATTCAACCACACCGCAGAGGGAAACGAGAACGGACCGTATATATCATACCGTGGCATAGACAATCGTACCTATTATCTGCTCACGCCCGACGGACAGTATTACAATTTCAGCGGCTGCGGCAACACGATGAACTGCAACAATGCCGTCGTCAGAGGCTGTATCCTCGACTGCCTGAGATACTGGGCATGGGCTTACCATATCGACGGATTCAGATTTGACCTTGCGTCTATCCTTACGAGAGACGAGAACGGCGCACCGATGATGATGCCGCCGCTGATAGAATCTATCGCAAGAGATGCTGTGCTGGGCAGGTGTAAGCTCATCGCTGAGGCGTGGGACGCAGGCGGGCTTTACCAGGTCGGCACATTCCCCTCGTGGCGGCGCTGGTCGGAGTGGAACGGGCGCTACCGTGACTGCCTGAGAAGGTTTATCAAGGGCGGCGCAGAGCAGGCTCCCGAGCTTTATCAGAGGATAGCCGGCTCGCAGGATATGTATGACGGGCGCAGTCCCTCGGCGTCTGTAAATTTCGTTACCTGTCACGACGGATTTACGCTTTACGACCTCGTTTCGTACAACGAAAAGCACAACGAAGCAAACGGAGAGGATAACCGTGACGGCTGCTCGGACAACGACAGTTGGAACTGCGGCGCAGAGGGAGAAACGGACGACCCACAGATAAATGCACTCCGTATGCGCCAGATGCGAAACGCCCTGACGATACTGCTGACGAGCCGGGGAACTCCTATGCTGCTTTCGGGCGACGAGTTCGCCAACACGCAGTTCGGAAACAACAACGCCTACTGCCAGGATAACGAAACAGCGTGGCTGGACTGGAGCGACCTTGAAAAGCACAAGGATATCTTCGGCTATGTGAAAGCGCTGATAGCTCTGCGAAAAGCAAGCCCCGTCATCACCAGCAGGGAGTTTGACACAGCCCATAACGGTACGGGGTATCCCGAGGTGTCGTTCCATTCCTGCGAGCCATGGGCTCTGGATATGTCAGCACCGACACTTACCTTTGGCTATATGTACGCACAGGACAGAAATAAGCACGGCTGCAAAAAGGACAGCTTTATCTATGTTGCGGTCAACGCACATTGGGAAGCGCACGACTTTATGCTCCCGATAATCCCGCAGGGAATGAAATGGTACGCAGAATTCGACTCGTTCACGGACAAATTCAATATGCACAAAAAGCTAGCCGACAGAGGACCCGTAACGCTGCAAAGCCGAAGCACAGCGGTATTCATCGCAAGATAACAAAGCCGCTGCGCACTTAACAGAAATGTGACCGCACACACGCATACTGCACAGAGGTAGGAGCTTTCGGCTCTTATCTCTTTTTTGCGTAAAAATGCAGAAGAACCCCTTGAAAAATTGATACCAATGTGGTATAATATATGAAATCAATGTCACAGAAGGCGGAGGCTCTGTTATGAATATTTCGGAATTTGCAAAGGAAGCAGGGGTTTCAGTTTCGGCGGTCAGCAGATATTTCAACGACGGATACCTTGCGGAAGATAAAAAGGAAAAGATAAAAGCTGCGCTTGAAAGGACGGGCTATGTGCCCAGCTATTCGGCGAGAACGGTGCGCTCGAAGGTCACTAAGCTTATTGGCGTGATACTGCCCAAGCTTTCGAGCGAGAGCATCTCCCGTGTCACCGAGGGCATCAGCGAGGTGTTCGGCAAGGAGGGCTTTGAACTGCTGCTTGTCAACACGGCGAACGACTATAACCGTGAGATAAGCTCGCTGGAGCTTTTCAGGCAAAACCGTGTCGACGGCGTGATACTGCTCGCAAGCGTGTTCACCGACCTTCACCGTTCGCTGCTTGCGAAGATGAGAGTGCCTGTGGTCATTATCGGGCAGCAGCTCAAAGGCTATAACTGCGTCTGCCACAACGACTTCGGCGCAGCCTACAGCATGACAAAGCTTATGCTCTCAAAGGGTGTGAAGCGCCCTGCGTTCATCGGCGCAAATCCCGATGACAAGGCTGCGGGAGAGGACCGCAGAAAGGGCTATGAAAGGGCTGTCGCCGAAGCGGGGCTGACGGTAGACCCGAAATACTGCGAGACTGCGAAATTCAGTATGGAGTCGGGGTATGAAAAGGCCAAGAGGCTGTTTTCCAATCGGCTGAAGCCCGACTGCGTATTCTGCGCCACCGATAATATTGCGGCGGGCGCTATGCTCTATTTGCGTGAAAACGGCATCAGCGTCCCGAACGACGTGATGATAGGCGGGATAGGAGATTCCCGCTTCGGCAGGGTACTGTACGTGCCGCTTTCAACGGTGCACCTGCATTACAAAACAGCGGGTATCGAGGGCGCAAAGATGCTGCTCTCCGAAATGAAGTCGAGCTCGCAGGTACACAGGATACTCCAGCTTGAATACGATATCGTTGAAAGAGAATCTACCGCAAAGGAAAACTAAAATCAACGTTTTGCACAAACTTATGAAGTGAAATTGTGTGAAACTAACCAAAAGCAGGCACAAAATTCTTTGTTTATGTCAATAGACAGCCGCACAGAAGTATGTTATAATAAAGCCACGATATGAAATCGGTATCACATACTGTTTGATACTGTTTCAGTTTGCTGTTTACTTCTGAAAGGGTGAGGACTATGGATTATAACAAGTGTGCGGCGCAAATTCTCGATGCGATAGGCGGTAAGGACAATCTTGCAAGTGCAGCCCACTGTGCAACACGTCTGAGGCTTGTCATCGCAGACAACGAAAAGGTGAAAAAATCCGTTCTGGAGAACATCGACGGCGTCAAGGGCGTATTTGAAGCGCAGGGACAGCTGCAGGTCATAATCGGAACGGGCACGGTCAACAAGGTCTACGACGAGTTTATTAAAATGGCGGGCGTTGAGGCGGCTTCAAAGGACGACGTTAAGAAAGCAGCTGCGGCAAAGGCTCCGTGGTATAAGCGTGCGGTCAAGACGCTGGGCGATATCTTCGTGCCGATAATCCCCGCTATCGTTGCAACGGGTCTGCTGTGCGGACTGCTCGGCGGTCTTTCAAGAGCCTTCCCGTCAATGGCTGATTCGCAGATTTACAAGCTTCTGGATATTTTCTCAAATGCGGCTCTGACGTTCCTGCCGATACTTATCGCTGTAAGTGCGGCAAAGATCTTCGGTGCGAATGTTTACCTCGGCGCAGTCATTGGAATGATAATGATACACCCGAATCTGATAAATGCCTGGTCTGTCGGCGACGGCAAGGATCTTCCGACGCTGTGGTCGTGGTTCGGCTTGTGGGATATCCGCGCAACGGGCTATCAGGGTCACGTTATCCCCGTAGTTATCGCAGTTTTGCTGCTTTCGGTGATAGAAAAGAAGCTGCACAAGAAAGTCCCCGAGATGTTCGATCTGTTCGTTACACCGCTTGTATCGGTACTGATAACAGGCTTCCTCACGATGACAGTTATCGGACCTGTGTTCTCGCAGATAGAATCGTGGGTGCTTTCGGGCGCACAGTGGCTCATCTCGATACCGTTCGGCATCGGCTCGTTCCTTATGGGTGCGGCTTACGCTCCGACCACAGGGTGCGGCTGCACTTGCGGTAGCTCTCAAAACAAGGAACAAGAAAACAAAGTCAATGGCTCTGCCCGCATCGCTCTCAGCATTTATGGGCATAACAGAGCCTGCAATATTCGGTGTGAACGTGCGCTACGTAAAACCGCTTATCGCCGGTATGGTCGGCGGTGCGTGCGGTGCGGCTGTCGCTTCGATAATGAACGTTTATGCTACCGCTAACGGCGTAACAGGTATCTTCGGATTCCTTATCACCACCGACAGCATAGTAGGCTATCTGCTCACATTCGCTGTTGCTTCCGCAGTTGCATTCGGACTTTCGTGGATGCTTTTCAAGGACCCCGCAGAGGAGGCTGCACAGGCTGCCCCCGCTCCCGAAACGCCCGCTGAGGTACCTGCTGTTGAAGCAAAGCCCGCTGCAAGCTATGATGATAACTGCGTTTATTCGCCTCTGAAGGGCAAGGCTATCCTTATGGCGGACGTTCCCGACGAGACGTTTGCATCGGACGTTCTCGGTGTCGGTGCAGCAGTCGAGCCGACCGAGGGCAAGGTCGTAGCTCCCGCAGATGGTGAGGTAAGCACGCTGTTCGATACCCACCATGCGATAGGACTGACGCTTGACAACGGAATGGAAATGCTTATCCACGTCGGCATAAATACCGTCGAACTCAACGGCGAGGGCTACAAGGCGCACGTCAGCGAGGGCGACAAGGTCACCAGGGGACAGACGCTGATAACCTTTGATATACCGCTTATCAAGAGCAAGGGCTATCCTGTCATCACACCTGTAATTATCACAAATCCCGATGATTACAGCGATATCCACAAGGCAGCCGACGGCGATGTGGATTACCTCGACAAGCTGATAGAAACGGCTAAACAATGATCCGAAGGACGGTGAGCCGCACTTATGAAAAACGATCTCAGACAACAGCTCCATCTTGAGCCGGACAAGGGCTGGCTCAACGACCCCAACGGACTGTGCTTCTTCAAGGGCGAGTACCACGTTTATTTCCAGTATTCGCCCGAAAGCGCCGAAGGAAAAAGCGGCAGGTGCTGGGGACACTGGAAGAGTGCAGACCTGCTTCACTGGAGATTCACCGGTACGGTGCTGTTTCCCGATTCTCCCGACGACCGAAACGGTGTCTACTCGGGCAGCGCTTTCGTAAAGGGCGATACGCTGTATCTGTTCTACACAGGAAACGTAAAAGAGGAAGGCAACCACGACTATACAACGTCGGGAAGGGGAGCGAACGTTATCCTCGTCACCACACAGGACGGGCATAATATGAGTGAAAAGAGAACTCTCCTGCGCAACTGCGACTACCCCGACTACTGTTCCTGCCACGTTCGTGACCCGAAGGTGTGGGAGGAGGACGGCCAGTATCATATGGTGCTGGGCGCAAGGACTCTTGATGACAAGGGCTGCATGCTTCGGTATGTGTCGGACGACCTTGAAAACTGGAAATATGAAAAGACCGTATGGGGAAGCGACTGCAGCTATATGTGGGAGTGTCCCGACGAGTTCGTTCTGGGCACAAAGAGATTTCTGAGCATTTCCCCGCAGGGCTTGAAGCATGAAAAGTATTTCTCGCAGAACGTGTACAGCTCGGGCTATCTGGATATCGACAAAGGGACTTATACCGAATGGGACTGCGGCTTTGATTTCTACGCTCCGCAGACTTTCAAAGCCCCCGACGGCAGAAGGATACTTATCGGCTGGGAAGGCATCGGTGACATACCGTACACGAACCCGACCGTTGCTCTTGGGTGGCAGCACTGTCTGACGCTGCCTCGTGAGCTGACCCTATCGCCCGACGGCGGTATCCTCCAGCAGCCGGTAAGAGAATTACAGGCTCTGCGCAAAGAGTCTGCCGGGCTAAGAAGCGGCGGAACCGTGAAAGCACAGCTGCCTTTTGAGATAACGGGAACAACGCAGGACGAGTTCACAGTAGAGTTTAAAGATGTTTTGCGTCTGAAAAAGTCGGGAAACGAGTTCTCGCTTGAATTTACAAACGACAGCGCAGGCTGCGCAAGAACGGTGAGATATGCACAGCTCGGGCGCTGCGAGGACATACGCATCATCGCAGACAAGGCGTCTGTCGAGGTGTATCTCAACGGCGGCGAAAAGGTGCTTTCAAGCAGGATGTACCCCGACAGCACCGAGCTTTCGCTGACAGCCGACGGTATAGACGCTGTGATCTACAAGCTTGACGGGATAGAGGTGATATCCGATGAATAATACACTTGCCGCTATCGGTGAAGCACTTATCGACTTTATCCCCGATAGGAACGGCTGTGATTTTGACGAGGTGACGGCTTTTTCGCCAAAGGTCGGCGGGGCGCCCGCAAATGTATGTGCGGCGTTCTCGATACTCGGCGGCAGCTCACGAATGCTGACCCAGCTCGGCAGCGACCCTTTCGGTCACAAGATAATCGGCGAGCTTGACCGTGTCGGGGTGGACACCTCCTGTATCTCGCTGACCGACGAGGCTAACACGGCGCTTGCCTTTGTGTCGCTCGCTCAAAACGGCGACAGGACGTTTTCATTCTACCGAAAGCCGAGCGCAGATATGCTTTACAAGGAACAAAGCATCAAAGAAACTTACTTTGACAACGTGTTCGCTCTGCACTTCTGCAGCGTTTCGATAGGCGATTTCCCGATGAAGCAGGCGCACAAGCGGGCAATAGAGCTTATGCGCAAAAGAAACGGCATAGTCAGCTTTGACCCCAATCTCAGGTTCAACCTCTGGGACAGCGAGCAGGCGCTGTGCGGTGCGGTAAGGGAGTTTATCCCGCTTAGCGACATCGTAAAGCTCTCCGAGGACGAGGTGAGCTTCGTCACCGGAGAGGACAGCATAGAAAATGCTGTATCGTGGCTGTTCGGGCAGGGCGTAAAGCTGGTGCTTTATACCTGCGGCAGCAAGGGCGCTTATGCTTTCACAAGAAGCGTTAAAGCCTATTCCCCCGCATTGAAGGTAAAGGCTGTCGATACGACCGGCGCAGGCGACGGCTTCACGGGTGCGTTCCTGTGGTCGCTGCAAAAGCTGTGCTGTGAGCCGCAGGGGCTTGAAAAACTGACCGAAAACGAGCTGCTTGAAAGCCTCGGCTTTGCAAACAGGTTCTGTGCGCTCAGCGTGCAGAAAAAAGGTGCGATAGCATCATATCCGACACTCGGTGAGATGCAGGAAATAAATTTGTAAACGAAAGGAACGAAGCATTATGAAAGAGTTTTCTTACACCATCAAGGACGCAATAGGTATCCACGCAAGACCCGCAGGAAACCTTGTTAAGCTTATCAAGGGCTATTCCAGCACTGTCACCGTCGAGAAGGAAGGCAAGCCGCCTATCAATGCGACTGCGCTGATGAAGCTTATGGGACTTGGCGTAAAGTGCGGAGACACCGTGAAGTTCACAGTCGAGGGTGACGATGAGGACGCTGCTGTAAAGGGTATTGAGGAATTCATGAACGCTAACCTCTGATTTTTCTTTGAAAGGACAGGTGACGGACTATGGCTGTATTCAAGGGCAAGGGAGTTTACGGGGCGGTCGCTGTTGGCAAGGCTCTGATATTTAAAAGGCAGGCGGCTGAAGTCCGCCGTGTGTCCGTGCAGGATACCGAGCAGGAGCTTGAACGTGTGAACAGCGCAAAGGAGCTTGCGGTCGCACAGCTCACGCAGATCCACGAAAAGGCTCTTAAGGAGGTCGGGGAGACCAATGCGGAGATATTCGAGATCCATATAATGATGCTCGACGACGAGGACTACAACGATTCGATAAAAAGCATTATCGAAACTCAGAAGGTCAATGCGGAGTATGCCGTAGCGGTGACGTCGGACAATTTCGCCGAGATGTTTGCAAATATGGACGATGCCTATATGCAGGCACGTTCGGCTGATGTAAAGGACATCTCAAACAGGCTGATAGCCTGCCTCACGAGCAGCGGAGAAAGTGCGTCCGTGCAGGACGAAAAGATGATAGTCTGTGCCGATGACCTTGCACCGAGCGAGACCGTTTCGCTTGACAAGGACAAGGTGCTTGCGTTCGTCACAGCCTTCGGTTCGTCAAATTCCCACACCGCTATCCTTGCAAGAAATATGAATATCCCCGCTGTTATCGGTGCGGGACAGGAGTTCCTCGATGCGCTCGAGGACGGCTGTATTGTCGGCGTTGACGGTCATACCGGAGAGGTCTTCGTTTCTCCCGACGAGGAAACTGTCAAGCGCCTTGAAAACAAGCAGGCTGAGGACATCAAGAAAAAGCAGCTGCTTTTGGAACTCAAGGGCAAGGAAAACATCACGCTCGACGGCACAAGGATAAACATTTTTGCAAACATCGGCGGAGTAGGCGGAATAGGTGCAGTTCTTGCAAACGATGCGGGCGGCATAGGGCTTTTCCGAAGCGAATTCCTGTATCTCGAAAGCGAGGACTATCCCACCGAGGAACAGCAGTTCCAGGCTTACAAAAAGGTGCTTGAAAGCATGGCAGGGAAGAAGGTAATAATCCGTACCCTCGATATCGGCGCCGACAAGCAGATAGACTATTTCGATCTCGATAAAGAGGACAATCCTGCGCTCGGATTCAGAGCGATACGCATCTGTCTGACACGCCCCGATATCTTCCGTACACAGATGCGGGCGCTGTACAGAGCTTCTGCGTTCGGCGAGCTGGGTATAATGTTCCCGATGATAACAAGCGTCAGCGAAGTACAGAAGTGTCTTGATATGTGCGAGCAGGTCAGAAACGAGCTGTCAGCCGACGGTATACGCTTCAATGAAAAGACCGAGCTCGGCATAATGATAGAAACTCCTGCCGCCGCTGTCATCAGCGATAAGCTCGCACCAATGGTGGACTTTTTCAGCGTAGGCACAAACGACCTCACGCAGTACACTCTTGCCTGCGACAGACAAAATGCAAAGCTCGAGCCGTTCGTTGACACTCACCATGAGGCGATACTCAGACTTATAGAGATGTCTGCTGAAAACGCCCACGCAAACAATGCATGGATAGGTATCTGCGGTGAGCTTGCGGCTGACCTTTCTCTGACGGAAACGTTCCTGCGAATGGGCATCGACGAGCTTTCGGTATCACCGCCGTTCGTTCTGCCGCTTCGTGAAAAGGTGAGAAGCCTCTCGCTGAAATAATGCTCACAAGCCAAACCTCACCGGGGCGCAGCCGGCAGCTGACGCCTGTTGTGTAAAAATCAAAAGACAATAGTTCTTGTTAAACGACCCTCGCTGCTGTCTCAACGGCAGCGGGGGACTTTTTATGATCAGCACGGCAAGTACAGCCTTGAAAAATACGCAAAAATGTGATATTATTATATCAGCCCCCCGTTGAACAGCGGGGATAATGACACCATACTAAGCTTTACAGAGGTGATATGATGAAACATACGGACGAACAAGCAGCTGTGTCCAAAGACCGCCGCATCTGGTCAAGCAGGATGCTGAATATCCTCATAGTCGCTTTTGCTGTCACAGGAACGGTCATTATGCTCAGACATAAGGGCGACGGCGAAGGCCTTGCGTCGTCGGGCATATCCAATCTGAAATACTTTACCGTTTTGTCAAACGAGTTCTGCGGGATAATTGCTGCGCTGTGGCTTGTTTGTGACCTGCTGGGGAAAAAGCTCCCCGTCGTGCTGAAACTGACAGCGGCTTCAGCGGTCGCCCTGACATTTCTGATAGTTGCAGCTTTTCTTGCGCCGATGTACCCCGATCTTAACCTTTATGAAAATGCAAATCTGTGGTTTCATCTTATACTCCCGCTTACCGCTGTGATCGAATTTGTCATTCTGAGGACGGATAAAAAGATACCGTTTAAGTTTACAGTCGTTTCGGCGCTCCCCGCTGTGTTATATGGCATAGGCTACCTTGTGAACATACTTGTAAACGGAAAGGGAGAATGGCCCGACACAAACGACTGGTACGGCTTTCTGAACTGGGGCTATCCCGTGGGCATGGCTATTTTTGCATGCATCGTGCTTATGGACTTTGCAATGGCTGTGCTGATGAGAGCCTTGAATAACAGGATAAACAAAATATCATGAAGCGTAAAGCACAGTCTCTGAGCTATCGAGTCTGTGCTTTTATTTTTCGTTCAGGCAAAAAGTTTCAGGGCAGCCGAAAATATGTAAGAGTCTAAAAAGAAGATTTGAGGACAACGCTCCCAAGAGAATACCCACAACAGTTTGCCGACACAGCAAAGAATGGTGAGAT
>CADAES010000002.1 GCA_902786975.1 uncultured Ruminococcus sp.
CAGGGGTATAGCTCAGCTGGTAGAGCAGCGGTCTCCAAAACCGCGTGCCGAGGGTTCGAAACCTTCTGCCCCTGCCAAGTGCACAGCGTGCACCACGCAAAACCGCCTTTGGAAAGTCTCCAAGGGCGGCTTTTTTGTATAACGGCGGGTCGTAACTTGTAACGAAGTTACATCGGTCTTTTTTACTATTCACTATTTACTTTTCACTGTTCTCTTTTCACTCTTGCAATTTTGATTGCGCTGTGCTATAATATGTAAAATGCTACGAGAGGTGCGGCGAAATGGGGAAAAGATTTAGATATGTTTTTGCAGCATTATTTGCTCTTATTGGAGTAGCTTTTCTGATACAGGGCTTTTGGTTTTTCAGAGCCACAGAACTTGCATTCAGTCTGGTGATGTTCGGTTTTGCGGTTTACTCACTTTGCTCAAAAAGGAAAACTACAGAAAACGCCGCTCATAGTTATCAGCCAAAAGGCGAAACTGCATCGGCAAATCCTGTTAAAACATTAGCAACACTATGTCGGGCAGCTGTGGTCATAGTGCTCTGCATTTTCTTATATTTGATTTTTTCATTTGCTTTGGGAGTTGTCAGCTATCGCCCGCTTTATACATACGAGCACTACAAAACAAACACCAATGTGATAAAAGATTTTTTTCCTGACACGATACCAGCAGATGCTGACGATGCGCATTTTTCGATTTTTATGGAAGGCAAGCGCTGGCAATCGGCAACTTTGTATTTCAAGGCTGACAAGGAGTATATTGACGAGTATATCAAAAAGCTTAATGTGATAGAGTCTGCACATATAACAAGCAATGATTATGACAGAGAAACTCATATAGAGGAATACTCGAACGATGATTATGATATTTTTTATACGATAAACGATAATCATAATAAAGCCGGCGCAGCTGTATATAAAGAGCTAAACGTAATTTGCTTTTTTGATAGTTCCGGTTTATGATATGATAATACAAAAACCGCCTCACTTTTTGTGAGACGGTCGTTTCTATTACAGCCATTGTATGAATGCGGTCTTGTCAGTGCTGTTGTAGCCTGCATGCTTGTAAAAATCAAGCGTCTTTTCGCTCTTTGAGCCTGTCAGCAGCATCATTTTGTAGCAGTTCTCCCTTATAGCGATCTCTTTAGCAAAGTCAAGACACTGTGTCGCATAGCCTTTTCCACGGTAGTCGCCGTGGGTCACGACATTTTCAACGAACGCATACGGTCTGACGTTTCTTGTCAGATTGGGGATTATCACGCAAACGCAGGACGATACGATCTTACCGTCCTGAATGTTGACTATAAGATGGTGGCTTTTATCGTTTATTATCTGTTCCCAAGTACTTTTTAGATGCCTGTCTGTTTGAGGTATACTGTCCTCGTGCAGATATAAGTAAAGCCTCAGAATCTCATCAAGGTCATCAATTCCTGCCTCTCTTACCATTTTATCGCCCTCCTTTTTTACGAAAATTATATCAGAAGAGCTTTTGTTTGTCAACATTTGATAATTGTATATTTGTCTGTAATGCATAATTAGCTTGGCTGTTAATTGTGCATTTTTTTGTTTTATACCCCTTGACAAATGTATATATGGTGTGTATAATGTATATATCGAGTATATACAATGTTGGTGATCACATGAACATTATCATTTCAAATTCGTCGGGAGTGCCTATCTATGAACAGATAGTCTCCCAGATCAAAGAGCAGATCATGAACGGAGATCTGAAGGCGGGGGACGCTCTTCCTTCGATGCGAGCATTGGCTCAGTCTATCCGTATCAGCGTCATTACGACCAAGCGTGCCTATGAGGAGCTTGAGCGTGACGGCTTTATCGAGTCGTTCACAGGCAAGGGAAGTTTTGTCAAAGGGCAGAACACCGAGCTTTTGCGTGAGGAGTACCTCAGACAGGCAGAGGAGCTTATACAGCAAGCCTGTGACAAAGCACGCAAAGCCGGAGCTGACGTCTCGGAGCTTCATGATATGCTTGACCTTATCTACAATGACAACTGAACCTTGCACAACAAAAGAAAGGTGATGACTGTTTATGTCTGATTATGAAAATGCGATAGAGATAAAAAACCTTACCAAGCATTATGACGGCTTTACGCTTGACAATATCAGCTTTAATGTCCCAAAGGGCAGTATAATGGGCTTTATCGGTCAAAACGGAGCGGGAAAGTCAACGACAATAAACACTATACTCAATATTATCAAAGCCGACAGCGGAGAGATACTGGTTTTCGGACAGGATACCCGCACAGCCGATGTCAGGATAAAGCAGGATATAGCGGCTGTCTTTGACGAGCTTCCTTTTCACGAACAGCTCAACGCAAAGGCACTTGATAAGATACTGCGCCACTTTTTCAATGGCTGGAGCAGTGAGGTGTTCTTCAAGTATCTCGAGCGCTTCCAGCTGCCGACAAAAAAGAAATTCGGACAGTTTTCAAAGGGTATGAAAATGAAGCTGCAGATCGCAGCTGCACTTTCGCACAACGCAAAACTGCTTATAATGGACGAGGCTACCACAGGTCTTGACCCCGTTGTCCGCAGCGAGATACTTGATATCTTCCTTGAGTATTTACAGGACGAGGAGCATTCGATCCTTATGTCTTCGCATATAACCAGCGATCTTGAAAAGATAGCCGACAGCGTTACCTTTATAGACAGAGGAAAGCTGCTTATCACAGGCTATAAGGACGAGATACTTGAAAACCACGGTGTTATCAAGTGCTCAAAGTCAGATTATCAGAATATCGAGAAAGGGGATATCATATCCGCAAGAGTCAGTGACTTCGGTGTTGAAGCTATGGTGAGCAACAGACAAGCCGTTTCAGCCAAGTATTCGGGCTTAGTTATCGACCCGACCACACTTGAAGAGATAATGCTTTTCTATGTCAACCGTGAAAAGAAGGAGTGGTGCTGATATGAAGGGTCTGATCTTCAAAGATATCTATATCTCACGCAAACGCTTTTATATCGGCACTGCGATATATCTTTCGTGGCTTATGATGTGCATACTCGTCAAGCTCTCTGCTGCTCACGGCAATCTGCGCCTGCTCGGTGACGAGGTCGTAAAACACGTCGAAAATGTTACATTCTATGTGGCTCTGTTTGGTCTGATGATGGATATTGCAGGCTTTGTCGTAAACAATGCTGAATCTGATAAAACTACCCGTTGGGATATTTACAGGCGGACTATCCCATATACCGAAAAGCAGATCGTCGGTTCGGTTTATCTTTCAAATGCCATAACTATCGGTTCTGCACTTGCTGTGCATACATTTTTTTCGCTTGTTGTTTGTGCAGTGTTCGGCGAAGATTTCAAGCCTTGGTTCTTCTTCACATTTCTCTCATTCGGTCTATTCATATATCTGATAAACTCATTCAACTTGTTCTGTCAATACCGCTTCAGAGATCCCAAAAAGGCAAAGCTGGTCTATACAGCAGTATTGTTTGCGATATACTTCGGCACCTGTGTCGCATTATCTACCGCCTTGGCTGCCTCTGCTCCCGGCGATGACCCTGTCAAAACTGAACAGTTCCTCAAAGATACAGGCAAGTCATTTATCAGTTTCCTGAAAAACTATGCGTGGACTATTCCTGTCATCTGCATGATCCTGATAGCAGTTCTTTTCTTTGCAAGCGTTAAAGCTTATGCAAGACCTGCCGATTCGGGCAAGCCACCGATAGAAAATGAAGAAAAACCTAAGAAGACCTTTTTTGGCAAGCTGAAAACCGCTGCGGAAGGAGATGACAACTGATGCTTGGATTTATTTATAAAGAAATCAAAGTAAACAAACAGTGGCTATGCATAATGTTCGGTCTTGTCATCTTTTTCAGCTGTTTTCCGATGCTTACTTCTATCGGAGAGAAAAGCGGAGGACTTGAGGGCACAGCGTTGTATGCTGTCTATTTCCTTATCAACGGCACCTGTTTCCTTGTCGTAGGTATGATGGCATCTATGTTGATCCAGACCGACGAGCGCAAAAAGTGGGGATACTATGCCACCTCTGTCCCCGGCGGCATAAAAAAGCAGGTCGGTGCGATATATCTGATCATTCTCGCAGCGATACTTTTCACGCTCGGCTTGACTTGTATTCTCAATTTAATTCTCAGAAAAGCAGTTCATATGGATATACCTGATGCAACAGGCATGATGCTCGTGTTTGCTCTTATCGTACTGTTTATGCGTTCAATAGAAATGCCGTTTATTTACGCATTCGGCTCAAAGATCGGTTCCGCTGTCAAAGCCCTGCTCGTCTTTATTCTGTTATTCATTGCTGCAGTGTATTTTATGTTTGCAGACCTTTCTTGGCTCGGAAGCATGGACGACTTTCTGGGCAATTTGCTGAAATGGTTCTCCGAGCTTGATATCAAGCATCTTATCACAGGGGGCTTTGTCGGCAAGCTTCTGTTAGCTGCCGTACCGATGTATATCGCATCATATTTTATCAGCACAAAGGTCTACCTCAAAGGCGTTGAAAGACTGGAAAAATAAGCTTATTCACTATCCCTTTTCATACCGAAAAACCGTTTCGGGCGTTGTGTCCGAAACGGTTTTTTGCTATTTGTTTTCTTTTTTTCTTTTCTGCTTGTTTATGTACATTGCCTTGTCCGCAGCCGACAGGGTTTCGTCAAATGAATCCTTTGAGCCGACAGCACAGCCGATGCTCGCAGTTATCACATATTCCTTGCCCGAGCTGTCTGAAAGATTCTGCATCGTTGAGGTGAATTTCTTGATGCGCTTGTTTATATCCGATTCGTCGTAATCGCCGACACCGATAATAAAGAACTCATCGCCGCCTGCCCTTACGCATAGCTCATCGGTCATCGTGACCTTCTGTGCAGCGCTTGCAACAGCCGTTATGCAGTAATCGCCCTCGCTATGACCGTATGTATCGTTGACATATTTGAGCTTGTCCATATCCACCACGGCAACGAACAGTCTGTCAGCCGATTTCGATGCGTTCATAAGTATATCGAGCTTCTCGTACATTCCACGCCTGTTAAGAAGTCCTGTCATCTGGTCTCTTACAGCGCTTATCATATACTTGTACTTAGTCCTTACCATTTCAAGAGAGTTGTTCACAAATCTCAGCCAGTTGCGATATACGAGATTTACATACCGTTCGCAGTCAAGCTCTCTTTGCAGTACAGCATATCCAAGCGTTTTCTCGTTGAAATGTATAGCGGAGAAATAGAACACATACGGAACGTCGCAGTCCTCGTGCATTCTCGGTATCATTTTGCTTGTGTCAAAAAGAAAGCTTTGCGAATCGTCGTGAAAGCTCATCTCGCCGTTGTTGGAGCTTGCCAGCACGAGCCTCATCTTTTCGGGATAGCCCGTTATAAGCTCCGAGTCGATGTCAAGCCAGTTGTCTAACAGACAAAGATAGAAATTGGTGAAAGGCTCGATAAGATTGGTGTTCTCATAGATGTTGTCGATACACCTCTTCGGAGTGCCCGAGCTTGTCAGTTTTTCAAACACATAGCTCTCCATAAGTTGACCTATATCAACGTTTTCGGTAAAGTCGGCGGAGCTGTAGTTCCTTATCGTGATGTACAGCGCATCATGGAATTTGTTGGTAGATCTCTCGGTATCAGGCTCACACCCACAGCTCATACCGCAGTGAAGATTGTTGTTTATATCATTTATAAACGGGTCGATCTCCGCATCGGGCTCAAGCTGCTTTCTGATATAGTCCACCGCATCAGCCGCAGACTGTTTCTCGTTTGACTCGTATGTAGTGAGCGTGATTTTGCTAAGAGCAGCTTCGTCCGTTCCCTCGTATCCTATAACGATAAGATCCTCGGGGATCTTTACACCGCCGAGAGTAAGCTTTTCGATAAGCCCCAGAGCCATATGGTCGCTTGCACAGATGATCGCCTCGGGCATAGATACAGTACCGTCGAGCAGATCCTCGCCAAGCTTTATCCCGCTGTCATACCAGAAATCGCCGTAGATAATGTGCTCGTCGCTGACGGACAGACCGTGCTTTTGTATCTCGTCAAGGAAAACAGCCAGTCTTGATTCAGCCTCCGAGTGACCCTTGTGTCCCGTGAGAATGCATATATCCTTTTTGTTATGTACCTCTATGACGTGTCGGCACATCTCCCTGAGGATAGGCTCGTTGCAGTTGCCTATGCAGTGGAAGTTCCTGTACGGGACAATAAGCGCAACTACGGGAACGTGGCAATCCTTTTGTATGCGGTTGCTTATCTTTCGCATTACAGCTCCCGAATAGTCCTCGGTAAGGGCGATGGTGTCAAGGATAACAGCGTCAAAGCAGCTGTAATCTATCAGATTATAGATGTTCTGTTCGCCCGTGCTGAACGTCTTAGCGAAGTTCTGCAGGTGTGTAAGTGAAGATACGACCGTAACGTTGTATCCGTATTTGCGGCATTGAGTGAAGATACCGTCAAGCATGCGTTGGCCGTGGGATTTTTCCGGTCTTGCAGTAATAAAGCAGATATTCTTTCTGATACTTATTTTCCTCACCCTTCCGAAAACGTTTAATATATTATTATCTTATCAAATAACCAAGCTGTTGTCAACAAACGTACTGGCTTTTTGCTTATATTTTTACAACCACAGCGAAAACATTTGTTTAACTTGTGCAAGCTTTTAACAAAACACTTTACGCTGTGCACAAAAAAGAGACCGCACAAAGCGGCCTCTTGATCTTGTATCATTTGTCAGTCTGCAACTGAGTTCTTTGCGATAACATCTGCAACGAGGTTAGCAGGGAGCTGCTCATAGCGGACCTTCTCAAATGTGTAGGAGCCTCTGCCCTGAGTAGTCTGTCTGAGGTACATCGTAAAGTCAGCCATTTCAGCCATAGGAACCTCTGCAACGACCTCTGTCAGACCGGACTTTTCCGAGGGATTCATACCGAGCACTCTGCCTCTTCTCTTGTTGAGCTCGCCCATGATATCGCCCGTGTTGTCGTCCGGAACGAGAACGTTGAGCGCACCGATAGGCTCGAGAAGAACGGGATCAGCAAGTCTCATACCTTCCTTGTAAGCAATGCTTGCAGCCATCTTGAACGCCATTTCCGAGCTGTCAACAGGGTGGTAGGAACCGTCAACGAGGATAGCCTTGAGTCCTACAACAGGGAAGCCTGCGAGAACGCCCTTCTTGATGCTCTCCTGGAGTCCCTTTTCAACAGCGGGGAAGAAGTTTTTGGGAACAGCGCCGCCGAATACCTTTTCTTCAAATATAAGCTCGTCCGAAACGCACGGCTCAAACTCAATCCAAACATCACCGTACTGACCGTGACCGCCGGACTGCTTCTTGTGACGGCCCTGGACTTTGACTTTCTTTCTGATAGTCTCTCTGTAAGCTATCTTCGGAACGGAAACGTCAACGTCAACGCCGAAGCTGTTTCTGAGCTTGCAGATGACAGAATCGAGATGAACACCGCCGAGAGTGCTTATTATCTGCTCCAGAGTATCCGGATCCTGCTCGTAGCTGACAGTCTTGTCCTCTTCAAGTATTCTTGAGATCGCAGCAGAGATCTTGCTCTCATCACCCTGCGATTTAGCCTTTACAGCCATCTTGTAGCTGCCCTTTGGAAATTCCATAGACGGGAACTTGACAACTCTTGCAGCATCGCAGATAGTGTCGTTTGTGTTTACGTTCATTTTCAGAGCAACAACGATATCACCGCAGTTAGCCTCCGTGATATCTGTCTGCTTCTTTCCGAGCAGGGTAACGAGCTTGCCGATCTTGTCCGAAGCGCCCGTTGTCGCATTGACAACAGCCTTGTTCGGAGCTATCTTGCCCGAGAATACCTTAATGAACGACATCTTGCCGACAAACGGATCTGCGACAGTCTTGAATACGAAAGCTGTCATCGGGTCGTTTTCGTTGCACTCTACCTCAACGAGCTCGCCGTTGGTGTCCTCGCCGACCATAGCGTCCTTTTCGGACGGCGGCGGCAGAAGCAGGTCTATTTCCTTGAGAAGCATATCAACGCCGGAAAGATCAGTGCTGGAAACGCATACAACAGGTGTGATAGCGCCGCTGTTCATACCCTTGTGGATACCGTCGGTAAGCTCCTTCTGAGTGAAAGCTTCACCCGAGAAGAACTTTTCAAACAGTGCCTCGTCTGTCTCTGCAACAGCCTCTGAAACAGCCTCTACCAGACCGTCGATACGGTATTCCATATTTGCAGCTACCTCGGCAGTAGGCATATCGGTAGGCTCAGCCTTGCCGTTTACATACTTGTAAGCCTGCATCTCGATAAGGTTCACATAGGAAACTATCTTTCTGTCGGCGATGACAGGAACAACAACAGGGCATACAGTCGGACCGAATTCAGCCTTGAGCTGTGTGAGGACGTTGTTGAAGTTTGCGTTGTCGTCGTCGAGCTTTGTAACAACGAACATAGTCGGCTTATTGTATTTCTTGGCGCAGTCGTAAGCCTTGTGTGTGCCGACCTTGACGCCCGACTTTGCGGAAACGGTGATAAGCACGCAGCCGCTTGCGTAGATACCCTCGATCATCTCGCCCTCATAGTCGAACAGGCCCGGGGTGTCAAGGATATTGACCTTGTATTCTCCTGTCTCCATTGTAGTAAGTGATGTATATACAGATGTCTTTCTTGCTATCTCGTCGGGAGTGAAGTCCGAAACGGTGTTTCCGTCAGCTATCTTTCCGAGTCTGTCGGTCGTTCCGCTCTTATATAGCAATGCCTCTGTAAGCGATGTCTTTCCTGAACCTGCATGGCCTGCAATGGCAAGGTTTTTGATCTTGGTGCTGTCATAGTTTTTCAATTTGAATCTCTCCCATTCGTTGCTCTTAGAGCGTGTAATTTGCGGTATGTACTAAATATACAAAAATGTATGACCGCATAGGTTAATTATATACTATTTTAACCACCTTTACAATAGGTTTTTATAAAAAATCTTTCGTTATTATGAACAAATTTTATACTAAATTTTCTACATAATCACCACCGGCTATCGACATAACAGGACAAACCTTTTGTTCTGCACTTATGAAAGGGACGCTGCATATAATCTGTTAAGGGGATAAAAACGCCCCGAATGAAACAAGAACGGAGAGAAGAGCGATGAATGTGCCTGTAATACTTTGCGTCGGCGGTGATGCGAGATATGTGTATGCCTGCGAGGAGCTTTGCAGGATCGGAAAGGTCTTTTCTTACGGTGCCTGCGGGTACACGGGGGATACCGTCCGTCTTTGTTCGCCCGAGCAAATGACCGCAGGGGCGGAACTGCTGGTGCTTCCGATGCTTTCGCAAAGCGGACTGGATATAAAGCTTGCCGACGGAAAAACGGTGTCCTGCCGCAGCCTGTCGGGCTTGCTTGCAAAGAATGCGCTTGTTGCGGGCGGAAGGCTGAATACCGATGTCATAGAGTATTTCTCGTCACTCGGCCACGATGTTGCCGACTATTTTACCCGTGAAGAGCTTGTTATCCGAAACTGTGTTCCGACCGCAGAGGGAGCCTTGCAGATTGCTCTGCGTGAGCTTGCCGTAACAGTTGACGGAACAAGGACGCTTATGATCGGCTACGGCAGGGTGGCAAAGGCGTGCGCTAAACTTTTCTCGGCAGTCGGTTCCGATGTCACCGTCGCCGCAAGAAAACTGTCTCAGCTTGCACAGGCGCAAAACGACGGCTGTAAAGCTGTTGGACTTAACGGTATTGCCGAAAACATCGGGAGCTTTGATATCGTAATAAATACCGTACCCGCAATGGTGCTGACAAAGCAGATACTTGAAAGGCTCGGGAAGGATGCAATCGTGATAGACCTTGCGTCTATGCCCGGCGGGACAGACTTTGAAGCGGCAAAACAGCTTGACCGCCGTGTCGTCCATGCGCTTGCCCTGCCAGGGAAAACAGCGCCTGTAACAAGCGGGAAGCTTATCGCAGAGGCGGTGATCAACATATTTCTGGAAAGGAGAGAAACAGATGTCTTTACAAGGCGTTAGGATAGGCTACTGCCTGTGCGGCTCGTTCTGTACGTTTGAAAAAAGCTTCAAAGCGGCACAGGAACTTACCGATATGGGCGCAGAGCTTATCCCCGTGATGTCATATAATTCCGCCGGACTGTCCACACGCTTCGGAACGAGCGAGCAGAACACACAAAGGCTCGAGGAGATAGCGGGCAGACCGGTGATAAAGACCATAGTTGACGCAGAACCGATAGGACCCAAGAAAATGTGCGATATAATGGTCGTCGCACCCTGTACGGCGAATACACTTGCAAAGCTTGCGCTGGGGATAACCGATACACCCGTGACGATGGCGGTCAAGAGCCACCTTCGCAACGGGCTTCCCGTAGTGGTGGCGATATCCACCAATGATGCTCTCGCAGGCTGTGCAAAGAATATCGGGATTCTTCAGAATTACCGCAATTACTATTTCGTGCCATACAAGCAGGACAATTTCGAGAAAAAACCGAATTCTATCGTCGCAAGCTTCGACCTTATACCTCAGACGGTCGTGCTCGCACTTTCGGGAAAGCAGCTCCAGCCGCTTATCCTGTGACGCTCAAGACTGTAAAGTATAACGCTTTACAGTCTTTCTGCATATTTTTAATAAAAATGTTCCGAAATGTGTTGACGTTTTTGTGTCAAAGTGATATAATAATCTAAATAGATGGCTTTTGCCTTTTCACTAAAATTTATTTTGAAAGGATATTAGTTTATGAAAAATGTATTGTTTGTATCGTCGGAGTGCGTACCTTTCATCAAAACAGGAGGACTTGCCGATGTTGTCGGCTCGCTTCCCAAGTGCCTTGACAAGGAGTACTACGACTGCAGAGTTTTCCTGCCGAAATATATGTGCATGGACGGAAAGTGGAAGGACCAGCTCGAATATGTGACCCATTTCTATATGGACTACGACGGACAGAGCAGATATGTCGGAGTCCTCACTATGGTCTACGAGGGCGTAAGGTTCTATTTCCTTGACAACGAGTATTATTTCAGCGGTGATAAGCCGTATCTGGAGCATCATTGGGATATCGAGAGGTTCATCTTCTTCGATAAGGCTGTGCTCTCTGCACTTCCTCTGCTCGATTTCAGACCCGACGTTATCCACTGCCACGACTGGCAGACAGGTCTTATCCCCGTGTTCCTGCACGACAGCTTCCAGGGCGGCGAGTTCTTCCGTGGGATCAGATCTGTCATGACCATACATAACCTCAAATTCCAGGGCAACGACAACGTCGACAGGATAAAATGGCTCTCGGGACTTTCCGACTACTATTTCTCTATCGACAAGCTCAGAACGGGCATCGACGGAAATATGCTCAAGGGCGGACTCGTTTATGCCGATGCTATAACCACCGTCAGCAATACCTATGCCGAGGAGATAAAGACTGCGTTTTACGGCGAGGGTCTTGACGGACTTATGCGTGCCAGAAAGAACGACCTCCGAGGAATCGTCAACGGTATCGACTATACCGACTATGACCCCAATACCGACCAGTATATCAACGTTAAGTACAACTATGACAACGTGCTAGAAAAGAAAGTCCACAACAAGCGTGCTCTGCAGGCAGAGCTGGGTCTTGAGGTCAACGACGACCGCTTCCTTATCGGAATAGTCAGCAGGCTTACCGACCAGAAGGGCTTTGACCTTATCGCATATATGATGGAAAGAATGTGCCAGCAGGGCATTCAGTTCGCTGTCCTTGGCACAGGCGACGGCAAGTACGAGGATATGTTCCGCTGGTTTGCGGGAAGATACCCCGGACAGGTATCCGCAAACATCTATTACAGCAACGCCCTCAGCCACAGGATATATGCCTCGGTAGATGCGTTCCTTATGCCTTCGCTGTTTGAACCATGCGGTCTTTCGCAGCTGATGTCGCTTCGCTACGGCACGGTGCCTATCGTCCGTGAAACAGGCGGACTCAAGGATACGGTCGAGCCTTACAACCAGTTCGAGCATACCGGAACAGGCTTCTCGTTTGCAAACTACAACGCTCACGAGATGTACAATACCGTTATGTTTGCAAAGTACATATTTGATGACAGGCGTGACGAGTGGAACGGTATCATCAAGCAGGCTATGTCCAAGGACTTCTCGTGGCAGGCTTCTGCCGCAAAATACCAGGAGATGTATGACTGGCTCATAGGCTACTGATATTACTGAAGCATATCCGCACAGCACTTTGCGTATCAGATATTGAACATAACAGCCTCCGTACAAACATATTATTGTTTAGAAACGGAGGCTGTCCTTATGAGAATAAATAGTTTAAAAACCGCAGTTTGCGCAGTTCTGACCGCATTGACCCTGTTGGCAGGCACAATTACCGCCTTTGCTTCTTCGGGCGAAAGTGTCCGAAACAACAGCGTCCCCGCTGCTAAGAACGCCGACCCGCCCGAAAAGCTGAGTACCGTGAGCGCCGATGCGTATATCCTTACCGAGATGCAGACGGGTACCGTCCTGCTTGAAAAGAACGCAGACAAAAGCATCACCTCGTCTCATTTCAACAAGCTGATGACACTGCTTCTTCTCAGCGAAAGGATACGCACAGGGAAAATAAGACCTCAGGATACCTTTACTGTCAGCGACCGTGCAAATTCCTGCAATGACCCGCAGATATGGCTCGACAAGGGCGAAAAGATAACAGTCGATGAGCTTATAAAGTCGGTAACTGTCGGAAATGCGAACGATGCGGCTGCGGTCATCGCCGAAGGAGTCAGCGGCAGCGAGGAAAGGTTCGTCAGTGCTATGAACAAAAGGGCAGAGGCACTGAAAATGTCCAAAACCGTCTTTAAAGACTCCACAGGCGCCGACCTGTCGAATACGACTACCCCGAAGGATATTGCGGCTCTGTGTTCAAGACTGCGCAAATACGAGTTCCTGACACCTTATTTCAGAACGTGGCTGGTCAGAGTAAGGGGCGCAAAGGCAGAACTTGTAAATTCAAACCGCCTCGTCCGTACAGACCACGGCGTCAGCGGAATGAAAGCCTTTTGCTCAAAGCAAAGCGGCAGCTGCGCCTGCGTCACTGCTAAAAAAGGCGGAATGGAGCTTTGCGCTGTCGTCGTCGGCTGCAAGGATAACGATAAAAGAGATTCCGATGTCAGAAAACTGCTTGAATGCGGCGCACAGATGTTTCAGCTTTACCGGCCCGAAATACCGCAGGATTTGCTCAGAAGTATCCCCGTGACCGGCGGCGAAAAGCTCGAATGTGAGCTTGGTGTCGAAAATACGCCCCTTGTCGTGATAAAACGGGGAACAGCCCCGCAGCTTGAAGCTGTAAAATACAGGGAGGAGAAGCTTGAAGCCCCCGTCGCCAAGGGTCAGATATGCGGCACGTTCACACTCGAATACGACAAAAAGCCCGTCTGTACGTTGAATATCACCGCAAAGGAAAATATCGCCAGAATGAATTGGCTGTGCGGATTCAAAAAACTGTTGTATAATCTGATTAAATTGTAAAGAGTTTTTCGTTAAAATGCACAAATACTTGTTAAAATTTATAAAGCCCTTGAAAAGTGGGAAAAAATAATGTATAATTTGATTAGTTGAAAGTGAAAGGATCTGACTGCATTGTCTATAAAACTGCAAACAAAATATCTCGGCAATTTTATCCGTGATGACGAGTGTAAAGGTGTCGCTCCGCTTATAACTGCGGCTCATAATACCCTTGAATCTCAGAACGGTCTCGGAAGTGATTTTCTCGGCTGGGTAACTCTGCCTACCGACTATGACAAGGAAGAATTTGCAAGGATCAAGGCTGCTGCCGAAAGGATCAAAAAGACCTGCGATGTACTTATCGTTATCGGCATCGGCGGTTCGTATCTCGGCGCAAGAGCTGCTATCGAGTTCCTCAAATCGCCTCTTTACAATGAGCTTCCGAAGGATACTCCGAACATTTACTTTGTAGGAAACAGCATTAATCCTGCGTATCTCAATGATGTTATCAAGATCTGTGAGGGCAAGGATATCTGCGTCAATGTTATTTCCAAGTCCGGTACGACTACCGAGCCTGCTCTTGCTTTCAGAGTATTCAAGCAGCTGCTTGAAAAGAAGTACGGCAAGGACGGCGCAAAGGACAGGATATTCGCTACGACAGATAAGGCAAAGGGTACTCTTAAAGAACTTTCCGATAAGGAAGGCTACGAAACATTCGTAGTTCCCGATAATGTAGGCGGAAGATTCTCTGTACTTACCGCTGTCGGACTGCTGCCTATCGCCGCTGCCGGATGTGACATCGACAAGCTGATGCAGGGCGCAAGAAACGCTCAGAAAGCTTACGCTAACGACGATAACAACGATTGCTATAAGTATGCCGCTATCAGAAACATTCTTGCAAGAAAAGGCAAGGCTATTGAGATGCTCGTTTCATACGACCCCGCATTTACAATGATGGGCGAGTGGTTCAAGCAGCTGTTCGGTGAGAGCGAGGGTAAGGATAACAAGGGTATTTTCCCTGCATCTGCTACATTCTCCACCGACCTTCATTCCCTTGGACAGTTCATTCAGGACGGTACTAAGGAAATATTTGAAACTGTCGTTGACTTTGCAAAGCCGAGAACAGATTTCTGGCTCGAGGCTGACGAGGCTAACCTTGACGGACTCAATTTCCTCACAAACCAGAATATGTCCGTCGTAAACAAAAAGGCGTTCCAGGGAACAGTACTCGCACATACAGAGGGCGGCGTTCCGAACATCATTCTTGAGGTAGATGCTCCGGACGAGGAGAACCTCGGCGAGCTTATCTATTTCTTTGAAAAGGCAGTCGCTATCTCGGGCTATATGATGGGTGTAAACCCGTTCAACCAGCCGGGCGTTGAGAGCTATAAAAAGAATATGTTTGCACTTCTGGGCAAGCCCGGATACGAAGGAGCAAGGGCAGAGCTCGAAGCAAAGCTGAGTGCGGAATAATATCGGGACAATGAGTGGAAACACTCTTAAAATAAAGCTTTTTAGCAGAACGGAGAGAATATTATGATTAATTTGATTCCAGGAAAAAAAGGTACGGGCAAAACCAAGATCCTCGTTGAAATGATCAAGAAGGCAGCAGAAAGCGCTACCGGAAATGTTGTCTGCATCGAAAGAGGAATGCAGCTCACCTACGACCTGCCTCACAATGTAAGACTTGCAGATGCTGAGGAGTACGGCGTAAACAGCTACGACGCTTTCTATGGCTTTGTCGCAGGACTTCTTGCCGGGAATTACGATATACAGGAAGTTTTTGTTGACGGTATTCTGAAGATCGGCGGCAGAGACTACGAGGCACTTGGCAAGATGCTTGAAAAGGTAGCTATCCTGTGCAAGGACGTAAATATTGTGTTCACAGTATCAGCTGATGTTGAGGAGCTTCCTGTCAAGGTAAGAGCATACATCAAGTAACTGATCGGTCCTCTCGGCAGAAAATTATAAAAAAGTATTGACAAATCATAAAATTCGGTATATAATAAACTTTGTGATGTTTGAGGTGCAGTATGGATATACAGCTTAAACAGCTGTTCGATATCGTTGGAGAGTGCGCTGAATTCGACTATTCCATCGATAAGGACGAGCTGAAGGACATAAGAGCGTATACATTCGCTTCACCGATCACCGTCAGGGGAAAGATCGTAAACCGTGCAGGGATTGTCAAGCTGACATATGATTGCAAGGCTGAGCTTGAACTTGAATGTGACAGATGTCTGGAGAAGTTCGTAAGAGAGTACTGTTACAGCTTTGAGCATATCCTCGTCAAATCGACCGGTTCGGACGATGAGATATATGTGGTGTGCGAAAACAACGTGCTCGATATGAACGGGCTGGCTGTATCTGACCTATTACTGCAGCTGCCAACTAAAATACTGTGTAAAGATGACTGTAAAGGACTTTGCTTCCGCTGCGGCCACAACCTTAACGAAGGTGAATGTGACTGCGAAAAGTGAAGCTGTGACGGTCCTTTGTATGAAGCCGAGGAGGAGGTGCCAAAATGGCAGTACCAAAGAGGAAAGTATCCAAAGCAAGACGTGATAAGAGACGTTCAGCTGTCTGGAAGCTCGACGCACCTGCGCTTTGCAAATGCTCAAATTGCGGTGAGCTTACTTCACCACACAGAGTTTGCAAGAATTGCGGATATTATAAGGGTGTTGAAGTTATCAAGAAGGAAGCGTAAGCTGATATCTTTTTAACTGAGCTATCATCAGATCTATAAAAGCAGAGGGTTAGATAATATCTTCCTCTGCTTTTTCATTTTTTACACTATATTAATGTTGTTTAATGTTGATTTTTAATCAGATGTGTGCTATACTATAGGTTGGGTATGTGTGGAAATAAGAAGAATTGGAGTTGATATGATGGCTTTGCCTGTTGTTGCGATAGTGGGCAGACCGAATGTGGGAAAATCCACGTTGTTCAATAAGCTTATAGGTCAGAGGCTGTCCATCGTTGAGGACACGCCCGGCGTTACCAGAGACAGGATATACAGTAAGTGCGACTGGCTTTCAAGAGAGTTTATGCTCGTCGATACGGGCGGTATAGAGCCTGACAGCACAGATGTCATTCTCGACCAGATGAGAAAACAGGCTGAGGTCGCTATCACAAGCGCCGATGCCATAATATTCGTTACCGATATGAAAACCGGCGTGACCGCAAGCGACTACGACGTTGCGCAGATGCTGCAGAAATCTGGCAAGCCGGTGATCCTGTGCGTCAATAAGTGCGACAGCGTCGGCGAACCGCCGATGGAGTTCTACGAGTTCTATAACCTCGGGCTCGGTGAGCCTTTCGCCGTTTCTTCCGTACACGGCCACGGAACCGGCGATATGCTCGATGAGGTGCTTAAATATCTGCCCGAGGAGCATGAGGAAAATACCGATGAGGACGTTATCAAGGTCGCTGTAATAGGCAAGCCTAACGTCGGAAAGTCATCGCTGATAAATAAGATCTGCGGTGAGGACAGAGCGATAGTGTCCGATATCGCCGGCACAACAAGGGATTCTACCGACTCCGCCGTAGAGAATGAGCACGGAAAGTTTATTTTCATCGACACTGCCGGTATAAGACGTAAATCCAAGGTGCTTGACAAGATAGAGAAGTATTCCGTTCTGCGTGCCTATATGGCAGTTGACAGAGCCGATGTCGCCGTTATCGTTATCGATGCGACCGTCGGCTTTACAGAGCAGGATTCAAAGGTCGCAGGCTATGCCCACGAAAAGGGCAAGGCTTGTGTCGTTGCGGTCAATAAGTGGGACGCACTTGAAAAGGACACCAATACCATGAACGAGTTTAGGAAGGACCTCGACGAGAATTTCTCGTTCATGAGCTACGTTCCGTATGTTTTCATTTCTGCAAAAACTGGACAAAGACTGAACGACCTGTTCGAGAAGATAAAATACGTTGCCGAGCAGAATGCGGTGAGAATACCTACCGGCAGGCTCAACGAGGTGCTTTCCTATGCGACCTCAAGAGTACAGCCGCCGTCTGACAAGGGCAGAAGGCTCAAGATATACTATATGACGCAGGTGTCCACAAAACCGCCTACATTCGTGTATTTCGTCAACAGAGCAGAGCTGTTCCATTTCTCGTATCAGAGATATCTGGAAAACCAGATAAGAGAAGTGTTCTCACTTGACGGTACGCCTATCGTTTTCAAAATAAGAGAACGTGACAGAAATGACGTTAAGTAATTGTTTTGGGAGGAAGTTTAGTTGAGTTATCTTGCGATAGCGTTTACAGTTGTGTTTTCCTATCTTTTCGGAAGCCTCAATTCGGCGATACTTGTCTGTAAAGCCTGGAAGCATAAGGATATAAGAGATTACGGAAGCAACAACGCAGGCCTTACAAACGTCCTCAGGGTGTTCGGAAAAGGTCCTGCGCTCGCAACGCTTGTTTTTGACCTTGTAAAAGGCGTAGCGGCGGTTATAATCTGCCGTATCGTGGTCACAGATGTTATGGGCGTGACCTTCTTCGGCGATGATAAGTTCATCGGCTACCTTGCAGGTTTTATAGTTATGCTTGGCCATATTTTCCCCGTGTTCTACGGATTTCACGGCGGAAAGGGCGTGCTTCTCGCAGCAACTACACTGCTGACGATAGACCCGCTGACCTGCGCTTTGTCTGTGGGAACATTCATTTTGCTCGTTGCTATCACAAAGTATGTCTCGGTAGGCTCTATCGCAGCTGCGATATCTTATCCGATATTCACATTCATCGTCCAGACCTTTATCATCAAATATCCCGAGGGTGTGATACCCAATACGATAGTTGCCGCAATGATAGGCGCCGTTATCGTCTATATGCATAAGCCGAATATCCAGAGGCTTATGAACGGAACTGAAAATAAGTTCGGCAGCAAGAAGAAAAAGACCGACGAAAGCGAAAATAATACTTGAAAGGAGAGGTTCGGATTTGGCTCGTGTTACCGTACTTGGTTCGGGTGCATTCGGACTTGCACTTGCTATAAACTGCGACAATAACGGTCATAGTGTTACCGTGTGGTCTGCATTTGAAGAAGAAATAGAAACGATAAAAACGACCGGAGAGAACGGTGCAAAGCTCCCCGGCGTGAAGATAAACAAGAGTATTGCCCTTACCACCGATATTTCCTGCGTCAAGGGCGCAGACCTCGTGTTGCTGGGTATACCGTCATCTTTCCTCAGAAGTGTTTGCGAACAGGCTGCACCTTTTATCAGCAGCGAAAGCATCATTCTGAATACGTCCAAGGGTCTGGAGGCGGACAGCTTCAAGACGATGAGCCAGGTCGCAAAGGAGTGCTTCCCCCGTAATACCGTGGCTGTGCTTACAGGACCTTCGCACGCCGAGGAGGTAGGAAGGGGCATACCCACGACCGTAATTACCGCCTGTGAGAATTATGAGGCTGCAAAGCTTATCCAGAAAACATTTTCTACGACGGTGTTCCGTGTATATCTCTGTGACGACGTTATGGGTGCGGAGATAGGCGGTTCGCTCAAAAACGTCATCGCCCTCGCAGCAGGCGTCTGCGACGGTCTCGGCTTTGGCGACAATACCAAAGCCGCACTTATGACAAGAGGTATAAGCGAGATACGCAGGCTCGGTATAGCTATGGGCGCACAGGAGGAGACCTTTGCGGGACTCAGCGGTATAGGTGACCTTATCGTAACCTGCTGCAGTATGCACAGCCGAAACAGACGTGCAGGCATACTTATCGGAAAGGGCGTGTCGCCCGAGGAAGCAGTAAAGCAGGTCGGCACAGTCGAGGGATATGTCTGCACCAAAAACGCATATGCCCTTGCCAAGAAGCTGGGGGTCGAGATGCCCATAACCCAGGAGCTTTACGGTATCCTGTTTGAAGGCAAGCCCGCAAGCTCGGCGCTTTCAAACCTTATGAACAGACCGTCTACTACCGAGACGGAAGCCGATTTCCTTGACAGATAAGGAGTGTTATCCATGCTTAAAACGATACATCTGAAAACCAGAGAAGCATCTGCTTTTTACAATATAACGAGCTATGTCAGACAGGCTGTGAACGAGTCGGGCGTCAACGAGGGCATCGCTGTCGTTTTTTGTCCGCATACCACAGCAGGCATAACGATAAATGAGAACGCCGACCCCGATGTCGTTGAGGACCTTACCTATGCACTTGCAAAGACGTTTCCCGACAGACCGCAGTTCAAGCACGCTGAGGGAAACTCTCACGCACATATGAAGTCCACCTGCATCGGCTGTTCGGAGACCGTTATCATCAGTGATAACAGGCTTATGCTCGGAACGTGGCAGGGAATATACTTTGTTGAGTGTGACGGACCCAGGGAAAGGACCTTCTACGTCAAGATAATCAGAGGCTGATATATATGCTCGGGCTTGCCCGAAAAAATAAAAATTATAAGGAGTGCTGTTATGGAACCAAAGTACAAAAGGATCCTGCTCAAACTGAGCGGAGAAGCTCTTGCGGGAGAGAAAAAGTCGGGGCTTGATTTCGACGTTATCAACTCATTCGGAAAAAGCATCAAGAAATGTGTCGATGCTGGCGTTGAGGTCGGTATCGTAGTCGGAGGAGGAAACTTCTGGAGAGGCCGTTCAAGCGGAGCTATGGACAGGACAAGAGCTGACCATATCGGAATGCTTGCAACGATAATGAACGCACTTGCCGTTGCCGACGGACTTGAATCTTGCGGTCTTGAGGTGCGTGTCCAGACAGCTATCTCCATGCCGCAGGTCGCTGAGCCTTATATAAGGAACAAGACTATGCGCCATTTCCAGAAGGGCAGAGTCTGCATCTTCGGCGGCGGAACGGGCAACCCGTTCTTCTCGACCGATACAGCCGCAGCCCTCAGAGGCGTTGAGATAGAAGCAGATATTTTCTTCAAGGCAACAATGGTCGACGGCGTTTACGACAAAGACCCCAAGAAATATCCCGACGCAGTCAAGTATGACGAGCTGACATTCTCCGAGATACTTGCCAAGGGCTTGAAGGTAATGGATTCCACTGCTGCTGCAATGTGTCAGGACAACAACCTTCCTGTGCTTGTTTTTGATCTTGCAAGACCCGATAACATCTACGATGCCTGCATGGGCAAGAATATAGGAACTATCGTAAGATAACTACAAAGGAGTGTATTGATATGAAAGAACTCAAGGAAAAAGCTAAGAGCAAAATGGAAAAATCCATAAACGTAATGCTTTCGGACTTTGCAGCTATAAGAGCAGGCAGAGCTAACCCGAACGTGCTGGACAAAGTCAAGGTAGACTATTACGGCTCACCCACACCTATAAATCAGATGGCTGCTGTGTCAGTTGCTGAAGCAAGAGTGCTGGTCATCACACCGTGGGATAAGTCTACTCTCAAGTCTATCGAGAAAGCTATCCAGGCTTCCGATATTGGTATCAATCCTCAGAACGACGGTCAGGTCATCCGCCTTACCTTCCCTCAGCTCACCGAGGACAGACGTAAGGAGATAGTAAAGGACGTCAAGAAGGGCGGAGAGGATACCAAGGTAGCTATCCGTTCGATAAGACGTGATGCAATGGAAAAACTCAAGGCAATGAAGAAAAACAGCGAGATAACCGAGGACGAGCAGAAGGACGGCGAGGAAGCTATCCAGAAGATGACCGACAAGTTCTGCAAGGAAGTTGACGAACACGTTGCAGAAAAGGAAAAGGAGATCCTCTCTATCTAAATCATTATCTGACGGAGTTGTGCTATGGCCTTGTTCAATAAATCAGCTAAAAACGAACAGCCCGACCTGCCGCTGAACGTACCAACGCACGTTGGCGTTATTATGGACGGAAACGGCAGATGGGCGAAAAAGCGCGGTTTGCCGAGAAAGCTCGGACACCGTCAGGGTGCCCAGAATTTCCGTGCTATCACAAGACATGCGAAAGATGTCGGGGTAAAGTATATAACGTTTTACGCCTTTTCTACAGAAAACTGGAAGCGCCCGCAGGAAGAAGTCGATGCGCTTATGGAGCTGTTTGAAAAGTACCTCGACGAGCTTGACGATTTTCTGAAAGAGCATGTGCGCATTCGATTTATCGGTGACCGCACAAAGCTCAGTGAGTCGCTGCAGAAAAAAATGCTCGACTCCGAACAGAAATCCAAGGACTACGATAAAATGACGCTTCTGCTTGCGATAAACTACGGCGGCAGAGACGAGATATGTCACAGCTGCAGAACGCTTGCACAGCTTGTCAAGCAGGGAAAGCTCGAGCCCGAGGATATTACTATGGAAATGATAGAGCGTAATCTCTACACACAGGAAGTCCCGCCGGTCGATCTCGTTATAAGACCAAGCGGCGAGCAGAGACTTTCAAACTTTATGATATGGCAGTGTGCCTATGCGGAATTTTACTATTCCGATATCCTGTGGCCGGATTTCAACAACAATGAGTTCGATAAAGCTATCCGTGCATACAGCGACAGAAACAGACGATTCGGAGGAATATGACAAATGAGCACTCGTATAAAATCAGCAGCAGTTGCTATAATTATAGCTGTGATATTGCTGATACTTCATGACACTTTTGTTTTCAACATCGCACTCGGCGCTATCATCTGCATAGCAGTCTGGGAGGTGTTCAAGGCAACAGGCTACTCAAAGCACCAGAAGGTAGCTATAGCTTGTTATTCGTTCATTGCTCTTGATGCGATAATGCCGGTGTTCCATATACATGGAGAACTGCTCTTTTTCAATTCAAGACTGTATTACCTCCTGTTCGTTATCGCCGTGTGCGTTATCTACCTTATAGACCATAACGATTTCAGCTATAATGATTTCTTTGTGATGATAGGCGTTACATCGCTTTTCAACTATTGCTTCTCGACACTCAATTCAATGGCAAGAGTCACGGGCGGCGTGTTCCTGCTGCTCATAACTCTTTGTGCAGCATGGCTCGCAGACAGCGGTGCTTATTTTGCGGGAACGTTTCTCGGAAAGACACCGCTTTGTCCCGAGATAAGCCCTAAAAAGACCGTCGAAGGTCTTATCGGCGGCGTGGCTGCAAACGGCGTGATAATGCTCATTATCTCGCTTGTTTACAGATACATCGTCAAGGGTCTGCCCATACACTTCGGCTGGATAGTAGTCGCAGGTATGGCTTGCGCACTTATCGGACTTATCGGCGACCTTACCGCATCTATAATCAAAAGACAGACAGGCATAAAGGATTACGGCAATATCATGCCGGGTCACGGCGGAGTGATGGACAGATTCGACAGTGTCCTGCTCGTTGCACCGTTCATGTATTACCTTTATACACAAGGTCTTATCTTTGCGTAAATAATAACCGACAGATTAGGGGCAGGCTGTGTGCTTACCCCTATGAGTATTTAAAGGACTGTGAAAATGAAAAAGATAACTATACTCGGCTCGACCGGTTCTATCGGAACACAGGCAATAGAGATATGCGACAAGCACGGTATTGAGATAATCGCACTTGCCGCATATTCCAATGTCACTTTGCTTGCAAAGCAGGCGAAGGAGCATAACGTAAAGACACTGTGCATATACTGTGAGCAAAAACGCAGTGAGCTTGAAAAGCTTGTTGACAGCGATGTTACCGTGCTTACAGGAATGGAAGGACTTAAAACGATAGCTTCTATGAACGGCGTTGATATGATGCTCAACAGCGTTGTCGGAATGGTGGGGCTTGTCCCTACGCTGACCGCTATCGAGCACGGTACGGATATCGCACTTGCAAATAAAGAAACGCTCGTCGCAGGCGGAAAGCTCGTTATAAACAACGCTAAGAAAAAGGGCGTGAACATCTATCCCGTTGACAGCGAGCATTCAGCGATATTCCAGTGCCTTCAGGGCAACAAAAGGGAACAGCTCAAGGGTATCATACTTACTGCTTCGGGCGGACCTTTTTATAAGAAGTCCAGAGAGGAGCTTGCAGATGTCGGCGTCGAGCAGGCGCTTGCTCACCCCAACTGGTCAATGGGCAGAAAAATAACGATAGACTCTGCAACGCTGATGAATAAGGGCCTGGAGTTTATCGAGGCTATCTGGCTGTTCGATCTTAGACCCGAGCAGATAGAGATAGTCGTTCAAAGGGAAAGCGTGGTGCATTCCGCTGTCGAGTATATGGACAATTCGGTCATAGCGCAAATGGGCGTCCCCGATATGAAAATTCCTATCCAGTACGCTCTGTTGTATCCCGAAAGGGTAGACTGTCCGACAAAGCACCTCAGCCTCGCCGATTACGGTACGCTCAGCTTTGACAGACCCGATTACGAAACGTTTGACTGCCTGACAGCCTGCATAAAGGCTATAACAATAGGCGGAACAAAGCCTGCGATAGTAAACGGTGCCAACGAGGTCGCAGTAGCGGCGTTCCTCGACGGAAAGATAAAATTCCTGAAGATAGGAGAGCTTGTTACAAAGGCTCTTGAAAATATAAAAGAAAAAGATATCACCTGTGTAGAAGATGTGCTCAGCGCCGACGAACAGGCAAGAGAGTACGTCAGAAAGCTGATAGACGAAGGGGAAAATTGATTTATGAGAACTGTGGGTTCTATTATTTTTGCGATACTGATGTTTGAGATCATTATCGTTATACACGAATTGGGACACTTTATCGCTGCAAGGATCAATAAGGTCAGGGTAAACGAATTTGCGATAGGAATGGGTCCAGCAATATTCAAAAAGAAAAAGGGCGATACGCTTTATGCTCTCAGGATCATACCCTTCGGCGGTTACTGCGCTATGGAGGGCGAGGACGGTGAGAGCGACGATGCAGGTGCTTTCTGCAAAAAGAAAGTCTGGCGCAGGATAATCATTGTTATCGCAGGCGTGGTGATGAACCTTATACTCGGGTTCGTCCTTCTGCTTATCAATACCGCAACAAGCGGTCCCTACGCATCGACCACCATTTCTTACTTTGAGGAGAACGCTTCCTCTCACAAGTCGGGTCTGGAGCTTGGCGACAGGATAGTCAAGATAAACGGTATGCGTATCTTTACTACGATGGATATGTCCTTCCAGTTCAAGAACGATAAGGACGGCGTGTTTGATATAGTCGTCGAGCGTGACGGTGAGCTGAAAGAAATCAAGGACGTTGCGTTCACTACCGACGATAAGACAATGCACGTCGATTTCAAGGTAAAGCCCGTTGAACTCAATGTCGGTACAGTCATCGCCCAGACGTTCAGACAGGGCGTTTCCGACGCAAGACTAATCTATATCTCGTTCAGAGACCTTATTACAGGCAAGTATTCTCTGCGTGAGCTCAGCGGCCCCGTGGGCATAGTCGATACTATCGGGCAGGTCGTTGAATCCGAAACAGACGAATCGGGAAAGATAGACTGGGCGAGCCTTGCACATACAATGCTTTCGATATGCGCATTTATTACTATAAATATCGGTATATTCAACCTTCTGCCTCTGCCTGCACTTGACGGAGGACGGCTGGTGTTCCTTATAATCGAAGCGATAAGAAGAAAACCCGTAAAGCCCGAGCATGAGGGCATGGTGCATTTTATCGGTCTTATCGCCCTGCTGGTGTTAATGGCGATAATAACTATCAGCGATATAATGAAATTGTTCTGATGAGAACGGAGATGTTTATATGAGAGATGTAAGACCTGTCAAGGTCGGCAGTCTGACGCTTGACGGTAAAAAAATATATGTTCAGTCTATGCTCAGCGTGCCCTCGACCGATATCGAAGGCTCTGTTCAGCAGGCTGAAGAGCTTGAAAAAGCAGGCTGTGAGATAATCCGTGCAGCTATACCCGACATGGATGCTGTAAAGCTTATCCCCGCTATAAAGAACAAGGTCGGTATGCCTCTTGTCGCAGATATCCATTTTGACTATAAGCTCGCCCTTGCGTCTGCCGAGGCAGGAGTTGATGCTATCCGTATAAACCCCGGAAACATCGGCGATACACAGCGTGTAAAGGCTGTTGTTAAGGCGTGTACCGAGCGTGGTCTCCCGATAAGGATAGGCGTTAACGGCGGTTCTCTTGAAAAGGATATACTTGCAAAATACGGCTCACCCTGTGCCGAAGCGTTGGTCGAAAGCGCTATGGGTCACGTAAAGATACTCGAGGACTGTGATTTTGATAACATCGTCATCTCGATAAAGTCCTCCGATGTCCCGACAATGATAAAGGGCTACCGTCTGCTTGCGCAGGAGTGCAGATATCCTCTGCATCTTGGCGTAACTGAGGCCGGCACCGAGAGGATGGGACTTATAAAGTCCGCTGTCGGGATAGGCTCTCTTCTTGTGGACGGGATCGGTGAAACGATAAGAGTCTCTCTGACAGATGACCCCGTAAAGGAAGTCTACGCCGCAAAGGATATACTCAAGTCGATAGGAAAGGGAAGCGGAGTAAGGATAGTATCCTGCCCGACCTGCGGAAGAACGAGGATAGACCTTATCGGACTTGCTAAAAAAGTCGAGAAAATGACAAAGGATATAGATAAAAACATCACCGTTGCCGTAATGGGCTGTGTTGTCAACGGCATAGGAGAAGCGGGCGAAGCCGATGTCGGCATCGCAGGCGGTGACAACTGCGTAGTGCTTTTCAAAAACGGACAGAAGCTCGCAAAGCTCCCCGAGGATAAGGCACTTGAAGCACTTATGGACGAGATATACAAATTCTAAAGGATAATCAAAATGAAAGACAATACTTTTGCGCAGATCTTTTCTCAGTTCGGATATGATTTTCCGCCTGCTCTCGCAAACGGCAGACTGCTGAAAATAGTTTCGGCTGACAATAACCGCTGGCTCAGTGTGCTGGCATCTTTTGACGAGCTCGTCCGTTACGATGAGCTGGAGCAGTTCTGTACATTTATAAAAGAAAAGCTCTCATCGAGGCATTTTTCTATAGACTGCAGATTTTCCCCCGATATGTTCACCGTTGACTATTTCCCCGAAATATTCAAATTCTTCAAGGACAAGTTCCCGCTTGTAAACGGCTTCTTCAACGGCGCACAGGCTAAGCGTGACGGTGACGTTGTAACTATAACACTTATGCACGGAGGCTACGAGCTTCTCAAAAGACACGGCGCTTCAAATGCACTGTCAACGCTTATAAATGAAATGTTCTCGGTCAGACTGAAATTTGAGTACGACGGAGTGCTTGAGACCGATGCCGAGGCTTACGAGCGTGAGCAAAAGGAGTTCCTTGCAAATCTTCCCGCACCTACACCGGCGCCTTCACAGGGCAAGGCACCGTCTTCTTCGGCAAAGTCCGGCGACAGCGGCGAGGAGATAACCTTCCGTACCTGCGACCTCGATTTTACGAGACTGCATCTGCTGGGTGACAACGCCCTTGTGCTCAAAGGCTCGCCTATCGACCCTCAGTCTAAGGTTACACAGATGATAGATATCCCGCTTGACTATACAGGGGATATCACTGTCTGGGGCGATGTTTTCAAGATAGAGACCAAGGAAACAAAAAAAGGTATGCTCATCGCAACGGTGTTCATTACCGACTATACATCTTCGTTTTCTGTAAAGTTTGTCGGTGCGCTCAAAGCGACCCGCTACAACCCGCTTACCAAAAAAGTGCTCGAGGCGATGCTTGATAAGATGAAGCCGGGAAGCACTCTTATCGTGTCGGGTAATGTCGATGAGGACGACTTTGACCATACAGTCAACATCACTGCGGACTCTGTGCTGCTTGTCAGGCGTGAGCTCAAAAAGGATAAGTGCGAAAAGAAAAGGGTGGAGCTCCACCTGCATACCAATATGTCACAGCTTGATGCCATGACCCCTGCGGAGCTGCTCGTAAACAGAGCGCACGATTGGGGACAGAGGGCTGTCGCTATAACCGACCACGGTGTCGTTCAGGCGTTCACTGCCGCAGGCTCGGCGTGTGACAAGATAAGAAAAAAAGATAAGAACAAGGATTTCAAGATAATCTACGGAGTTGAGGACTACGAGGTCAACAACGACGATGATATTGTTTCGGGCCTTGCGGACAGCGAGCTTGACGAGAGCTTTATCGCTGTTTCAGTCAAAGCTACAGGAGCAAATACCAATACCGATACCATAGCTTCTCTGACCGCCGTGAAGGTCACCGCTTTTGAAATAACAGACCGCTTTGATTCGTCCGCTGACGGCGACGAAAAAGCCCTTCTTGAAGCTTTTATTAGCTTTTGCGGAAACTGCAGGGTGCTTGTTATGCAGGACGTCCTGTTTTGCAATGCGTTGCTTGCACAAAGCTTTTCAAGATGTGAGCTGAGCTTTGACTATACATCTGTTGACATCGTCAGAATGTGCAGACGTATGCTTGACGGCTTTGACAGTACCTCTGCCGAGCAGGCTGCACAGCTTATGGGATTGCCTGAGCTGCCCGAGTGCGAGCTTATCGCAGGTATCTACTCCAAGTTCTGCAAAGAGCTTATGGAAAAATACCCTCTGCTCATTCCGAGGATAAATATGATAAACAGTCTGCTTGCCAATGAGAACGAGAGCGATGTCCGAAACGGCAGACGCTATCACCAGATAATACTCGTGCGCAACAATACAGGCCTGAAAAATCTCTACAAGCTTATTTCCTATTCCAATCTCAAATACTATAAGAAACGTCCGCTAATACCAAAATCCGAGCTTGTAAAGCACCGTGAGGGGCTTATCGTAGGCTCTGCCTGTGAGCAGGGCGAGGTTTTCAGAGCGATAGTTGAAGGTGCTTCGTGGGAAAAGCTCAAACAGATAGCTTCGTTTTACGATTACCTTGAGATACAGCCGTGCGGAAACAACGAGTTTATGCTCAGAAACGGCACCGTACACAGCTACGAACAGCTCAGGGATTTCAACCGCACCGTGTGCAAGCTCGGCGAGGAGCTCGGCATACCTGTCTGTGCGACCTGCGATGTCCACTTTATGGACAAGTCCGATGCTAAGTTCAGAGCGATAATAATGGCAGGACAGGGATTCCCCGATGCAGACCAGCAGGCTCCGCTTTATATGAGAACAACTGACGAGATGCTCGAGGAATTCTCATATCTCGGTGAAGAAAAAGCCCTCGAGGTAGTCGTTACAAATACCAACAGGGTCGCTGATATGATAGACCCCGACCTTAAAGCGTTCCCAAACGGCACGTACACTCCGTATATCGAGGGAGCAGTCTATGAGCTGCAGGTCATCTGCTGGAGAAAGTGCGTTAAGATGTACGGGGACTGTGAGCCTGATGAGATACAAGTCCCGCTCGAAAAGGACCTTGACGATGAAAAGCTGAAGCATATAGGCGATTATTTCAAGGACCATATCCCGCCGATAGTTTTCAACAGACTCGAAAGAGAACTGGATTCTATTATCGAACACGGATTTGCCGTGCTCTATATGATTGCTCAGAAACTCGTTGCTTACTCAAACGACAACGGCTACCAGGTAGGCTCCCGTGGTTCGGTAGGCTCGTCATTCGTTGCGTCGATGTCGGGCATCTCCGAGGTAAACCCTCTTGAACCGCATTATATGTGCCCCGAATGCTCTTACAGCGAGTTCATCACCGATGGTTCCGTAGGCTCGGGCTTTGACCTCCCGCCGAAGAACTGTCCAAAGTGCGGAACGGATATGCTCCGTGACGGTCACGATATCCCGTTTGAGACCTTCCTCGGATTCCACGGCGACAAGGCTCCGGATATTGACCTTAACTTTTCCGGAGACGTACAGGCTAAGGTGCATAAATACACCGAAGAGCTTTTCGGTTCAGACCACGTATTCAAAGCCGGTACCATAAGCGGTATCCAGGATAATACCGCATTCGGATATGTTAAGAAATATCTTGAAGACCGTGGCAGGGTCGTTCATAAGGCAGAGGAGGAGCGTCTGAAGATCGGCTGTGTCGGTGTAAAGAGAACTACCTCACAGCACCCCGGCGGAATGGTCGTTATCCCAAGCGATTATGACGTGTACGACTTTACGCCTGTCCAGCACCCCGCCGAAAAGGTCGATTCGGATATGGTCACGACTCACTTTGACTTCCATTCACTTCACGACACTATTCTCAAACTCGACGAGCTCGGACACGATGTTCCGACAGAGTATAAATATCTTGAAATGTTCAGCGGTAAGGATATAACGAAGATACCTATGTCCGACCCCGACGTCTATAAACTGTTCACCTCTCCCGAGGTACTCGGCGTAACTCCCGAGGATATACGCTGTCAGACGGGAACTCTCGGTATCCCCGAAATGGGTACCAAATTCGTTTGCCAGATGCTTATTGACGCAAAACCGAGGAACTTTTCCGACCTTCTCCAGATATCGGGACTCTCACACGGTACCGATGTATGGCTGGGAAATGCAAAGGACCTTATCGCAAACGGTACCTGCAACATTTCACAGGTAATCGGTACAAGAGACAGTATCATGACGTATCTTATCTACCACGGCGTGGATAAGAGCCTTTCGTTCAGGATAATGGAGATAACCCGTAAGGGAAAAGCGCCCAAAGAGCTGACGGAGGATATACAGAATGAAATGAGAGCGCACGATGTCCCGCAGTGGTATATCGACAGCTGTCTGAAGATAAAGTATATGTTCCCTAAGGCCCACGCCGCAGCCTACGTTATCGCTGCGATAAGACTCTGCTGGTTCAAGGTCCACGACCCGCTGACTTTCTATGCTACAATGTTTACTGTCCGTGGCGAGGACTTCGATGCAGAGCTTGTGATGAGAGGAATGTACGTTATCAGAAATAAGCTCGAGGAGATAGAGAGCAAGTCCAAGGACGAAAAGACCGGCAAGGACAACGGCGTTTACGAAATACTTATGCTCGCAAACGAGATGCTTTCAAGAGGCTTTGAGTTCCTGCCCGTTGATATCAACAAGTCGCATTCGTTCATTTATCGCATAGAGGACGGAAAGATAAGGCTACCGTTCTGCTCGCTCTCGGGCGTCGGTCTTAACGCCGCTAACCAGATCTACGAAAAAGCTAATGCCGGCGGCTTTATCTCCGTAGAGGAATTTCAGATACAAAGCGGTGTTCAGCGCTCTGTTGTTGAAACGCTCGACAGAAACGGCGCTTTCGGCGACCTGCCGAAGCAGAACCAGCTCTCGCTTTTCTAAAGCGCTTCATAAATATTTTACAAAATCGGACCTCTGTTTTTGTGTATTATTACTTGACAGGGCTCGGTGTGTATGTTACAATAATTCAAGCTAATACTATATTACTATGTTAGCACTTTATCACATTAAATTAAAGGAATGAAGGACATGAAAAGAAATGATCTGATAACCCCCGAGGGAACGAGGGATCTTCTGTTTGATGAGTGTCTTGCAAGGCGTGAGGCAGAGCAGAAGCTCAATACGCTTTTCAGCGGTCTGGGATACAGCGAAGTTGTTACTCCCGGCATTGAGTTCTATGACCTGTTCAGCTCCAGTACACGACATTTCAGACAGGAAAGTATGTATAAGCTCGTGGACTCTAAGGGCAGGATCATCGTTATGCGTCCCGATTCCACTATACCTATCGCAAGGCTCGCTGCGACACGTCTTAAAGACGCACAGTTCCCGCTGAGACTGTTTTATAACCAGAGCGTTTATGAGAACAACGCCCTGCTCAAGGGCAGGTCCGACGAGGTCGTACAGGCCGGTATCGAGCTTCTCGGCGGCGAGATGATAAAAAAAGGCGACCTTGAAGTCCTCACGACCGCTGCTGAAGCACTTGCAGGCTTTGACAGCAGCGATTTCAGACTTGAGATGGGACATATCGGCTATTTCAAGGAGCTTATGAACAAGCTCGGTGCCGATGACAGCGTCAAGGAAGAAATAAGAACTCTTATCTCTACTAAGAATTACCCTGTGCTCAACGATCTTCTCGACGGTCTGGGAAGCAGCAAGGTGGCAAGCGCCCTTCGCCAGCTTCCAAGGCTTTTCGGCGGTATAGACGTCCTGGACAAGGCTTCCGATCTCTATAACGACGATGATATCAACGCTATACTTGAATATCTGCGTGAGGTCTATACAAAGCTTTGCGAGATAGGCTACGAGGGCAAGATATCTCTTGACCTCGGTATCGTCAGCCATATAGATTATTACACGGGCATCGTTTTCAGAGGCTATCTTTCCAACATCGGAGAGGCTGTGCTCAAAGGCGGAAGATATGACAGGCTTGTCGGCGAGTTCGGAAGAGACTGTAATGCTGTCGGCTTCGGAGTGAATGTTGACAGCGCCGCAAGACATATGATGCTGTGCGGTACCGCAAGTGCAGGCGAGAAACCGACTGTGATAGTTTTCGGCGCCGCAGGCTTTGAAGCAAAGGCTATGGCTTATGTACATAAGCTCGTCAGAAACGGCGAGAAAGCGGAGAACTCCCTGTTCGATACGCTTGATGAAACGGTTGCTTATGCAAAGCTCAACGGTATATCAAAGGTCGTTGAGATCAATACCGGGATCAAAGAGATCTCTTTGTAAGACGGAGGTGTGCACAATGAATAAACCGCTTCGAATTGCTCTTACAAAGGGCAGGCTCGAAAAGGATACGGTCGGTCTGCTGGAGAAATTCGGCTATGACTGTACCACGATAAAGGAAAAGGGCAGAAAGCTTATCCTTCCCATAACCGACGGGAACCTTGAAGTCGTGCTCGCAAAGGCAAATGACGTTATAACCTACGTTGAGCACGGTGTCTGTGATATGGGCGTCGTAGGAAAGGATACTATAATGGAGATGCAGGGCAAGTGCTTTGAGCTTGTCGATCTCGGCTTCGGAAGATGCAGATTTGCGCTTGCCACCAAAAAAGGCTTCGATTTCTATGCGGGCTACAATGTTAAGACTATCGCTACAAAGTACCCGAATATCACAAGAAGATTTTTTGAGAGCAAGGGTATGGACGTCGATATAGTAAAGATAGAAGGCTCTGTCGAGCTTGCACCTCTGCTTGAGCTTGCAGACGGCATAGTCGATATCGTAGAAACGGGCACTACGCTCAAAGAGAACGGACTTGAGGTTATCGAGGACGTATGTCCTATCTCGGCAAGACTGATCGTAAATATGGTTAGCATGAAGCTCAGACAAAAAGAGATAGAGAGCTTCGTTGAACTGGTCGAGAAAAACCTTGAAAAATAAAAGGGGTGTATGAAATGAATTATCTATTTGCAAAAGACATGTTTGATTCAATCGCTGACGGCGCTTTTAAGGGCTGTATTATCGGATTGATCGTCGGTGTGTTAATCGCAGTCGTCAAGGTCCTTAGCAAAAAGCAGAACGCCAATGATGAACAGATATCCGCATCTCTCGGTCAGGACGTAAAGAATTATCTTATGAATACGCCGATGCAGCCTGTCAACGGTATGCCGAATGCCGCTGCGGTTGCGGGCTACGTCCATAGCGTGAAAAAGCAGAACCAGCAGTACGTATGGTTCACGGTGATGTATTACAATCAGTATTTCCCGACACTCATGGATAAGATAATAAGCTGTGACGTCAAAGTCACGATACAGGAAGCGCAGGCTCGTGGCATCAATGTAAACAGTGCCGTAACGCTCCTTTTTGATCAGGATAACGACCCGAGATTCTTGTAACATTTGTCATCGGAGGAAATCAAAAATGTCAATTATCAGAAAAATATATGTAAACGGAAAAGACGAGGTCGAGTTCTTCAAACAGCTCGATAAAAGAAACAGCGAAACAAATAAGGAAATAACCGCAGTTGTCAGTGATATACTTGAAAACGTAAAGCAAAACGGCGACAAGGCTGTAAAGGACTATACTCTCAAATTCGACGGAAAGCTCCCACAGTACTATGAAGTTCCCAGAGAGGTCATCAATGATGCCCTTACAGAAGCTGACCCGCAGCTTGTTGAAGCTCTGCTCAACTGCATCGAGAATATAACCGATTTCCACCAGAGACAGAAAGCGCAGAGCTTTGTGAACTGCACACCCGACGGCTGTATCCTCGGTCAGAAGGTAAGAGGGCTTGAAAAGGTCGGACTTTATGTTCCGGGCGGTACGGCTGCGTACCCGTCAAGCGTACTGATGAACGCTATCCCCGCTAAGATAGCAGGCGTCAAGGAAATAACAATGGTAACACCTCCGCTTAAGGACGGTACACCCAACAAGGATATACTTGTAGCAGCTGCTCTTTGCGGAGTAGACAGAGTGTTCCTCGCAGGCGGAGCACAGGCTATCGCAGCCCTTGCCTATGGCACGCAGGAGATGCCGAAGGTCGATAAGATAGTAGGCCCCGGAAACATCTACGTTGCAACAGCCAAGAAGCTTCTTTACGGTACTGTCGATATCGATATGTTCGCAGGACCGAGCGAGATACTTGTTATGGCAGATGAAAAAGCAAATCCACGCTATATCGCCGCAGACCTTATGTCACAGGCAGAACACGACAAGCTTGCATCGGCTGTGCTGGTCACAACAAGTGAAAGCGTTGCCGAGCAGACAATCGCTGAGATAGAAAAGCAGATGAAGGACCTTGAAAGAAAGGATATCATCAGCTATTCACTTGAAAACTACGGCGCTATCCTCGTTTGCGATACCAAGGAACAGGCTTGCGATATGGCAAACAGATTCTCGCCTGAGCACCTTGAGGTGCTGTTTGAAAACCCGATGGAGTATGTCGGCAAGCTTGACAACGCCGGGTCGATCTTCCTCGGACAGTATGCCCCCGAACCTCTCGGCGACTACTATGCTGGACCTAACCACGTTCTTCCTACAAGCGGTACTGCAAGATTCTTCTCGCCTCTTTCGGTAACGAGCTTTGAAAAGCGTTCAAGCTTTATCTACTATACCCGTGACGCTTTGCAGAAGGGCAAGGACGATATAATCTACGTTGCACAAAAGGAAGGCTTGACAGCTCACGCTAATTCGATAAAAGTAAGATTCTGACCCATTAAGACAGGCAGGTGTTTTAATATGAGAACAGCACAGATAACAAGAACGACCAAAGAAACAGATATAACTCTGAGCATCGACCTTGACGGCAAGGGAAATGTCAGCATAGATTCGGGCATAGGCTTCTTTGACCATATGCTCACAGCTCTTGCTGTACACAGCGGAGTCGATATGGATATCAAATGCAAGGGCGACCTCTATGTAGACGGTCACCACAGCGTCGAGGATATCGGTATCTGCCTCGGAAAAGCCTTTGCACAGGCTCTCGGCGACAAGGCAGGCATAGCACGCTACGGAAGTGCATTTGTTCCTATGGACGAGGCGCTTGCATTCTGCTCGCTTGATATCAGCGGACGTTCGTTCCTTGTGTTTGATGCATCGTTCAGTGACGACAGGATAGGTGAGTACGATACCTGCCTTACCGAGGAGTTTTTCAGAGCATTTGCGTTCAATGCAGGCATTACCCTGCACATCAGACAGGAGTACGGAAAGAATGATCACCATATCGCAGAGGCGATCTTTAAAGCTGTTGCACACGCCTTGAAACAAGCTCTTGCGGTAAACGGCGGTGCTGTTTTGTCAACAAAAGGAGTTCTGTGATGATAGCGATAGTTGATTACGGCGCAGGCAATATCTTTTCCGTGAAAAACGCTCTGGACTTTCTTGGCTTTGACAGTATCCTGACCAAGGATAAGGCCGAGCTTGAAGCCGCCGATTCGATAATACTTCCCGGTGTCGGAGCTTTTCCCGCCGCAATGAGAATGCTCGGGGAAAGCGGTCTGGTCGATACGCTGAAAGAGCAGGCACGCAAGAAGCCTTTTCTTGGTATCTGCCTCGGAATGCAGCTGCTGTTTGAGAAAAGCTACGAGTTTGAAGTCTGCGAGGGGCTTTCACTTATCAACGGCTATGTCGATAAGATAGACGAGCCCGACCTCGTTATCCCGCATATGGGCTGGAACAAGCTTGAGATAAAACAGCCTTGTCCGCTGTTTGAGGGACTGGGAAATGACGAGTTCGTGTATTTTGTTCACTCGTACAAAGCCTTCTGCGGCAGTGAAGCACTTTATGCAGACTGCATCTACGGTCACAGCGTACCCGCAGTCGTAGGCGACGGAAAGTTTGTTTTCGGCTGCCAGTTCCACCCCGAGAAAAGCGGAAATACTGGGCTGAGAATACTTGAAAACTTTGCAAAAATGCGTTGAGGAGGCAGAAAGTATGCTCGCTAAAAGAATAATACCCTGCCTTGATGTGCGTGACGGCAAGGTCGTCAAGGGGGTAAACTTTGAAGGTATAAAGGAAGTCGGCGACCCCGTCGAGTGTGCTGCGGAATATGACAGACAGGGCGCTGATGAGATAGTTTTTTACGATATAACAGCTTCTCACGAGGGCAGGGGAGTTATCCTCGACGTCGTAAGAGAAACTGCAAAAAAGGTCTTTGTCCCGCTGACTGTCGGCGGAGGCATCGCAACAGTCGAGGATATAAGAAATACACTGCGTGCAGGTGCGGATAAGGTATCTGTTAATTCGCAGGCAGTAAAGAATCCTCAGCTTATCAAAGAGGGTGCTGACATTTTCGGCAGCCAGTGTATTTGCGTAGGCGTCGATGCAAAGGCAATAAGTCCAAATAAATGGACAGTTTACATCAACGGCGGAAGGATAGACATGCATATCGACCTTATCGACTGGGTGAAGAAATGCGAACAGCTCGGTGCAGGCGAGATATGCTTAAATTCGATAGATACCGACGGCGTCAGAGGCGGATTTGACCTTGCGATGCTCAAGGCGGTCGTAGATGCCGTGAAGATTCCTGTTATCGCCTCGGGCGGTGCGGGAAAGCTCGGAGATTTTGCAGAAAGCTTCTTAAAGACCGACTGCTCGGCTGCACTTGCAGCAAGCCTTTTCCATTTCAGAGAGCTGACCGTGGGTCAGGTAAAGGACGATTGCCGCAGTAAGGGGATAATCGTAAGATAAATACAAAAGGGGAGAAGGGTATGTATTTCACCTCGGAGTATGCTGATGTAAGTTATCTTGAAGATATAGACAAAGTGCTGCTCACCTGGAAAAAGGAAGCAAAGTTTGATAACTACCGCAAACCTGCTTCGGCAGCGCTGGAGCTTTTGCGTGAGCATGACTGCGATCTCGTTATCGACGCCAGAAACGGCTTTGAGGACGAAAAGGAAGATGTCGAGTGGGGATTTTCTTTTCTTCTGCCCGAGATATCCAAAACCGGCTGCAAGACCGTGTGGTTTATTATGACTCAGGTGAATGAGGATACTATCGGTGAAGAAATGGATATGTGGACTGCCGAGTTCCTAAAGTATTTCAGCGTTAAAAAGGTCGACAGCCCGGAAAAGATCGGATAGATATTATGATAGAGTATAAAGATATACATGATTTTACCGAGCAGCATCTTGAAAGGCTTTTTCTTTCGGTCGAATGGTCGTCGGGACATTTCCCCGATAAGCTGGTAATTGCTATGAAGAACTATGAAACGGTCTATTCCGCCTGGGACGGCGATAAGCTGGTCGGAATGATATGTGCTATGGACGATGGCATAATGACGGCTTATGTTCACTATCTTCTCGTTGACCCCTGCTATCACGGTCAGACGATAGGCAGAACGCTCGTGGATATGGTGAAGAAGAAATATAGGGATTATCTCAGAGTCATTCTAGTTGCATATAAGAACGAAACACACTTTTACGAGCAGTGCGGCTTTAAGACAGAGGATAAGTCGCTGCCGATGTGCATCACAAGTCTTTGGACATAAAGGAGCAGATATGAGTAAAGTTAAGATAGACATAAACGAACTGGACAAGTATTTCAAAAAGAGCGAGCTTATCCCTGCGATATGCTTTGAAGCGGACACCAAGACCGTGCTTATGCTTGCCTATATGAATAAGGAGAGCCTGAAAAAGACACTTGAAACAGGCTATACATGGTTCTGGAGCCGCTCAAGGCAGGAACTGTGGAACAAGGGTGCGACCAGCGGACATCTTCAGAAGGTCGTAAGCATCTGGTCTGACTGTGACGATGATACGCTGCTTGTGAATGTGAAGCAGACAGGAGCAGCCTGCCATACCGGCTCATACAGCTGTTTTTTCAATGAAATGTACAATGAGGAGGAAAAGTGAAATGAACGTATATCAGGAGATATTTGAGGTGCTCAAACAGAGGAAGATCGACAACGATAACGGTAATGCCCCCGAAAAGTCCTATACCTGCTACCTTTATCAGCAGGGCGTTGATAAGATATGCAAAAAGGTCGGAGAGGAAGCTGCCGAAACTATAATTGCTGCAAAGAATGGCGACAATGATGAGCTTAAAAACGAGATCAACGATCTTTTGTATCATATTATGGTGCTTTGCGCAAACCAGGGACTTGACTGGAGCGAGATAGAAAAGGTGCTTGAAGAAAGAAACGAAAAGATAGGAAATCTTAAAAACTTCCACACCACAGACAAGAATACTTAAACCCCACTAAAGATCGGAAAATGTGTCCGATCTTTATATTTTACTCGTTATGCACACAATTCCTGCGGCTTGAATAAGATGTAGGGAAGTAAAAAATGCTTCCAACATAAATCAAAGTCAGGAGGATTTGACTATGAGCGAACAAGTTAAACAGAACACATTTAAGGACGCAGTATGTGTTGAGGCAATGCGTGTGTTCGATTCCTGCTCATCGCAGGATTGCCTGGAGGATCTGCTTGTCAATGTAGATGCCCAGACCCAGACGCTGCTCAATTCCGCAAGCCACGTGAAAATACCCTGTGCCGAGGTAATAGATGCGGCTTTCACCGTTGACCCCGTACCTTTCAACAAGGGCTTTTACTCTGTGGACATAACCTACACATTCAGACTTGAAATGGAGATCACTTCCTGTGATGAAGTCCCGACTGTCAGCGATGCCGTCGGCTCTGCAAGGTTCAACAAAAAGGTGATACTTTTCGGAAGTGAGGGGAACACAAAGGCGTTCCGTTCCGACGAAACGAACGCTCCAGTTATCAACGGCTGTGATTGCTGCTCGACACTCCCGATAGCCTCGGTCAGCGTTGTTGACCCGATCGTTCTTGGAACTAAGTTCATCTGCAATCCGTGCCAGCCTGTTCCGCCGTGCGGATATGATTGCAACGATGCTCAGGGCTGTCAGGACGAACCTGTCTTTGACCCCACCAACCGACAGGTCAAGGTGACGCTCGGACAGTTCTCGGTCATCAAGCTCGAAAGACCCGTGCCGGTACTCGTTCCTGTTTACGATTACTGTATCCCTCTCAAGGAGTGCTCCAGCAATACCGATTCTCCCTGCGAGGTGTTTGAGAAGATTTCTTTCCCGACCGAGGAGTTTTTCCCGAAGGGACTTGAAACAGATACACAGGCAGACGCAAATACACAGTGAACAACGCCAATACCGCCGCCGCAGTTTCCTGCGGCGGCATTTGCTTGTTACAGCACATTTTTTTGTTGACAAAAGGGCGCGAAAGAGTTATAATAAAATAGTATGATTATGTCTTGACGACAGTGCTGGAAGAGGGAATGACATGGCTGATACAATGCTTGAAAAAGAATATGCAAAGTCCGGACTTTTAAAACTCAGCCGTGATTTCTGCGAGCGCTGCGGACATGCCCCGCTTGCCTACGTCCATTCTTTCGGCTGTCAGCAGAACGTAAGCGACGGCGAGAAGCTCAAAGGGCAGCTCTCCGGCATAGGCTACGATTTTACCGATGACATCACGAAGGCTCAGCTCATCCTGCTCAATACCTGTGCTGTGCGTGAGAACGCCGAGGACAAGGTGTTCGGAACACTTGGCGACCTGAAACATCTCAAAGAGCAGAACCCCGATACCGTTATAGCCGTCTGCGGCTGTATGGCTCAGCAGAAGCATGTCGCCGAAAAGATAAAGTCCACCTATCGGCAGGTAGACCTCGTTTTCGGAACGTTTGCCTATAACGACTTTTATCAGATGCTGCTTGAAGTGCTGACAAACAGGACTCGTATCTTTAACCAGAGCGAAAAGCCCTCGGATATAGACGAAGGCTTCACACAGCTGCGAAGCGATAAGCTCAGAGCATTCATCCCGATAATGTACGGCTGCAATAACTTTTGTACCTATTGCATCGTGCCTTATGTCAGAGGCAGGGAGAGAAGCAGAAAGCCCGATTCTGTCATCGACGAGGTAACAAAGCTTGTTTCGCAGGGCTATAAGGAGATAACGCTCCTCGGACAGAATGTCAATTCGTACAGCTATGGCTTTTCAGAGCTTCTTAAAGAAGCGGACCGTATCCCGGGCAAATTCAGGATACGCTTTATGTCAAGCCACCCGAAGGACGCAGGAAAAGAGCTTATCGACACGATCCTTGAAAGTGAAAAGGTGTGCAAGTGCCTTCACCTTCCGCTTCAGTCGGGAAGCGACAGGATACTGAAGCTTATGAACAGACGCTACGATACAAAGCAGTATCTGGATATAATAAACTATGCAAGAAGCAAAGCCCCCGAGTTTTCTTTTTCGACAGATATAATCGTAGGCTTCCCGGGGGAAACCTACAAGGAGTTCTGTGAAACAAAGGAGCTTGTAAAGAGCATAAAATACGATAATATATATTCGTTCGTCTATTCACGCCGCAGCGGTACCAAAGCCGCCGAGCTTGAGGACAGCATCAGCGATAAGCAAAAGGGTCTGTGGCTCAGAGAGCTTCTGCTTGAACAAAGAGAGGTCTCGTCGCAGTGGCTTTCACGCTTTGTCGGAAAGACTGTCGAGGTGCTTGCCGAGGGCGAGGGAAGGACCGGCGAGGACTATCTTACCGGAAAGAACGATGAGGGTATCATCGTTGAGTTCAAAGCGGACAAAAAATATATCGGAGAATTCGTACAGGTGCGCATAACAAAGGCTATGAACTGGGCTTTGGAAGGCGAGCTTGTTGAAGATAAATAAATACCAGTAAGGAGAATTGAAATGACAGTAATTGAAAAGGCAAGAGAGCTTGGAACAGTACTTCAGCAGGACGAAAGATACACAAGGTATATGAAGGCTTGTGAGATCAACGATACCGATTCCGAGCTGCAAAAGGCTATCGGAGAGTTCAACCTTAAAAGAGCCGAGCTCAGCAAGGAAATGAAGGAGCCTGACAAGAACGCTGATAAGCTTACCGAGCTTGACAAAGAGATCAGAGAGATGTACGACAATATTATGGCAATGCCTAAGATGGTCGAGTATAACGAGGCTAAGGACGCTATGGACAAGCTGCTGGATTCCATCAACTATATCGTATCTATGGCTGCAAACGGTGAGGACCCGATGACCTGTCCCGAACAGGCACCCCACAGCTGCAGCGGAAGCTGCAGCACCTGCGGCGGCTGCCATTGATATCTTAAAAGCAAATGACCGGACAGGAGTGAGTTGAGTTGTTAGCCAAGGATGTAGATATATCAAAGCTGTCACCAATGATGCAGCAGTATTTTGAGGTCAAGAAAAAGTATAAGAACCATATTCTGTTTTACAGGCTCGGTGATTTCTACGAAATGTTTTTTGACGATGCTATAACTGCATCAAGGGAGCTTGAGCTTACTCTGACCGGAAGAGACTGCGGACTAGATGAGCGTGCGCCCATGTGCGGCGTTCCTCATCATGCCTGCGATCTTTATATCAAAAAGCTTATCGAAAAGGGCTATATGGTAGCGATCTGTGAGCAGACTATGGACCCTGCCAAGTGCAAGGGCATCGTCCCCAGAGAGGTCATAAGAGTCGTTACCCCGGGAACCCTTATCGAAAGCACAATGCTTGATGAGAATTCAAACAACTACATCTGCTCGTTTTATATGCAGGATAAGGAAAGTGCGCTGTGCTTTGCCGATATCTCAACGGGCGAGGTGCATTTGTTTGAGTTTTCGGGAAAACAGATGACGAATGAGTCGATAAACGAGCTTTCAAGATTTGAACCCTCCGAGGTGCTCATCAACGACGCATTTTTGTCAAACAAGGAGCTTTCCTCGTTTATCCGTGAAAAGCTCTCCGCATCTGTCCAGCTCATCGAGGAAATGGAGTTCTCCGTAAAGTACCATACCGAAGATGTGCTAAAACAGTTCAGCGTGAACAGCCTCACCGAGATAGGCATAGATCCCGAAAAGGTGAGCGCAAAAGCTGTCTGCGGACTGTTCTCGTATATTCACCAGACACAGAAGGCTCTTGTCGGAAGATTCTCTAAGATAACACGCCACGATGTAGACCCTGTAATGACTATCGGCTTTACGGCAAGAAAAAATCTCGAGCTTACCGAAACGCTGAGAAATAAGGAGAGAAAAGGCTCTCTTCTGTGGGTCATCGACAGTACAAAGACCTCAATGGGAAAGCGAATGCTCAAAGCGTGGCTTGAACAGCCGCTTATCAACCCGACAAAAATAATAAACAGGCTCAACGCCGTCGAACAGTTTGTTGAGAATCCCGTTATGCTCGGTGAGATAAAGGAGACCCTCAACGGCGTTTACGACCTTGAAAGACTTATGACAAGAGTGATGTATAAGACCGCCTCACCCAGAGACCTTAAATCACTCTCACTTACCGCATTGAAGCTCCCCGCACTTAAAGATATGCTCAAAGAGTTCGATGCTAAGCTGATAGCAGATTGCGAAAGCAGGATATCTACCCTCGAAGCTGTCTCCAACCTTATCGAGAATGCGATAGTTGACGAGCCGCCCGTAAACGTAAAGGACGGCGGAGTCATAAAGGACGGCTTCAACGAACAGCTCGACGGACTCAGGAATATCCGTTCCGGCGGTAAGGATATTATCGAGGATATCTGTGAAAGAGAAAAGGAAAAAACGGGCATCAAGAACCTTAAAATAGGTTACAACCGTGTGTTCGGCTATTATATCGAGGTAACCAAGTCGTTCTATGACCTTGTCCCGCAGACTTATATCAGAAAACAGACCCTTGCAAACTGCGAGAGGTTCATCACAGAGGAGCTGAAGGTCGCCGAGAATACTATCCTCGGTGCAAGCGACAAGATAATCACGCTCGAACAGGATATCTTTACCGAGATCAGGGATTTCGTCGCAACACAGCTGAGGCTCGTACAGGAAACAGCCTCTGCGGTCGCACAGATAGATGTGCTGTGCTCGTTTGCAAGCGTTGCGATAAATAACAATTACACAAAGCCCGAGATAGCTATCGACGGTGTTATCGACATCAAAAACGGCAGACACCCTGTTGTCGAGCTGATGCAAAAGGACGAGGTCTTCGTTCCGAACAATACGTATCTCGACCTTACCAGTAACCGTATGGCTGTCATTACCGGGCCGAATATGTCCGGTAAATCAACATATATGCGCCAGGTCGCACTTATAACACTGATGGCGCAGATAGGCTGCTTCGTGCCTGCTGATTATGCAAAGATATCGGTGGTGGATCAGATATTCACCCGTATAGGAGCATCTGACGACCTTACGGCAGGACAGTCAACATTCATGGTCGAAATGGCAGAAGTCGCCGATATCGTCAAGCATGCCACCAAAAACAGCCTTGTTATTCTTGACGAGGTCGGACGAGGAACGTCTACCTTTGACGGTATATCTATCGCAAGAGCCGTTTCGGAGTATATCTCCACATCACGTTCTCTTGGCTGTAAAACGCTCTTTGCTACACACTACCACGAGCTTATCTGCCTTGAAAACGAGCTTGTCGGCGTGCGAAATTTCTCTGTCGCAGTCAAGCGCCAGGGCGATACTATCAAATTCCTCAGAAAGATAGTCCCGGGCGGTGTTGACGAGAGCTACGGCATCGAGGTCGCTAAGCTCGCAGGGCTTCCCGATAAGATAATCAACCGTGCAAAGGCTCTGCTTGCCGAGCTTGAAGCTGATAACCTCAAAGCAAGACAGGCGGTCGAAAGAGCTGATGCCGAACAGGTGTCGTTTGAAAAGATAAACGATTCTATCGTTACCGAAAGACTCAGAAAGACCAATATCGACGAAATGACCGATGAAGAACTCAGAGGCTTCATCAAAGAGCTTACTACCTATCTTTGATACAAGGATTTAGAAAGGAACAGCAATGTCTGAAATCAAACTGCTCAGCAAGGAGGTCTCCGAGCTTATAGCCGCAGGCGAGGTCATAGACAGACCTGCCTCTGTCGCCAAGGAGCTTCTTGAAAATGCCGTTGACGCAGGAGCAAATGTAATAACTATCGAGATCAAAAATGGCGGAAGAACGTATCTGCGTGTCACCGATAACGGAAAGGGTATATCCATGGAGGATCTGCCTACTGCTTTTCTTCGCCACGCAACGAGCAAGATATCCGAAAAGAACGACCTTGACAGGATACTGACCCTCGGCTTCAGAGGTGAAGCGCTTGCTTCGGTGTGCGCCGTGTCAAAGGTCAGCGTGCTGACAAAGCGTGCATCTGACGAGTACGGCACACACTATGAGATTGAGGGCGGCGAGCAGAAAGTATGCGAGCAAAGCGGCTGCCCCGACGGCACGACCTTCGTAGTAAGGGATATCTTCTATAATGTCCCCGCTAGACTTAAATTTCTGCGAAAGGACCCGACAGAGGGCAGCTATGTTGCCGAAATGGTCACAAAGCTTGCGCTTTCTCACCCCGAGATATCATTCAAGTTCATAAGAGACAATAAGACCGAACTTCTTTCCGCAGGCGACGGAAAGGTCTATTCTGCGATATACTCCGTTTTCGGCAGAGAATTCGCAGCCTCGCTCGTCCCTGTGGATTATTCCTACAAGGGCATCCATATCTCCGGTTATACCGTTAAGCCGCTTGAATCAAAGCCGAACAGGAAGTTCCAGAATTTTTTTGTCAACCACAGATATATCAAATCTGTGGCTTGCTCCTGCGCCCTTGAAGATGCATACAAAAATCAGATAATGGTCGGAAAGTTCCCGGCTTGCGTCCTTTATATCGACCTCGCACCCGATACCGTCGATGTCAATGTCCACCCGACAAAGATACAGGTGCGCTTTTCAAATGAAGGACTTATGCACGAGGCGGTCTATTTTGCGGTAAAGGACTCTTTGCTCAAAAACGATAAGCCCCGTGAAATGGTGCTTGAAAGCAGAAAGCATTTCACCGAAAATCAGCTTTACAGCGTCCAGCCCGAGACCGGCGTGCAGATGCGATTCGCAGCCGAGGAGCATACCACGCATCAGAATGAAACTCAGCCTGTATCGACTTATGTTCCGCCCCCGCAGGAAAGCTTTGATACCACACCTGCGCCGAGTGCTCCGCAAGTTTCGCAGCATAAGCCTGCCGAGCCTGTTGAGGTAAAACGGCCGGAGGAGCCGAGTGTTCAGCCGCCGAGCCAGCCGCCGAAACAGCAGAAGCTCTCGGTCGAGCAGTTCAATAAATATGTCAGCGAGATACCGCTGCCCGACGAGGATGACAGCGGAGCATTCAGATATATAAATAAGCAGAGCCTGGAGAAAACATCAAAGCCCGCCGCACCCGCTGTTGTCGAGGAGCACAAGGAAAGGCCCAAGCCGATAGTTGTCGGCGAGCTTTTCAGAACGTTCGTCGTTGCACAGTGCGGTGACGATATGATACTTATGGATAAGCACGCTGCACACGAAAGATATATCTTTGAAAAAATCAAAGATCAGAAGAACAGCCTCGATACTCAGATGCTGCTTGAGCCTGTAATGGTCGTGCTCTCCTACGACGAGTACGATGCGCTTTCACTGAATGTTGATAAGATAAAAACCCTCGGTTTCGATATCGAGCCGGACGTCGCCCCGACAGTTGCGGTCAAGGGCGTTCCGATAATCCTTGGCGACCAGAACCCGTCGGAGGTCGTAAGCGACCTTGCGAGAAACTTTATCGCCCATAAGCTCGAGCCGCAGATAGAGCTGTTTGACGACCTCTATCACTCTATAGCCTGCAAAGCTGCTATAAAAGCCCACGACAAGTCAAGCACCGTCGAGCTGCAGGCGCTTCTTGAAGCCGTCTACGATAACGACGATATAAGATACTGCCCTCACGGACGACCTGTGCTTATCAGGCTTTCAAAGAGGGACATCGAAAAACAGTTCAGAAGAATAGTCTGAACATTCCTCAGTCAAAGGGGTGAAGCCTGCGTGAATAAAATACCTGTGCTTGTTATCTGCGGACCTACCGCCTCGGGCAAAACAGCAGTCGCTGTCGAGCTTGCAAAAAAATATAACGGTGAGGTCGTTTCAGCCGATTCCATGCAGATATACAAAGGGCTGAGCATTGCTACCGCTAAGCCCGACGAACAGGAAATGCAGGGGATACCTCATCATCTTATCGATTTTCTTGAACCCGACAGACCGTTCAGCGTTGCGGACTATGTAAAGCTTGCAGGGCAGACGGTAAAGGATATCGCCGCACGGGGCAAATGCCCTATCGTCTGCGGAGGTACAGGGCTTTACATCTCCTCGCTCGTAGAAAATGTGAAATTCGATGATACAGGCAGCGATGAAAGCATAAGAAAACGCCTTAGTGAGGAAGCTGAAAAGCTCGGCAATCATGCGCTGTGGGAGCGCCTTGAGAGGATAGACCCCGAAACAGCCGCAAAGGTACACGAAAACAACCTTCCAAGAGTTATAAGGGCACTTGAAGTCTACGAAATAACAGGCGTTAAGCTCTCCGTTCATAAGCTTAACAGCAGAGCCGAGCAAACACCGTACGATGCCTGTATCATAGGGCTGACCTGTGCCGACAGACAAAAGCTTTACGATAAGATAAACCTGCGTGTGGACAAAATGGTCGAGAAAGGGCTCGTGCAGGAGTGCAGACAAGTCTACGAGAGCCACGACCTTGCCACCGCACATCAGGCAATAGGCTTCAAGGAGCTTATCCCGTTTTTTGAAGGAACACGCACCCTTGAAGAGTGTATAGACACTATCAAGCTCGAAACACGCCATTACGCCAAAAGACAGCTGACATGGTTCAGAAATCTCAACGGTATAGTGTGGGTCGAGACCGACAGGTGCGATTCTTTTGAAAAAAATCTAAAAAATATTGAAAATATTGTAGCCAAAACGAAAATAATGTGCTATAATATATTCTGAGCAGTTGTATTTACTGCCGCAGAGCATTAAAGAAGTATAATAAGGGGTGCTTAAAATGACAAAGAACATTAATTTGCAGGACGTATTTCTGAATCAGGCAAGAAAGGAAAAGGTTTGCGTGACGATATTCCTTATGAACGGATATCAGTTCAAGGGTATAGTAAGAGGCTTTGACAGCTTTATCGTTATCCTCGACTGCGAGGGCAAGCAGAATATCGTGTACAAGCACGCTATCTCAACGATATCACCTTCAAGACCTATCAGTATTCAGGAACAGGATAACAGCGCAGAGCAGTAAGGAAAGTATAAAATGAATTCTTTGACCGTAAAGATACTTGCGGCACTTTTGTCCGTGCTGATGGTCACCATGCTTGGCAGCCAGGTCTACTACATGATGAACGAGAAGCACGATACGGAAGAAGCGGTCATCGCAACGATTAACGAGAACATATCATTTGACGGTGTGGTCATAAGAAATGAGACCGTCATAAATTATAACGGCAGCGGCGTTATAGATTATCTTTTCCCCGAGGGCAGCAAGGTCAAAGCTGACGATACCGTGGCTGAGGTCTATGCCAGCGAGAATCAGATACTTTCTAAGCAAAAGGCTGCTGCACTTGAATCCGAGATTGAAAAGCTTGAAAAAGCTCAGAACCCGGGAACAACAAACTTTGTTCAGCCCGAGGCTATCAGAAACAGGATAGACAATGAGTACAAGCAGCTTCTCGCACGTACCGCCAAGGGCGATTATTCGCAGCTGAAAAGCGATAAGAGCAGCCTTAATATGATAATGAACATCTATGATGTCGTTACCAAATCGGAGTCGAACTTTGACAGCGTCATTTCGGAACTGAAATCCCGTAAGAACAGCTACAGCAGCCAGGCGAGCAGCGCTAAGGATACGATAAAAGCCACAAAAACAGGCTATTTTGTGTCTGCCGTCGACGGCTACGAGAGCGAGCTGACGCTGGACAAGATAGATTCGCTCACCGAGCAGCAGCTCAACGAAATAATCAAGTCTGCTCCGAAAAAGCCGGCAAATTCCGTTGGCAAAATATATGACAGCTATTCCTGTAAGATCGCCGGAGTAATGCAAGCGGATAAAAGAGTAGCCGAGGGAGCATATCTCAAGCTCGCACTCAGCGCATCGAAAAACACCTACGATGTCCGTGTCGAATCTGTCAGGAACTGTGACGACGGCAAGATACTCGTCATTATGAGCTGTGACAGACTTGATGATAAGCTTGCCTGTACAAGAGTCGCTTCAAGTATGATAGTGTTTGACGAATATACAGGTATCCGTGTCCCGAGAAAGGCTATCAGATTCAACGGCGAACAAAAGGGCGTTTATGTGATACTCGGAAAGGATATCACCTTCAAGAAGATAGATGTTATCTATGAGGGCGACGATTTTGTCCTTTCAAAGAATACCGACGAGCAGGATTACCTGCTGCTGTTTGACCAGATATTGCTTGAAAATGTACAGAGCGGCGATGTTTCGCAGCCTGAGCCTTCGAGCAGTTCCGCCGACAGCGAAGACAGTTCACAAAGCAAAGGGGAAGATGACAGTGGCTCTTCTTCAAAATAATGAGCAGAATTTTCAATATATCCTTGAAAATTATAAAGAAATATGTTATAATGTAGAGAATGCGAAAACAAAGTACCAAAACGGCTCCGATGTCCGCATAATGGCTGTTACCAAAACGGTCGAGCCTGAAAAGATAAACTTTGCGGTCGCACAGGGCATAAAGCTGCTCGGTGAGAACCGTGTGCAGGAGTTCCTCTCGAAAAAGGAACAGTATGACCCGAGCGCCGAGGTGCATTTCATCGGACATCTCCAGACAAATAAGGTCAAGTATATAATCAATGACGTTTCGCTGATACAGTCTGTCGACAGCCTGAAGCTTGCTTGTGAGATAAACAGGCTCGCCATGAAAAACGGTAAGAAAATGAACGTTCTTATCGAGGTCAACGTGGGTAATGAGCTTTCAAAAAGCGGCGTCGGCTACGGTGACTGTGTAAGCCTTATAAAGGACATATCCTTGCTGGAGAACGTAAGCGTCAAAGGTCTTATGGCGATACCGCCCATAGGTTGCGGTGAGGACGAGTTTGAAAGAATGCACGAGCTGTTTGAGAATATAAAGGCTATGAATATAAACGGTACAGATATGCAGACTCTTTCAATGGGTATGTCTGGAGATTATGAGCTTGCGATAAAGCATGGCTCAAATCTCGTCAGAATTGGAACAAAGCTCTTTGGAGCAAGAAAATATTTTGGAGGGTAATAAAATGGGATTTGTTCAGGGATTTAAGAATTTCTTTATCGGCGAAGATGAAGAACCTGAGGTCTATCAGGCACATCCGGAAAATAATGATATTCAGGAGGACAGAGAGATGTTCAGAGATAATACACCAGAGTATACACAACCGCCTGTACAGGCAGCAGCTACATATGAAAGAAAGCCCGCACCTGTAATGCAGCTGGTCCTCGCAAGACCTAAAACATTCCAGGAGGTAAAGTCGATAGGTGACGAGATCAATGCTCAGAAAACCGTTATCCTGAACCTTGAAACTGTCAGCAACGATGTCGGAACAAGGATCGTCGACTTCCTTTCGGGCGTTTCTTATGCCAACAGGGGCACAATGAAGCTCATCGCCGCAAAGACATTTGCTATCCTTCCTGAGGTTGTAGCATACGGCGGAGCAGATATCGCTCAGGAGCTTGAGAAGAACGGCTATAATTTCTGATATGCCCAAAAACAGCTTCTCTTTTCTTGAGAACATTTCCCAACAGGATAAGCTGCTGTTCGTAAATACGCTCAGCTGGGCGGAAAACGCAAGGGATAAATATGTGACCAGGTTCACATGCTTTCTCGACGAACGTCAGCAGAAGCTCTGTAAACAGGTCCTCGCTTCGGAAAAACTCGATAATTATTGTTTCCGGGGCGGCTATGAAGGCGCTCAGCGTCAGGTGATGTGCCTTCTTTCACCGTGTGACAGTGCGGAAACTATCGAGTTCCCCATAAAATGCGTCAACTTCTCCTACCGTAAAGCTGATGAGCTTTCGCACAGGGATTTTCTCGGCGCACTTATGAGCCTTAAAATACAAAGGTACTGCGTAGGAGATATCGTCGTGGGGCAGGGAAGCACCAACGTTTTTGTCCTTGACAGCGTCGCACAGCTTGTGGCTGATGAGGTGACTAAGATAGGGCGTGTCGGTGTCAGAGCAGAGCTTTTCTGTGACGACAGCATCACCGTACAGGTGAGGACACAGGAGATAAACGGTACAGTCGCTTCTCTGAGAGCTGACAGTATTCTCAGCCTTGCGCTGCATATCTCAAGAGAGAAAGCATCGGCTCTTATCAAGAATAAGGGCATAAGCATCGACCATATAACTACGTTCAAAACAGACAGCCTTATAAGTGAGCACCAGACCTTTTCGGTCACGGGTTGCGGAAAATTTGTCCTTGAATGTATAAACGGTGTATCAAAAAAAGACAGGATACACGTTACATTGTGTAAATTTATTTAGGAGGGAATTCATATGATGAATCCAAATGGTATTAGAACAAAGGGCTTTTCTGTGCAGAAAAGCGGTTACAGCACAGATGAAGTCACTGATTATCTGAGAGATGTAGCTGATGACTATGCTGCTCTTATCAAGGAAAATCAGGAAAAGGATGCAAAGATAAATAAGCTTGTTGATAAGGTCAATGAGCTTCTCGCTGATAAGGAAGCTATCACTGATGTTCTTGTAAATGCTCAGAAGGAAGCTAAGAAGATCATCAATGATGCAAAGCTCCAGTCCAAGGAAATGGTCGACAGCGCTAAGACCGAGCAGATGCGTCTTGCAGAGCAGAGCGCTTCGGAGTGTGAAAGGATAGTTAAGGAGCATAAGGAGAAGTGCGCCCAGCTTATCAGAGATAACACAGCTATCACCGAGAATAAGATCAATACTATCAGAGCAGCCTATGAGGAAGAGCTTGCAAGATATAAGCAGCTCCAGGCTGATGTTACATATTTCAAGTCCAACCTTATCGAGCTTTATAAGCAGCAGATACAGCTTGTAATGGATCTTCCCACAATGACCGAGGAAGAGCTCGATGAGTATGAATCACAGTTTGAAAACGACGAGAGCTTCGACCAGTCTTCTGCACAGGAAGCATCCGCTGTACAGGCACCGATAAATGATGAACCCGTAAAGCAGGAGCCTGCTGAGCAACAGCCCGTTCAAAGTGAAAACACTGAGGAAGAAAGAGTAGAAAAAATACTTAACACCGGATCGTTTGAGCCTGTTATCCCAAAGAGCACACTCAATGATCTTCAGTTCGGTAAGAATAATTGATCTCAACGGCTCTGTAAACAAACAAATAAGTTTGAATACAGAGCCTTTTATTGATTAAACCAAATTCGGAGAGTACGAAATGTTTGTTTTTTCGCTTGTGCTGATCGCAGCGCTTATCGCCGCAGATCAGATCATAAAGCTGATAGTTGATGCCAATCTTGAGATAGGCAGAGTTGTCGAGGTCATAAAGTTCGGTGACTTCAAGCTTTTCAGCCTCAGCCATGTCCGCAACAGCGGTGCCGCATGGAGCATGATGCAGGGTAAAACGTGGTTCCTTGTAGGAGTCCCTCTGGTCATCTGCGGATTGGGTATCTGGTATATGTATAAGCGCAGGGATAACAGCCGCTTTGAAATGGTATCGCTCTCGATGCTCGTCGCAGGCGGAGTGGGCAACCTTATCGACAGGGTAAGGCTCCACGAGGTCATCGACTATATCAAGTTTGAACCTTTTAATTTCCCTGTGTTCAATTTCGCAGATATCTGCGTCGTTGTCGGCGCATTGATGTTCGCTGTCTATATCATCTTTTTGGATAAGTCGGATAAAAAAGCCGCTAAATCCGAAAAATCAGCTCCCGACAGCGAGCCTGCCACGAAAGAGCAGGAAAGCGATGAGTGACCTTTCATTTGTTGTTGATAAGGATAATTCGGGCGAACGTATCGACAGATTTCTTGCGCAAAACGCCGGTGAACTTACCAGAAGCGCAGTCCAGAAGCTTATAGACGACGGACTTGTTCTGTGCAACGGACAGACTGTTGCAAAGAATTATAAGCTCCGTGAGAACGATGTGCTGACCGTTGATATCCCTGAGCCTGCCGAACTCGATGTCAAGCCGCAGGATATTCCCCTGGAAATAGTCTACGAGGACGAGGATCTGCTCGTCGTGAATAAACCTAAGGGTATGGTAGTCCACCCAGCCGCAGGCAATCCCGACGGCACGCTCGTCAACGCCCTGCTTTATCATTGTAAGGGCAGGCTTTCCTCGATAAACGGCGTTATCCGCCCTGGTATCGTGCATAGGATAGATAAGAACACAAGTGGATTGCTTATCGTTGCAAAAAACGATAATTCGCATAATAAACTCGCCGAGCAGATCAAAGCCCACACCTTTACCCGTGAGTATATGGCTGTCGTAACAGGCAGATTCAAGGAGAAAACGGGTACGGTAGACCAGCCGATAGGCAGAAGCAAATACGACCGCAAAAAAATGTGCGTGACACAGCTCAATTCAAAAAACGCCGTCACACACTATGAGGTTGTTGAGGAAATGGGCAATTATTCGCTCGTGAGATTTCGGCTCGAAACAGGCAGAACTCACCAGATCAGAGTGCATTGTGCCTATATAGGTCACCCTGTCTACGGTGACGATGTTTACGCAAAAGAGGTCAAAGGGCTTCAGGGTCAGTGCCTTCACGCTAAGAAGATAGGCTTTGTCCACCCCACGACCAACGAATATATGGAGTTTGACAGCGAGCTTCCGGAGTATTTTGTAAAGGTGCTCGAAAAGCTCAGAAAAGGCTGTTGAGGAGAATTATGTTTGAGGATATAACTAAGGTACTGCTGATAACCGATATGGACGGAACGTTCCTTCCGTCAAGCAAGATACCGGGGCAGAAAACACTTGATGCCGTGAATAGATTTCAACGTTCAGGCGGAAGGTTCTCTATTGCAACAGGACGTTCGCTGCAGGCGTCACAGCAGTATTTTGACAGTATCAGCGTCAACTGTCCTATAATAATGTGCAATGGCGGAATGATATACGATATCAATTCAAAAAAGCAGCTGTACGATGTCTATGTTCCACGTGAAACTAAGGACGTCGTAAGGCAGATACTTGCAGATAACGACTATGTCGGCTGCGAGGTGCTAAGGCTTGATAATGTCTATGTGCCTCAGCTTACCCCGCTTGAACAAAGACATCTAGAGATATGTAAGGTCAGCGACCCCGTGCTGTGCGGTATTGACAGTATCCCCGACGATTGGTACAAGGTCCTTTTCGCAGTCGAGCCTGAAAGAATGGACGAGCTTATTAGTTACGTCAACGAGCAGGGCTTTGACGGTGTCGATTTTGTAAGGTCTGCAAATGAGTATTATGAGATACTGCCGCAGAACATCTCTAAAGGCTATGCCCTTAAAATGATGAGAGAGGTCTGCGGTATGCAGGATTTCACTTTTGTATCTGTCGGAGATTATAACAACGATATCGAAATGATAATTGAAGCAGATGTCGGAATTTGTCCGTCAAATGCGACAGATGAGGTAAAAAAGGCTGCGGATGTCGTCCTTGAACGATCCTGTGAACAGGATGCCGTTGCTGCGGTCGTTGAAATGATATTTGATAAAGTAAAATATTAAAATGGAGGTTTACAGTATGGATGCAACATTGAAAAAACAGCTTGAAGTAACAGCCTGCAAGATACGTCTGGGTATCATTGAGGGTGTATTCAACGCTAAATCGGGACATCCCGGCGGGTCGCTCTCTATCGCAGACGTGATGACCTATCTTTATTTTGCGAAGATGAACGTTTATCCCGACAAGCCGGATGAACCGCAGAGGGACAGGCTCGTTCTGTCCAAGGGTCACACCGCTCCAGCGCTTTATTCCACACTTGCACAGAAAGGATTTTTCCCGACCGATGAGCTGAAAAGACTTCGCCATATCGGAGCTATGCTCCAGGGACACCCCTGCATCACTATCCCGGGTGTGGATATGTCCTCGGGCTCTCTCGGACAAGGCATTTCCGTTGCCTGCGGAATGGCTCTTTCAGGCAAGATAACAAACGATACCTATAAGGTCTACACTATCCTCGGCGACGGCGAGATAGAGGAAGGTCAGGTATGGGAAGCTGCAATGTTCGCTGCACACTATAAGCTCGATAATCTCGTAGCTATCGTTGATAACAACGGCCTGCAGATAGACGGCAAGGTCGAGGACGTAATGAGCGTTTACCCGATCGCCGATAAGTTCGAGGCTTTCGGCTGGCATGCTATCAGCGCCGATGCTCATGATTTCGATGCGCTTGAAAAGGCTTTCGACGAGGCAGAAACCATTGCCAACCAGCCTGTAGTTATCATTCTTAAGAGCGTAAAGGGCAAGGGCGTATCATTTATGGAAAATAACGTTGCTTGGCACGGCTCTGCTCCGAACAAGGAACAGTACGACCAGGCAGTAGCAGAGCTTACTGCACATCTGAAGGAACTGGAGGGCTGAGAAATGGCAGATATAAAGAAGATCGCAACGAGAGAGAGCTACGGTAATGCACTTGCCGAGCTTGGTGATAAGTATGAGAACCTTTATGTTTTTGATGCTGACCTTGCTGCCGCAACAAAGACAGGCATCTTCAAGAAAAAGTTTCCCGACAGATTCTTTGACTGCGGTATCGCAGAATCAAATATGATGGGCGTTGCCGCAGGTATGGCTGCAACAGGAAAGATACCTTTCGTTTCGACGTTTGCAATGTTCGCCGCAGGCAGAGCCTTCGAGCAGGTGAGAAACTCTATCGGCTACCCTCACCTCAACGTAAAGATAGGCGCTACACACGCAGGTATCTCTGTCGGCGAGGACGGTGCTACCCACCAGTGCAACGAAGATATCGCACTTATGAGAACTATCCCGGGTATGACGGTCATCATACCTGCTGATGATGTAGAAGCTAAAGCCGCCGTTGAAGCTGCTATAAACTACGAAGGACCAGTCTATATGAGATTCGGCAGACTTGCTGTTCCCGTGTTCAACGATCCCGCAACATATAAGTTTGAGATCGGCAAGGGCATCAAGCTGCGTGACGGAAACGATATCACTATCGTAGCAACAGGCCTTATGGTATATGAAGCTATCGAGGCTGCCAAGACTCTTGCACAGGAGGGCATCGAGGCTACAGTTATCAATATCCATACCATCAAGCCTATCGACAAGGATATCATCATCGAGGCAGCGAAGAAAACGAACCTTGTTCTTACAGTCGAGGAGCACAGCGTTATCGGCGGTCTCGGCGAGGCTGTCTGCGACGTGCTTTGCGAAAACTATCCTACGAAGGTCGTTAAGATCGGTGTAAACGATGAGTTCGGTCATTCCGGACCTGCTGTCGACCTGCTCAAGGAGTTCGGTCTCAGCGCTGAAAACATCGTTAAGACCGCAAGGGAAGCTGTTAAAGCTAAGTGATCTAACTATTATGAGACTGCAGTTCAAAAAGCTGCGGTCTCTTTTTTTGACAAGACCTTGATACGCTGCACTCTGAACCCTTTGACAATCTGCTGAGTATAATGCTTTGGGGTGGTAAGATGAGCGTTTACAAAAGGTCAAGGCTGAACAAACTGTGCAGTATCGCTGCGGCAATAGTGTTATTGGTAAGCGTGCTACTTTGTATTTTTGTGTACAATTTGTTTGTACATATCGAAGAGATGAGCCGAACCGAGTGCAGACTTGCAGCCGAGAAGATAATTAATTCGGCTGTAAAAGAAGCCGTGGCTTTTTCGGCAGTACAGGAGCTTATTACCGAGAACCGTGACAAAAACGGTGCGATACAGTCGCTTTCGCTTGAAAGAACAGGAGCTAACAAGCTGAGCGCCCTGATAAGCGACGCTGTGACGGAAAAGCTCGAACAGACAAGAAGTATACCGATACCTGTCGGAACTCTGTCGGGGATATCCTTTCTGAGCGGACGAGGGTTTGATATATCGCTTTATCTCAGCTGTGCCGGCTCTGTAACAGCAGATATCACCTCCGAGTTTGTTTCCTGCGGGATAAACCAGTCTAAATACCGTGTCAGCATAAGGATATGCGTCACACTCTGCGCCGTACTGCCCGCAGGCAGTATCACCATAGATGTCGCCCACGATTTTGTCCTCGGCGAAAGAATAATTGTCGGCAGCGTTCCGCAGGCATATTTTTCGAGCTGAAATGCTTGTATTATTGCACCGTTTATGATATAATACTAATAGTTTGTTCTGATTACACTATGGCTAAGCGGTGATAAAAATGCAGATAAATGAAACAGAAGCAAAGAAAAGGATAGATGAGCTCGTCGAGCTGTTAAACTACCACGCACACCTTTACTATGTCGAGGATACTAACGAGATATCCGACTATGAGTACGATATGCTCCAGCGTGAGCTTAAAGAGCTTGAAACGGCCTTCCCTCAGTATGTAAGGAAGGATTCACCTACACAGCGTGTCGGCGGAGCTGCGGTCTCTGGCTTTGAAAAGGTTACTCACAAGGTACAGATGGGCTCGCTTCAGGATGTATTCTCGTTTGATGAGGTCAGAAGCTTTGTCGAAACCGTAAAAAAGAGCGTTGAAGATCCGCAGTTTGTCGTAGAGCCTAAGATCGACGGACTTTCCGTCTCGCTTGAATATCATAACGGCGAACTTGCTGTCGGCTCGACCAGAGGCGACGGCTTTGTCGGCGAGGACGTTACAGGCAATCTTAAAACAGTCAAAAGCATACCTTTGAATATAGATAAAGAGCTTGCGCTTATCGAGGTTCGAGGCGAAACGTATATGCCAAAAGAGGTCTTTTTGAAGCTTGTAAAGCAGCAGGAGGACAATGATGAACAGCCGTTCAAAAATCCCCGTAATGCCGCTGCCGGCTCTTTGAGACAAAAAGACCCGAAGATCGCCGCGAAACGTCAGCTCGATATCTTTGTTTTTAACGTACAGCAGATAGAGGGCAAGCAGCTCACCTCGCACAAGCAGTCGCTCGATTACCTCAAAGAGCTTGGCTTTAAAACTGTTCCCGGCTATGTCAGAGTTTCCACAGCCGATGAGATAATCGCACAGATAGAAAAGATAGGTGAGAAGCGTTTTGACCTTGCCTATGATATCGACGGCGTTGTTATAAAGGTCGATGATTTCCGTCAGCGTGAGATACTTGGCTCGACTGCCAAAGTTCCCAAATGGGCAGTCGCCTATAAATTCCCGCCCGAGGAGAAAAACTCAAAGCTTCTCGATATAGAGCTGAACGTCGGCAGAACAGGTGCAGTTACGCCTGTTGCTGTGTTTGAGCCTGTTTTTCTTGCTGGTACGATCGTCTCAAGAGCAACGCTCCATAACCAGGACTTCATAAGCGAAAAGAATATAAGCATCGGCGATATTATCCGTGTAAGAAAAGCGGGAGATATTATCCCGGAAGTACTCGGCACCGTTGAAAAGCACGGCGACGGAGTATTCACTCTGCCGGATAAATGCCCCGTATGCGGTACAGCGCTTGTCAGAAGCGAGGAGGAAGCCGCTATCCGCTGTCCGAATGTCGATTGCCCCGCACAGATATTCAGAAGCATCGTTCACTTTGCCTCAAAGGGCGCAATGAATATTGACGGGCTCGGACCGCAGATTGTGAGAGTTCTGCTTGACAACAAGCTTATTTGTTCTGTTGCCGACCTGTATACACTAAAGACCGCCGATCTTATGGAGCTTGATAATTTCAAGGAAAAATCGGTCAGCAACCTGCTCACCGCAATAGAAAATTCTAAGCACAATACCCTTGACCGCCTTGTTTTTGCCCTTGGTATAAGAAATATCGGACAAGCCTCTGCAAAGCTTCTTTGCGATAAGTTCGGCGACCTCGACAATATAATGAGTGCTTCCGCCGAGGATATATCCGATATTGACGGCTTCGGTGAGGTAATGGCACAAAGCGTTTATAAAGCCTTCCACGAGGAGCATATGATAAAGCTCGTTCAGCGCCTGAAGGAGTATGGGCTGAACACAGAATATGTCAAAACTCAGGTAGATGACAGGTTTGCAGGCAAGACCTTTGTTCTCACAGGCACTCTGCCTACGCTGAAAAGAGACGAAGCAAAGGCGCTTATCGAAAAATACGGCGGCAAGGCTTCGGGCTCTGTTTCAAAAAAGACAGACTATGTCCTTGCGGGCGAAGAAGCCGGCAGCAAGCTCACAAAGGCTCAGCAGCTCGGCATACCCGTTATAACCGAAGAACAGTTTATGCAGATGATAAAATAGCATCGGAGTTTCATATGATAATAGATGTTCAGAAAACAGCAAAGCTTTCTAAGCTCACCATACCTCAGGAAAAGGCTGAATACTTTGAAAAATGTATGCAGGATATCGCACAGATGCTTCAGGTGCTCTCCGAGGTCGGGGAGTACCATTGTGACGGCGACAGCCGCCGTGTGGAGATGCGTGAAGATGAGGTCTGTACCTGCGAAATATCCCGTGATGAGATAATGCGCTCTGCGCCGTCCTCTTTTAAAGGCACCTTTTGCGTGCCCAAAACGGTGGAATGACTATGCAGCTTTACGATATGACCCTGCACGAGCTGAGCGATATGCTCGCAAAAAGAAAGATCAGCTCAAAGGAACTTACCCTGTCTGTGCTTGACAGGATAGATGTAACCGAAAGTCGGCTCAATTCTTTTATCACCATTGACAGACAAGGTGCTCTGAAACAGGCTGAAAGCGTCGATTTTAAGCGTTCAAAAGGGGAGAACCTCTCTGTTCTTGCAGGTATCCCGATAGGACTTAAAGACAACATCTGTACCAAGGGACTGCGTACTACCTGCGCCTCAAAAATGCTTGAAAACTACGTCCCGCCGTACTCAGCAACGGCAGCACAGAAGCTTTCTGAATGTGATGCTGTAATCATTGGCAAGCTGAATATGGACGAGTTTGCTATGGGCTCGTCTACAGAGAATTCATTTTTTGGCGTAACCAAGAATCCCTTTGATGTGACCAAAGTCGCAGGCGGCTCGTCCGGCGGCTGTGCAGCAGCCGTAAGCTCGGGCGAGGTAATTGCTGCTCTTGGCTCCGATACGGGCGGTTCTGTAAGACAGCCGGCTTCGTTCTGCGGCGCAGTCGGACTGAAACCCACCTACGGTACCGTTTCAAGATACGGTCTTGTCGCATTCGCATCCTCGCTTGACCAGATAGGTCCGATTTGCAAATGCGTTCGGGATTGTGCGATAATGCTTTCCCATATAGTCGGTCACGATAAGCATGACCCCACCTCGCTGAACAGAGGATACCCTACTTTCAGCGCCGATACAATAAGCTCTCTTGACGGTCTGAGGATAGGTCTTCCGACCGATCTTTACGAAAAATGCACCGACCCCGATGTGCTTGCACGCTTTGAAGATGCCGTCAGGATACTTGAAAAGCACGGTGCATGTGTGAAGCACATCAGCATTGAGGGGATCAGGTTTGCTCTGCCCGCATATTACGTTATCTCGTCAGCCGAGGCTTCTTCAAACCTCGCTCGCTTCGACGGTGTGAGGTACGGCTTTCGTGCCGACGGTATCAGCGGGATAAACGAGCTGTATACCAAAACACGTTCGCAGGGTTTCGGAGACGAGTGTAAACGCCGTATCCTGCTCGGTACGTTCGTGCTGAGTGAGGGCTACCGTGATAAATACTACAAAAAGGCTGTCACAGCTTCAAGACTGCTTGTGCACAGCGTTAAGCAGCAGTTTGAAAACGTCGACCTCATAGCGACCCCGACTTGTGCTGAAACTGCATTTGACATCGGCAAAAAGGTCAGCGACCCTGTGCAGATGTATCATAGCGATATCTTTACCGTGCTTGCGAATCTGACAGGAATGCCGGCGATAAGCGTTCCCTGCGGACTTGACAAAGACGGCCTGCCGGTGGGTATACAGCTTATGGCGAACTCTTTTGGCGAGCAGACTCTTTTCGATGCCGCTTCGGTGATAGAAGCCTGCGTCGGACGGATAATGCGGAGGTGCGAAAATGACAGGATATAAAACTGTTATCGGTCTGGAGACCCACGCCGAGCTGAACACAAAAACAAAGATATTCTGTTCCTGCAAAAATGAGTTCGGAAGCTTACCGAATACCAATGTGTGTCCCGTATGCCTCGGGCTCCCCGGCGCTTTGCCCGTGCTTAACAAAGCCGTTGTGGAATACGCCGTTAGAATGGGACTTGCGCTCAACTGCACCATCAACCGTGTATCGTCGCTTGTCAGGAAGAACTACTTTTACCCCGACCTGCCAAAAGCCTATCAGATATCCCAGTCCGAGCTTCCGCTGTGCGTGAACGGTTATGTTGATTTCTGGTATGACGGCGAGGTCAGACGTGTCAGGATCAACAGGATACATATAGAGGAAGATGCAGGAAAGCTCATTCATTCCGAAACGGGCGAGGACGTTTCCTATATCGACCTTAACCGCTGCGGAGTCCCGCTTATCGAGATAGTCAGCGAGCCTGATATCTGTTCCTCGGGCGAGGCGGTAGCCTATCTTAAAACGCTAAGGAGCATTCTGAAATATCTTGATATCTGCGACTGCAAAATGCAGGAAGGCTCTATCAGATGTGATGTCAACGTTTCACTTTGCGCACAGGGCGAACCTCTCGGTACAAGGTGCGAAATGAAAAACGTCAACAGCTTTTCAGCCGTCGGCAGAGCAATAGAATATGAAGCCGCAAGACAGCATCAGCTGCTTGATAAAGGCGAAATAGTGCAGCAGCAGACAAGGCGCTGGGACGACATCAGGGGCGTGAGCTTTGTTATGAGAACAAAGGAGAACGCCGAGGATTACAGGTATTTCCCAGAACCCGATATCCCGCCCTTTGAGATAAGTCAAGCCCGCATTGACGAGCTTGCTCAGACCGTTCCCGAGCTTGCAAACAAAAAAGTGATACGCTACGTTACGGTGTTTGGCATAAGTGAGAAAGAAGCGGCTTATATCGCAGAGGATATGAAGCTTGCGCAGTTCTTTGACGACTGCGTCTCTTCGGGCAGGCATACGCCCAAAAGCTACTGCGTCTGGATAATGGGCGAGCTTGTAAAGTATCTGAATTCAACAGCAAAGAGCTTTGAGCAGACGGCACTGACTGTCAGCGGAATGAATGATATGCTCGATGCCGTCAGCAAAGGCGTGATATCCGTTTCTGCGGCCAAGCGGGTGTTTGAAGTCCTGCTTGAAAAGCAGACACCTGTGTCTACAGTCATAAAAGAACTCGGGCTTGCGCAGATAAGCAGCAGTGAGGAGCTTGAACGGATAGGGAAGCAGGTAATATCCCAAAATGAAAAGTCCGTGCAGGATTACCGCCGGGGCAAAACCAATGCACTCGGTTACCTTGTCGGACAGTGTATGAAAGCGACCAATGGCAAAGCTGATCCCGTCAGAATGAAAGATATTATCCTTTCACTTCTGGCGCAGTGATATATACTATATTGAAGGGAGTGATAAAAATGGCGTTTTGTCCCGTATGCGGAGAGAAGGTTGCCGATAGTGCAGTCAGCTGTCCCAAGTGCGGTTCACCGCTTGGCGAACATGCAACTGCACAGAACAATACACAGCAGAAAGTAAACGACTTTGTCAACAACTTGAATAACACAGCTGATTATTCAAGCGAGTTTGACCCAAGAGATGCTCAGGACAACAAGGTATATGCTGTCCTTGCATACATACATATTCTTGTGTTTGTAACTATCTTTGCAGCACCTCAGTCGAAATTTGCGAGATACCACGCAAATCAAGGTCTGATACTGTTTATATTTGAGGTCATCTACTCTGTAATAATGGTCGTTGTCTCAAATACCGTCGGCAGGATTCCTGTTGCAGGAGCTATAACGGTATCCATCTGCGGGCTTGTGAGCCTGATATGGCTTATCCTTGCGATATGCGGTATCGTCAATGCTGTAAACGGCAGAGCAAAGGACCTTCCGGTCATCGGAAATCTTCACATTTTGAAATAAGAAAAACACGCCGGCATTTATTGAAAATGTCAGCGTGCTTTTTTATGCCCTGTTTTGTTTGTACCATTCAAGAAAACCCTTGATGTATTCCTCGTGCGGAGTGATAATGTCAATGTCGATATCATCATTTGCCTGTTCGTATTCGGCAAGCACATCTTTAAGGTTATCTGCAGAGAGCATGTAATCGTTTATTATGTATTCATCGTCATAACCGAGTGTGTACAGCAGCAAAGCCGAAACAACGCCTGTCCTGTCCTTGCCTGCGCTGCAGAAAAACAGAACGTTGCTGTTTGAATGAACCGCTTTGTCTATTATCCGCTGCATTTTTTCATCGCACATTTGGATATATGAACGAATTACCCCCTCGGCAGTGTCGGGTACAGCGTTACCTCCTGTCACAGGCATACTTAAGTATTCAAAGCGCTTGTCATATTTAAGCGGGCAGGACTTAGCCTGCTGCTCCGAGCCTTCACGCAGGTCAATTACCGTAAGTACATCTTCATCTATCAGCCATTGTGTTTCCTCTGCCGTCAGACTCACGGGAACATCGCTCCTTATGAATCTGCTGTCGCCCTTTATAAGCTGACGGGTGTTGTTCGTGTTTTTGAATAAACTGCTCATATCTTCACTTCAGTTCGACCACGGTAACTCCGTCCTCGCCCTCGCCGTAAAGACCCTTTCGTGAGGACTTGACAGAAGGGTGGTGCTTGAGGTGCGCCCTTACGGCATTCTTGAGAACACCCGTGCCTTTGCCGTGGATTATCGTAACTATACCGACGCCCGACATCACAGCATCGTCGATAAAGCTGTCAACGGCGTAGATACCGTCGTCTGCCGCATATCCTCTGATGTCAAGCTCTGTCGAGAGCTTTCTTGTCATTCTGCTCTCAACACCCTTGGTAGAAACAGCTCCCTGCTTGCTCTTGTTCTTTGTTTTGGTGCTCTGCTGCTTTTCGACAAGCCTCAGCTTGCTTACATCGACCTTTGTTTTCATAACTCCGACCTGAACAAAGCAGTTGCCCTTGGAGTCGGGCGGGCTGATAACGATACCGTTGCGCTTAGTGTCCCATACAAGCACCCTGTCGCCCTTTTGCAAAGGCCTCGGCAGAACATATCCGTCGTCTTTTTCCTCGATAACGGGGTTAGCCTCAAGATAAAGCTTGTTCATTGTCGCTTTTTGCTTGTGCCTTGCGTCGATAGCCTTTTGTGTAAAGCTTTCTTTTTCCTTCTCCTTGCGAAGCGAGTCAAGCTCGTCAACGAGCTGCTGTGACTCACGCTGTACACGTCTTACTATCTCCTGAGCCTCCAGCCTTGCACGCTCGAGAATATCCTCTCTGTCACGGGCAAGCTTCTGATTGTCGTTTTCAAGCTTCTGCCTCAGCTCGTCAGCCTCACGCCTGTATTTCTGAGCAAGCTCATTGTTCCTTTCAAGCTCAGCCTTTGTGCGTTCAAGGTCGTCAAGTATGTTTTCAAATTTCTTGTTTTCTGACGATAAAAGCGAGCTTGCGTGGCTTATGATATCTTCGTCTATGCCAAGGCTTCTTGATATCGCAAAAGCGTTTGACTTTCCGGGAAAGCCGATAACGAGCTTGTAGGTAGGCTTCAGTGTCTCCGGGTCAAACTGACAGCTTGCATTGAGTACGCCGTCCGTTTCGATAGCATACATCTTTATTTCCTGATAGTGCGTTGTTGTGATGAGCGTAGCCCTGAACGTGTGTATCCTGTCGATTATTGATACCGCAAGCGCCGCACCCTCAACAGGGTCTGTGCCGGAGCCCAGCTCGTCCAGAAGCACAAGGCTGTCGCTGTCCGCCTCGTCAAGGATACGCTTGATAGTGCTTATGTGAGAGGAGAATGTCGAAAGGTCGTTTTCTATCGACTGCTGGTCTCCTATGTCTACAAGCACTTTTTTGTAAACACACACCCTGCTTCCGTCCGATGCAGGTATCATCAGACCGCACATCGTCATCAGCGTCAGCAGTCCGACAGTTTTGAGCACGACCGTTTTACCGCCTGTGTTCGGGCCTGTGATAACAAGTACGCTGTTTGAGTCCGTGCCTATTTCAAGATCGATAGGCACGACCTTTTTTTCGTCTATCAGCGGGTGCCTTGCTTTTTTGAGGATTATCACCCCGTCATCGCCTATCTCCGGCTCCATAGCCTTCATTTTAGCGCCGAGGTTAGCCTTTGCAAAATAAACGCATAATTCACACGAAGCGTTGTAGCTTGATATCAGCTTGTCCTTCAGCTGACCGCACTCTGCCGAGAAGCCGCTGATGATGCGGTGTATCTCGTCCTGCTCCTGTGCGGCAAGTATGCGTATGTCATTGTTTGCCTCAACAACGCTCATCGGCTCGATGAAAAGGGTAGAGCCCGATGCGGATATATCGTGCACCAGTCCGCTGACGTTTGATTTGAATTCACGCTTTACAGGTATAACAAATCTTCCGTCACGGATAGTTACTATCGAATCCTGCATATATTTTTTGCCCTCGCCCGACTTTATCATCTTGTCAAGCGACTCTCGTATCGAAAGCTGTGAGCGGGCTATTTTTCGTCTGATGCTCCGAAGCTCGGGGCTTGCGTCGTCAGAAAGGCTGTTCTCGTCGATAATAGCCTCGTTAAGACGCCTCAAAAGCGAGATTTCGGGGAACAGGCTCTCAAACAGATAATTGAGCTTTGTCTGTTTGTCCTCCAGCTGGTCGTACCATTTTGCAAGAGCGTCCGTCTGCATCAGTAATCGACGTATCTCCATAAGCTCCCTTATAGAGAGCACTCCGCCCTGTTCGGCTCTCATAGCGATAGCAGATATATCGTTTACCGTATAGAATGCGGGCGTGCCGTACCTTACGCTCAGCTCAAACGCCTGAGATGTCTTTGCCATTTCTTCCTTTACCGTGTAAAGGTCGCTGTTCGGAGCGATGCCGCAAGCTATTTCCTTAGCCTTTGGTATAACACATTCGCCTGCGAGCATTTCCAGTATTTTATGTAATTCAAGCGGTTTGCAGTTTATCATTTCCATTTTGTTTTCACCTTATGCTTTTGTAGTAATCAAGTGTTTTGAAACTGTTTTTGAAGTTGTATGCGATGAACGATTCCGTGAACGCCGTCAGCTTTTTGAGATACCTCTCACTGAGCCTGAAATAAAAAAGCTTTTCAAACTCGCTTAGCGCAATAAACCTCACCGTGTAAAGAAGCGTTTTGTCAAGCACCATATCGTCTGTATCGTCGTCCGAAACGTAGCATTCATCGCAGAATATCTTGTTTTCTCTGAAATCGAAATGCATCTTGTCGTCTTCGTACTTGAAGCAGCACGCACAGCCAACGAGGTCGGGACGTATTCCTATCTCGCAGGGAAGCCTGAACTCAAAAACACATTTGAGCAGGTCGCTCTCCATTTTTCCGTTGTCAAGAAAGTGCATAGAGTTGAGCACAAGCCTTAGAACGTCAGCATAGCCTGCCTGTTCTGTCCTCGAAAACAGTATCAGCTCGCAAAAATATGAAGCGAGCGCAGTTTTCTTTATGTCCAGCCTTATGTTGTGAAACGAGCATATAAGCTCGCTGCTGTTCAGATAATATTCTGTGTGTCCCGAAGCCTTGCGCTTTTCGTCAACACAAAGCTGCGAATAGGAAAACAGCTGGGTGCTTGCCGAATTCTTGACGCTTTTCTGACCGCCCCTTATGAAGATGTCGATAACGCCTCTTTCAGCAGTGATGACGCTGACCGATTTGTTTATCTCACCGATATTTCTTTCCCTTAGAATCAGACCCTTCAGCGTCAGCATCATCTGCACCTCTTTTGTGTTCAGCGTATTTCAGATAATCAAGAATTTTTCCGCTTGCAAAAAACTTGTCCCAGAGGTCCACCGTAAGCCCACCTTTCATTTGTCGTCTGAAAGTATTATCTGTACGGTACAAGTTTATTATAAGCGGAAATTTTTAACGTCGTATTATTGTCAGTCAAGACCGAAGTTTTTAATGATGCCCTCTCGGTTTCTCCAGCCCTCTTTGACCTTTACCCAGCACTGCAGATTGACTCTTATCCTGAAAAAGTCCTCAAGCTCCTGCCTTGCCTCGCTGCCTATCTTTCTGAGCATCGAGCCGCCTTTGCCGATAAGGATGCCCTTGTGCGATTCCTTTTCGCAGTATATCGTGGCCGTGATGTCAAGTATCGGGTCACCGTCCTTGGCGTCACGCTCCGAAACGGTTTCAATGGTAACGGCGATCCCGTGCGGCACTTCTTCGTTAAGGTCGTTAAGAGCCTTTTCCCTTATCATTTCAGCCATCAGTACCTTTTCGGGCTGGTCGGTGAACTTGTCGTCGGGGAAGAAGTGCGGTCCCTCTGCGGCGTATTTGCTGATGCATTCTATCAGCGTGTCAAGCCCCTCGCCCTGTGTAACACTTATTGGTACGACCTCTGTAAAGTCGTAAATGCTGCTGTACTCTGCAAGCTTGGCGATAAGCTCGTTCTTGTCGGGCAAAAGGTCTGTCTTGTTGAGCACAAGTATCACCTTGTCATTTTTGCGCAGGCTCGCAACAAGGTTCAGCTCCGGCTGCGAAAGCTTTTTCGTGCAGTCGCATACGAGCATTATGATATCAACATCTGCAACGCTCTCGCTCACAGCTTTGAGCATATGCTCCGAAAGCTTGTTGACCGCCTTGTGCATACCGGGCGTGTCGATAAAGACAAACTGTGTCTCACCCTTAGTCAGTACCCCTGTGATCTTTGTCCTTGTGGTCTGCGGCTTGCTGCTGACAGCGGCTATCTTTTCGCCGACAAGTGCGTTGAGCAGAGAGGACTTGCCTGCGTTCGCCCTGCCGATTATAGTGATAAAAGCGTTCTTTGTCGTAGTATTCTTGTCCATTATTTCTTTCCTGTCTTATGCCTTATATGTATTCAGGCGTCGTTGTGCTCGTGCTCACCGATGAACGTCGCATCTCTTGAGATGCCGAGATTTCCGAGTATAGCCTCTTCCTTTTCACGCATTATGCGCTCCTCGAGCGAGCTTTTTTCATGGTCATAGCCAAGAAGGTGCAGCATGGAATGAACGGTCAGGAAACCGACCTCACGCTCCAGCGAATGGTCGTAGACCTCAGCCTGTCTGCATGCAGTTTCAAGACTTATAACTATATCACCGAGCAGGTAAGCGCCTGTTTCGTGATTGATGTCGTACTTGCCGTTTTCACCAAGAGGGAATGAAAGCACATCGGTAGAACGGTCAATGCTGCGGTGCTCAAGATTAAGCCGGTGTATCGTCTCGTCGTCAACGAATGATACCGATACCTCAAAATCATCGTTGAAGCCTTCGTATTCGGTCACAGCGTGGCAGCAGCGTCTCACGAGCAGCCTGATACCAACCGGGATCTTAACCTGAGTCTGATTGTTTGAAATAGATACCTTAACCTTGCCCATTGCTTTTCACGTTCCTTTTACTGTATTTTTCATAAGCCATAATGATATCCTGAACGAGCTTGTGGCGCACAACATCGTTCTGATTGAATCTGCAGATGCTTATGTCGTCAATGTCTTTTAGAATGTTCATTGCCTGAATGAGTCCTGACCTTCTGTCGTCGGGAAGGTCTATCTGTGTGATGTCGCCCGTAATAACAATCTTGGAGTTGAATCCGAGCCTTGTCAGAAACATCTTCATCTGTTCGTGGGTCGTGTTCTGCGCCTCGTCAAGAATGATAAACGAGTCGTCAAGCGTCCGTCCTCTCATATAAGCCAGCGGAGCCACCTCGATACAGCCTCGCTCCTGCTGCTTGTTGAAGGTGTCCGGTCCGAGCATCTCAAACAGTGCATCGTAAAGAGGCCTGAGATACGGATCGACCTTGTTCTGAAGGTCTCCCGGCAGAAATCCGAGCTTTTCGCCCGCCTCTACCGCAGGCCTTGTGAGTATTATCTTTTCAACCTCGTGAGCCTTGAAAGCCTTTACAGCCATAGCCACTGCAAGATAGGTCTTTCCCGTACCTGCGGGACCGACACCCAGAACGATGGTTTTGTCCTTTATCGCCTGAACGTACTTTTTCTGACCGAGCGTCTTAGGCTTAACGACCTTGCCTGAAACGGTAACGCATATCCCGCCCTCGGACATATGGCTTACCTCATACTGCCTGCCTTCTCTGACAAGCGAAAAGACATATCTGATAGTCGTCTCGTTGAGCGTTTCGCCCTTCTCTATGAGCGAGATAAGCGCCTTGACAGCTTCACTTGCCTCAAAAACGTTTTTCTCCTCGCCCGATATGGTAAGATTATCCCCACGCCCTAGAATGACCACTGAATACTCACGCTGTATAAGGTTGACGTTTTCATCATAGTTTCCGAAAAGACTGAGTATAGTTTCGATCTTATCGGCTTTTATCTCCTTTTGTACCATTCCTTGATTTCCTTTGAAAAATAGATTTATCCTATGATAGTATACCACATTTATTCTATGATTGCAATAAAAATCATTCATTTTCAACAATATTTTTATCTTTTTTTATAAAAAATGCGGCTTCTTCACATATGTTCCCGTATAGCGTGTAGGTCACCTCGGCACGCACGGTACCTTTAGCTGTGCTTCGTCTTACAGTCTTTTTCTTTATCTCATACTGCCCGAGAAAGTTAACCTCATATTTAGCACACTTTTTCAAGGCAAGCTCAAAAGCTTTGTCCTCAGTATATCTGACCGGCTTAAAATCGTATTCCTCAAGCTTCAGCGTCTTTATCCCGACCGGGAGCTTTTTGCCTGCAAGACTGAGGCTGTCAAGCTCCTGCGAGCAGTAGTAGTTCCCGGACTTTTCCTTGAAAAACAGCGGTATATCGGCAGAATACAGGTGCAGATACCTTTGCTCGTATACATCGCCCGTTTTGCGCTTGACAATATCGTTGAGCTTCTGCTCAAAAACTACCTTTCTCTCAAACGTACCTTCCACGACCCCGGAGGAACGTGCGTATCTTACCGAGGTCTCAACATTTTCCCTGCCGTCTGTCCATTTGGTCTTTTTCTTTTCCACGATACCGCTGACGATAACCTCGCCCTTGCACACACCGCTTCCCACAGCCTTGCACAGCTGACCGTCCACGACCCGGACTTTGTTTATAACAGCGTTCTCAGTAGCCACAAGATTGCTTGGCAGCCTGCTTTGACTGCTTTTTACCGCCGGTATGTTCTCAACGACGTCGATTATCAGACTGTTTCCCTTTCGGGTTATCCCTGCCCAGCTTATCCCCTCGACACGCTGCTTCAAGGCCCTTTCGACGACCACGAGGTCTATATCGGGTATGTATGTCCCCACCGTGATATTTTCCTGCTTCAGTACATTCATTATGTCCTTGCGTATCTTTTCGTCCTGCGAGATAATATCGAACCTCATTACGATATTCTTTAGGTATATCAGTATTGCCGCTATCAACAGCAGACCTATTATCAGCCCCGGTCTGTGCAGAAGCCGTTTTGCTGCTGTGACCATATCGCCCTGTGCGAGTCTGTCAGCCCGGTATCCGATGTCAGCACATAGCCTTTCAAAATTCCTTGCAGTGTAAAAAGGCACTTCAAGCTTGACCTTTCCGTCTTTTTCACGGACATTGGATGCAGGTATCTTTTCCTCTTTCAGCAGCTTGTACAGCCTTTGTGCGCTTTCGCATTCCACTTCATAGCTTACCCTGAAAAAATGCAGCCTTTCTTTCTTCACTCTTTTCTTCATTTATCTCTCCGTGTCTGAAAAGCCCCTCATAACGAGCTTTACCGAATCTATCGTGCCGTCAATCGAAATACAGTCCTGCGTGTACTGCGACATGCTCAGCTGTTTTCCCCATACCTCGATGTAATACTTTCCCGCACATACCTTTGCCATAATGTCACTGCACTCGCATACCCTCGAACAATTCTCGACAAGCACAGAGCTGTTGTCCTTTATAGTAACAAAAGAGCTTAGTGCGGCGAGATCCCTCAGCTTTCCCACGAAGCTGAGTCTTGTATTTGTAACTGACATATGATACCCCCTGTGTCTGATAAGTATTTGCTCTGCCTGATAGAATTATATTGCGCCTTGCAGCAACATATACATAAAAGTATCATCATCACAAAAGAGGTATTGAAAATGAAAAACTATATAAAAGAATTTGGTTATTATCTTCTTGCCGGTCTTTTGTTCTGGTATTGCTGGATAATTATAACCGACGGTATCAGTATCAGACAGGGTGTCACCGAAGCGATAGAAAGATGCCTGAACGTGCTTATCCCATCGCTGTTCGCCTTTATGGCGGTATCAGGCATAATAGTCAGAAGCGGACTGTATATTACCATATCAAGACCGTTCGGCGTCATCGCAAAAGTATTGCTCGGTATGCCAAAGGAGCTTTTCAGCATCTTTGCCGTTTCCAATGCAGCAGGCTATCCTATCGGCGCAAAACTGCTTTGCGAGCTTAAAGATAATAAGTGTATAGACTCAAGGACAGCAAGCACTATGCTTTGCTTCTGCTTCGGAGCGGGCCCCGCATTCGTAAGCGCAACAATAGGGCTTGCTGTCTTTGGAAGCACACGAGCAGCTATGGTCATCGTGCTTTCCTGCGTCGTGACAAATGCTGTGCTCGCAGCTGTGATGTGCCGCATCTTCAAGCCCCGTGTCACTGCAGCACAGCGAAAACCCGTACTTGGTGCGGATATCCTAACCGACCCTGTGATATCGGCAGGGAAGTCGCTTGCGCAGATTTGTCTGCTTGTTGTGTTTTTCTCAACATTGATGTCAGTCCTAAGCCATTACTCAATACTTGCAGGGATAAGCTCCTTCTTCGGTATCCCCAATGGTGAGACAATAATCTCGTCGATGCTTGAGATATCCTGCATTTGCAAACTCGAAAATGCGACCTATGCCTATATCCCAGTGCTCTGTGCGATATGCTCTTTCGGCGGGCTGTGCGTGCTTTTGCAGATAATAGTAATAGTCGGCGGCAGGTTTTCTCTGAAGCCATTTCTCCTTACAAGACCGATAGCCTCGATGATGAGTATGCTCAACAGCATCTGGCTGTCAAAGCTTATTCTGCCAAAAGATATTCAGGCTTTTTCCAATACCGAACGGATTTTCGTTAAAGTGAACAATTTTGTACCCTCAGTTTGTCTAATATTAATGATTTTCTTGCTGAAATTAAAAAAAGGGGTAGCATTTTCAAAATGAATGTGTTATAATTAATAAAAATAAAAAGCTGAATCGCTTGATATAAAGGAGATGCTTTAAATTGGCTAAGAAACAGTATTTCGGTAACGGTATCGAACCTTCCTGCTCTTATTGTGTATACGGTAACCGTTCAAGAGAAGGAAATAAGGTGCTGTGTGAGAAGACGGGTCTTGTTGATGCAGACTATTCCTGCAAGAAGTGGGTCTATGACCCTATCAAGAGGGTGCCCAAGAAACAGCTCAACATTCCTAATCAGGAAGACGATATCATCTGACTTTTGCTTTCTAATCAAAGAGCCGTACGCCTTGTGTGGTGTGCGGCTATGTTTTTGCATAAAAAAGCCGCCGTAAACGGCGGCTTTTGTCATATCTTTGTGACCTTTGCGTAGTTTGCCATTATCTTTTTTGTACCCTTGCTGTCAAAGGCTATCTCCAGCAGAGTGTCATTGCCCATCGGTGCGGCACTGATTACCGTGCCCTCGCCGAATATCTTGTGCTTTATCCTGTCGCCTGCACTGAATGTCTGTGACACGGCAGGTGCTGTGTTCTTTTCGGACTTCCTGATGTTGAGCTGCTGTCTGAGCGACATGCTCTTTACCGCACTTAGCTCGCCGTGATTCGCAGAAGAAGTATAGACTGCCTGAGCAAGCCCCTCCTGTTCCTGCTTGTCAATAAGCTCCTTGGGCAGTTCCTTGATGAACCTTGACTTTCTGTTCCTGTCCGTGTGACCGTAAAGCATTCGCTCACAGGCACGGGTAAGTATAAGCTTCTTTTTAGCCCTTGTCATCGCAACATAAGCAAGCCTGCGTTCTTCTTCGATATCCGCTTCGCTGTCCATGCTCCTTGATGAGGGGAATATGTTTTCTTCCATTCCAACAACGAAAACAACGGGGAATTCAAGACCCTTTGCGGAATGCATCGTCATAAGTGCAACATAGTCCTGGTCCTGGTCGAGGTTGTCTATGTCCGTAAACAGGGATATCTGCTCCAGAAACTCTGAAAGGGAAGGACTTTCGGCTTCTTCCTCGTACTGTGCCATAGTTGTCTTGAGTTCGGCTATGTTTTCCAGCCTGCCGACACCCTCGTCACCCTGGAGCCTGAGGTATTCGCCGTAGCCGCTGACCTCGAGAAGCTCATCTAGAAGGTCGCTCAAAGAGTTGTCCTGTGCAAATTCACCGAGCTGAGTGAACATCTCCGCAAGGCTGATAAGCTGCTTTGAACGCTTTTCTATCGGCGCAAGGTCAGCAGAGTTCTTCATAACGCTTATAGGGTCTTCACCAAGGTCGGAGGATATCTGCTCCAGCAAGGCAACGGTCGAATCACCTATGCCTCTTTTCGGCTCGTTGATTATTCTCTTTAGCCTCAGCATATCGGCGTTGTTGTTGATGACCTGCAAATATGCGAGCACATCTTTTATTTCTTTTCTGTCGTAGAATTTAAGACCGCCGAATATCTTATACGGGATACCGCTTTGAACAAGCGCACGCTCTATGCTGTTGGACTGAGCGTTCATTCTGTACAAAACAGCGTGGTCGTTGTATTTACCGCCCTTGCCGACATTGTCAAGGATATAGTCAGCGATGAATTTCGCTTCTCCCTTTTCGTCGGCAGCCTTGTAAACAGTGACCTTTTCACCTTCGCCGAGGTCTGTCCAGAGGTTTTTGCCCTTTCTCGAAGCGTTGTTTTTGATAAGCTCGTTTGCACAGGTCAGTATGTTCTGGGTCGAACGGTAGTTCTGTTCGAGCCTGATAACGTCATTTTCAGGGTCACAGCCGAACTGCTCCTCAAATCCGAGAATGTTCTCTATGGTAGCGCCTCTGAAGCGGTAGATGCTCTGGTCGTCATCACCGACAACACAAATGTTGTGATATTTATCGGCAAGCAGTCTGACAAGTCTGAACTGAGCAGTGTTTGTGTCCTGATACTCGTCCACCATTATATACTTGTAAAGATTCTGATAGTGATCCAGTACCTCGGGAAAATCCTCGAAAAGCTTGACCGTGTTGAAGATAATATCGTCAAAATCCATAGCGTTGGCAAGCTTTAGACGGTGCTGATATTCGCTGTATATCTTTGAAACAGTCAGCAGTCTGTAATCCTCACCGCAGCTCATCTCATATTCCTTTGCACCTACCATGGAATCCTTCTGGCGGGATATCTCCGAAAGCAGGACCTTTGGCGGGAACATTTTGTCTGAGATATCGAGGTCTTTCAGTATAGCCTTGACGGTACGCTGAGAATCGTCTGAATCGTAAATGGTGAAGTTGCTTGAATAACCGAGATTGCTGCACTCACGGCGAAGTATCCTCACACAGGCAGAGTGGAAGGTCGATGCGTTGACCTCGCTGCCTTTCTCGCCGAGCATCTCCACGAGCCTGTCTTTCAGCTCGTTAGCAGCCTTGTTGGTGAATGTTATAGCGAGAATGTTCCATGGGTTGATAGTCTTGTGTGCAACGATCTCTGCGAGCCTTGAGTGGTCGTCGGACCTGCCCTCGGCGTAGTCCTTCAGAAAGCCGCACTCATCGTCGGTCACGTTCACCATGTCGTCCTCGCAGCTGTAAGCGTCACCGAAATATATCATATTGGCAATACGGTTTATAAGAACGGTAGTTTTTCCGCTTCCTGCACCGGCAAGGATGAGCAGAGGTCCGTTGATTTTGAAAACAGCTTTTTTCTGCTGTGGATTCATTCTTGAAAAGAATCGTTCCAGAGCATTTCTTTTTAGAATGATAAGGTCGTTTGCCATGCATTCGGCACCCCTTTCCGTGTCATTTATGATATTATACCACAAAAAATCGGATTTGAAAAGGGGGTAAATGCAAAAAGCTTTATCAATGTTTAAAAATTCCTCACAAGTCAATAATAGCTTTCAAAGAATTAAAGGGAGGAATACCATGAACACATTGATAGCAGTATCAGAAAACGCCGAATTTGAGGAGCTTGCGGGCACGCCGCTCATCCTTGCCGACATCTGCGGGAAAACCGTGCTCGAACGCCTTATCGAAAGGCTGATCGCAGCAGGCATAGAAAAAGCATTCATAGCTTCACGCAGCCCCGAGAGGATACACCAGTCGTTGGCTGACTGCAAAAACACCGATAAAATAAAGCTGTGTATTTATTCGCCTGACGAGCAGTTGACAGAAAAAGGCGAGCCTGTGCTTGTCTGTGACCCTGTCGGGTGTTTTTGCGCAGATATAGCCTCGGCACTTAAAGGACTGCCTTTGGGAGAGCTCGCTCCGACGGCTTTCAAAACAGCAGACGGAGAAAGAATCATCGCCTGTATCGTGCCAGAATGCGATGTAAAGCAAATCAACTTTACAACTTGCAAAAGCGTATTTACCGAGCTGTCGAATGCTTGTATTAAAACTGTAAAGCTCAACAGTCAAACGGAAAACATTGTCACTCCACTTGACATTTTACGCTGTCAAGGCTATTTGCTTAACAAAGAGCCTTTAAAGACGGTGAGCCTTACAGACAGCAATTATAACGGCGTCACGATTATCCCGCCGGTCCATATCGGCAGAAACGTCATCTTAGGAAACGGCGCAATTATCGAGAAAGGCACGGTAATTGCAGACAATGCCCGCATCTGCGGAGGCGCAAGGGTAAGCGGGTCATACGTCGGAAGATGTGCGGTGATAGGCAGGAACTGCGACCTGCGCAGCACATATGTCGCCGCCGATGCCGTCCTTATGAACCGTGTGAGAACGCTCGGCAACTGCACCGTCGGTCACAGATGCGCAGTTAAAGCCAATACGACGCTTTCCGAAGATACTGTTGTTAAGCCCTCTGACGTTTTGGGACTGTCAAACGTCTTTTGGAGAGGTGCAAAACCTCTTGTATTTGACGATGACGGTATCTGCAGCCTTTTTGAAGCCTCTGATGACCCAACGTCATACTGTGAGCTTGGAAAAGCTGTCGGTACTTCGCTCCCGCTTGGCAGAAGGGTCATCGTCGGACATGGCAGCTATGACGGTATGGCTCCTTTGAGCGAAGCCCTGTGCTGTGGAGTTATAAGCACAGGAACAAACGTTCTGAATATCGGACTGTGTACCTTTCAGCAGCTTTGCTTTGCGGCGCACGGTGACCCGTCGGTCGTAGGTATCTACATTGGCGTCGATGCCAACGGAGATGTCCGTCTGTTCCAGTCGGGCGGGCTGCCTCTCGTATCGGGGCTTGAACGCAGTATCTGCCGCAGCTTTGACACTAAAAGCTTCAGACTTTGCGCACCGAACCTTTTTGGGCGTGTTTGTATGTCAGAAAGCGTTTCGGAAGATTATTACCGAAGCCTGCGTGAGATGCTGCCGACAAGCATGAAAGGTTTGAATGTGGCGGTACGCACCTCCGACGAGCTGACTGCAAGGCTTTGCGACAGGCTTTTCTGCCCGTCAAACGATATCTGCGGTGAAAAGGTGTATTTCAGCCTGTCCGGTGACCTTTCCTGCGTTACGGCTTACAGCGAGGCTACCGAAAACGTACAATGGGAAAGGCTTTGTATGCTCGGCTGTAAAATAATGTTTGAAAACCACAAACCCGTAAGTATCCCTTATAACTTTCCGAGTGCATTTGACGAGCTCGCCGCAAAGCAACAGGGCACTTTGGCAAGATACTGCACTGTGCGGGTGGACGGAAGCGACAACAGCGCAAGAGTGATAGCCTGCTCGCCTGATAATGCCTTTGTTCGTGACGGCCTTATGCTGATCGTTATGATATGCAGGTATCTCAACGACAATAAGCTTACACTTTCCCGGGCTTTGCAGGATATAAGACACATTTTCACGTCACAGCGCTATGAAATAACCCTTTCTGCACCCGAAAATGCGCTTGATAGCTTAGAAAACTCCGTTGCAGTCGGATCCGAGGGCTATGAAGTCTGCAATAAATTGTCAAGGGCTTTTGTAAGACCTTCAAAGGATAAAACGTCTGTAATGATATTTGCTGAAAGCGCAAATGCCGAATTTGCAAGCGAATTGTGCGGCGATATTGCACAAAAGCTTCGTAACTACGGGCGTTTCGGACATTTTTGAACCGTGCGGCAAAATTGCGCCCGAGGTTTATTATTGCTTGACATTGTGGCTGGGTTGGAGTATAATGTAATTTAGATATTTTGTGCGTTGCTAAAGCCGAAGCGGAACTGTCAAGTCTGACCATTATAATCTTTAAAAGCGTTCGGATACGCTGTGACAGTGCCGTGCGGCTCCATATACAATATGTTCGTAAATCACAGAAAGGAGTTTATTTGGCTTGTGTGCGGGAAAAATCGTGTCCCGCCTTCGAGCCGAAAATGATCGCATGAGTAATAATCCAAACGAAAAGAAAAGAACAGTTTACAGACGCAGAAGACCCGAGAACCGAAACGCCGAGCAGAACCAACAGCCCGATGAGAAGCGCAGGAGGACAGCACGCAGTGTTTCCGCTAAAGCACCATCTGTGGCTGAGCGTGCAAAATCGTCCGTAAGGCAGGCGAATGCTCCCAGACAGCCAAGAGAGCCTTCAAGGAAAACTCCCGTGAAGATAATCCCGCTTGGCGGACTCAACGAGATAGGAAAGAACTGTACAGCTATCGAATGTGCAAACGATATGCTGATCATAGACTGTGGTATGGCTTTCCCCGATAGCGAGCTTCTGGGCGTGGATATCGTCCTTCCCGATTACAGCTATGTTGAGAAAAACATAGATAAGCTCCGCGGCGTTGTGCTTACCCACGGTCACGAGGACCATATAGGCGGTCTGCCGTATTTTCTCAAAAAGTTCAACGTGCCTGTTTACGGTACAAGGCTCACCCTCGGACTTGTCGAGGGAAAGCTTGAGGAGCACGGTATCCTTTCGGGCGCAAAGCTCAATGTCGTTACGCCGAGACAGACCGTTAAGCTTGGCTGTATGGCGGTCGAGTTTATCAGGGTCAACCACTCTATCCCCGATGCAGTCGGTATGGCTATCCATACTCCTGCGGGCGTGCTTATCCATACGGGCGACTTCAAGGTCGACTACACCCCGATAGAGGGCGGTATCATTGACCTTCAAAGATTTGCCGAGCTTGGCGGCAGGGGAGTTCTCGCTTTGATGTCAGACTCTACCAACGCCGACAGACAGGGCTTTACGATGAGTGAGCGCAAGGTCGGAGAAAGCTTTGAAAAGCTGTTCGTCCAGGCAGAAGGCAGAAGAATAATAATTGCAACATTTGCTTCAAATATCCACAGGGTACAGCAGATAATCAATAATGCTGTCTCCACAGGCAGAAAAGTCGCAGTTTCGGGCAGAAGCATGGTGAATGTCATCAGTATCGGCATAGAGCTCGGCTATCTGAAAGTCCCCGACGGAGTGCTTGTGGATATAGAAATGGTCTCCAAGTATCCGCCCGAAAAAATGGTTATCGTCACTACGGGAAGCCAGGGAGAGCCTATGTCGGCTCTTACTAGAATGGCTAATAACGAGCACAGACAGGTCTCCATTACGCCGATGGATTTCATTATCATCTCAGCTAACCCGATACCGGGCAATGAAAAGCTTGTCACGAGGGTCATAAATGAGCTTATGAAGCTTGGCGCTCACGTCGTTTACGAGAATATCTACGATGTTCACGTTTCGGGTCACGCCTGCCAGGAGGAACAAAAGCTCATACTTTCCATAACCAAACCGAAGTTCTTTATCCCCGTTCACGGCGAGTATAAGCATCTGTATAAGCATAAGGCTACCGCTATGGCGGTCGGAATCCCCGAAAGCAATATAATCCTCGGAGATAACGGCTTTGTTATTGAAACAGACGGCGTTGACATGAAAGTCACCGGTACCGTTCCTGCGGGCAGAGTGTTTGTTGACGGCCTTGGCGTCGGAGATGTCGGATCGATAGTCCTCAGGGATAGAAAGCATCTTGCCGAAGACGGACTTATAATCGCTGTTGCTACCATAGACAGAGATACGGGCGTTATTCTTGCAGGACCCGACGTCGTTTCAAGAGGCTTCGTGTATGTAAGGGAAAGCGAGGAGCTTATAAACGAAGCTAAAAACCTGCTTACCCAGACTCTGCAGGACTGCCTTGACAGGAACATCAAGGACTGGAACACGATAAAAGGAAAGATGAAAGATAACCTTTCGGAGTTCATTTTTGCAAAAACAAAGAGAACGCCAATGATACTCCCGATAATAATGGAGCTTTGATGGTTTTTGCGAACAAAGACAAGGAGATGTTGAGAAGTGAAGAGATTTAACGGCTTGTCGTTGCTGATAAGGATAACTATAGCTGCCGTTGCGCTTTCAGGTCTGATATCTGCGTTTCTTCTTAAAAGATCTCCCGATTATTCGGGAAGCGGCAAGGTGCTGCTGACGATCTGCGTCGTATCGGTGCTTCTGCTGATATTTGAAGCGATCGTATTTCAGAATCAGACCAAAAAGAGCATCGCAAAGCTTGCTACGCTTATCTCAAGGACAGAAAAGAATTCTCTGATGAATTTCCCTGCACCGGCTGTCATAATAGATGCCAAGAAAACGATACTGTGGTATAACAGACGTTTTGCCAAGGATATCCTTGCTATGGAAGAGGCCTATGGCTGGAGCATAACCGATGTCGGGAATATTGACCTTGAAAAGGTGTTCACACCTTCGGGCGATCTTGTGTGCCTGTCCAAGCGCTTCTACGAGGCCAAGGCGGTACATAACGATCAGAAAAGTGCCCTTGCACTGATCTATTTCAACGATGTATCCGATTTTATCGAGCTTAAATATGAAACCAAGCAATCGCATAAATCCATAATCATCATAAGCGTCGATAACTACGACGATATGATGGCAAACATCAGAGAAAGCGAAAAGGCGCATATTGCCGTCGAGATAGAGAAGCTTATCGAGAACTTTGTAGAGGGTACTACCGCCGTTACCAAAAAAACATCGGTGGACAGATTCTATATCTTTATGGAGGAAAGACACCTTGCCCCGATAATTGAGGCAAGATTCAAGATACTTGAAGAAGCAAGAAAGATCTCTATCGGCGACAGATCCAATATCACCCTTTCGATAGGCGTCGGCAGAGGAGGAGAGAACCTTGCTGTCAGCGAAAAGCTTGCAAGACAGGCGCTCGAGCTTTGTCAGGGCAGAGGCGGCGACCAGGCAGCAGTCCATGAGGACGGAGAGTTCAAATTCTTCGGCGGCGTTTCCAATTCAAGCGATAAGAACAACAAAGTCAAGGTAAGAATGGTCGCAAAGGCTATGCTTGAAAGGATATGTGCTTTTGAAAGAGTGCTTATTATGGGCCACAGATACGCCGATCTCGATGCCGTCGGCGCAGCTACAGGTCTTTGCTGTGCAATAAAACCGCTTGTCAAGGAAGCCTATGTCGTTGTTGACCCGGTCAATAACCTTTCGGGTACGCTCATAGACTATATGAACAATAACGATGTGACGCACTATTATATCACCCCGCAGGAGGGCCTTGAAAAGCTCGACTTCAATACTCTGCTCATAGTTGTCGATACTCACAATCCGAAGCTCGTAGAATCCCCTGAGATCCTTCAAAGGGCGAAGGAAGTCATAGTTATTGACCACCACAGACGAATGGTAAATGCCATAGAACCGACGATAATGACTTATCTCGAACCGGGCGCTTCGTCTGCGAGTGAGCTGGTTACAGACCTCGTAGAGTATTTTGGCGAAAAGAGCAGGCTTTCCGTTCATGCGGCCGAGGCTCTGCTTTCGGGTATCATGCTCGATACTAAGAATTTTGTGATGAAAACTGGTGCAGGCACATTTGAAGCCGCTGCTTATCTTAAACGTATAGGCGCAGACAGCATTGAGGTAAAGAAGCTTTTTGCCAATTCGATAGAGACGTATCACCAGAAATCCGCTATCATCAATTCGGCGGAGATATATCACAAATGCGCTATTGCAGCAACTAAGGAACAGTTCTCCAATATAAGGATAGCCGCTTCGCAGGCTGCTGACGATATGCTCGGAATATCAAGCGTTGCAGCATCGTTTGTTATGTACGAGTCAAATTCTACCGTAAATATCTCTGCAAGGAGCATGGGTGCGGTAAATGTCCAGGTCATAATGGAAGCTCTCGGCGGCGGCGGACATCATACGATGGCAGCCTGTCAGCTCAAGACGACCCTGTCAGACGCTATGAGACAGCTAAAAAATGCAATAGACGATTATATCAGAAATAACAGTTAGGAAAGGCGTGTTTAAAATGAAAGTCATTTTGATAAAAGATGTAAAAGGCTCCGGAAAGAAGGGCGACGTTCTTAACGTTGCCGACGGATATGCAAGGAACTACCTTATAGGAAAGGGCTTTGCAGTTGAAGCTACACAAAAGAACCTCAACGACCTTCAGGGAAAGAAATCATCGGAGCAGCATAAAATAGATGTTGAGATCGCTGATAACAAGGCTGTCGTTGAGAAGATCAAGGATAAGGAAGTATTAATAAAGGCAAAGGCAGGACAGGGCGGAAAGCTTTTCGGCGCTGTAACGGCTTCTGCTGTCAGCGATGAGCTCAAAAAGCAGTACGGCGTTGACATCGACAAGAAAAAGATCAGCCTTGCTTCCGAAATAAAGGCTTACGGTGATTTCAGCGCTGCCGTAAAGCTTTCTCACGGCATCGGCTGCGATATAAAGATAAAAGTTGTAGAGGAATAGGATAATGCCCGAACTAAAGGAAAATCTCCCTATAGATATGCTCGCCTCCGGTGCACAGTATAATCAGGAAGCGGAAAATGCAGTCATCGGCGGTATGCTGTATGACCCCAAATGCATAGATAAAGTAGCTGAGCTGATAAAGTCGCCGGAATGCTTTTATAACCGGCTGCATCAGGATCTGTATTCGATAATAATGAGATTCTATTCTGTCGGCAAGGCTGACGATATAGTTTCTATTATCGACGAGAGCGTCAGGAACGGACTTTTCACAAGCTCGCAGATGGCACGAGAGTACCTTATGGGGCTTGTCAAGAATGTTACGAGCGTTGCCAATATCGAGAGCCACTGCAAGATAGTGCTTGAAAAGTCGCTTGTCAGAAAGCTCGTTTCCGTTTCGGAATATGCGATCAGAACGGCAAGTGAAAACTCCGTTACTGCCGACCGTCTGCTGGACGATGTCGAGCAGAAGATTTTTGATATACGTCAGGGAAGAAGCCTTGAAGGCCTTACCCATATCCAGGAGATCGTAGTCGATACGCTCGGACATCTTCAGGATATTACAGGTGCCAATGCCGCCGAGAACCTCGGTGCAAGCTCGGGCTTTTCTGACCTTGATGCTGTGACGACCGGACTTAACAAGTCCGACCTTATTATTCTGGCTGCTAGACCTGCTATGGGTAAATCAGCCCTTGCGATCAATATGGCAGTCAACTGTTGCAAGAGCACAAACAGAGATGTAGCTATTTTCTCCCTTGAGATGGGTAAAGAACAGCTCGTTTCAAGAATACTTGCTTCGGAAGCCCGTGTGAACAGCACGAGCCTCAGAAACGGTCAGCTCAATGAGGATGACTGGATAAAGATCGCAGAAACATCGGATATAATCTCCAAAATGCCGATATACATAGACGATAGTGCGGGAGTCACCGTTCCTCAGATGAAGGCTAAGCTCAGAAGAATGAGAAATCTCGGACTTGTTGTCGTTGACTATCTTCAGCTTATGGAATCCCCGAATAAGCACAGCAGCCGTGTGAATGAGGTCTCCGAGATAACCCGACAGCTAAAGCTTATGGCAAAAGACCTTAATGTACCTGTTATCGCACTTTCACAGCTTTCCAGAAGCTCGGAAAAGCGTGAGGATAAACGGCCTATGATGTCGGACCTGAGAGAATCGGGTTCTATCGAGCAGGACGCAGATATCATTCTTTTCCTGTTCAGAGAGGCCTATCACGATAAAAATGCAAACCAGTCGTCAGCCGAATGTATAGTTGCAAAGAACCGTCACGGACGAACAGATACTGTTGAGCTCGGCTGGTGCGGAGAATATACACTTTTTACATCTATTGAAAGATTTGCAAAGTATGATTGAGAGTTTTCTTGAAAAGGTATCAGCTACCATCAAAAAATTCGATATGTTCAGTAAGGGTGAACGCTTGTTGGTCTGCCTTTCGGGCGGTGCCGACAGCGTCTCACTCCTTTTGTGTTTACACAGGCTGGGGTATCAGCTTAGTGCCTGCCATGTGAATCATCAGCTGAGGGGCGAGGAGAGCGAGCGTGACCAGTGCTTCTGCGAGCAGCTGTGTGAACGCCTCGGTGTCCCGATAAGTACGTTCAGAATAGATGTCACTTCTTACTGCAAACAGCATTCGCTGTCTGTCGAGGAAGGCGCAAGAGAACTCAGATATGAGATATTCTCAGGTATTGACTGTGACAGGATATGTACCGCACATACACTTTCGGACTGTATTGAAACGACTGTTTTCAACCTTGCAAGAGGCACCGGACTGAAAGGATTGTGCTCGATACCGCCGAAACGTGATAATATCGTCAGACCGCTTATAGATTGTACAAGACAGGAGATACTCGGTTTTCTCGGAGAGCTTGGACAGGACTACGTCACCGATTCGACTAATCTTGAAGACGAGTATACAAGAAACCGCATAAGGCATAATGTCATTCCTCAGCTCGAAAGTATCAATCCTTCGCTGTTAAAGAGCTTTTCAATGACTCTTGAACATCTGAGACAGGACGAATCGTTCCTTGAAAAAACAGCCCTTACTGAGTATGAGCGCTGCCTGTGTGATGATTCTCTGATGCTTGACAGCTTCAGCCGGCTTGATGACTGCATAAAGGACAGAGTACTTATGCTGTGGCTCAAGGATAACGGGATAGATGTCACTCACGAACGCCTCGGACTTGTCCGTATGACCATTTCTGACGGCGGGAAGCTGAATGTCGCCTGCGATAGATTCCTTGTCGTGAAAGATGCCAGAGCCTGTATTGTCACCAAGACCGAAAATACCCCCGATATTGAACCGATAACTGTAGGCGAGGACGGCGAGTATACCTACGGCTGTAAAACTGTGACCTTTAAAACTTTAATGACAGCCGATATTGATACAAATATCGCAAATGTTCATAATTTGTTTGCAAATTGCTGCCTTGACTGTGATAAAATAAAAGGCGGACTGGTCATTCATAAGCGAAACGAAGGCGACACGATAAGACTTGTCAACCGAGGTTTCACATCTTCTGTCAGAAAGCTTGTGAATAAAGCCTTTAAGCTTGAGCAAAGAGATAATGCAGTCATTATTTACGACAATGAGGGCGTTGTGTTCGTTGAGGGCTACGGGGCAGACGAAAGGGTAAAAATTACCCCCGATACCAGACGAATACTCAGCTTTGAGATAAAAAATATCATACAGCTATCACAATAATAAGCTATGATACTGTTTATCAGAGTATATATGAACTAAGGAAAGTAAAACTAATCAATGAAAAGGTCGTGATAAATTGAAAAATAGCGGTGGAAAGACTCTTTTGATCTATTTTCTCGTTTCCATGTGTATCGTAGGTGGTATCGTATTTATGCTTACGAACATGAGCAGGAGCTCGGACGATAAGAAGTATTCAGAAGTCATGAAGCAGTTTGACGAACTGAATGTATCCGAGTTTTCACTTGACCTCGGAAACGGCGAGCTGAAATATAAGCTCAAAGGCGAGAGCAAGGATACATCGAGCCATGTTTACAGTGTCCCGAATGTTTCACTGTTTGCAAATGAGATACTTGGCGGTGATTCGGACAGCAATTACAGAAAGCGCTACGATGCCGCAAATCCTAACGATCCTCTGAAATACGATCTTATCCCTGTTTCGGATAACAGTTTTATACTCAATCTTATCCCAACGCTGCTTATGCTCGGCGTGATGATATTCTTCTTTATCTTTATGATGAAGAGCGCCAACGGCGGAAAGATGTCCTCTTTCGGAAAGTCAAATGCCAAATTGGCGGCGAGCAGCAAAAAAGCGACCTTTGCCGATGTTGCAGGTGCTGACGAGGAAAAGGAAGAGCTGCAGGAGATCGTTGATTTCCTGCGTGATAACAAGAAATATATCGACATTGGCGCAAGGATACCTAAGGGCGTTCTTCTCGAGGGCCCTCCGGGTACCGGTAAAACGCTGCTTGCAAGAGCCGTTGCAGGTGAAGCAAAGGTGCCGTTCTTCTCGATCTCGGGTTCTGATTTCGTTGAGATGTTTGTCGGTGTCGGTGCTTCAAGAGTAAGAGATCTTTTTGAACAGGCAAAGAAAAATTCACCTTCTATCATCTTTATTGACGAGATCGACGCAGTCGGAAGACAGCGTGGTGCTGGTCTCGGCGGCGGTCACGATGAAAGAGAGCAGACCCTTAACCAGCTGCTCGTTGAAATGGACGGCTTTGAGGACAATACCTCGGTAATCGTTATGGCTGCGACAAACAGACGTGATATCCTTGACCCCGCACTTCTCAGACCGGGCAGATTTGACAGGCATATAGTTGTCGGCAGACCAGATGTCAAGGGCAGAGAGGATATTCTTAAAGTCCATACCAGAAACAAGCCCCTCGCTCCCGATGTTGACCTGAAGGTCATCGCAAAGACGACCGCAGGCTTTACGGGTGCAGACCTTGAAAACCTTGTAAACGAAGCCTCGCTGCTTGCTGCAAGAAACAACAGAAAGGCTATCACCGAGGAGGATATCGAGGAAGCTTCCCTCAAGGTCGTTATGGGTCCGGAAAAGAAATCAAGGATCGTTACCGAAAAGGAAAAGCGCCTCACAGCTTATCACGAGGGCGGTCACGCACTTTGCCATTACTACTGCAAGACCCAGGACGATGTCCACTATGTTACCATTATCCCGAGAGGCCAGGCAGGCGGATTTACGATGTCAAGACCCGAAAAGGATGATATGTTCGTCAGCAAGAATCAGATGGCTGAAAGCATCATAGTCCTTCTCGGTGGACGTGTAGCTGAAAAGCTTATACTTGACGATATCTCCACCGGTGCTTCAAACGACCTCGAAAGAGCAACATCTACTGCAAGAGCTATGGTCACAAGATACGGATTCAGCGATAATCTCGGACCTATCGTTTACGGCAGAGGAGATCACGAGGTGTTCCTCGGAAGAGATTACAGCTCAACTCCCGACTATTCCGATGCAGTTGCTGCTGAGATCGACCATGAGATAAGAGCCGTTGTTGAAGACGCTTTTGAGAAGTGTGAAACGATACTCAAAAACCACATCGACAAGCTCCATGAACTCGCAAATTATCTTATGGAGCACGAAAAGATCGATGGCGACAATTTCAGAAAACTTATGGAAGGCACACTTGTTGTTGACAGTACTCCTGTTGAGATCAAGGAGGACAAAGCCGAAGAAAGTGATACGAACGAATGATGATACTATCTGTTCATTCACTTATCCTTGAGTAATAATATCAGAAAAAAGATCCTGCATTTGTCAGTGCGACAGATGCAGGATCATTATTTTTATTACTGTGCGGGAGCTACCTTCCGCTGTGCGTTTCGTAGTATTTACGCTTGTCTTCATACATAAGCTCGTCAGCGGTCTTTAAAGCATTTTTAACGTTTTTGCAGCTGTTTTCACAGCAAATGCCTATTGCAAATGACAGAGAGTCATACTTTTGTGATACAGCCCTTAGTTTTTCGGCTTTTGCTGAAAGCTCGGCTATCGTCATATCCTGTGCTATAACAACGAACTCGTCTCCGCCTGCTCTGAAAATGCATTTCTCGTCAAAAACTTCTCTTAGAGCGTCGGCAGCGTCAATTAAAAGCTTATCGCCCGCAGTGTGTCCCTTTTCGTCGTTCATTTTCTTCAGACCGTTGAGATCGGCAAACAGCACGCTGACAGTGGAGTCTTTATGCTTATCGCTGCAAAGCTCGTCAACATAGTTGTTCATCTCGTTTCTGTTAAGGATACCCGTCAGCATATCCTTAGAGCTGAGTATCTGCATCCTGTCAAGAAGCAGATTGTTGTATATCACGGAAGAAAGAACGTATGTGGTGACCTCAAGCGTTTCCTTTATCCTGTCAGCCTTGTCGGAAGGGAAGTTTATAGCCCAGATATAACCGAGCAGCTCGTCCTTTATCCTCAGCGGGAACAGAACGATAGTCTTAGCGCCCGCCTTGTTCAGCGAATCGTACCATATCGGGTTGCGCTCCCTGACTATCTCCATATCGTGTTCATTCTTAGCAATAAGACAGTTGCTGCCGGCTATCGTGTCCTTCCAGGAAGCCGCAATATTGTAAAAAGCTTTGTCAACATATGTTTGCATAGGAAGCAGCTTCGTGTTGTCGGAAAAGGCTTCGCAAAGTATAGAGCAAGTCTTTTCATTGTGATCCATAAGCAGTATGCAGCAATGCTCTGAATCGCACATATCACGGATATCACTGCAAACAAGCTGTGCAGTTTTATTGAAATCCTCTGCACTGCTCAGTTTAAGACAGGTCTCAAGCACGCTTGCGGCAATATCGCTGGAAACGTTGGAAAGCCGCTTTGTGTTAGCCTCAGAATTGACCTCCATAATATAGATACAGTAGCAAATGTTACCGTTGTCGGGGAACAGCGGTATAAATGACATATTGAACCAGACATCGTATCTGTCGGGGTGAACGTATGAATGAAGACATTTTTTATTGACTGCCGAACGGTAGCAAAAATCCTCAAAATTCAGATCTCTTGTCAGATATCTTGTATATTCGCTGTTTGGAACATATTTCTGTGTAAGCATAGTAAGGTTTTCAACAGGTCTTTCAATAGTATCTCTGTGAGCCTTGTTGCTGGTCACTATCCTGATAGTACCGTAATTGCCGTTATCAAGCTTTTCGACCGAAATAACACAGGCAGCCGTAGCTATATTGTCAACTATCGCTTGAAAATCCATATTTTTGCCTCCTCGTTAATGGCTTTGAATTATTATATCACACTTTTCAGTCATTTTCAAGTTTTCTGATGATGTTTTACATTTTGAGCTTTTTTTGCTCTGTGATATAGCCGGATAAAGGCCTTGAACGAATTTTTTTCATACTACTTGAAATAAATGCGAAAATGTTGTATAATCATACCATACTATATAAAGGAGCTCTCTATGCGATTACTGTTTATTGGAGATGTTGTAGGTGAAAGCGGCTGTGATATGCTTGCTTCACACCTGTACAGAATAAAAAAAGACTATGCTGTTGACATTACCGTTGTAAACGGTGAAAATTCCGCACAGGGCAACGGCATTACGCCTCATTCAGCCAAAAGACTGTTTTCTATCGGCGCAGATGTTATAACAACAGGTAATCACTGTTTCAGGCGAAAGGAAGCGATGCCGCTTTACGATTCACAGGAAAGCCTGTTAAGACCCGCAAATTTCCCCGACGAGGTCCAGGGACACGGTGTTGCATTTATAGATCTTTGTCCGTACAGGATAGCTGTTGTCAATCTTATCGGCACGATGTATCTCGAGCCTGTCGATAATCCGTTCAATATGGTCGATAAGCTTATAAGCGATATCGATACGCCTAACATATTCGTCGATTTTCACGCTGAAGCAACGAGCGAAAAAAAGGCGCTCGGGTTTTATCTGCAGGGAAGGGTAACGGCTGTTCTGGGCACTCATACTCACGTTCAGACAGCTGATGAGATAATACTTGCAGACCATACCGCCTATATAACCGACGTCGGAATGACAGGTCCGGAGCTTTCCGTACTTGGTGTTGACAAGGATATTGTGATAACAAAGTTTAAAAAGCTTATCCCCGTAAGGTTTGAGGAAAGCAAGGAAAGCTGCTTTATCAACGGCGTAGTGGTAGATTTTGACGAGAAAACAGGCAAGGCAAATTCCATACAAAGACTTATCATCAGATAACAGGAGGTATCAGCTAATGGAGATATTAAAGGTTTCAGCTCGTTCTGTACCAAATTCGGTCGCAGGTGCGATAGCAGCAGTCGTAAGACAAAGCGGAAGCGTTGAGGTCCAGGCTGTCGGCGCAGGTGCCGCAAATCAGGCTGTCAAATCAATAGCGATAGCAAGGGGATTCCTTGCTCCTGCGGGTATCGATCTTATCTGTATCCCCGCTTTCGGTCAGGTGATGATAAACGACGACGAGCGTACAGCGATAAGGTTTATCTGCGAACCGAGATAAGAACAAATACTGAGCATACTTCGACCCGATGGTTTCACGCTGTTGGGCTTTTTGCGTTTATAAATAACTCCGCCCAAATACCTTAACGTCAATCAATAAGCCGACATATTCACGTCGGCAGATTTTACGGTGGAGGTTTTTAACAGATAATACAAAAACCGATGCCTGTCGTTATGGAAAGCATCGGTTAAGTTTTGATATTGTTGAGCTTTTGTCAGCTTATTACCCAGATCAGTGATGCACGCTTTGGCTCGAACTTGGTAACCTCGAGCCTTCCCGAAGAAGTGCACCCGAGCACACGCTTGAATTCCTTTGAGCCGACAGTGATGATAAACTGCCTTTTGCCTGTTGCTATTGCTCTGAATTTTGCCGGCTCGTGCTCCGAATCGGCGCTTACATAGCCCTTAAGATTCTTAGCAACAAAGTTCCCGTCAGCTGTTTTAAGGCTGAAGCTTCCGTCACCGTTCCAGACTATCCTCATTCGCTGTTCAAGGTCCTTGTCGATCTCTGCAAGGATAAGACCCTTGTTTGTAGCTGTGATGCTGAGTCCGCTTACAGCATTTTTGATCGAATAATTCTTGTTATCTAAAAAGAAATTTGCATTGTCGTTGGTACAATCGTTGTAAAACCTTACCATCAGAGCCATGACATGCTGCTGAGTGGTTATAAGTGTGTTGTTTTCAACATCGTCGAATCTCAGCGGGTCAAGCGATCTGACCTGCTTAACGAACTTTGCTGAATAGTTGACAAGCTTGTTCAGAGCGTCCTGAAAAGTATCCTTTTCATAAAACTTTGAAAGTCTCTTGTCAAACGTATCTGCTGTATACACCGTGCAGGTAGTCTTAGCGTGGTTTTCAAATGCGTTGTGTATGTTTCCTCGTCTGTCCATGCATCTGATATTGGAAACGTGGACAGGGCAGCCCATATCGGAAACAAAGTGTGCTGCTCTTGCAAAGCAGGTCATAGCCTCGCTCTTTTTGCCGCTTCTGTAAAGCGAAACAGCTGAGGTATAATTCTGCTCCATAAGCGTTCTTGCGCTTGGCAGGAACCTTCCGAGTCTGTCCTTGTAATAGCCGTTTGTCTGTGAAAGCTCTTTTCCTCTTGGCTTGCAGCAGGAGTAATAATGCATACCCGCACCGTGGTCAATATCTCCGCTTGAATCCGGGGCAGTGCAGCCGTCCTCGAGCTCCTTTGCATAATCCTTGAAGAATGACGCTACCTTCAGCTTCTTTTCCTTGTCAAGCAGGGCAAGAGATTTTTTCATGATATCTCTGTGCGTAACGCCGCACCATGCTTGAGCTTTTACCGTTGAGAGTTTGAGGCAAAGTGCTGCAGCACCTGCATAGGCTAATACTTTTTTCATACAACAACTATCCTTTTTTGCTTGATTTTTTCTTTTTCTTCCTCACCGAGTAGCCAAATGTGCCGAGCTTTCTGCCAAGCTCAAAATACTCCCCGTGAGAATATGCTATCAGTCCTGCCTTTTCAAGGGCAAGTCTGCCTTTGTCGTCTATAAGTTCATTTGCGATATCAAGAGCAACGATATCAGCAATAAACATATCGTGTGTACCGAGTTTAACGATATCTCTGACCTTACACTCGATGTTTACAGGCGATTGAACGATTATCGGCGCACAGACTTTGCTTGCTTTTTCAGTCGTAAGACCGGTCAGCTCAAACTTGTCAAGGTTTCTGCCTGATTTCACGCCGCACAGATCCACCGCACGAACAAGCTCCTGTGTTGCAAGGTTTATCACAAATTCACCGCTGTTTGCTATCATTGCGTACGAATACCTTTCGGGTCTGACCGAAATGTAGGTGATTGGAGGCTGGGTGTTGAGTATCCCTGTCCATGCGACGGTAAACACATTTTCCTTTTCTCCGTCCCTGCAAGTCACAAGTGTCGGCGGCAGGGGAGAGGTAATAACGCTGCCTTTCCAAACCTGTTTTGTGTATTGTGTCATCGCCATTTATTTATCCTCTTGTGAAAAGCCGTATACCTTGCGGTACATCTGGTCGTAGTATTTATAAAGGAGCTGCACTGAGTTTTCAAGGAAATAATAATGCTTGATATAAGGCACCAGAAGAATCAGCAGTAATGCAGCAAGCGGTATCAGAGAAAGCGTTTCCCATATAACTATCGCAAGTATCGTTATCACTGTGCAAACGGCAAACAGTATCATCACAAGCAGGTGAACGAGCCTTTCGTGTGAAAAGAATGCTATCTTGTCCTTGTGATAATCCAGAAGCTGTTTAAGATCACAGTTCTCATCGCTTAGACAGCGCAGGATGTATTCCTTATACTGTGTGAGATATTTAGTCATCTGTCTTCTCCTCAAGTTCAAGATCAAAGGGTATCGAGTCCTCAAGTGTGATCTTTCTGAGCTTGGGCGACTTTATGCCCATATTCTCACGCCTTTTTGCTTCATTTGCAGCAACGTTCTTGGCGATAGTTTTCGATGCGAGCTTGTCGATCCTCTTGTAGTGCTTTGAGACCCTCTGAAAAAGACTTTTGCGCTTTTCGGGTTTCTTTTTCTTCTGATCGAAAATGACAGCCATGATAAAAGCCGCAGCACCGACGATAACGGATTTTTCGGCATTCGTTTCGACCTTAACAGGCATTTTCATCGCTCATACCCTCTTTTCTGTATACATTCACTTAAATATTATAACATCATTTTTCAGATTTTGCAACTGCTTTTTTCAATTTTGTACTGCCTTAAACATCGAGTCTGTCTATCACGGCTTTGAGTTGGTTCTCCGATACGACTCCCGCAAGAAGTATCTGCAGCGGATTTATGAAGCCGTGGATCTTTTCACGAATATCGGTTATCTTCTGCGCCTTTTCCTCGCTTATATCGAAAAACAGCGCAAAATCTTCTGTTTCAGCCTCGTTGATATTCAGCCTTTCGGGCTTTGTTACAGATGTTTCGCTGCTTTGGGACGATGTCTTGCTGCTGGGTAACGTTGTTTCGCTGGTCCGGATAGAGTTCTCACTGCTCTGAGTCGATGCTGAGCTGCTATGGATCATAGTCGTTTTTGGTGCATCGGTTTGTCTTTGTGCTGTTGTTGCGTCTGTCACAGCTTTAGTGGTCGATCTTTCGGTCGCAGCGGTCTTACTTTTTTCGGCAGATGTGCTGCTCGTTTCGGTCTTTGATATTTCATTTCTTACAGCCGATGTGGTTGTCACGGATTGTGTGGTCGTTACCCTGTCCTTTTCGCTGACATAGAGGTACTGTTTCAGCTTCTGAAATGTCTTTTCACCTATGCCTTCGATATCCATAAGCTGTTCTAAGTATCCGTACTTACCCAAACTTTTTCTGTAGTCTATGATGCTTTTGGCGGTAGAAGGACCTACGCCGTTTATGGCACAAAGCTGCTCCTCGGTCGCAAGATTTATGTCAATGGGAAAATCCACCGCAGTTGTAACGCTTGCTGTTCTCTGCTCGTGAGACTCCTTGGTCGTTTGCTGCTTGTGCGAAGACTTGCTGTCGGAGTCATCTTCGGTCGGTTCTGCCTTTTTCTCAGACATTTTTCTTTTATCAGAAGCTTCGTTTTCAGACTTTTTATTTTCAGATGCCTCATTTTCAGCTTTCTTCTTTTCGGATCCGGCGTCTGAAAAGCTTGTGTCGCTCTGCTCGGAAACATCAGAGCTTGACTTTTGTATAACTATATTGGCTTTTCTGTGCGATTTTATCATCACCGCCGTCACAGTTACGCCTAAAACGAGCACAGCTGCAACAGCAGCAACGATATACTTTGTAAAAGACGAATGTTTATTCTTGTCCGGCATTTTTATCACCTGTTTTATCAAGTAGCGCTGTTTATCTCTTCGTTAAGCTCGTCTATCATAGCTTCAAGCTCTTCTCTTGTCATTATCGGCTTGCTTGTAAAGCTAAGGATTGCTCTTATCGGCATTTCCCACATCATAGCCTCGACCATCTGCTGTGCAGCGGCTCCCATTGTCTGGTCAGTCTGTGCAGAGCTCATATCTGCGCTGACCTTGCCGGCTATTGATTCAATCCTTTTTCTGCCCTGCGGGATAGAAACAATATCTCCGATGGTGCTGTTTACAGTCAGATGAACCGGGATAGTATCGCTTGAGTTGACATAAACGTCACAGTTGGTGCGTATATCTCTTGAAGAAGATCCGAGTGAAACGGTGAAATCGCCTTCTTCAACTATCCAGTCGTGTGCCTGAGTGCTGTAGAATGCAAACGCACGTTTGTCGAGCTTGAATACTACCTTTTTTGTCTCGTTTGGCTTCAGAGAGACTTTTTCAAAGCCTTTGAGCTCTCTTATCGGTCTTTGACAGCTGCATTGCTTGTCGCTGACATAAAGCTGAACGACCTCTTTGCCCTCGACTTTTCCGGTGTTGGTGATATTCACGCTGACGGTCAGCTCGTCGTCGGTGCTTACAGTCTGCGAGGAGAGTGTCATATCAGAGTATTCAAATGTTGTGTATGAAAGTCCGAATCCGAACGGGAATCTCGGCTCTATCTCTTTGTAGTCATAGTATCTGTATCCGACAAAGATGCCTTCTTTGTAATCGACGTCGTCACGATTCCCGGGGAAATTCAGATATGACGGGTTGTCCGAAAGCTTTACAGGGAATGTTTCTGCAAGCTTTCCGCACGGGTTGGCGTCACCGAAAAGCAGGTCGCACTCAGCGCTTCCTACAGCCTGTCCGCCAAGATACATTTCAAGGATTCCCTTGACCTTGTCTGAGAACGGAAGCTCAACAGGCGAACCGTTGTGAAGAACAACGACCACATTTTTGCAGACCTCGCAAATGCTTTCTATAAGACTGAGCTGGTTTTGCGGCATCTTCATATGTTTTCTGTCAAAACCTTCTGATTCGTAAAGGTCGGTCAGTCCGGCAAATATAACTGCGACGTCGTTTCTTTTTGCACATTCAACAGCTTCGTTTATAAGCTGTTCGTTTACCTCGTCCGTTCCGGCGTCATATCCCTTGGCATAGTCAACATCGCAAATGCCCTTTACAGCATCAAGCACAGATGTTACTCTGAATGAATTGATATGGGAGCTTCCACTGCCCTGATAGCGTGGAACTTTTGCAAAATCTCCGATAAAGGCGATCTTTTTGTTCTTGTCAAGCGGAAGGATACCGTCTTCGTTTTTAAGCAGCACCGCACTTTCACGGGCGATCTTCCTTGCAAGCTCGTGCTGAGCCTCCTTGTCCCAGACGATATCGCTGCTGTTGTTTTCAAATTTGCTTACAAGCTCCAGCACGTTTCTTACAGCCTTGTTGAGGTATTTTTCATCAAGCGTTCCGTTCTTGACCGCTTCAACTATCCTTGCATCGTTTATGCCGTGGCTTGAAGGCATTTCAAGGTCAAGTCCAGCCTTAACTCCGAGGGGTCTGTCGTTGACTGCGCCCCAATCGCTCATAACCAAGCCGTTGTACCCCCATTTGTCTCTGAGGACTTCTGTGAGAGTGAATGGGTTTTCCGAACAGAATACATTGTTGAGCTTGTTGTACGAGCACATAAGCGTATAAGGCTTTGCTTCCTTAACTGCGCCCTCGAATGCAGCTGCGTATATCTCAAAGAACGTTCTTTCGTCCATATTGGCGGAACAGCTCATTCTTCTTGTCTCCTGATTGTTGCAGGCAAAATGCTTCAGAGATGTGCCTACGCCCATGCTCTGAACACCTTTGATGTGGGCAGCAGCCATCTGCGAAGCAAGATAGGGGTCCTCCGAGAAATATTCAAAATTCCTTCCGCAAAGCGGAGAACGTTTTATATTGCAGCCCGGTCCAAGTAGAATATCGACATTCTCTGCTCTGCAGGATCGCCCAAGCGCCTTTCCCATTGCGCTGAGAAGCTCACGGTCAAATGAACAGGCTGTTGCACAGGCGCAAGGAAAGCAAACAGCTTCAATAGCTTCCTGATTTGACATGTCTGCTGTTTCCTTGACTTTTCTTAGTCCGTGGGGTCCGTCTGCTACCATTACCGCAGGGATATCGAGCCTTTCGACAGGCTGAGTGTGCCACGAATCGCTGCCCGAACAAAGCGAAGCCTTTTCTTCCAGTGTCAGTTCCTTGAGAATAACGTTAGTATTCATACTTTACCTTCTTTCTTTATTGTTTGTCAGGCTTTTCAAGATAACCTCAAAAGCCGTTTCAAATCTTTTATCTTCCTGCTGCGTCCTTTTGTGGGGACCTTTCAGCCGGCCGCCGCTTCTGCGGACCTTCTTGGCGATATGCCTTGAAAGCAGGAGAGAGTCGATGTTTGAGCTGTCATAAACAAGTCCGTCCTGTGAAATACATATCCCGCTGCGTGCAAGACACATAGCAGCAAGTCCATAATCCTGCGTAATTACAATATCGCCTGCATTTATAAGATTAACGAGCTTAAGATCGGCACTGTCTGCGCCTTTTCCGACCGTTATGACCTCTGCGCCGATGTCTCGGAAGCTGTGTGAGGTATCGCATACCAGCGTTACAGGGATACCGTATTCAGAGCATATCCTGACAGCGTTTCTTATTACCGGACAGCCGTCGGCGTCAATGTATACTCTACTCACTGTTTTCCTTCGACGTAGAATGTCGCTTCCATATCTGCGATGTGCGCAGCAAGGGCGAGAGGATACATTTCAAGCGCCTTTCCTATGGTGTTTACGTTTTCTTCGCCAGAAAAGCCCATGTGCCATCTTATCGCCATTGCTTCCTCACGAGTGAGCTTCATGAAACCGCTGACGATGTATACGGATTTTTCGCCGTGACCGTAGGGCAAAGTGTCATTGTATTCATAATACGGCACTTCTATCCATTTGCCGTTCTCGTCTTTTTTGTTGCGCTTGCTCGTCTTGTACAGATTGACCTTGCAGATATCGTGCAGAAGGGCGACGATAGCTATTGTCTCCTCAGAATAATCGAGTCCGTATTCGTTTTTGACACGTTCTCTTTCAAGATAGCTGCAAAGGCAGTCGTAAACGTTCATGCTGTGCTCGCACAGGCCGCCCTCGTATGCACCGTGAAATCTTGTCGATGCAGGTGCTGTGAAAAAATCACTCCTATCCGATTGGAGGTATTCAAGAAGCTTATCCGAACCCGGTCTTTTTATATTTTCGTTGTAAATGCTGATAAAACGCTCTTTCAGTTCTGCGGTATTCATCGTCGGCCGTCCTTTCAAGTGTTGAAAATGTAAAAAAATCAAAATCATATTATGACTTTTTTATTATAGCACACTTTACCAATAAAGAAAAGTATTTTTTATAAACTTTCAAAAAAAACTTGATTTTGTGCCTGTTATATGCTACAATATCAAGGAATAGTTGTATAGCAGCTTTTCGTTTTATCGTAAATATATAATATTGATCAATATCGGAGGTAATTTGCTATGTGCGGAATAGTTGGATTTACAGGTCAGCATCAGGCTGCACCTATCCTTTTGGACGGACTATCCAAGCTTGAATACAGAGGCTACGACTCGGCGGGTATCGCTGTACGTGACGGCGAAAGAGATGTTGAGGTAGTAAAGGCTAAGGGCAAGCTTAAAGTCCTTCAGGAAATGACCAATGACGGTGCGGCTGTAAGCGGCTGCTGCGGTATAGGTCATACCCGCTGGGCAACACATGGTGAGCCGTCGGCTCTTAATGCTCATCCGCATTCAAGCGACGACGAGAACGTTGTAGCTGTACACAATGGTATTATCGAGAACTATCAGGAACTGAAGGAAAAGCTTTTGAAAAATGGCTATACCTTCAAGTCCCAGACGGATACCGAGGTAGCTGTTAAGCTCGTTGACTATTACTACAAAAAATACGGCGAGGGTCCGGTCGACTCTGTTGCAAGAGCGATGATGCGTATCAGAGGCTCATATGCTCTTTGTATCATGTTCAAGGACTTCCCGGGAGAAATCTATACTGCACGTAAGGATAGCCCGATGATAATCGGCGTTACCGACGGAGAGACCTACGTTGCTTCTGACGTTCCCGCAATACTCAAATATACAAGAAACGTTTACTATATCGGCAATATGGAGATAGCTAGGCTTGAAAAAGGCAAGGCTACATTCTACAACATCGACCGTGATGAGATCCAGAAAGAGCTCACCGAGATAAAGTGGAATGCCGAGGCTGCCGAAAAGGGCGGTTATGAGCATTTTATGCTAAAGGAGATACACGAGCAGCCCAAGGTCATCAGAGATACCATCAATTCCGTTGTCAAGGACGGAAAGATAGTGCTTGACGAGTTCGGACTCACAGACGAAGAAGTAAAGTCTCTGTCGCAGATATATATCGTAGCCTGCGGTTCGGCTTACCATGTTGGTATGGCTGTGCAGTATGTCATTGAGGAGCTTACCTCCATCCCTGTAAGGGTCGAGCTTGCTTCCGAGTTCAGATACAGGAAAATGACGCTTGCAAAGAACAGTCTTGCTATTATAATCAGCCAGTCGGGCGAAACCGCCGACAGCCGTGCAGCACTTACACTTGCCAAGGAAAACGGCGTAAAGACGCTTGGTATTGTTAATGTCATCGGTTCAAACATCGCAAGAGATGCAGACAATGTCTTTTATACCCTTGCGGGTCCGGAGATATCCGTTGCGACTACCAAAGCATACAGCACACAGCTTATTGCGGGATATCTGTTGGCTATGCAGTTTGCAAAGGTCCGTGAGGAGATAACCGAAGAAAGATTTACACAGCTGCTTGAAGAAATACAGACTCTCCCCGAAAAGGTCGAGAAGATACTCGGCGACAAAGAGAGGATACAGTGGTTTGCCGCTAAATTCGCCAATATCCATGATGCTTTCTTTATCGGAAGAGGTATCGACTATGCAGTCAGCCTTGAGGGCAGTCTTAAAATGAAGGAGATAAGCTATATCCATTCGGAGGCTTACGCAGCAGGAGAGCTGAAGCACGGCCCTATCTCACTTATCGAGGACGGAACTCTTGTTATAAGTGTGCTCACTCAGCAGGATCTGTTTGAAAAGACCGTTTCTAATATGGTCGAGTGCAAGAGCCGTGGTGCTTACATTATGGGCCTTACCACATACGGAAACTACAGTGTTGAGGATACAGCTGACTTTACTGCATATATTCCTAAGACTGACCCGCTGTTCGCAGCGAGCCTTGCGGTTGTTCCGCTGCAGCTTATGGGCTACTATGTATCCGTGGCTAAGGGACTTGACGTTGATAAGCCGAGAAACCTTGCCAAGTCGGTAACTGTTGAATAATGATATCAAAAGGCAGTCTTTGTGATTGCCTTTTGCATTTCGGAAAGGAAATTATGAGCAGATATAAGTTTTGCGTATTTGATTTTGATTTGACGCTTGTTGATTCGTCAAAGGCTATCCTGAAGTGCTACAAGCATACGCTTGAAAAGTTTGGCTTTGCGATACCCGACGACAGGGTCATCTATAATACCATCGGAAAAACTCTGACAGAATCGTTTGAGATACTGACCAAAGAGAGTGACGCTGAAAAGATAGCGCAGATGCGTGCTGAATATGTCAGCAAGGCAGATGAGGTAATGGCAAAGGAGTCGGTTTTCTACGACGATACGCTTGCAATGCTGCAGGTGCTTCAGTGTGCGGGCGTAAAGGTCGGCATCGTTTCGACCAAATACCGATACAGGATAGTCGATACCTTTCGCTGTCATACGTCTTCAATGCCTGTTGATATGATCATCGGCGGTGAAGACGTTACTCTCCCAAAGCCCGACCCGCAGGGGCTGGAGCTTATGATAAGCAAGTTCGGTGCGTGTAAAGAAGATGTGCTTTACATCGGTGACAGCTATATCGATGCTCAGACCGCACGGAATGCAGGTGTAGATTTTGCAGCCGTCACGACCGGCTCGACCACCGCTTCGGAGTTTGAAAAGTACCCTAATATCTATATCGGAAGCAGCCTTACAGATATATTTCTGCATATTTGAACTTCAAGTAAACATAAAATAAAAATATTGTTAAAAAAGCTTGCTATTTAGGCGCTTCAGTGGTATAATTATTTGAATACAAAAATCAGGGCTTTGCCCATTAAATGTCCGGTTCAATCCGGTCATATCAATACGGAAAGGAATTAACGCTATGGTCAAAAGCATGACGGGCTTCGGCAGAGAACACGTTGTTGCCAACGGCAGAGAGATAATCGTCGAGATACGCTCTGTAAACCACAGATATTATGAATTTACCGCAAGGACTCCGAGATCTTACGGCTTCCTTGATGAGAAGCTGAAGGCTTTTCTCAAAAACGGCATATCAAGAGGAAAGGTCGAGGTGTCCGTTACCATCTATAATCAGGAGGGCACCGATGCTCAGATAGAGCTTAACGAATCAGTAGCTTCCGGCTATCTTGACGCACTCAGAGGCTCTGCTGAAAAGCTCGGGCTTCAGGACGACCTCACTCTCAGCAGCATCATGAGGCTTCCCGACGTATTCACAGTCGTTAAAAAGACTGATGACGAGGAAGTTATCTGGAGCGAGGTGAAGGCTGTAGCTCAGGTCGCTCTTGACAGATTTGTCGAGATGCGCAATACCGAGGGCGTAAAGATGTATGACGACATCAGTTCTCGCCTTGATTTCATCGAGCAGACAGTAGGAAAGATAGAAATGCAGTCGCCTAATGTCAGCGAAAGCTACAGGGACAGGCTGTATACCAAGATAAAGGAAGTCCTCCAGGACAGGAACATCGACGAGCAGAGAGTTCTGACCGAGGTAGCTATCTTCTCTGAAAAGGTCGCTATCGACGAGGAAACTGTAAGGCTCAGAAGCCATATCTCGCAGTTCAGAGACCTCATAAACTCTGACGAGCCTGTTGGAAGAAAGCTTGATTTCCTTGTGCAGGAGCTTAACAGAGAGGTCAATACCATTGGCTCAAAGGCTCAGGACCTTAGCATAACAAAAATGGTAGTTGATCTGAAAAGCGAGATCGAAAAGATAAGGGAACAGATACAGAATATCGAGTGATATGAGGAGGAAACGATGCAGCTTATAAACATTGGTTTCGGCAATATGGTATCCTCCGCAAGGCTCGTGGCGATAGTGTCACCCGAATCGGCTCCGATAAAAAGGCTGATTCAGGAGGCAAAGGATAAGGGGACCCTTATCGACGCCACATACGGCAGAAGGACCAGAGCTGTTATTATAATGGACAGCGACCATGTTGTCCTGTCTGCGGTCGCACCCGAAACGGTCGGAAGCAGACTAAGCATTGACGAGGGGGAAAAAGACGGTGAGTAGTGCAAAGCTTTTTGTTATCTCTGCGCCTTCCGGATGCGGAAAGGGAACGATACTTGAACGTGTCCTCAAGAGAAGGGACCTTTACTATTCGATCTCTTACACCACACGTGAAAAGCGTGAGGGCGAAAAGGAAGGAGTAAACTATTTCTTTGTTTCAAAGCAGAGATTCGAGATGATGATCGACGACGGAGATTTTCTTGAATATGCTAAGTATTCAGATAATTATTACGGATCTCCCAAAGCTGAGATACTCCAGCACCTTGCAAGAGGAACAGATGTTGTGCTCGAGATAGAGGTGGACGGAGCGTTTCAGATCAAAAAGAAGTTCCCCGATGCTGTGCTCGTGTTCATTCTTCCGCCTGACGTCAAGACACTTGAAAAACGTCTCGTCGGCCGTGGTACGGATAAGCCCGATGTTATAAAGAAAAGGCTCTCCAGGGCAGGCAGGGAGATAGTCGCTTCATACAGATACGATTATGCGATACTCAACGATGATCTCGATCAGGCAGTTGAAGATCTTTTGACCTTAATGGAAGGCGTCAGGGAACAGGACGAAAAAGCGTTCCAATTCAGTACTAAAAACGATGAAACAGTAAAATTGATAGAAAAGGTGATCAGAGATGCTTAGACCGGCAGTATGTCAGATTTTAAAAAACAATGAAAGTACCTATTCTCTTGTTATCGCAGTTGCGAAAAGAGCAAGAGAGATAACAGACGATGCTTTTGAGAAAAAGACTGTCCTTGATGAAAAACCGGTAAAGACCGCTGTTGACGAGTTTGCCGCCAACGAATACAAATTTGTGGAGGATCCCGCTGTAAGAGGATAACCTGTCACGGAGGTCAGACAGATGCGTGGTGTTTTCAAGGTCGCAAAAGTAGCTATAAGCCGTGCAGCGTATGGCTTTGATATTGAATACAGCTATACTGTGCCGCAAGAGCTTGCTAAGCGTGTCACTGAAGGCGTGCGTGTTGTTGTGCCTTTCGGAAGAGGCAATAAGAAATCAATAGGTCTTGTTACAAGAACATATGAGGCTGCCGAGTGCAACAGCGACCTCAAACCGATAATCAGCCTTGTTGACACCGAAAGCCTTGTTATACCGGAAATGATGAAGATCATATTCTGGCTCAAGGAAAATACCTTCTGTACATTTTTCGATGCGTTCAAGGCAGTCGTTCCGACAGGGTTTTCGTACAGGATAGACCTGCATTACAGCCTTGTTAATACCTATATCGACGAGCGGGAGCTTTCCGAGGACGAGATGTCCGTTGTAAGCTTTATGCGAAGTGCAAAAAATCAGCGAGAGATCGATAAGTTTCTTACTATCTCTGGCGGGAATAAGCTCAAAAAAGCTCTTGACAGCCTTATAGACAAAGGGTATGTACAGCAGACGGACCTTTTGAAACGGCGTGTCGGCGATGAGAATATCAGTATGGTCAGGCTCTCCGATGAGTACCTCAGCGGAGGTGTGAACATCACACTTACTCCCAAACAGGCTCTCGTGGTCAGACTGCTTGAAGAAAGCGGCTGCGCCTGTGAAAAAGAGGTCTGCTATATGACCAACTGCACGACCTCTATTATCAAGAGGCTCGTTGATAAGAAAGTGCTTCACAAGTACCGCTATGAGATGATGCGGGACGCTATTGGCGAGGCCGTGCAAAGCCTCATGCCCGAGGAGATTACACTCAATGAAGAACAGCAGTCGGCTTTTGACGGATTGCTGGGACTGATCGATGAGGGCAAACCGTCCGGCGCTGTGCTTTACGGAGTGACCGGAAGCGGAAAAACGCAGGTCTTTATCAAGCTTATAGACCGTGTCGTCAAAATGGGCAAAACAGCTCTGCTGCTCGTTCCCGAGATATCGCTGACTCCGCAGCTGCTCGGGAAATTCAAAGCCTATTTCGGCAATACGATAGCAGTGCTTCATTCCTCTCTTTCCCTGGGACAGAGAACAGACGAGTTCAAACGTATCAAAAGCGGAAGTGCCAGAATAGTCATAGGAACAAGAAGTGCGGTATTTGCGCCGCTTAGAAATATCGGAGTTATTATCATGGACGAGGAGGGCGAGACGTCCTATAAGTCTGATTCTGCTCCACGCTACCATGCAAGAGATGTTGCGATACAGCGCTGCGGTTTCAATGATTGTCTTCTCGTTATGGCCTCGGCAACGCCTTCTCTTGAAAGCTTTTACTATGCAAAGCACAACAGGTTTCATCTGTTTGAGATAAAAAAGCGTTATAGCAGCGCAAAGCTTCCCGATGTCAGGATAATAGATATGCAAAGGGAAGTTCTCGGCGGTAATGACAGCCTGCTCAGCCGTGAGCTGGCTCAGGGTATCAGGGATACTCTCGATAAGGGTGAGCAGTCGATACTGCTCCTTAACAGACGAGGTTTCAATACCTATGTCAGCTGTGCCGAGTGCAGACAGCCTGTTGTCTGCCCCAACTGTAACATCCCGTTGACATACCATAAGAAAAACAGTCAGCTGATGTGCCATTACTGTGGCTATACTATGCCATTTGATGCGCATTGTCCGAACTGTCATTCGGATAAGCTCAAAGCAAGCGGCGTCGGTACGCAGAGAGTCGAGGACGAGATAGCAAAGCTTTTCCCCGATGCAAGGCTGCTCAGAATGGACGCTGATACAACAGCTTCAAGGTATTCCTATGAGGAGAATTTTTCAGCCTTTGAAAAGGGCGAATACGATATTATGCTCGGAACTCAGATGATAGCAAAGGGGCTTGATTTTCCTAATGTTACGCTTGTCGGCGTCGTTTCGCTGGATAAGGCTCTATATACAGGAGATTTCAAAAGCTACGAGCGAACGTTCTCTTTGCTTACTCAGGTCGTGGGAAGAAGCGGCAGAGGGCAAAAGGAGGGCGTGGCTTATATCCAGACCTTCGTTCCTGAGCACTATGTCCTCAATCTTGCATCAAAGCAGGACTATGACGAGTTCTACGAGCAGGAGATAGCCCTAAGACAGGCGCTGATATATCCGCCGCTGTGCGACCTTTGTGTCATAGGCTTCAGCAGCACTATGGAAAGCAAGTGCATCGAGGCTTCAAAATGGGCTACACAGCTTCTCAGTGAGTACATCAAGGCAAATAAGATAGGATTTCCAATGCGTGCGATAGGTCCTGCACCATGTACGCTTGAAATGATAAACAACAGGTATCGTTACAGACTGATACTGAAAACCAAAAACTGCAAAGGCTTCAGGGATATGATACGCTTCCTGCTTGAAAGCTTCTATAAGAACAGAAGCTTTGAAAGCGTGCGCATCTATGCCGATATCAACGGCGATGTCGGGCTCTGATAACGGAAAGGATACTAAAATGGCAATAAGAACAATAATGAATAAAAGGGAAGAGATCCTTCACAAGGTCTGCAAGCCAGTCGAGAAATTCGACGATAAGCTGTGGGAGCTTCTTGACGATATGGCTGATACGCTTGAAAAAGCCAACGGTGTCGGTCTTGCCGCACCGCAGGTCGCCAAGCTCAGAAGACTTTGTATCATCAAGATTGGTGAAGACCCTGTTTATGAGCTTATCAACCCTACTATTACCTGGAAATCAGAGGAAACTCAGAGGGTCATCGAGGGCTGCCTCTCCTGTCCGAATGAGTACGGATATGTTACAAGACCTATGAGGGTAGCTTTCAAGGCTCAGGACAGAAACGGCGAGTGGTACGAAAAAGAGGTAGAGGGTCTATTCGCTCAGGCTGTTTGCCACGAGCTCGACCACCTCGACGGACACTTGTTCACAGAACTTGTTGAAGAATATGTTGAGGTCGAGGAGGATTAATGAGAGTTGTTTTTATGGGAACGCCGGATTTTGCCGTTCCTACTCTGACAAAGCTTTATGAGGCGGGACACGATGTTGCAGCCGTTTTCACACAGCCCGATAAGCCAAAGGGCAGAGGCTATAAGCTCACTCCGCCGCCTGTAAAGGTACTGGCTTTACAGCACGGCACAACAGTTTATCAGCCCGTCAGCTTAAAGAAAGAACCTGAGATGTGGGACGTTTTAAGGCAGATAGCACCCGACTGTATTGTCGTAGCTGCCTATGGAAAGATACTCCCCAAAGAGGTACTTGATATTCCGAAATTTCACTGTGTTAATGTCCATGGCTCACTCCTGCCCAAGTACAGAGGTGCTGCTCCTATACAGTGGTCGGTGCTCAACGGGGATGAAGTCACAGGCATAACGACTATGCTTATGGGCGAAGGCCTCGATACGGGCGATATCCTTATGCAAAGCTCAACTCCTATCGGAGAAAACGAGACAGCAGCTGAGCTGTTTGACAGGCTTGCCCAAATGGGTGCAGAGCTTCTTGTGCAGACGCTCGATAAGCTTGAAAAAGGTGAGTTAACGCCGATAAAACAGGACGAAAGCCTTGCCACATATGCACAGATGCTTTCAAAGGATATGTGTATGCTTGATTTCAACAAGCCGGTGAGGGAAGTCCATAAGAAAATATGCGGTCTGTCTGATTGGCCGTGTGCGGTCACTATGCTCAACGGCAAGCGTCTGAAGGTATACCGTTCGGAGATAGTTTCCTCTAAGTGCGGTGACGTACCTGCGGGCACAGTTACCGATACGGGAAGATTCTGCGTTAAATGTGCCGATGGTGTGCTGAGGTTTACCGAGGTGCAGGCAGAAGGCTCGAAGCGAATGAAGGCTGAGGACTACCTCAGAGGAAATCCCATTGAGAACGGCACTGTTCTCGGTGCGCAGTAACGCCTATGGACAGCGCAAGAAGACTTGTTGTCAGAACACTGACAAAGGTTGATGACAATAATTCCTATTCAAATATAGTTCTTTCAGACGCACTTGAAAAAAGCGGGTTGTCCGAACAGGACAGAAAATTTGCCTCCGCACTGTTTTACGGCGTCATTGAAAGAAAGCTCACGCTCGATGAAATAATTGCACATTACAGCGTGAACAGGAACAAGCTCGGCAGTGAGATAAGAAATATTCTCCGATGCGGCATATATCAGCTGCTGTATATGGATTCGGTGCCTGATAATGCTGCTGTCGATGAGAGCGTAAAGCTTGCCAAAGCCAACAAGAACCCGGCGTGTGCAGGCTTTGTAAATGCTTTGCTGCGTGAGTTTATCCGCAGACAGAAGGCTCTGCCCGAACGCAAAAACCGAGTAGATAAGCTTTCGCTTGAATACTCGTGTCCTGTATGGCTCGTTTCAAAGTGGATGAGCGAGTACGGAGATAAGGTCTGCCTGAGCATGCTTAAAACCTCGTTCGGCCAGCCACCGACGACCGTGAGGGTCAATACCTTCTCAGCACCGCTTGATGATACGCTGAAAATGCTTTCGGACGAGGGCGTGATGTTTGCAAAGTCAGATGTGCTCGATGACTGCCTTGACCTTTATTTTTCCGGCAGCGTTGAGCAGACAAAGGCTTTCAGACTTGGCAGGCTCCATGTGCAGGATATGTCCAGCCAGTTCTGTGCCGCTGCTCTCGAAGCTAAGCCCGGAGATACCGTGCTCGACCTTTGTTCAGCTCCCGGCGGTAAGACCTTTACTATTGCCGAGATAATGGGAGATAAGGGAAGCGTCCTTGCTTTTGACCTTCACCCGAACAGAGTAAAGCTGATAATGTCCGGCGCTAAAAGGCTCGGATTGAACTGTGTATCTGCCCGTGTGAACGATGCTAAGAAATTCAGCAGCGATATGCCAACGGCTGAAAGAGTGCTCTGCGACGTACCTTGCTCGGGTCTTGGTGTAATAAGACGCAAGCCCGAAATAAAGTATAAGTCTCCCGAGGACTTTGAACGCTTGCCGCAGATACAGTATGAGATACTTGATACATCGTCACGCTACGTTAAAAACGGTGGTGTGCTGGTGTACTCGACCTGTACTCTGTCAAGAGCCGAGAACGATGAAGTCGCAGACAAATTTCTTAAAGAGCATACAGAGTTTACCAGCTGTGAGCTTGGCGAGGCTTTCGGTGCAGACAGGCACAAGTCAAGGATAACTTTTACACCCGATAAATACGGCTCTGACGGTTTCTTTGTAGCGAAATTCAGAAGGATAAGGTGATTGCTTGCTTTGCTTTGACCAGAACGGGAAAATAGATATTCTCTCGCTCAGATTCGATGAGCTTGAAGCTAAGATAGTTGAACTTGGCGAGAAGAAATTTCGTGCAAAACAGATATTTACCTGGCTCCATGTCAGAAATGCCAGGAATTTCAGTGAAATGACTGATATTTCTGCACAACTGAGAATCAGACTGGAAGAAATGTTTTGTATAAAATCACTATTTGAGGTCAAAAGGCTTGAATCTTGTACCGATAATACTGTAAAATATTTATATGAGCTTGCTGACGGCAATCATATCGAGTCTGTGCTTATGGAATATGAGCATGGAAACACTATCTGCGTGTCAACTCAGGTCGGCTGCAAAATGGGGTGCAGATTCTGCGCCTCGACTATCGCAGGGTATAAAAGAGACCTGACTGTTTCGGAGATACTGCTTCAGATATATGAGAGCCAGAGGCTTAGCGGAAGGAAAATAGGCGGTGCTGTGCTTATGGGCATCGGTGAACCGCTTGATAATTACGATAACGTCGTTGATTTTCTGAGGATAATCTCCTGTGAGCAGGGAATGAATATGTCGCTGCGCCACGTTTCAGTGTCCACATGCGGCATCGTTCCAAGGATATATGAGCTTGCTGAGCTGAAGCTCGGCATTACACTCTCGATATCTCTACATTCGGCAAATAACAAGTCAAGAAGCGAGATAATGCCTATCAACGATAAATATGATATCAGTGAGCTGATAGCTGCCTGCAGGCATTACTTTGCGGTAACGGGCAGAAGGATATCCTTTGAGTATTCGCTTATCAGCGGTCACAACGACAGCGAGAACGACGCTAAACAGCTTGCCAGGCTGCTGTCAGGTTTTACCTGTCATATTAACCTTATTCCTGTGAATAAGATCAAAGAGAGGGACTTCCATTCAGACAGAAAGTCTGCTTATAGATTCCAGAAATATCTTCAGGATCTGGGCATGAATGCGACCGTGCGAAGAACGCTCGGTGCGGATATAGATGCCGCCTGCGGTCAGCTCAGAAGAGAATATGAGATATGATAAATACCTTTAAGAGGGGTGGTGAATTGCTTGTTTATATCTTCAATAACAGACATTGGCAGAAAGCGCAGTGAGAATCAGGACAGAGTCCATACCGAGTTTCTCGGTGACAACGTTTCTGTTGCTATTGTCTGCGACGGAATGGGCGGTGCCTCATCGGGCGGCGTTGCCAGCCAGCTCGCTATTGATTCTGTCGTAAGCAGGATCAGGGAGAACTTCCGTGCAGACATGAATGAAAACTCAATAAGAAATATGATGCTTACATCGGTGCATTATGCCAATACTGTCGTTTATGAAAACAGCAAGGCAGATATCGAGAAAAACGGTATGGGTACGACTGTTGTTGCCGCATTGGTAGTCAACAAGAAGATCTATGTCGTCAGCGTCGGTGACAGCCGTGCGTATTTGCTGAACAAAGATGGCATCAAGCAGATCACTACCGACCACACATATGTCGAGATGCTCTACCGCAACGGTGAGATAACCGAGGCTCAGAAGGAAACTCACGAGCTGCGAAATGTAATAACAAGAGCCGTTGGCGTAGAGGCTGACGTAGATGTAGACTATTTTGAGCTTGAGGAGTATGGCAACTTTTCCGTTGTGCTTTGCTCGGATGGCTTGTCAAAATACTGCTCGAGCGAACTTATCTATAAGACTGTTTTTGAGCAGAATCTTGACGAGGCAGTAAAAAAACTTGTTGAATATGCTAACGACAGCGGTGGTAAGGATAATATCACTGCGGCTATCGTTGCCAATTAACTTAGATCATTCAAAAAAGTAGGAGTTGGATTAAATGGATTCGAATATCGGCAAAAAGCTTGACGGCAGATATGAGATCACAGAGTTGATCGGTGTCGGCGGAATGGCTGATGTCTATAAGGCTGTAGACGTAATGGAAGACCGTGAAGTTGCAGTTAAGATACTCAAGCCTGAATATGCTGAGAACGAGGAGTTCCTCAGAAGATTCAGAAATGAGAGCAAAGCGATCGCTGTTCTTTCTCACCCAAATATCGTTAAGATATTTGACGTCGGATTCTCTGATGAGATACAGTATATCGTTATGGAATACATTGACGGTATCACTCTGAAGGAGTTTATCGAGCAGCAGGGCGTGCTCAAATGGAAGGACGCACTTCACTTTGTTACACAGATACTCAGAGCGCTCCAGCACGCTCACGACAAGGGTATCGTTCACCGTGACATCAAGCCGCAGAATATAATGCTTTTCACCGACGGCACGATCAAGGTCATGGATTTCGGTATTGCCAGATTTTCAAGGATCGACGGAAAGACCCTTTCGGATAAGACTATCGGCTCTGTTCATTATATCTCGCCCGAGCAGGCAAGAGGCGATATCACCGATGAAAGATCGGATATCTATTCTGTAGGCGCAATGCTTTACGAGATGCTTACGGGACATAAGCCGTTTGACGGTGAAAATCCCGTTGCTATCGCACTCAAGCATATGCAGGACGACCTTGTGATGCCTCGTGATATAATGCCGTCGATACCTGAGGCTCTTGAAGAGATAGTTGTCCACGCTATGGAAAAGGAACCGGCACACAGATATCAGTCTGCTGCCGATATGATTAGAGATATCGATACCTTCAAGCTTAATCATGCTGTCGTTTTCGGATATAAGAACGGTGCAGTTCCTGTAAATACCGAGTATTATGACGACGATTACGATGACGATTACTATGATGACCGTTACGACGACAGATACGACGACAGGTACGATGACGACGATTATGACGATGACGACGATGACGATTACGATTATGAGCCGCCAAAGAAGCGTTCGTACATAATGCCTATACTCCTTGCGGTAACAGTCGCTGTCGTAATAATGGCATCTGTTATAATCTGTATCACCGTGTTCAAGTCGCTCGGCGGTGCAAACGGTCTGCATACAAGCTCGGTCGAGATACCGAACTTTGTTGGAATGAGCATTGTTGACGTTGAGCAGGAGTGGAAGGATAAGCTCCAGTTCGAGACCACAAACGAAAATAATAACGAGTACGAATCGGGAATCATCTTCTGGCAGGCTGATGCAGTCGGAAAGACCGTTAAGGAAGGCTATACCTGCACTATCAAGGTAAGTAAGGGCAAGCAGATGGCTCCTATACCGAATATGGTCAATAAGACTAAGGAAGCTGCAGAAAGCGAGCTGAAAGCAGCAGGATTCGTCGTATTCATGACAAGTGAATTCAATGACGATGTTGCAAAGGGATATGTCACAAAGACAGAACCTGCCGCAGGCACTGATTTCTATGTAGGCGGAACTGTTAAGATATTTGTAAGTGACGGTCCGTTTGATACACAGGTCAAGGTGCCTAACGTAGTTGGATTCACACAGGATAAGGCTATTCAGGCTATTAAGGATAACAAGCTCAATCCTATCGTTAAGGAAATTGGTCACGACGGCGATAAGGGTCTGGTAATCTCTCAGAGCATAGATAAGGATACAAGAGTTACCCGTGGTTCTGATGTCATCATCTATGTATCCAAGGGTGAGGTAGATGAGTCTAATCTGACATTCAAGCTCCCGATACCGGATGGTGCTTACGGTTCCTACTCGGTAGTTCTTTACAATAACGCAAAGGTAGTTGCAACAGTACCTATGGATAAGGCTGAAACAGTTGCAGGCTCTTACCTTGAGATAACAGTAAAGGGCAAGAAGGAACAGACATATACTATCCATGTAAGAAATCATGCTTCAGGCAAGTCGGTTGCACCTTATGCAGTTGTAAACGTTGACTTTGAAGAAAAGACAGCTAAGTTTACATCAGGACCTAAGCTTAGCGAACTGTTGGATATCACTCCGACAACTACTAAGGAGACCACACCTTCACAAACAGAACCAACTCGTCCTAAACCGACGAGGACAGAGACCGAGACGCATACCCAGCGTACTCGTGATACCGAGGATACAACACCGACTGATACAACGCCGACTGATACAGAGACGGAGGAGTCAAAGACTAAGAAGACTAAGCAGACTACTTCCGAAGACGATGACAATGGCGATGACAACGGCAACGGCGATGAAGACGAAGAATAACGGTGACGTTTTATATGACGGGTATAATTACTAAAGCAATCGGAGGCCTCTACACCGTGGAAGCCTCCGACGGTGTTTATGAATGTAAAGCCAGAGGTATTTTCCGCAAAAAGGGGATATCTCCGTGCTGCGGAGATAATGTCGAGATAACTCCCGAGTCGGATAATAAGGGCGTCGTTGAAAAGATAATGCCTCGAAAATCGCAGATAATACGACCGCCGCTTGCTAATCTTGACGTGCTGGTGTTCGTTTCCTCAGTTTGTGAGCCTAAACCGAATCTTCTTCTGCTTGACGAGTTTATTGCTATCGCAGAGTATAAGAAGATACTCCCGATCGTGGTATTTACTAAGATCGACAAGCAGGACAGCTCGCAGTATGCTCAGATCTATACAAAAGCGGGTCTTACCGTTTTTGAAGTCAATAATATCACCGGAGAGGGAAGCGACAGCGTAAAAAGCTTTCTTCAGGGCAAGCTTTCTGCTTTCACCGGTAATACCGGTGTTGGCAAGTCGTCCCTTCTCAACAGGATCTTTCCCGAGCTTGACCTTGCAACAAATGAGATAAGCGAAAAGCTTGGCAGAGGAAAGCATACCACCCGCCACGTCCAGCTGTTCAAACTCGAAAACGGCGGCTACATCGCAGATACTCCGGGCTTTTCAACTTTTGATACGAACAAATACGATATAATCTATAAGGACGAGCTTGCTGACTGCTTTTGCGAGTTTCGTGAGTATGTCGGCAAGTGCAGATTTCCTGATTGCAGCCATACAAAGGAAAACGGCTGCGCTGTTATTAAGGCCGTGAATGACGGTCTTATCTCCAAGTCAAGACATGACAGCTATATCAGTATGTATGAACAGGCCAAGCTTCTTAAGGAGTGGGAGCATAAATGATCGACTGTGTTATATTTGCAGGTGCGGATATGGATACTTCCTTTATCGATGCGCACGAGCTTGAGAACAGATATATCATATGCGCCGATAGGGGAGTTGTTTACGCAAAGCAGCTGGGCATAAAGCCTGACCTGATAGTCGGTGACTTTGATTCTCTCGGATATGTCCCCGAAGAAGACTGCGATGTGCTTGCTTTCAAACCCGAAAAGGACGATACCGACCTTATGATAGCTGTGAAACAGGCTCTTTCAAAAGGCAAAAAGAATCTTCGTATCTATGCTGCACTTGGCGGAAGGCTTGACCACACTTTTGCAAGCATACAGACGCTCAGCTTTGCGCTGGATAACGGCGCTCGTGCAGAGCTTGTTTCTCAGTCAGAATTCGTGACGCTTCTTGATGCGGGAGAATACAGTTTTGAAAACAAGGCAGGACGTTCTCTGTCACTTTTCAGCTACAGCGAGACCGTTAGCGGCCTGACTATCAAAGGAGTAAAGTATACACTTGAAAATGCGCAGATAAACAGCTCTTTCCCCATAGGCATATCAAATGAGATAATATCTGATAAAGCCACCGTGTCATTTGAAAAAGGCAGGCTTCTCGTTATCTGCTCGTCAGTAACAACTTCGTGATTTGTGAATAGTATGGATTAAAGCGCTCGCTGCGCTTTGATCCTATTCATCAAATGGAGGTAATACTTATGAAGGTCGTTGTGGTAAAGACCCCGAAGCTGTTGTCAGGCGTTTTCAGAATTATTTTCAAAATAAAAAAAGAGGAAGAAAACTGATACCTGTGTCCGTGGGAATCTCCTGCGGACACTTTTTGCTGTTGCCTGCTATTGCAAAAACGATCGGAATGTGTTATAATAAACAGGAAATTTATATCATCGGAGAAAACTATGAATTATACATTTGGTGTTGATAACTGGGGCGGTCATTTTTCTGTCCCGTGTTCTGTCGTGACCCAGTACCTTCGGATCAGCGACGGAGATCATATAAAGGTACTTTTGTATATCCTCGCAGCTCCTGTAAGGACGCTGTCATCGGAAGTTATTGCTGATGCAGTCGGCTGCAGCGTCGATACTGTTGACGATGCCGTTGCTCACTGGACGAGCCTCGGGGTGCTTTCGGTGAACGGAAAGACTGCATCTGCCGCACCCGTCGTTCAGACGGCGGTACAGCAGACAGCTTTGCCCGTCAGCACAGTCGAGTCTATTAAACCGACTGATAAAGCCATTGACAGGAAGATAGTCGTCAGCTACACACAGAAGGAGCTTCTTGAAAAGGCAAATCAGGACAGCGAGCTGAAGCATCTTTTTGACGAGATACAAAAATATCTTAAATTTTCGATAAACGGGAAAGAACTCGGCAGGCTCGTTGAGCTGTATGAGCTGTATCACTACGACGTTCCGACTATACTGCTTATGGCTGAGTATTGCCGCTCGATGGACAAGACCAGCGTTAATTACCTTGCCACAACTCTTGAGAATTGGTATTCTCAGGATATCACCACCTATGATCAGGTCGAAGCCGAGATCGTTAAGAGAACGGAGCTTTACAGCTATGAAAAGATAGTCTGCAAATGCTTCGGCATAAGCGGAAGGCTCAGCTCATCGCAGAGAGAGTACGCTGAAAAGTGGAGATCAGGCGGAATAGACGAGAGCCTGCTTGGTATTGCATATGATAAATGTATGGACGGTACAGGCGGAAAACTGCGCTTTAAGTATATTGATACGGTCATATCGTCGTGGATGAACAAGGGGATTAAAACGGCCGAGCAGGTCAAAGCAGACGATGAGCAATTCCGAGGCAAAAACTCAGCTTCGTCTGCCGCAAGCGAAAAGACCAATTCGTACAGTATAGAAAAGCTTGAAGAAATGGACAAGAACTTTGTTTTGAGAAATGAGGGAAATAAACAATGAGTATTTCCGAAGAAGCTTACATAAAAGCAGAAAACGAACTGAATAAAAGGCGCAGAAATGCTGAGATCGAGTATCTTGAACATTGTGACAGGGCTCATTCTATAGAACCTGAGCTTGCTGAGATAACCGAGAAGATCGCAGGTGCCAACTGCGAGATAATCAAGGCTATCACAAAAAGATCCTCTGATAAGAAGCCCAGCGAGCTTATCATGCAGATAAAGGAAAACAATAAGCTTGCCCATGAAAGGAAAAAGGCTATCCTTCAAAGGTTAGGACTTCCCGAAAACTATCTCGATCATAACTACACCTGTAAGCTTTGCAGTGACACGGGATTTGTGAACGGCAAAAGGTGCAGGTGCTTTGACGAGCTGCTGGATAAATACTATATAGAAGAGCTTTCCAAGGACTGTGATATAGCTTTTCACGATTTTGACGAGTTTAAGCTCGACCTTTATCCCGATACAGGAGAGAATGGTTCTCCGAGACAGCAGATGCAGATGATACTAAACAGGTGTATAACGTATGCAAACGAATTCAGCGAGGATTCGCCGTCTTTGTTCTTTTACGGAAATACAGGGCTCGGAAAAACGTTCCTTTCGTCCTGCATTGCAAAGAAAGTTATCTTAAAGGGACACAGCGTTGTTTTCAGGTCTATCCTGAAAGTATTTGACGATGCGCTTTCGGAGCATTTCGGAAAGAAAACAGGAGATACACTTGAAAAGCTCAGAGATTGCGACCTTGTTATCCTTGACGATCTCGGCTCGGAATTCAGTTCGCAGTCCGATCCTATCTTCTATCAGATACTCAACGATAGGGTCAATATGCACAAGCCCACTATAATCAGCTCAAATATGACACTTCAGCAGCTGAATGCCAGGTATAACGAAAGGATAGTATCAAGACTTCTTGGCGAATTCAATAGATTTCCGTTCGTTGGTGAGGATATAAGATTTAAAAAATAGTGTCTTTTTTCAGCCGCATTTTCTGCGGCTTTTTTGTTTACAATTATCTGCTTGACAAATTAGTTAGTTTATGCTAACATATATAAGGCAAAACGAATAAAGGAGATTTGATATAAAGTGACACTTGATTTGCTTCCCGTCGGGAAAAATGCAACAATAGTATCTGTGGGCGGTGAAGGCGCTCTCAGGTGCAGGCTCCTCGATATGGGGCTTATACCCAAAACAAAGGTCAAAGTCAGAAAGGTCGCTCCGATGGGTGACCCGATAGAGCTTGAGATAAGAGGTTATGAACTAACCCTGAGAAAAGACGATGCAAGGCAGATAGTAATAACGGAAAGCGGTGAAGACTGATGGTTTTTGCTCTTGTTGGTAATCAGAACTGCGGAAAGACCACGCTCTTTAACTGTCTTACCGGTTCAAATCAGCATGTCGGTAATTTTCCGGGCGTTACTGTCGACCAGAAGATAGGAAATATAATCGGTGCGAAGAATGCCGCTGTTGTCGATCTTCCAGGTATCTACTCTCTAAGACCGTATACACAGGAGGAGATCGTTACCAGGGACTTTATCATAAATGAAAAGCCCGATGGCATAATAAACATTGTCGATGCCACGAATATTGAAAGAAACCTCTATCTTTCCCTTCAGCTGCTTGAAATGCATATTCCTATGGTAATAGCGCTGAATATGATGGATGAAGTGCGAAATAACGGCGGTACGATAAATATCCAGCGCATCTCCGAAATGCTCGGCGTCCCGGTAGTTCCAATAAGCGCTGCTAAAAACGAGGGAATAAGCGAGCTTGTTTCGCACGCTATCGACGTGGCACAAAAGAAAACATTTCCAAAGATAACCGATTTCTGTCCGCAGGGACCTGTGCACAGATGCGTTCACAGCGTTACCCACCAGATAGAGGACCACGCTATCAAATTCGGCATCTCGCCGAGGTTTTGTGCAACAAAGCTTATAGAAAACGACAGCGACTTTATTAAAGTGCTTGAGCTTGACGATAACGAGCTTGAGCTTATAGAGCACAGCGTTCTTGAAATGGAGAACGAACGTGGAATGGACAGAAATGCTGCCCTCGCCGATATGCGTTATGACTTTATCGAGGGTGTCTGCCGTGTGTGCGTCGTTAAGTGCAAGGAGAGTATAGAGCACAAACGCAGCGTAAAAATAGATAATATCCTTACAGGGAAATATCTTGCGATACCGCTGTTCGTTCTGATAATGTGTGCAGTGTTCTACCTGACATTCGGCGTTATAGGTTCATTCCTGAGCGACCTCCTTGCAAGCGGTATAGGCAAGCTTTCGGGTGTTGTCGATAAAGGTCTTACGTCATACGGCATCAATCCCGTTGTTCGCAGTCTGATAATCGACGGTATCTTTGCCGGAGTAGGAAGCGTCCTCAGCTTTTTGCCTATAATAGTTGTACTGTTTTTCTTCCTGTCGGTTCTCGAAGATACAGGCTATATGGCTCGAGTCGCCTTTGTAATGGACAAGCTCCTGCGTAAGATCGGACTTTCCGGCAGGAGTATCGTACCTATGCTTATCGGTTTTGGCTGCTCGGTTCCCGCTGTAATGGCAAGCAGGACGCTGTCATCAAACAGGGACAGAAAAATGACAATTATGCTCGTTCCGTTCATGAGCTGTTCAGCGAAGATACCTATATACACTTTGTTCGCAACTGCTTTCTTCCCCAAAAGCGCTGCTTTGGTCATGATAATCCTATATTTTTCGGGAATACTTATCGGTATAATCGTAGCACTGCTTTTAAAATCAACGGTATTTAAGGGCAAGCCTGTTCCTTTTGTAATGGAGCTCCCGAATTACCGCATACCGTCGCTGAAAACCGTATTGCTGCTAATGTGGGACAAAGCCAAGGATTTTCTGCAAAAAGCCTTTACTGTTATTTTCGTGGCAACGATAATAATATGGTTCCTGCAAAAGTTCGATGCTAAGCTTAACGTTGTCACAGACAGCTCGCAGAGCCTGCTTGCGCTTATCGGAAAGTTTATCGCACCTGTGTTCTCACCGCTGGGCTTCGGTGATTGGCGGATAACAACATCGCTTATCTCGGGATTTACCGCAAAGGAAGCTGTTGTAAGCACGCTCGGTGTTCTATCGCAGACGGGAAATGCCGAGCTCCAGAATACCGTCAGCACGATGTTCACTTCACTTTCCGCTGCAAGCTTCCTTGCGTTCACGCTGCTTTATACTCCGTGTGTAGCAGCCGTTGCAGCGATAAAGAGGGAACTTGCATCAAGGTCAAAGACGGTGCTTATAGTTATAATGCAGTGTGCGATAGCCTGGTGCGTTTCGTTTGCCGTGTTCAATATCGGCAGTCTGCTTTCCTGAGGTGAGTTATGAAGCTTGCGGATTATGTGCTTATTGCAATAATAATACTGTTAGCTGCCGCTGCGGTCGTTAGTATCGTCAAACAGCGCAAAAAGGGCGGCTGCTGTGGACAGTGCAGAGGCTGTGCCCTAAGCGGGAAATGCAGCAAACAGGATAAATCAGAATAATAAAGTCAGCCATACAGGGAGGTGCTCTCTGTATGGCTGTGTTGTTTTAATTCTGTTTGATATCAATAATGGCAAACTCCGACTTTGTGCCTGTCTTGAACTTGATAGCCCAGCAGGAGATGCCCGAGGTGACGATAAATTCGGTGTTGTCACGCTTTTCATAACCGTATGTCCTGTCGTTTATGTTGAACCATTCTCCGACGTGCGTGATAGGGAAGAACTGACCTCCGTGAGTATGACCGGAAAGGACAAGGTCTGCGTTGCTCTTTGCCTCTCGCTCGTAATCGGCGGGCTGGTGGTCCAGAACGATGATGTACTTGCTTGTGTCAAGCCCCTGTAAAAGCTCGACTGCATCCTTTCTGCCCTTGTCTGATTTGTCTTTTCTGCCGACAATGTAAAACCTGTTGTCTATCAGTTCGTATTCATCGCTCAGTATATGAATGTTGTTCTTTTTCATCTCACTTTCAAGATCCTCCGACGAGAAGCCTCTACGCTCGCTGCCATAGTAACCTTTATCGTGATTGCCGTAGGAAAACCATACCCCGTATTTGAAATTTGTCTTTCCAAGTGCCTCACATGCCTTGACCATATTTTCACGGTCTGTACCGTCATCAACAAAATCTCCCGGGATAAGCAGGATGTCCGGCTCCTGCTTTTCTATAGCTTCAAGCTCCTTTGCAAAGCCATCGCCGTCGAATGTGTTGTTTATGTGAGAATCAGCAAACATCGCTATTTTAAGGCTCCCGACCTGCTTGTCCGTGGTCAGGCTGTAATCGGTCTGCCAGACGTTATTGCAAAGAATATAACCGACGGTAAGGTATATAACGGTGACCGCTATAGCTGCCCAGCCTTGAAGATTTATCTTCGGCTTCTTTTTGGTGATGAGCTTTGCTATCCTTACTATCAGACCGAATAACAGGAAGAACAAAATGAAATGCAGAAGTATTATAACTGCGTTGACAAGCGACATCAAAAGAACCGTAACTGCAAAACATACGGAGATAATGCCGAATGAGAAAAGCAGCTCCCGGCGCTTTTTGCCGCCGGACAGTTTTTTAAATATGCCGAACCTTGCTATTGCAAAGACCAGATAGATGCTGCCGCTGACAGCTGCTCCGATCACGGCACCGAGTATGATCAACCACATAGTTTCACGCCCCCTTTTTGTAAGATGTCTTCTTCTGTTCTGATTATATCACAAAAGTCAAACGATTACAATTACTTATATGTAATATTCGTCTATGCCTTTTAATAATACACATATTTTTACGATTAATTATAAAAAATACTTGACACGAGGGTATAAAAATGATATAATATATATCGTTATCGGGGTGTGGCGCAGATTGGTAGCGCGCTTCCTTGGGGTGGAAGAGGTCGTCGGTTCAAATCCGGTCACTCCGACTTGTGAAAAGTCTTTATTTGCGATAATCTCGCAGATAAAGGCTTTTTTTGTTTCTGCTTTTTACAGCTGCCTCAGCGAGTATGATTATTCTTAATGAAAATTGAATGGAATTCAATATAAAACTGTTCAAATTCACAAAAGTTGTTGATATTTTTCGTAATATGTGTTATAATCATTTTAAAGTTTGGGCAGCTTGTATTTGTGCTGCCTCTATTCTCCCACGGAGGTGGATATATGTTAGTAAACGATCCCGTTTTTAATAAGATCGCTAATTCGCTGCTTGCGGATTATACGAGCGTATATTATGTAAATGCTGTTACTAACCAGTATCAGTGGTATTCTGCCAATTCGGAGTTTCACTCTCTGCAGATCGAACCGGTAGGCGAGGACTTCTTCAAGAACCTAATCAGAGATGCCGACAAGGTCGTTTATGAAGAGGATAAGCATTTATTCATGAAGGATATGAAGAAGGAAAAGCTCCTTGCTCAGATGAAAAAAGGCGCTAAGCAGAATATTGTCTACCGCCTTGTCATCGACGGAAAGCCGGTTTATCATTCTCTGCGGCTTATCAGAGGACTTTCCGATGAAGATGACTATTTTATCCTCGGTGTTCTTAATATTGATGCTGAGTACCGCACAAAGCTTGAAAATGAAAAGCTTGAGAAGGAGCGTGAGATCTTCAACCAGATCGCAGGCAGCCTTGCGGACCACTATGATACATTGTATTATATCGACGCTAATACGGGTAAGTATTTTGAGTATTCCTCGAACGAGCTTTACAAAAAGCTGGAGATACCCGATGCCGGTGAAGACTTCTTTACCGAGAGCAGAAAGAATATCCAACGTCTTGTACATCCTGACGATCTTGACGATATACTGACGCTTTACTATAAGGAAAATATGCTGAAAAGCCTTGAGAATAAAAAGGTCGTTTACAGTACATACCGACTAATTATAGACGGCAGACCGTCTTATTACCGTTCTTCTATAATCTGGGCGAGTGACAGGGAGCATATTATCGTCTGCATAGAAAATATAGATGCGGAGATATCTGTTGAAGAAGCTCTCAAGGAAACACGCAGAAAGTCTATAACTTACGGCCAGATCGCAGAGAGCCTTGCATCACATTATGACGTTATCTACTATGTTGATCTGTCGAGCAATAACTATTCCGAGTTTACCGCTAAAAGTATTTACGGTGATATCGATATCCTCGAAGAAGGAAAGGATTTCTTTGAGGACGCAAAGCGCAACGGCAAGCAGCTCGTTCATGAGAACGACCTTGAAAGGGTGCTCGGTGTCCTTGACAGAGATTATCTTATATCTGCACTTGAGTCAAGAAAGCAGTACAGCATCGATTATCGTCTTATGGTAGACGGAAAGGTGCAGCATACCCGATTAACTGTAATGTGGTCAAGCGATAAGGTGCATTTCATCATAGGCGTTGAGAATATCAACGAGCAGGTCAAGAAGGAAAAGGAACAGCTCAAGGCTCTTAACGTTGCCAACGAGCTTGCAAGACGTGATGAACTGACAGGCGTTAAGAACAAGAAAGCCTATAATGAGCTTGAAAACTCTGTTAACAGCAACCTGGAAAGCGGTATGGATTTTATTCCGTTTGCTGTCGTTGTGTGCGATATCAACAATCTGAAGCTTGTCAACGATACTCAGGGGCATAAGGCCGGCGACGACTATATCCGTTTGTCCTGCCGCCTGATATGCAATATCTTCACTCATTCCCAGGTCTTCCGTATCGGCGGTGACGAATTTGTTGCATTCCTCGGAAGCGGCGATTATCAGAACAGACACGAGCTTATGCAGAAGCTTAGCGATACTGTCCGCGGGAATATAAAGAGCGGCGAAGGCCCTGTCGTTGCCGCAGGTATCGCTGATTTCGACCCTAATATCGACAGATTTGTTGAGTCAGTTTTTGAGCGTGCCGACAGTCAGATGTATAAAAACAAGAATGACCTGAAGGATTTTGCTATGGGTCTTGGCGGAACTCCCGAGCACAGAAGCATAGATATTACTATCCCCGATGACAGGAGAAAGTATCTGCAGGGGCTTTTCGATGCGCTGTCGATAGTTGCCGACGGTTCTTATGTATATCTTTGCGATATGAAATATGATTTTTCTATCTGGTCGAGAAACGCCGTCGATATTTTCGGTTTGCCTTCGGAATATATGTACCGTGCGGGCGACATCTGGGAGGAACGTATCCATCCCGAGGACAGAGAGACCTATCACCGTGGCATTGATGATATTTTTACCGGAAATTTGCAAGGCCACGATATGCAGTACCGTGCAAGACGTATCAACGGCGATTACGACGTCTGCACCTGCCGAGGACTGGTTCTTAAGGATTCTGACGGTGAACCCGATTATTTCTGCGGTACTATCCGCAACCACGGTATACACGGACAAATGGACACACTTACCGGTCTGCGTAATATGTATGGATTCTTTGAGGATCTCCAGTCACTTATGGTGAGAAACACGAAATTTATGGTCGGTATCGTCGGTATGAGCAAATTCTCAGAGATCAACGAGATCTACGGCTATCATTTCGGAAACAGAGTTCTTCAGCGCTTTGGCAGATATCTCTTTGAGCATACTGGCAACATGGGTAATGCCTACCGACTCGACGGAACTAAGTTTGCCATTGTCAGCTCTACACAGACAAGTGACGAATTCAGAGAAAAATATGAAGATCTGCGTGATTATTTCCGTGAGAACTTTACTGTTGATGACAGGTCTATCATTCTCGAGCTAAACAGCGGAATGCTAAGTGTAGAGAATTTCGATATTGACTATCAGACTGTTTATGCCTGCCTCAATTATGCTTACAGTGAGTCCAAGCTTCGCAGGCACGGCGATATCGTTGAGTTTGACAATACCATAAATGACGAGAACAGGCACAGCATAGAAATGCTCCACGTTATCAGAGCTTCTATAATGCACGATTATAACGGCTTCTATCTTTTGTATCAGCCTGTCGTTGATGCACAGACCGAAAAGCTTGTCGCTGCCGAGGCTTTGCTTCGCTGGCGCAATGACGAATACGGCATTGTTCCCCCCGACCATTTTATCCCTGTGCTTGAACGTGACCCGCTTTTCCCCGATCTTGGCGAATGGATACTGCGCACCTCTATCGTTGCTGCAAAGAAGATCAGAGAGCTTTATCCCGATTTTATTATAAATGTCAATCTTTCATACAGTCAGATCGAAAAGCCGGAGTTTGTGGAAATGGTCATGCATATACTTAGGAATGAAAACTATCCGCCGGAAAATCTCTGCCTTGAAATCACAGAACGATGCAGGCTTCTTGATATGGATCTGCTCAAAAATGTAGTTGTTAATCTCAGAGGCAGTGGAGTCAAGATAGCGCTTGATGATTTCGGCACCGGATTTTCTTCTGTCGGGCTTGTTAAGAATCTTGCATTTGATGTTATCAAGATTGACCGAAGCTTTGTGCTTAAGATAGAGCAGGACGAAAAGGAAAGAAAACTCATCGAGCATTTCGTAAAGCTGGGCTCTATCTTTGGAGCGAACATCTGCGTAGAGGGCATCGAAACAGCGCAGATGCGTGACATTCTTAAACAATATGGCGTTAGTGGCTTCCAGGGCTATTATTATTCCAAGCCGATATTGCTTGACGATATAATGAAGTGGAAGGACCCGCAGTAGTATTCAAGGAGCTGTCGTAAAAGACGGCTCCTTTTTTCGTCAAAAAGCACTTGAAATTACAAATGAAATGTGATATAATGATTAAGCAATGCAGATATAGTATAGCGGTCATTACTCCAGTTTCCCAAACTGGTGATGCGGGTTCAACTCCCGTTATCTGCTTAAAACCAAAGCCCGTAAACACGCCGTTTGCGGGCTTTTTTCTATGCCGAAAACGGCACTTGGTCTTTATTTGGTCTTTGTTTTCACATCTCTGTGCAATGATAATGACAAGAATTCGGCGCATCTGCGCCGTTTGCGCCTATGATACAAGTGCGTCTTTTTGGCTTTTATTTTAATTAAAAATCTATGAACAACGCCCTGTGAGCTTATTCTCACAGGGCATCTTAGTATAATATTTTATGTGCTCCCTACGCCCCAAGCGCCTCAGCAATAGCGTTTGATGCCTTTATCTTAGCCTCGTTAAAGAAGTGGCTGTATATCGACAGGGTGGTCTGCGGTGTCGAGTGCCCGAGCGATGCGGCAACGGTTGTCGGGTCAACACCTGCGTTGATCTGAAGGCTTGCGTTAAGATGCCTGAAGGTGTG
>CADAES010000003.1 GCA_902786975.1 uncultured Ruminococcus sp.
CGTACGAGCGCAATTTCAGAGTGTTCAAAAATCTTTACAAATCAAACGCCGCAAATTATAAACTGTTGAATTCCTGACGGACAGCAGTTCGATTCTCCTAATCGTAAACGCCAAATTCTTTATGCTGGGCGGTATATTTGCGCAGAAGTTCAAGACAAGTATGCCTACGGTGGCAGGTCAGATAGACTTTGTGGGCGTTCAGGCTCGTGGTGACAAAATCACCCCGGACGATGTTATTGGTATATGCAATCACCGATTTATTGGGCAGAAACTATTTCAGAAAATTATTCTGGCTCATTATTGAAATATCTAAGCAATATGTCTTTGTTTATAAAAATCTTCTTGCCTCCCTGAATGGATGGAATTTCTCTGCTTTTTATAAGCTTCCTTAATTGATACTTAGTTATTCCTTCGACAAGCTGGGTAGCTTCATCTATTGTAATTAAATGTATTTTCTTTGGTTCTTCCTCATCATTAATGTTCTCTGAAAGCGACTTTATTATGATGGATGCGTTTTTATAGGCTTTGTCCTTACAAATAAAAAATCGAAGCATAAATAACATTATGCTCTCATAACCCTCGACATATCAACTATTTTCGGATATAATAATATTAACGGAACCCGACACGCCTCTCAACGATGCAGACCACGTCGGGTCATTTATTATCCGGAGGAAAAACAATGTATTTGAAAAAGCATTAGCCTGCAATGTCAATAGATGAACAAATACAGAATCTTCGCGATCTCGGACTGAACATTCCCGACGAAGATCATGCCACAACATTGCTCGCCCTGACCTTTGCCTCCTGGAAGTAATGGCTGTACGTTGATAAAGTCGTTTGAGGCGTGCTGTGACCTAACATTGCAGCAACTGTTGTCGGGTCGATGCCCGCCTCAATTTCAATTGATGCGAACAAATGCCTGAAGCTATGCAAGCCGTAGAACGGTTGCACCCGCATCAAGGAGGTGAGTTTATTCTTGCCTCTTATTTTTCGCCCTCTTGACAAGAGCAGGGCAGTGTGCTAATATATCACTAAGCTAAGCTTGCTTTGCTAATAATATTTTTTAAGGAGTTGTCTTTTTGACAAGAACCAATAAGGAGATAGCAGCGTAAACGGGAGGTTTGCGAATACTGTCTCACACAAACCTCCCGTGTTTTGTAGTCAACACATTCAGGAGGAAAAAATAATGAAAATCAACGACTATATCTTACGCTTGGAAACCGAAAACGACTATCACGAAACCGAAACTATGGCAAGAGAAGCATTCTGGAACCTCAGCGTTCCCGGGTGCAGCGAGCACCTGTTCATGCATGACCTCAGACAGCACGAGGCTTTTATACCTCAGCTCGACTATGTTGCCGAAAAGGACGGAAAGATAATCGGCTGTATTATGTACTCCGAGTCATATCTTGAAGATGAAAAGGGGAACAAAAAGACCGTCCTGACTATGGGACCTGTCTGCGTTCACCCCGAGTTTCAGAGAAAGGGCATAAGCAAAGCGCTGCTTGAGCATACCTTTGCGCTTGCGCTTGAAATGGGGTATGACTGCGTTATCAATTTCGGCAACCCCGATAACTATGTTGCCAGAGGCTACAAGAGTTGCCGTAAGTACAAAGTCTGCTTTGAGGGAGATATCTATCCCGCAGCACTTCTCGTCAAGGAGCTTAAAGAGGGCGTGTTTGACGGCAGAAAGTGGTTCTATCATCAGAACGATGCCGATGCACGCTGTGCTGACGAAAAGCTGGTCGATGAATACGACAAGCTGTTCCCGCCCAAAACAAAGGCGTGGCAGCCGAGTCAGGAGGAGTTCTATATCCACAGCCATTCGATAATCAATCGTGATTGAATCAAAAAAGCGTAAATAAGAAACAAAAAAGCGGTAAGCCTTAGCTTGCCGCTTTTGTCGTATATATCAATTATCACTCTTTTGTGTCCTTGTCCTGCTTGGACGTGTTCAGCTTCAGTATCATCTGTTCCGAGCCTCTTATCAGGAACATGATGAACCTTATGAACGTATCTGCCATTATGCCGAAGTTTATGCACAAAAGCAGGCTCTTTGTTGACAGCGAGGTCGTACCGAAGAACCAGCCGAAAAGGCTGAACGCCACTATTAACCCCGAGGTGCAAAGCGCAAGTATAGCCCATTTGTAGGTGCTCATAGGCTTGCTTATTATCCTCAGCACCATTACGCCCACTATCGAGAGCAGTATCGTCGAAGCCGTTGCTATCTCGCCCTGCGAAACGTCAAATATCTTTCCGAATATGACCATCGCTATAACGACGAATACGTCTGTTATACCGCCGGGCAGAGCTTTAAGTATGACGTTTTTCATAAAGTGACCCTTGATAAGGAAGTGGTCGGGCACCTGCGAGAGCAGGAATGCAGGGATACCGATAGTGAATGCGCTGATAAGCGTGATCTGCGGAGGCGTGAGCGGGTAGACCACACCAAATGCCAGTGTAACTATGCAAAGCAGTACCGAGAAAATGTTTTTAACAAGGAACAGGCTTCCCGAACGCTCCATATTGTTCACGACCTGTCTGCCTTCCATAACAACGTCTGTCATATGTGCGAAATCCGAATCGAGAAGTACGAGCTGAGCCGCCTGTACCGCCGCATCGCTTCCCGAAGCCATAGCTATCGAGCAGTCTGCGTCTTTAAGAGCGAGTATGTCGTTGACGCCGTCTCCGGTCATAGCGACGACCTTTTCCTGTGCCTGTAAAGCCTTGACGAATTTGCGCTTCTGGTCGGGCGTGACTCTGCCGAATACGGTGTAGCTCTTCATAGCTTCAAATATAGCATCGTCAGTCGTAAGCGTTGAAGCGTCAACGTATTTTTCGGCATTTTCGATACCTGCCTGCTTGGCGACCTCGGAAACAGTTATCGGGTTGTCACCCGAGATGACCTTGACCTCAACGCCTTCATCTGCGAAGAACTTGAACGTTGTGGGAGCAGTCTTTCTTACAGGGTTTGTGATAAGTACCAGAGCAGCCGGCTCACATTCTGCCGTAAGCTCCTTTCCGTCGGGCTTGCCGTTGTATCTGGCAAATGCAAGCACTCGGTAGCCCTTTCTGCTGTCAAATTCTATCTCCTCACGGTATTGCTCGTATTTGTCCCTCAGCACCCATTCGGGAGCGCCGAGAACATAAGCGCCCTTTTCAAAGCTGACGCTGGAATACTTGAACTCCGACGAGAAATCTGTGTGTGAAACTATCTTTGCGCCGCTGGGACAGGTAAAGTACTGCTTCAGCGCCGCCATAGTGATATTGTCCGCAGACTGTTCACAGGCAAAGTCGCTCAGAAGCGTGAAAAGCTCGTCCTCGCTCTTGTCGCCCACAGGCTTCAGACCCGTGACTTGCATCGTGTTTTCGGTTATCGTGCCCGTCTTGTCAACACACAGTACGTTTGTCCTTGCAAGCGTTTCTATGCATTTCATATTGTGAACGAGGACCTTCTGCTTTGCAAGCCTCATAGCGCTTATTGCAAGCGTAACGCTCGCCAGCAGGAACAGTCCCTCGGGTATCATTCCGATTATCGAAGCGACTGTCGAACGAATGCTCTGCGTGTAGCCCATTCCCTTTGAGAAATACATATGGCTGAACTGCAAAGCACCCAGAGGGATAATGATTATGCCCGCTATTTTTACTATCCTGTTAAGCGAACGTATCATTTCCGACTGTTCGCCCGTCTTCATCTTCTTAGCCTGCAAGGTCAGCTGGGATATGTACGATTCCGCACCGACCTTGGTGAGCCTTGCCTTGCACGAGCCCGATACCACAAAGCTTCCGCTCATAAGCTCCGAGCCGCATTCCTTGACAATCTCGTCGGCTTCACCCGTCAGCAGAGCTTCGTTCAGCGAAGCCTTGCCCTCGACGACGACAGCGTCCGCAGGTATCTGGTCGCCCGCCTTAAAGACCGCTATATCGTCAGCAACGAGCTTGTCCGATTTTATCTTTATCTCCTTGCCGTCACGAATGACCTTTGCCGTCGGCGAATTGAGCATAGTCATTTTGTCAAGCAGCTTCTTTGAACGAGTTTCCTGTACGATACCTATAAGAGTGTTGAAAATGATGACAGGCAGGAACGAGAGATCCTTGAAATTGCCTGCAAAGACGAGAAGCACAGCGATACCCGCAAAGATAAAGTTGAAATAGGTGAATACGTTTGTTGCGATTATCATCCCAACGGATTTGGAGGGCGGCTTGACAGGCTTGTTCGACATTCCCGCAAGCATACGCTCGTCGACCTGCTGCTGTGACAGACCGATATTCGGGTCAGGCTGTACCCGCTGTATCTGCGATGAGCTGATATCTTTCTTTTTCATCAGATTACTCCTTTTTTATTAACGTAATACTCTATTATTATAGCATTTCTGTCTGCGAAAATCAACCTTCGGCGTGAAATTTATGCTCCGTGCTTGCAATATGTGAAGAAAAATGTTATAATAAACACGACCAATTTCCCCGATCGAATGCAGATATCAATTCCAAAGGACTGATAAAAAATGACTGTTGTATATTCCAGAAAAGCTTTCTATTACGAGACCGACCGAATGGATATAATCCACCATTCCAACTATGTCCGCTGGCTTGAGGAAGCCCGTGTCTATATGATGGACGAAATGGGATTCCCGTTTTCAAGACTCGAGGGTATGGGCATCGTTGTCCCGGTGCTTTCAGTCGAAACGCACTATAAATACCCCGTAAAGTTCGGCGATACATTTGAGGTCGAATGCAGACTGACCGAGTTCAACGGCTGCAAGTTTGCGCTCGAATACGAGGTCAGAAATGCCACACAGGGCACTCTCTCGCTCACAGCAAAGACCTCTCACTGCTTCACGACCCCCGACCTTCGCCCCGTGCGTCTGAAAAAGGTCTGCCCCGAGCTTAATGAGCTGTATCTGAAATACCTTGAGAAATAAAACATCGGCTGCCGCATTTTTATTGCAGCAGCCGATTTTCTGTCAGCATTTGAGATGTTTCTGAATATTCTGTCTGACCTGACGCCTATCGCTGAGGTTCAGGCTTCTGATAGTTTTTCTGACGGGAAGTATATTTGTCGGTGTGACCGAAAGCCCGTCAACGTGCAGGTCGAGGAATACCTCGGTAAAGTTTGTGTCCGCACCCAGCTCTCCGCAGATGTAAGCCTTGATGCCGTGGGCGTGAGCGTTGTCGCAGACCATTTTTATCATTCTCAGAACGCAAATGCGGTTGGCAGGGCATATCTTCTCAAACTGCGGGTTGTGTCTGTAAATGGCGTTTGAATACTGTTCGAGGTCGTTTGTGCCGATGCTGAAGAAATCCACCTGTTCTGCGAGAAGGTCGCTTAACATCACGGCGGCTGGAGTTTCAACAAGTATACCTATCGGGATATTGTCCTTGAACTGCTTTCCGTCTCTTAAAAGCTCCGCCTTGACCTCGTTGATTATCTCCTTTATCTTTACTATCTCATCGACATCAATTATAAGCGGGAACAGTATCCTGAGGTCGCCGTAGACCGAAGCCCGAAACAGCGCTCTTAGCTGAGTTTTGAATATCTCGGGGCGGGAAAGGCAGACTCTTATCGAGCGAAATCCCAGCGCTGGGTTCTTTTCCTGGTCGAGCCCGAAATAATCCAGCTCGTTATCCGCACCGATATCCATTGTCCTTATCACCACAGGCTTGCCCTGCATCTCGGTCAGCACACGCCTGTAATTGTAAAACTGTACGTCCTCGTTGGGGTAGTCCTCCTTGTCGAGGTACAGATACTCGCTTCTGAGAAGCCCGATACCGCCGCAGTCGTTGACCTTGGCGCTTTCGATGTCCGTAAGGTCGCAGATGTTCGCAAGCACTTCTATCTCTCTGCCGTCACGGGTGATGTTCTTTCTGCCCCTGAGGCGTGTCAGAAGCTCACGCTTTCTGCCCTCGATAGCTTCCTTGTGGTCAAGCAGCTTGGATGTTTCATTGTCAGGCTCGATGTACATTATACCGCTGTAGCTGTCAACTATGCAGTATTTGTTTTCAAGCTCGTCTTTGAGATCGTCGCCTACGCCGATGATACACGGGATTCCTCTTGTCCTTGCAAGTATAGCCGTGTGGGAATTTGTAGAGCCGTAGGATGTGCATATAGCGGCGACCTTGCTCTTGTCAAGCATGATAGTCTCGCTCGGAAGAAAGTCGTCAGCACAGACGATAGACATCTCCTCCAGCTTGAACACCTGCTCGTCACGGTTCTGAAGATGCCTTAAAAGCCTTGCCGAAACATCTCTGATGTCGGCTATCCTCTCGCTGATGTATTCCGACTCGGTGCTCGTTTCCTCCATCATCTTGCTGAAAAGCTTGACAGTCCTTACGACCGCAAATTCAGCGTTGCTGTGGTCGTTGAGGATAAGCTTTTCCATAGAGTTGACATACTGGTTGTCGTCAAGTATCATCTGGTGGATAAGGAATATCTGTGCCTCGTCCTCGCCGACCTCGTCAACTGCCTGCGAATAAAGATGCTTCAGTTCCTCGACCACTTCGTTTCTTGCATAAGCAAATCTTCTTAACTCACGCAGGGTATCTCCGACCCTTGCCTTGCTGATGACTACTTCCTCACGGTGAAAAAACTTCATAACACCTCGTCCGATACCGCCGTACACGGCATTACCCATAAGTTTCTGCACAAATAGTCACCTCCTGATACATTTGAATATACTGGTCAGAACCATTATAGCACGTTTTTATTCAAGATAAAAGTTTTTTCAAGTTTGTTTACGGAAATTTAACATTTGTTCACAAATATTATTGTATCCTTTTATCAAACAGCACCGTTAAAAGCTGTTGTATAAAAACAAAAGGAGAGATGATACGAATGGATTACAAGGTCGTAGATATGAACAGCTATTACCGAAAGGACATTTTCAGACACTTTTCTGACGACTGCAAATGTTCCTTTGCCGTTACCGCAAGGGTAGACGTTACCGAGCTGAAAGCATTTTCCAAAGAGACCAATACGAGCTTTTACCTCAATTTTCTATATATCCTTTCCAGGACGCTCAATTCAAGGGAGGACTACCGTTTTTACTGGGACTATCCGAACAGCGAAATGCGCCTGTACGACAGGATAAACCCTATCCAGTACGTTTTCCACGAGGACACCGAAACGATAACCGTTGTTTACAGCGAGTATTACGAGGATTACAAGACCTTTTACGACAACGCAAAAGCTGACCTTGACAAGGGCAAGGCAACGAGAGAATACTGCCTCGACGAGAAGGCTCACCCCAACTGGTTCGACGCATCGAGCCTGCCCTGGCTGTCTTTTGACTCTATGACAGTCGAGCTTCCCGACGGCTATCTTTATTTCAACCCGATAGTCAACTGGGGCAGGTTCCGTGAGGAGAACGGCAGACTGATGATGCCCGTTGCGATAAGACTTAACCACGCTTCGGCTGACGGATATCTTGCGGCGCTGTTTTACAGAACGCTTGAAAAAGAGATAGCCGGGCTTTGCGGGAAAGGCGGCGACAGCGAATGTTAACAGACATCTTTAAAAAGAATATGCTCATAAACACTCAACGGCTGCTTCTCAGGCCGCTTTTTCAGTCTGATGCACAGGATATCTACGAGATATTCTCCGACAAGCAGGTCATGAAATATTACGACCTTCTGCCGTTTGAAAGCCTTGAACGTGCAAAGCAGCAGGTCGAGTTCTTCACGCAGGGCTTTGAGCAAAAGACGATGCTGCGCTGGGGGATAGAGTATAAGGACAACTCCAAGCTAATCGGAACGTGCGGGTTTTTCGCCTTTAACGAGGACGTTAAAAAAGCCGAACTGGGCTATGAGCTCAACAGCAGCTATCACGGCAAGGGTCTTATGACCGAGGCTCTGGGAGCGATACTGGGTCACATCTTCACGCAGACCGATATCAACAGGGTCGAGGCTTACGTCGAGCCGCTGAACATCGCCTCGCAGAAAACTCTTGAAAAGCTCGGTTTTACAAAAGAGGGTACATTACGGCAGTCTGAACGCTGCAGGGGAGAGCTTATCGACATCTGTGTCTATGGCTGTCTGCGTTCCGACGGCAAATACTGAAACAAAAAAAGACGACGCTTTTGAAACGTCGTCTTTTATCTTTGTCCGTAAAGTTATCAGAGCTGAGGACCTGCAGGAACAAGAGCCTTGCCGGCCTCGTTGCCCTCGTACTTGGAGAAGTTCTTGATAAATCTTGAAGCAAGATCCTTTGCCTTCTCCTCCCACTCGGAAGCGGAAGCGTATGTATCTCTCGGATCGAGGATAGCAGGATCAACGCCCGGCAGCTCGGTAGGAACTTCAAAATCAAAGAACGGGATCTTCTTGGTAGGAGCCTTGAGAACATCACCATTGAGGATAGCGTCGATGATACCACGAGTATCCTTGATGGAGATTCTCTTGCCTGTGCCGTTCCAGCCTGTGTTTACGAGGTATGCCTTAGCACCGCTCTTTTCCATTCTCTTAACGAGCTCTTCAGCATACTTTGTAGGATGCAGCTCGAGGAAAGCCTGACCGAAGCAAGCGGAGAATGTAGGTGTAGGCTCTGTGATGCCTCTCTCTGTACCTGCAAGCTTTGCAGTAAAGCCGGAGAGGAAGTAGTACTTTGTCTGCTCCGGTGTGAGGATAGAAACCGGAGGAAGAACACCGAATGCGTCAGCTGAAAGGAAGATAACATTATCAGCAGCAGGACCTGCAGAAATGCCGTTTACCTCAGAAGCAATGTTGTTGATGTGATCGATAGGATAAGAAACACGGGTGTTTTCTGTTACGGACTTGTCATCAAAGTCGATCTTGCCGTTATCATCAACAGTTACGTTCTCAAGCAGAGCATCTCTCTTGATAGCGTTGTAGATGTCAGGCTCAGACTCCTTATCAAGACCGATTACCTTAGCATAGCAGCCGCCCTCGAAGTTGAATACGCCGTTGTCGTCCCAGCCGTGCTCATCGTCACCGATAAGTCTTCTCTTAGGATCGGTGGAGAGAGTTGTCTTACCTGTTCCGGAAAGACCGAAGAAGATAGCGGTGTGCTTGCCGTCCATATCGCAGTTAGCGGAGCAGTGCATCGAAGCGATGCCCTTGAGAGGCAGATAGTAGTTCATCATAGAGAACATACCCTTCTTCATCTCTCCGCCGTACCATGTGTTGATGATAACCTGCTCACGGCTTGTGATGTTGAATACAACAGCTGTCTCGGAATTGAGACCCAGCTCCTTGTAATTCTCTACCTTAGCCTTTGAAGCGTTGTAAACTACGAAATCAGGCTCGAAGTTCTCAAGCTCCTCAGCCGTTGGCTTGATAAACATGTTCTCGATAAAGTGAGCCTGCCAAGCAACCTCAACGATAAAACGAACAGCCATTCTGGTATCCTTGTTAGCGCCGCAGAAAGCGTCAACTACGAAAAGCTTTTTGTTGCAAAGCTCATCGACAGCGATCTTCTTCACAGCAGCCCATGTCTCCTCGGAAGCAGCGTGGTTGTCGTTCTTGTACTCGTCTGTTGTCCACCAAACGGTATCCTTGGAGTTCTCGTCCATAACGATAAACTTATCCTTAGGGGAACGTCCGGTGTAGATACCCGTCATAACGTTTACAGCACCCAGCTCTGTCTCCTTGCCTACCTCGAAGCCCTCAAGACCTGCCTTGGTCTCTTCCTTGAAAAGCTCTTCATAGGAAGGGTTGCGAACGATCTCGACAGAACCTGTGATACCGTACTTTGTAAGATCAAGATTTGCCATTTTATATTCCTCCTGTATAAAAATTGACATGTGAAATATCGACCGCAAAACTGCGGTGACTGGTTTACGCACACATAATATTATAATATATAAAGCAGCCCGTGTCAAGAAGATATGCTAAAAATTCAGACTTTGATGATAAATTGCATAACAAATCAAACAAAAAATGAGGGAGAGCCCGAGCGGGTCCCCCTCGATCATCATTCGTTTGTTTCGTCCTGAGTGCTGTCCTCGCTCTGCTGCGGCGCTTTTTTGTAAATGAAAGCACACAGAAGCAGCAGGAAGCAGGAGGTTATGCAGTTGGTGTAAGGCATATATGTCGTTTCGGATATAGAGGAAAGCACAAATCCGATGATAAAGCAGCAGCACACCGCCATAGCCGTATCGAATCTTTCCTTTTTGCGAAGCACCTTCACCGACCATATAACAGCCTTTGCCAAGGCCGTAACAGCGAGTGCGATATAGGCTATGCCAGCGATGATGCCTGCGGAGTAGGACACCTGTATATAAGCGTTGTGCGCATAGGCGTCCAGCCACCTTGCACGGTACTTTATCCGTCTGAACTCGGGGTCGTGCCCCTTGAAGCTGAGATTTTCGAGGAATTCAGCCCATATCGTTATCCTGCCCGATGTTATCGTTTCATTCTTTCCGTTGTTGTCAAAGCCCTTTTTAAAGTAATCCAGACTGAAATCGTCCTCCTGCTCGGCGGTCTTTTTCGGAGCTGCCTTAGCGGTAGCTTTCTTGGTCGCCTGTGTCTGCTTTGCGGGAGCCTGTTTCTGAGCCTGCGTTTGTTTAGCAGTTGTCTGCTTTGCAGCCTGCGTCTGCTTGGGGGCCTGAGCCTGTTTTGCAGTCGTCTGCTTTGCGGGCTGTGCCTGTGCCTGTGTCTGCGAGGTCTGCTCGGCAGGCTTGTCCGAAAGCTTTATAAGGGACTTTCTGACCGTGTTGAGCATAAAGAAAACGATAAGCGGAACAGCAATAAGGATGAGCAGATATATCCCCAGTCTCACGAGCCTGGTTTTCAGCTCCGCCTTTTGCTTTGCCCCCGAGAATATCCACAGCACCGAAAGGAACAGCAGTATCACGAGTATCGAAAGTATAGATGTCCTTGCGCTTGTGAAAACGCAAATGGTCACCGAGCTTATCAGCGAAGCGAAGTAAAGGTACTTTTTCACACTCCCGCTTTTCTGTTTAAGGAAAAGATAGGCATTTGCGGGAACGCAGATAAGAAGGAGTATCCCCAGCCTGTTCTTGTTCTCAAATACCGATGCATACATAAAGTTCGTCAGTGCGGGCGCACAGAACATCGAAACAGCGAGCACCGAGAGATAGAACAGGAATATGCCTTTGCATATGCACCCCACGACCTCGTCGGTCTCACGGTGGGCGAGTGCGTACTGCGCAGCGGGCATAACTATCATAAATATCCCGGCTATTGCGAAGTATCCGAGCGTTTTCAGAATTATCGCATTTATCAGGAACGACAGCCCTATCACCGCTTCAAGCACGGTCATCACAGCGCCGCTTTTAGTGATGCCGACCTTTGCCTTTGTCAGCGAGAACACCGACAGCACGACCGTTAAAAGGGTACAGCTGAGCACGACTATTGTGTACCAATGCTCCGTGAATTTCCAAACGTAAGCGTTGATGCTGACGATAGCCGCAAAAATGAGGGTATATATGACCGTGAACATCAAAGCGTGCCCTGCGGTCAGTTTGTCGATTTTTTGTTTGATCTTGTTCAGCATTCCGACCCTCCTCATAATTTATTTATTATAACAAATTAACTCAGAAAATTCAATGTAAAAAACAGCCATTTCTGTAACACTTCAATTAATAATATCATTTCTGCCCGAAACTACGCAATAATTTCGTTCTGCAACAAATTTTTTCAAAACCTCTTGCAATTCAAAAGCGTATGTGTTATAATAAACAAGTTAAATGTCTTCGTAGCTCAGCAGGATAGAGCGTTCGCCTCCTAAGCGAAAGGTCGTGGGTTCGAATCCCGCCGAGGACGCCAAAGCATAAAACGACCTCTTTTGCCTGCGAAGTAAAAGGGGTCTTGTGTTTAAAAGGAGGAAAATGCTGTGAAGCTAACACTTGAAAAGGCTAAGGAACTCAATAAGGACGCAGTAACGCAGGAGCATCTGATCATCCATTCTCTGAATGTCTGCTACGCAATGGGCGCAATGGCAAAGCATTTCGGCGAGGACGAGGAGCATTGGCAGGCTGTCGGCTACCTGCACGATTTCGATTACGAGAAATTCCCCGAGGAGCATCTTCAGCACACCGAAAAGGAGCTTCTCGCACTCGGCGTAGACCCGCAGGACGTAAGAGCGATAATGGCACACGGCTGGGAGATATGCACCGACGTAAAGCCCGAAACGGATATGGAAAAGAGCCTGTTTACGGTAGATGAGCTGACAGGCATAATACAGGCCTGTGCAAGGATGAGACCCAACGGCATCAACGACCTTGAGCTGAAAAGCTTTATGAAAAAGTTTAAGGACAAGAAATTCGCCGCCAAGTGCAACAGGGAAGTCATCAAAAAGGGCTGTGAGCTTCTCGGTATGGAGGTCTCCGAGGTCGCAGGCATCTGCATCGAGGGAATGAAGCCCCACGCCGCAGAGATAGGCTTGCAGGGCACACAAAACGCATAAGAAAACACGGGAAGTCGTATGACCTCCCGTGTATTTTTATTATCAGCCGTTCATTTGCAGCTGCTGCGGGTCCTCCACAAAGCATTTGTACAGACACTGCTCGTCGAGGAACCAGTTGTAAGCATTGGTCTTTTTGTTAAGGCCCGAATCGTTCACTGCACTTTGCAGTCCCTGCGGGTTGAAAACCTTTCCGTCCGGGGTGATAACGAACTCCATCGCACCTGCGTAAATGAACAGCAGCTTCTGCCCGCTGTATTTGTACATCAGATCCTGGAAATCGCCGAACCACGGCGCACCGAAAGCGGGAGTGCCCGATATGGCGCCGTTTTCCTTAACAAGCGTTACGATAGCTATCAGCTTTCCGCCACTGAAAACAGGGAAGTCCATAAAGTTCTGCTTTATTGTCAGTCCCTCGCCGGGCTTGCCGTAATAGCTGACGTGGCAGTAGCCGTCCCTTACGAGTATAGTGCCGTCGGAGTAAACTATCGAATCGGTAGTTTTGTTTTCGGCGCCGTTGTTTACCAGCTTTGCACCGCCTGCGGAAAGCTTGCTTTCAAGTATTTCAGCGTGTTCGGCAAAAAACCTGACAGCCTCCTCACGGCTTATCTTTTCCCCGAGATACTGCTTTGTGTTGCTGTCGGGGATACAGGCGATGTTCGGCAGGTTTCCGTCGGGAACGCTGCTGTCGGCTGTTGTGGTAGCCGATTGCGGAGCTGAGCTTTCGGCTCTGGATGTTTCCGATGCTTCCGAGCTGCTGCTCGATGCTGCTTCGCTGCTGTTATTGCCTTTTTCGCTGTTGACGACCCAGTAATTACCTGCGAATACCCCCGTTTCGGAGCTACTGTCGTCTGCTGAGTCTTCCTTTATGCCTGCCGCTAAAACGCTTTCACTTGCAGCGGTGTCAGCTTCACCGTCAGATGTGCTGATGTCGCTCTTTCCGTAACCTGCATTCAGCGCAAATACGCTTACAGCAGCTATCGCAAGCACTGGTACGACTATCGCTGCCGTCCTGCCTGCGGCCTTTATCCTTGCCCGTGAGCTTTGCTTTTGCTGCTCAAATTCATGGACACGTCCCAGAACGCTGTCCGCCATTTCTTTATAGTCCTTCATAGCTGAAACCCTCTCTTTCAAGCTCTGCCCTGAGCGCCTGTCTTGCCCTCGAAGCAAGTACCTCTGCGGCGTGAACGCTCTTTTTCATTATCCTTGAAGCGTCCTTCATACTGAGCTGTTCAAAGTATTCAAGCCACAGTATCTGCCTGTATTCGGGCTTGAGGCTTCTCAGAGCCTTGTGTATTGTTATCTTTTGTTCTTCCCGTATATACGCCTTTTCAAGGTCGAGCTCGTCGCCGGATATATCGTGTGACAGTTCAAGCGGGAGCTCCTTCTTTCTCGCCTTTTTTCGCATATAGTCTATCGCCGCATTCCGCCCGATAGTGTAAAGCCAGGTCTTGAAGGAGCTTTTTCCCTTGTCCTTCGGCTTTTTCGTGCCAAGTACAACAAACGTGTCCTCAGCGATATCCTCTGCGGTATTCAGGTCGCCGACGATGCTTGACAAATACAGTATCAGACCGTCCTTGTAGTCTCTTATTATCTCGATGAGACCGCTTTCGTCACCGTTGTCTCGGAAACGGCGGTAGCTACTTGCACCGTTGTCCATGGGAGCTCTCCTTTCCGGGGGCGTCGTTTTTCTGCCCCTTCATCTCTTACACGACAGTCCCGTGCATTTCCTCACACTTTATCATAACATTTTTTCAACATATGTTCAAGAGAGTTTACAAGTTGGTAAAAATGCGAGTATGTACTTGAAAAGTGTGTCCTTTTATGGTATACTTTTAAGATAAAACAAATAATCGGAAAAGAGTATCTGTATGAAGAAATGGAAAATTAGCAGAAGTGACGATGCAAAGGCGGCTGAATTCGCCGCAAAGTGCGATATAAATAAGCTTGCTCTTGAGGTGCTGACTTCAAGAGGCTATACCGATTTTCAGCAGGTCGTGGATTTTTTCAGCCTGCCCGAGCTGTCCGACCCGTTTTTGATAAAGGATATGGACAAAGCTGTAAAGGTCATCAGCGAGAGCGTCGATAAATACGAGCTTATCTGTATATACGGCGACTATGACTGTGACGGCATCACCGCAACATCAATACTTTACAATTATCTTGAAAGTATGGGTGCCAATGTTATGTATTATATCCCCGAGCGCTCCGATGGCTACGGTATGAACGTACAGGCTGTCAAAGACCTTGCGCAGAGGGGAGTATCGCTTATCGTTACCGTTGATAACGGCATATCCGCTGCCGAGGAGGCAAAGCTGATAAAGGAACTTGGAATGAAGCTCGTCGTTACCGATCACCACCAGCCCCCCGAGGTGCTGCCCGAAGCCGAGGCTGTCGTAGATCCTCACCGTGCCGACTGTCCGTCGCCGTATAAGGATATCTGCGGAGCAGGTGTTGCGCTGAAGCTTTGCGCTGCGCTTGACGGCGGAAGCTACGATGCAGTGCTGGAGCAGTACGGCGATCTGTGTGCGATAGGCACAGTTGCAGACGTTGTTCCCCTCAACGGAGAGAACAGAACTATAGTCAAGCAGGGGCTCGAATATCTTAAAAACACCGAAAATTCGGGACTCAGCAAGCTTTTTGAGCTTTCCTCGCTTGAAAGGGAAGGCATTGACGCTGTCGATGTCTCGTTCAGGATAGCCCCCGTTATAAATGCATCGGGGCGTTTCGGCTCACCGCTGACCGCCGTTAAGGCTCTGCTCAGTGAGGATATCGGCGATGCGGACAGCTATGTGAGAACTCTGCTCGAACTCAACTCTATGAGAAAGCAGACCGAGAAGGACATTCTCGCCGAGATAGTCGACCATATCGACCGCCACCCGCAGGTGCTCGACCACGCCGTGCTCGTGCTGTGGGGAAAGAACTGGCACCCGGGCGTTATCGGCATCGTGTCCTCAAAGATACTTGATTTTTACGGAAAACCGAATTTCCTTATCTCTGTAGATGACGAGGGTAATGCAAGAGGCTCCGCAAGAAGCGTGCATGGCTTTGATGTGTTCGACTGCCTGTGCCATTGCAGCGACCTGTTTGAAAAATTTGGCGGACATGAGTGCGCAGGCGGCTTCTCGCTCAGGGAGGAAAACCTTGTCGAGCTGAGCAGACGCATCTGCGAATATGCTGATAATATGAGCAAGCTCCCCGTGCAGGAACTCACAGCCGATAAGCTGCTCAGACCCGGAGATATCACCGTCGGCAACGTCAGAGGGCTTGACAAGCTCGCTCCGTTCGGCGCAGGCAACCCCGTCCCGACATTTGCGATACTCGGCGCAAAGGTGCTTGGCGTAACGCCTCTGTCACAGGGCAAGCATACAAAGATAGATTTTGATTACGGCGGTTTCAGAGGACAGGCGCTGTTCTTCACGCTTTCGCCCGACAAAGCCTGTTTCAGAGCAGGCGACAGTATAGATATGCTCGTGCGCCTTGAGGTCAATAACTTCAAAGGCTATGAAAGCGTCTCCATAAAGGTCGTTGACCACAGGCTCAGCGGCGTAAAGCAGGAACGTTACTTTGCAGCGAAGCAGTGCTACGAAAAGCTGATGAGGGGAGAAACGCTCCCGCCCGAATATGTTAAAAAGATAATCCCCGAAAGAACCGACCTTGTAAAGGTGTATAAATACATAAGCAGTGTAAAGAATACAACAGCAGACCATATGTTCATGAGTATCGGCGACGATAATATGAACTACTGCAAGATGCGCATATGCATCGACATTTTCGCAGACAAAGAGCTTGTGGAATATAAGCCCGCAACCATGAAGCTGTCGCTCCTGCAGGTCAGCGGAAAGGTTGACCTTGAACAGTCGCAGACACTTGTAAAACTCAGACAGATGCTTTAACGGAGGTGATAACGATGCCCGAAGAGAAGATCTTTACTGTCGATATGCTTATCCAGAGGATACTTGACGGAGAAAAGCAGTACGACCTTTCAAAGATAGTCAGCGCTTATGAGCTGGCTTACAAATACCACGACGGTCAGAAAAGAGAATCGGGTGAGCCGTATATCACCCACCCGCTTGCTGTGGCGTATATTCTGCTCGAACTGGGCATGGATACCGATACTATCTGCGCCGCACTGCTGCATGACGTAGTCGAGGATACCGACTGCACTCTCGAAACTATCCAGAAGAAATTTGGCAGCGATGTCGCTATGCTCGTCAACGGCGTGACAAAACTGAAAAAAGTCGAGACCTTTACAAAGGACGAGCAGAAAGCCGAGAATATACGAAAGATACTTCTTGCGATGAGCGAGGATATCAGAGTAATCATCATCAAGCTTGCCGACAGACTCCATAATATGAGAACGCTCAATTTCTGCCGTGATGAGAAAAGGCGTAATATCGCCCACGAAACGATGAATATCTACGCTCCTATCGCTCACAGGCTCGGAATAAGGTCTATAAAGGACGAGCTTGAAGACCTTTCGTTCAAGTACCTCGACCCGTATGCATATAACGAGATCGAAAAGCAGATGAATATGCGAAAGGGAAGCAGGGACCAGCTCGTAGAGGACCTCAAGGAGAGGATAAGAGAGCGCCTTGAAAAGGATATCCACCCTGCACCCGTTATCGAGGGAAGAGTGAAATCCAACTACGGTATCTATAAGAAAGTCTACCGTGACGGCAAGGAGATAGACCAGATATATGACCGCTACGCTCTGAGGATAATCGTGAATACGGTCACCGAGTGCTACAACGTTCTCGGAATTATCCACGATATGTTCAGACCTATCCCCAACAGGTTCAAGGACTATATCTCCACCCCGAAGGCTAATATGTACCAGTCTTTGCATACGACCGTCATCGGAAGAGAGGGAGTACCCTTTGAGGTGCAGATAAGAACGTGGGATATGCACAAGACCGCCGAGTACGGTATCGCTGCCCACTGGAAATACAAAGAGGGCGTTGCAGGCGGCAGCACCAAGGACGACCAGCGCCTTGCGTGGATAAGACAGATAATCGAGTCCCAGCAGGAGTCCGACGATGTCGAGGAGATAGTGCGTGCTATCAAAAATGACCTTGCCCCCGAGGACGTGTTTGCGTTCACTCCAAAGGGTGATATGATAACCCTGCCTGTCGGTGCGACAGTTATAGACTTTGCCTACGCTATCCATACCGAGGTCGGTCATAAGATGTGCGGCGCAAAGGTCGATAAAAAAATGGTATCCTATGACTATCAGATAAAGACGGGCGAGATAATCGAGATACTCACCTCAAACGTTCCCGGACACGGTCCGAGCAGGTCGTGGCTGAACATATGCAAGACCAACGAGGCAAAATCCAAGATAAGGCTCTGGTTCAAGAGGGAACGCCGTGACGAGAATATCTTTGAGGGAAGAAGCGCCCTTGAAAGAGAATTCAGACGCAACTATATCCGTGTGCCCGAGGACGAGCTCGAGGACTTCCTCAAAATGGATATGAAACGCCATAACTGCGATACGCTCGATGATTTCTTTGCTGCTATCGGCTACGGCGGCGTGCAGCTTTCAAAGCTCATCGCAAGGCTGAAGCTTGAATACAACAAGAAATACGGCGACAAAGCAGCACAGGCTCCCCAGCAGGATATCGAGACCAAGCCTGTCAGACAAAGCGGTTCGTCGGGTATCGTCGTTGACGGCATCAGCGACTGCATAGTAAGATTTGCACAGTGCTGCAACCCGCTGCCGGGCGACGAGATAATCGGCTTCATTACCAGAGGTCACGGTATATCAGTACACAGAAAGGACTGCGTCAACTACCTTCACCAGAAGGACGACCCCGAGATGAAGGACAGGTGGGTAGCCGTCAAGTACGAGGGCGAAGGCTCAAAGCAGGGCTATTTCAAGTGTACGCTCGATATAATAGCCGTTGACAGGATAGGTCTGCTTGCGGACGTGTCTTCGGCACTTGCGATGATAAATATCTATATCTACGAATCCACCGCAAGAGAGCTCAAAAACGGCAACGCCATACTCTCTATAACCGTAAGCATAGCAGGCATGGAACAGCTCAACAATGTTATCAACAAGCTTAAAAAGATAAAGAACGTCATTTCCGTAGAGAGAAGCGGAAAGTGAAACCGGAGGAACTATGAAAGTTTACAGTCTTAAACCGCTTAGCATCTGCGACACCAACAGCTACCTTGTCGCAAGCGAAAAAAACAACGCCGTGCTGATAGACGCACCGGCTGATGCAGATTATATCCTCGAACAGGCTGACCTTTTCGGGCTCACCATAAAAAAAATATTCCTTACCCACGGTCACTTTGACCATATCGGCGCCGTAGCCGACATTGTCGATAAGACAGGCTGTGAGGTCTATATCTGTGCGTTTGACAAAAACAAGCTCACCGATGAGAACAGTATGCTCGTCAATCACTTTATGGTCCACGGCTACCGCAAATATGAAGGCGAGGTCATCACGTTTACTGAAAATGATATCTTAAAGCTTGACGAACTTGAATTTGACGTAGTGGAAACTCCGGGACATACAAGCGGTTCGGTATGCTTTATCTGCGGAAACGTTATGTTCTCGGGCGATACGCTGTTTGCACGCTCCTGCGGAAGAACAGACCTTCCCGACGGTGACCCTGCGGCTATGAAAAAATCGATGAAAAAGCTGAAGGAACTCGGAGGCGACCTCAAGGTATACCCGGGCCATATGCAGCCCACTACGCTTGATACCGAAAGAAAATACAACCATTTTATGCAGGGCATATGATCCTGCGGAAAACGGACGGATAAGATAATGAAACTGTGTTTCAGCGGAAATGATTACAAATATGAACTTGAAGGCGTGATGAAGCTGTTTATCCCCGCAACGCTGTTTGATATCGTCTACGGTGATGAGATACCAAAAGACGGTGACTTTGCGTTCGTCAGGGTCAGACAGCTGGGGCATCACGCCCTTTTGTATGTGCTTTGCAGCTATAACGGCAGGCGTGCGCATAAGGTGTGCACAGCACAAAAGCAGGACGACTATGAGCTTTGCCTTTCCCGACTGCTGTTCAAAGCTATGAGCAGCCTTACGGGGAATACTCCAAAGTGGGGCGTTATCACGGGAATCAGACCCGTGAAGCAGGTCAACAGATACCTGAGCCGGAATATGAACGAAAGCGAGATATTCGACGCCATGCGCAGGGATTATCTCTGCTCACGTGAAAAGTGCGATATAGCACTGAAAACTGCCTATGCCCAGAAAGCTGTACTTGACGGGCTGAAGGACAACAGCTTCAGCCTCTATGTTTCGATACCGTTTTGCCCGACAAGGTGCTCCTATTGCTCGTTTGTTTCGCAGTCTGTCGAGCAGTGCCTCGGACAGATACCCGAGTATCTCGATAACCTGTGCAAGGAGATGGAGTATACCGCAAAGCTTGTTTCAAGGCTCGGACTTGTGCTTGACACAGTCTATTTCGGCGGCGGCACACCGACTACGCTTGAAGCCGACCAGCTTGAAAGACTTATGAAAACCATAGCAAACAGCTTTGACCTTTCACAGCTTCGTGAGTACACCGTCGAAGCGGGCAGACCCGATACGATAACGAAACAAAAGCTTGAAGCTATAAAACGAAACGGCTGTACAAGAGTTTCGATAAACCCGCAGACGCTCTCTGACAGCGTGCTTGAAAAGATAGGCAGAAAGCACACCACCGAGCAGTTCTTCAAAGCCTATGAGCTTGCAAGAGAGGTCGGCTTTGACAGCATCAATACCGATATCATCGCAGGTCTGCCCTCGGATACCCCGGAGAGCTTTGCGTATACCGTCGATAAGCTTATACAGCTCGGCGCAGAGAATATCACCGTCCATACGCTGTCCATAAAACGTGCCGCAAGGCTGAACCGTGACCGTGAGGAGGGCTTGCTGGAAAACCCTGCCGATAAAATGGTCGGCTATGCGACGAAAAGGCTGCTTGAAAGCGGCTATGTGCCTTACTATCTTTACAGGCAGAAGAATATGCTTGAAAACCTCGAGAACATAGGCTGGTCAAAGCCCGGAAAGGAAAGCCTGTACAACGTGTATATAATGGAAGAGGTGCAGACTATCCTCGCTGTCGGTGCGGGCGGCTCAACAAAGCTTGTCGATACAAAGAACAAGCGGCTGGAGCGTGTTTTCAATTACAAGTTCCCGCTTGAATACAACAGGCACTTTGAGCTTATGCTCGAAAAGAAAAAGGAAACAGAGGATTTTTATGCTCACAAAGAATGACGAGATAATTCTTGAAATAACCGATATAACCAACGAGGGAAACGGTGTCGGACACTATGACGGCATGGCTGTCTTTGTTTCATCATCGGCAGTCGGCGACGTTATAAACTGCAGGATAGTCAAAGTAAATAAAAGCTACTGCTACGGCATCATCACCGGCTTTGTGCAGCGCTCGCCGTTCAGATGTGCAGATAGCTGCCCCGTATCAAGGACCTGCGGCGGCTGTTCGTTCAGACACTTCACCTACGAGCAGGAGTGCGAGGTCAAAAACAGATTTGTCAAAGCCTCGTTTGAGCGCATCGGAAAAATATCAGCCGAATACGAGCCGTTCCTCGGCTGCGACAGAATAGCCCATTACCGCAACAAGGCACAGTACCCCGTGGGTGTGTTCGACGCGAAAGCCGTCTGCGGCTTTTATGCCAAGCGTTCTCACAGGATATGCTCCCATACCGGCTGTGAACTCCAGCCCGGGATATTCGCAGGAATAACGGACAGCATAATGAGCTTTGTCAACGAAAACAGTATAAAAGCTTACGACGAGATATCGGGAAGCGGTCTGCTCAGACATATCTACCTGCGCCGCGGCGAGCATACAAAAGAGATAATGCTGTGCCTTGTCGTAACGAGCATCGCAGACGCTAAGTGCTTCAATAAGCTATTTTTCCCGCTGACTGTAGAGTTCCCCGATATAAAGAGCATCGTGCTCAACGAAAACCCGAATAATACCAACGTTATTATGGGCAAAAAGACCGTGACCGTCTACGGCTCCGACAGGATAACCGATATTATGTGCGGCAACAGGATAACCATTTCTCCGCAGTCGTTCTACCAGGTCAATACCTTGCAGGCGGAAAAGCTGTATGCGATTGCAAAGGATTATGCACAGCTTGATGAAAACTCCGTCCTGCTCGATCTTTACTGCGGTGCGGGAACGATAGGGCTTTCGATGTGCAAAGGCATAAAAAAGCTCATCGGAGTCGAGATAATACCGCAGGCGATAGAAAACGCAAAGAGCAACGCCGAGCTGAATGATATAACCAACGCCGAGTTCATCTGCGGAGATGCGGGCAAGGTCGCAGGCATACTCTATGAAAGAGGCGAGCGCCCCGATGTCATCATCGCCGACCCAGCAAGAAAGGGCTGCGACAGGCAGAGCCTTGAATATATGGCGAAAATGCAGCCCGACAGGATAGTGATGATATCCTGCAACCACGCCACCGCCGCAAGGGACTGCGCTATACTCGGAGAGCTCGGCTATAAGACCGAAAAGATAAGAGGAGTAGACCTCTTCCCGAGAACGACGCATGTGGAGTGCGTGATATTGCTCAAAAGAGATAGTTGACTTGGAATAAATGGGGAGACTAAATGGAGATTTCTATAAGAGAATGGAGAATCAATGATAAAGCTGCGCTTGCAGAAAATCTGAATAACCTTAATGTGCTTAATAATCTGAGGGACGGTTTGCCGTATCCATATACAGAGCAGGATGCAGAGGAGTTCATTCGTGCTATGTTATCATCAGATAAAAACAATACTTTTGCATTTGCGATAACACTTGATGATAAAGTTATCGGCAGCATCGGAGTTTTTCGTCAGGATAATATACATTTCCATACAGCAGAAATGGGTTACTACATCGGTGAAGCATATTGGGGGAACGGTTATGCGACAAGTGCGATAAAGCAGGTATGCCGCTATGTGTTTGAGCATACCGATATCATTCGCATCTTTGCAGAGCCGTTCTCACATAATATTGCCTCATGCAGAGCCTTACATTAAGGAGCAACGCCGTGAAATGCGGAAATATCGTTGATATGAAAATGTATGCGCTTATCAAAGAATGATACAGTGAATGCGATATTCTACTTTTAATAGTTTTTTATGTGAGGTGTATTTTCTTATGGGTAATGAGATCGTAGAATTGACCGAAAACATGATATCTGAATTATCTATGATCAATTCGGTCGAAAACTCTGTCTGTTTACCTATTGAAAAGCTTTCATCGCTTGGCGAGTTTGTCAGAAAAGCTTTTATCAGTTTTGGATTAAACTCCGAAATACCTGTTTCAAAAGGGGAAACTCTTTTCAGGACAATTAATGTTGACCCTGCAGATGTTCTGAAAAAAGCAAAGGACGGCTCCTACTGGGGAGCAATACGAAAAGCAGACGGAACGTCTAAAATGGCTAAGTTTGCTGAAATAAGTCATTTTTCTGTAAAAAAAGCTGTTACTGTAAATCCTGCGCTTGCTTTAATGGCGGCAACACTTCGTACTCTTGAAAAAAAGCTTGATAAGATTACTAAACTCAGCGAACAAATAGTTTCTTTTTTGGAGAATGAAAAGCGTTCTGAAATTGTTGCAGATGTTCAAACTCTGCTTAATATCATTTCAAATTATAAGTATAATTGGGATAATGATATGTACTTGACTAACAATCATAAAATGGTGCTTGATATTCAGCGAACTGCGAGAAAAAACATTAATTTCTATCAAAAAACTATTGATGATTTGCTTTCAAAAAAGAAAACATCTGCCACTCAAAAACAGACTGATGCTTTGTTGAATTGTTATATTAACGCTTTTCAATACTTGAAAATGTCTTTATATACATATTCAATGGCATCTATGCTCGATGTAATGATAAGCGGTAACTTTTACGAGTCTTACGTTCAGAATAAAATATCAGAAATACAAGAAATATCAATGAATTACCGTGAACTGTTTGAAAAGAGTTCGGTATTCCTTGAAAAACAAAGTGCCAAAACGTTGTCAAATAACGTTCTTAAAGGCTTGGGGGTCGCAAGCGGAACAGCAGGTAAAGTATTCAGCAGTATCCCTGTTGTAAAGAAAGGACACGTTGGTAAAGCGCTTATAAACAAAAGTGATGTAATAAAGACAAGCGCACAGGAAAATGATGATAAAGCAGTTAAACTGTTTGCGCAGTATAATAACCCACAAACAAATATATTTGTTGAGAAGCTTCAAGAAATTAAATGCATCTATAAATCAAATGAAATACTAATAACTGAAGATAATGTGTATTTTATAGAAAACAAACAGGATGAGGATAATATTTGGGGAGACAATAATGAACACACAAAGTATTAATAATGACCTCAAGCGTTCCCGCCTTATCTATGCGGGTATCTTTGTTCTGCTGTTTGCAGTCGAGATATTTATAGGTATGTATGTCCACGACTCGTTCGTCCGCCCGTATGTAGGCGATATGCTCGTCGTTATACTGCTGTGGGCGCTTGTGCGTATCTTCATTCCTCGAAAGGCTGTGTGGCTGTCGGGGGCGATATTTGTATTCTCCGTGCTTGTCGAGCTGACCCAGCTGATACCTCTCGCAGACTTTCTGGGCATCGAGAACCGACTTGTCCGAGTGCTTATGGGAACATCGTTCGCAGTCGGAGATATCTTTGCCTACGCTGCGGGGTGCGCTGTAACGGCGGTCGTTGACATAGCAGTATTCAGACAAAGAAAACGCTTGAACAATGATAGGGGGAGTACCGATGAACACAGATGAAATAAGGCAAAAGCTCTTTGAGCTTGCCGACGAAAAGTACCGTGAAATGCAGATAAAGACCACTCCGACTGTTGATGCTGACAGCTTTATCGGCGTGCGCACACCTCCGCTGAGAGCGCTTGCAAAGGAGCTTTCAAAGCGTGACGATATCGCTGATTTTCTTAGCGGCTTGCCGCACAGATACTTCGACGAGAACCAGCTCCACGGCTTTATAATCTCCCTCGATAAGGACTTTGAGCGCTGTATCGCAAATGTCGAAGCGTTCCTGCCGTATGTCGATAACTGGGCGACCTGCGACCAGACTAACCCTAAGGTCTTTGCAAAGCACAAGACCGAGCTTTTGCAGCATATCAGAGTCTGGCTCGCCTCGGACAGGACCTACACGGTGCGCTTCGGGATAAAGATGCTTATGGACCATTTTCTCGACGAAAGCTTTGAACTGAAATATCCGAAAGCTGTTGCAAAGATACGCTCGGACGAGTATTATGTGAAAATGATGCAGGCCTGGTATTTCGCAACGGCTCTTGCAAAGCAGTACGACGCAGTCCTGCCGTTCATCGAGGGCAAAAAGCTCGATGCCTGGACGCACAATAAGGCGATACAGAAATCCGTGGAAAGCTATCGGATAACCGATGAACAAAAGCAGTATCTCAAAACGTTGAAAATTAAAAAGTAAAGGAGTGTTGCAGTGTGGGAAAAGACGGTTTCGGCGGAGGCTTGGGCAGCGGCATGATGGGCGCAGCCGGTATGCAGGATTGCTGCGGCGGAAAGCACGAGTCTGTTGACAGCAGTGCGCCAAAAGTGATAGAGTCCGACGAGCTTATCAGCTTTTCGTATGCAGACCGTAAGATAAGCTGCTCCTGTCAGCTTTGCGATGACGGACTTTATGTAAGCGCAAACGGCGGCAATTCAAGCAGGAGAGACGGTACGAGATTTTGCGTAAGATACCGTTCCTGCACAGATTTCCTGCTCGGAAAGCTCAACAGTATCATAAAATCCCATGAACTTGCAAGAAACAATGGCTACCACTGTACTGTCGACGGACTGCCGAACGGCTGCGGTGATTACATCAAAGCAGAATACAAAAGCGGCGAGATGCTGTATATGAATTCAAATCAGACGCCGACTGTCGGATATCCCGCTGACGACGAAATATACGATGCCTTTCACGATGACGCTTTAAAAAACGGGCTGGACTTCAATACCGCAGGCTCAAATGTTCAGCTTTATGACGATGCTGATAGGGATTATCTGCAGGGCAAGTGGAAAGGCAAGCATTTCGGCAGGGAGATAGTTGCCGTATTCACAGGCGTTACCGTAAAGATATTTGTTGATGGCAATATGACCGATAACTGCGAATATATTATATATCAAGGCAGCGTCAGAACGAACAGGCTCAAAGAGGGCAGGACAAAAGCAGAGACCGACTACGATTACGAGGAGTTTGAGGGCTGCTCGTGCATGCGCAAAAAGAACCATTTTACAATGACCTGCTACTTTATGAAGGAGTCCTATTCCACCTGTGACCTGTATAAGCAGGATAACTGACTGTTACAAAACGTAACCATTGTGTTGAAATGTGATAGAATGATAAAAAATCACGGTTTCCCTTGCAATTTCAGTAACATTGTGCTATAATGTGCAGGAAGGCTGAAAGCCTGAAATATATAAAATAGGGGGGAGATATGATGTCAGATACATTTATGATCGTGTTCTGGGCTGTTGCATTTGTATTTTTCCTGATATGTGAGGTTGCGACCTGCACCGCACTTGTGTCTGTGTGGTTTGCATTGGGTGCTCTTATCTCAATGTTCTTTGCCATTGGAAAGGTAAGCTTCCTTGTGCAGTGCATAGTGTTCGTTGTATCCTCCGCTTTGCTTGTGGCGGTGACAAGACCGCTTTCAAAGAAGCTCCAGGGGAAAAAAGTGCCGACAAACTACGAGCTTGACGAGGGTATGACAGCTGCCGTTATCGAGGATATCGACAATATCGCCAATAAGGGGCGTGTCCGACTCAGCGGTACCGACTGGGCTGCAAGGAGCGAGAACGGAGAGCTAATACCTGCGGGTCACGCAGTAGTTGTTGTAAAGGTTGACGGTTCAAAGCTTATCGTCAGAGAATAAATACATACCGGGAGGAATTATCTATGGAAGGAATCTATATTCTGTTGGGGGTACTTGCGATAATCATTCTGCTTATCGTTTGCAATATCAAGGTAGTACCTCAGGCTTATGTCTATGTTATCGAGCGTTTTGGCGCATTCCACGCAGCGTGGGGAACAGGTCTGCACTGGAAAGTTCCGCTTATCGAGAAAGTCGCAAAGCGTGTTTCCATCAAGGAGCAGGTAGTTGATTTCCAGCCCCAGTCCGTTATCACAAAGGATAACGTTACGATGCAGATAGATACCGTCGTGTTCTTCCAGATCACCAATGCGATGCAGTTCACATACGGCGTTGAAAGACCTATCTCGGCTATCGAGAACCTTACCGCTACAACACTGCGTAATATCGTCGGTGACCTCGACCTTGAAGCAACACTTACCTCAAGAGATATCATCAATACAAGAATAACCGCTATCCTCGACGAAGCTACCGACAGATGGGGCATCAAGGTACAGAGAGTCGAGCTGAAGAACATTCTCCCGCCAAGAGAGATCCAGGATGCCATGGAGCGTCAGATGAAGGCTGACCGTGAAAGACGTGAAAAGGTCATTCAGGCAGAGGCAGAGAAGAAATCTCAGATCCTTGTTGCCGAAGGTGAGAAGGAGTCCAAGATACTCCGTGCACAGGCTGATAAGGAAGCAAAGATACTTTCCGCCGAGGCTGATAAGCAGTCGCTTATTTTGCAGGCAGACGCTATCAGAGAGCAGAAGATCCGTGAGGCAGAGGGTGAAGCTCAGGCTATCAATATGGTACAGCAGGCTATCGCCGACAGTATCGTAAAGCTCAACGATGCTAACCCGAACGACCACGTTATCCAGCTCAAGAGCCTCGAGGCATTCGGAAAGGCTGCCGACGGCAGAGCTACAAAGATCATTATCCCAAGTGAGATACAGGGTCTTGCAGGTCTTGCAACAGGCATCAAGGAAGTCGTTGCAAATAACAGCACACCTCAGATAAAACAGTAAAATCTATAAGCACCGCCTTGTGCGGTGCTTTTTTTGTAAAAAAAGCCGATACCTGCACAAAGCAAGCATCGGCATAGTTTTTGTTATCGGTATATCACTGAATCCCGCACTCGTCGTAGTCCTTCCACTTCTCGTAGTGAGCCTTCTCCTCACAGTATCTGTAAACCAGAAGACCTGTTGAAGCAATAACGAGAATAAGTGCCCCCATCAAAGCCCAGAATGATTTTCTCTTTGAATATCTTTTTTCCATAGTAAAAAACATCCTTTCTCTATTTATGCATTTATTATACTACCGTTTTTGCGAATTGTCAATCATTTTCTGTACTTTTTATTGGACTTGCACAGTATCAGACCTCCGATTTTGTGCTATCTAAATATTTATCCTGATAAAAATCGAGAAATTCCTCAAGGCATATCCCGTTGCGCTTTATCATCACAGCGCTTTCCGCACCGACATATCTGTAATGCCAGGGCTCGAAAGCTATTCCCGTTATGTGCTCTTTTAAACGTGGATAACGAAGGATAAAACCGTATCTGTGAGCGTTCTTTTCAAGCCATACCGATTGAGGAGTCTTTGCAAAGCTCTCGCTGACATCGTCCTGTCCCTCCTGCGCAAGGTCAGCCGCAAGACCCGTTTCGTGCTCGCTGCAGCGTGGCAGCGCAAGCGTCTTCCCAACCTCCTTTACTGCCGCCTTATAACCAAGCCCCCTGCCCATCAGTTTAGATATTTCCTTTTCCCAGAGCATCTGCTGGTATTCTGCCGTCCGGTGACCCGAGATGACCTCTATCTTCAGCCCGTCCGAAAGTGCGTCCCCGAGCATTTTGTCAAGCGCCTTTGCGGTCTGCTTTTCAAACAGTTTACCGTGTGTTTTTGTGAGGCACAGCGTCTTTTCAAAGTCCTCACTCAGCGGTTCAAAGCTGTTTACAAGTATCAGATAGTCCATTCACAGCACCTCCCGATACATTATATGCAGCTTTGAGCCTTTTGTCTGTGCGCAGCATAAACTGCATCTTCGTTACATATTATTGTAACGGGAGGAGATGTTCAATGTATCTGAAAAGGACTTGCCTGAGCGCAGCCTGCGTTATCGCACTTTGCTTTACAGTTCCGCTTGCCTCGGAGGTGTATTCCTCGCACAGCAGGAGCTTTGACCGTATAGCCGAGCTTTCCGCAAGCGTGACGTTCGGAGATTACGGACTTGCCGGCAGTACCCGCTCGCAGATAACACCCGAAGCTGTCAGCGGCCCGGACCCCGAGCCTGTCCAAAGCGAGATAGTCACAGTCAGCAGAAGAAGCCTGCTTGAGCTTGACACAGCACCGCAGGAGACCCAGCCTGTTATAAAAAGCAAAAAAGTCCCGACCGCTTCACCGTCAAAGGAAATGCTCGACCTTGTCAAATACCCCGATAAGATCGAGAACCGTGACGGCGTGATACAAAGCTATGCTTTCCCGAAATACTCGGGCACGCAGTATATCGGTCTTGACGGCGGGGGACAAGTCCGCAACTGTACCGATGTGCCTAATGAAACGCTTGTCGCCGAGAGCAAAAAACAGCCAGAGTTCAGGCTCGACAAAAACAGCGACCAGCCGCAGATCCTGATCTACCATACCCATACCACCGAAAGCTTTGAGCCTTACGCAAGAGACTTTTACGACAAGTCCTTTGCAAGCAAAACTACCGATATGACAAAGAACGTTGTCGGCGTGGGCGACAGGATTTGCAGCGAGCTGGACAAGGCGGGCATAGCCTATATCCACGATACTCTTGTACACGACTACCCGAGCTACAACGAAGCCTATGCTTCAAGCAGAAAAACAGTACAGGAGCTTTTGAAAAAGTACCCCTCGATAAAGATATGCCTTGATATCCACCGTGACGGTATCCAGCGTGAGGACGGCACCCGTATCGCCCCCGTGACGACCGTGAACGGGAAACAGGCGGCGCAGATAATGATAATCTCGGGCTGTGACGACGGAACAATGGGAATGCCGAATTACTTAAAGAATTTCCGACTTGCCTGCAAGCTCCAGTCACAGATAGAAAGCGACAACAAAACGCTGACCAGACCTGTGCTGTTTGACTACCGCCATTATAACCAGGACCTCACAACAGGCTCGCTGCTTATCGAGGTCGGCAGCCACGGCAACTCGATAGACCAGGCGATGTATTCCGGCGAGCTGATAGGAAAGTCGCTTGTGAAGCTGTTTGATTAGCATCAAAGCCCTTGCACTTTGCGGGGGCTTTTTGCTGTTTGCGCCCGATATCGGCTTTTTGCGCACAAAAGATTGACGAACTGATGCAAGTGTGATACCATGGTCATAGATCTTAAAAAGGAGACGGCAGAATGATACGTATTGGAGTTTGTGACGACGATATGTCCTTTGCAAGGCAGCTTGGCTCAATGCTTTCGGAGTGCTTTGACAAAAAAGCTGTCGGTACGGATATCAGCGTGTATAACAGCGGCGAAGCGCTTATTTCGCACCATAAGACAAGAGCGTTCGATGTTGTCTTTCTCGATATAGATATGCCTCAGCCCGACGGCTTTGAAACGGCAAAACTGATAACAAGGCTGTCACCGAACTGCTTTATAATCTTTGTGACCTCGCATAATGAGCTTGTGTACGACAGCTTTATGTTCAGACCGTTGAACTTTGTGATAAAGGGCAGCCGTAAATATATGTCGGACAGGCTCGGACAGGTCACGGATCAGCTTATCCTGCAGATCAGGCAGAACGAGAGCCTCATACTTGAAAACAGCGATATCGGCAGAAAAGCTGTTTTGCTGCGTGATATCGTCTATATCGAAAGCTGTGATCACGATATAAGCTATCATATCGTCGGAAAAGACGATCCTGTCGTCGTAAGGTCACCGCTGAGCGAAGCCGAAGCAAAGCTCGGTGAATATGATTTTGTCCGTATCCATAAAGCTTTTATCGTAAATCTGAGATATGTTTTCAATATCGATCTCTCAAACAGAAAAGTCCGTCTCAGACAGGGGACCGACCTGCCTCTGGGCAGAAAATACAAGGACTTTGTTGACAAAAGCCTTACGGAGTATTTAAGGAGGACAAGATGAGTGAATTAATCCTTATCATTTCGGAACTGATGCTGTGCCTCTATCAGGGCTATGTCTTTTCGTACTTTATGAAAAAGAGGCTCGGCATAAAAAAGAAAAGCAAAGGTCTTTACTATCCCGTCACATCTGCTGCCTGTGCTTTGCCGCCTGCGGTGATGCTTTTTGTCAGCGAAAAAGGTGAAAACGAACATATCGCTCTTGCATTTACAGCAATGCTTGTTCCTGCTTTCGTCTGCTGTGTGGTCTTTCTCGGCGGCAGCCTGCTGAAAAAGGCGCTCAACAGCCTTCTTGCCGTTGCTTTGTTCACGGGAACGTTCGGCATTTCATATCTGCTGTTTGAGCGTGTCCTAATGCAGACTCATACACGAAGCAGGTTTTCGCTCGTTTCGCTGATCGTGCTTGCATTCACGGAGTGTCTGAGTTTTCTCGTGTTCAAAGGTGCGCTTGATATCCTGCGAACGTCGGTGCGCAGGGTCGATACCTATCAGTATGACAGGATATCCTCCGTGTGTTTTGCGCTGTCGGCTCTGATAGTCACAGCCTCGCAGCTTGCCGTTATCAGACAAAACGACGGCTTCATCGGCGATGTCGGCAAAGATACTGTCGTGCAGTCTATGATACTTCTCGTTATTGTCCTTGCGGTTCTGTTTTTCCACACGCTGACGTCGATGACCAGAAAGCATAAGCTTGAAGCCGAGCTTGGGCTTTTGAAAATGCAGGAGCATTACCAGCAGCAGTATCTTGAAAACTCAAAGCTCCAGTACGACTCGCTCAAAAAGCTAAGGCACGATACCAAAAACAGCTTTCTGGCGATAGCGGAGCTTATCAGAGTTGGCAAGACGCAGGAGGCCGCAGACCTTGCTTCGGAGTATACCGACCGCATAACCGCATCGCAGTCTTATGTAAACACGCAAAACAGCATCGTCAATGCTATCGTGAACTGTAAGCTGTCTTCTGCGGTGGAAATGGGAGTAAAGGTATCGTGTATAAGCACACAGCGGTTTGACGGTATCGATGACGCCGACCTGTGCAGTCTGCTTAGCAATATGCTTGACAACGCCGTGTCCGCCTGCCTTGAGATACCGCAGGGCAGACCCCGTGAGCTTTTTGTCGAAATGAGCTGCGAAAGCGGCAGCTGTTACAGCTTCCTTGTCAAAAACAGTGTCAGCGAGCCTGTGCTCGAAAATAATCCGAAGCTTGAAACGACAAAGGAAGATACCGAAAAGCACGGCTTGGGCAGGCAGATAATCAGCGATATCGCTAAGAATTACAACGGTCGTGCCGACTTCTACGAGCAGCATTCGTTGTTCTGCTGTCAGGTCGACCTGATAGCCAAAGCAAAGGGGGTAAATGCAAATGGATAACACCGAAGCAGCAAAAGGCTTGAAAATGCGCAGAAAGCGGTTCGTGATACTTTTTATCATCATCGGGGCGCTGCTTTGCGCCGCCGTGGGGTACTTCATTTACTGGCACATCGGCTATTCAAAATATACAAAGCCTTTTTTGAACAACGAAAGGTTGAGCAAAAGCACAGAGGAGGGAAATGTCTGCCGCATATTTGACGACGAAAACAACGTAAGTACCGTATATGAGCTTGAAAAAGGCTCGTTCCCGAGCTTCCCTTCGACGGACATCGTACAGGCAAGGATCAATGATGACCACACCTTTGATGGCGAATACACTGTACAGATAACATACCGTGCAGCCCTCGACGGGACTGTTTTCTACGAACTGGAATACGGCGACACAAAGCAATTCTCGGAGACTTACTCGGGCTATGAAAAAAGCTTTCAGATACGCTTTGACGAGAATATGAAGATGATAAAAATGTACGGAAACGACAGCTCAAACGGCAAGCAGACACAGATGACACAGCAGCAGATAATGCAGGAGCTTGATTCCCGCAAGGACAGGATAAACAGTACTCTTGAAAAATACTACGCTTTCTTTGGCAGGGATAATTTCAAAAAGCCGCTAAGCATCTGATATCCACGCAGATAATAAAAACAGCCGATACCTGATTTTGATTTGAAGGTATCGGCTGAACTGTTTATTTCTTCTTTTTGCTTCCCGAGATCTTTATCCTGCTTCGCTGTTTCTGTGTCAGCTTTTCATCGTCCTGCGGGTCTTTCTTTTTTATCTTGCTCTTTATCCACACTATTACTATGAACAGCGACACAACAAGTACGATAAGCACAACGTAAAGTGCGGGGTTGAGGATACGCTTGATATCCTTTTCCTTTGTGTCCGATGAGCTTATGTCTGCACCTGCTTTTGACGAGCTGTCAAGGCTGTCCGACGGTGAGACTGCTGCGGGCTTTTCGGGGGATTCTTCCTTGTCAAGGCGCATGACGTTGATAGTGTAGACCGTTTCAACGCCATTGATGTCCGTGACCGTTATCGTTCTGACGTTAAGCCCGACAACGCAGTCGCTGTTTCCCGTGTACCAGATGTGATCCTGCAAACTTGCGGTCTTTCCCTCTATCTCTACCTTGTCCACCTCGTAGGGAACGGTCAGGGAATACTCGTGAATGCTGTACATAAACGGGGGAACGAGCGAGCCTTTATCCACCTTCAGGTCAACGAGCACGCCCTGCGTCGGAACGCCGTTTGCGTCGGTGCTCGGCTTCTGTGTAGTTTCCTGTGTCGGTTCGGCAGTGGTTTCCTCGGTAGTCTGCTGTGTCTGAGTCTCCGTCTGAGTCTCTGTCTGAGTCTCTGTCTGAGTCTCGGTCGGAGATGTCTGCTGTTCGGTCGTTTCGGAAGCCGTCCGGCTTGCCTCGATTATGCTGACGCTGCCGCCTGCCGTGTTCAGATTAGTCTGTGTACCCTTTGAGTCGGTAAGCACGCAGCTTGAAACGTTCAGCTCTGTGTTTCCCACGCTCAGCGCATTGAAAACGAGTGAAACGGCAGCTTCTTTCCCGCCTCCTCCGGGCTGTGAGATGCTGACGATGCCGTTAGAATTGCTTGCACCGCTGCCGGATACAAATTCAAGCAGGGAAGGGTCGTATGTGAGCGAAGCGGTGATATCGGAAATATCGCTTTCGCTTGTTATGCTGAGTGTGACGATGAACTGCTCGCCGCATTGGAGCTGTATCTTAGAGAACTGCACCGTAAGCCCGTCGCCCTCGGCGTATGCTTTTATGCCGCACAATACAGCAGCTGCAAACAGCAATATTAAACACACTGCTTTTTTCATACTGCTTCTCCCTTCCTGATTGATCTAACCTATTATACACCTTTTTTTTCGATAGGTCAACCGATTTCGTGCCGAAATAACAGCATATACCAATAATAAAGATTTGTTCACATTTTTAAAATAAAATCCGCTTTATTTTCCTCCCGAAATGCAATATACTGATAATCGTAGAAGGGTGGCTCCAATAGGGGCTGCTTTTTTTTGCTCCAATAGGGGCTGCTTTTTTTATAGGGGCTGTTTTTTTTATAAGGGTTGCTTTTTTTGCTCCAATAGGGGCTGTTTTTCTATAAGGGCTGCTTTTTTTGCCCCAATAGGGGCATTTTTGTTTAGAAAGAGTTTTACAGCATATAACATTACACGAATACGAAAAAGAGCAGGCGGGTGACCTGCTCTTTTCATTTAAGGAGTTCTTTTATATCTGCAAAGCTGTTTGCGTTTATCTGCGGTATTTTCAGACTGCTGTGTCTGTACGGCACATAGACCGTTGAGCTGTCGTCCGGTCTGCACAATGCCGCCTTGAAGCCGAGGTCGCTGACCGCCTGGACACAGGCTTCGTTCGCTTCGCCGGGATAGCAAAAGACCTTCGGCTCAAACCCGCAGTACTGTTTGAACAGCATTTGCAGCCTGTCTATGTCGGCGATAAGCCTGCCCCGGTATTCTTCGGGACTTTCGTTTTCCTTTTGCCCGTACCCATCGCTGCCCGGATATGAAAATGTCCCGTTAGAGAACTCGACAAGTCCCGAATCGTGCATCTGCTGTATCTGCTCCCACCTCAGGTGTGAGGTGTTGTCGTCGGCGCTGTTTGAAGCAAGCTCCGTCTGCCTGCCGTTTACCGATATAACTGCCTTGAAGCGGTATCTGACAAGCAGCGGGAAAAGCTTGCTGTGATACTCGCTCAGGTTGCCGCCAAAACTCAGTATAACAGGCTTTTTCGGCAGCACACCGCCTCCGTGACAGCTTTGTGCGGCTTGCGATGCGAATATCGGCGTGTAGCCTCTGTTTATCAGCTGTCTGATGTCAGCTTCGACTTTTTCGGCGTCAAAACAGCTGTCCCCGTCAGCCTTGTAAGCAAGTACAGGTATCTCGTACTGCTGCGGCAGCGTTTCTTCCGCTGCCGTCCCGACCGCAAATGCAGCCGTTAATATGACCGCAACAGCTCCCGCCGCAGCGCCCAGAAGTATCCTTTTATGTCTGAAGATATCAAAGAGCATAGTATCGCCTCTCTATCATTTGTTAAATATTATGATGAACCGACAACAAAAATTACAAAAAAATATTTGGGCCACTATTGCATTTTTTGTGCAAATGTGATATAATAAATAAAATTATTGCGATACATTTTTTAATTTGTTTTTTCACGGCTTGTGTCCGGCCGATAAGTCTTCGGACAGGGTGCCGTGAACGGTTTTCGGGGCGATGCTCCTTTTTGTGAATAAAACTTATCAGGGGTGATGTATATGACGTCGTGGCTTCCAAACTGGGCAAAAATAGTGATAGCTGTTGTTGCACTGCTGTTTATAGTTATTGCTTCCATATTCTCTTTCAAGGGTTCTAAATTCCTGAAATCCTTGAAATCCAAGCTGACTATTGCAGTTGTCGGCGTTGCTATCGTGCTTGTCGGAGTACTTATGATAGTTTCGGTAAGCTTCGTAAACAAGGCTTCAAACGAAACGCTCGCAAATACTATAATGCCAATCACAAACAGTACGGCAAGCTATTTTGACCAGTCTGTCGTCCGTCTTGGCGAAACTCTCGATGAAACAATGAGAAGCAGCAGCGTCAGGAGCCAGAACACCGTTTCGGGAATGATCAGCAATGTCAGGTCGAAATTCCCGGTCTATGTCAATGACAGATTCAACGTAGTTATCTCCGACCTGTGCAGTGCCTATGCCTTTGACGAGAACGGCTCGGTGCTCAATTCCTCCGGCGATGCATCGGTCGATGTAAAGAGCATTATCCAGCTTCAGGATATCCGTAATTCGCTCGATTCCGACAAGCCTATCATCACAAACTGTATCAAAGCCGACAATATGATGTGCTTTGCGATACTTATGAGAACAGTCAGCCCGGAGACGAACAAGAATATCAGTATAGGCATTGTCCTCAACGGCTATGCACTTTCAAGGATACTTGAGAATACCTCGCTCAGTGAAATGGGTGAATTCTACCTCGTTGACGACGGCGGAAACATACTCATTCACCCGACAGTTTCTTCGCCGTATTTCAAGTACGAGAACCCTACCTCTCTGGGCAAGGACAATAAGGACTACAAAAAAGCAGGCGAAGCTTTTGAGGAGATAGTCAAGTCCGATTCGGGCTACGTTACATTCAAATATGACAACAAGGACCTTATCGGCGGCTATTCAAAGGTCAATATATTCGATGCGCATCTGGTAATGATCACCAATACCGAGGAGTATACCAAGACCTCCAGGGCAGCGCTTGAAAGCCTGTTCTTTGTCAGCCTGTTCCTGCTTGGTGCTGCGATGATAGCAGCCTCGATGTTCGCAAACAGGATATCCAAGCCTATCGTTTCGACCACAGACCGTATCCGTGAGCTTGCACAGGGCAACCTTAACGACCCGGTCGATGTCTGGTATTCAAACGACGAGCTGGGCGTACTTTCCAACTCGCTCGATGAGACCATACTCAGCCTCAGACAGTATATCAATATCATCACAGTTGCTCTCACCAAGATCTCCGAGGGTGACCTCTGCCACAAGATGGAGGGCAACTTCAAGGGCGATTTCTATAAGATAAAGAGCACGTTCAACGAGATCCTGAGCGCACTTTCCGACACGTTCGCAGCTATCAATATGTCAGCAGAGCAGGTGAACTCGGGTGCTTCGCAGGTGTCAGATTCCGCACAGGCTCTTTCGCAGGGCTCAACACAACAGGCATCTGCTATCGAGGAGCTTTCCGCTACGCTCAGCGACGTTTCCAAGCAGACCCAGCAGAACTCCGTTGACGCTAAGAACGCTTACAATATCGTTGTTGACAATACCGCCGCTGTCAACAGATGCAACGGTGATATGGCAAATATGCTCAACGCTATGAACGAGATTCACAATACCTCGTCTGAGATCGCTAAGATCATCAAGGTCATCGACGATATCTCATTCCAGACGAATATCCTTGCCCTTAATGCTGCCGTTGAGGCTGCAAGAGAAGGCTCAAAGGGCTTTGGTGTCGTTGCCGACGAAGTAAGACGTCTTGCTTCAAGGTCCGCAGAGGCTGCAAAGCAGACCGCACAGCTTATTGACAACTCGTCTGCTGCCGTTGACAAGGGCTCGAGGATAGCTGAGGATACTGCCGATTCGCTCGGAAATATCGTTAAGAAGTCCGAGGAAATCACTACACTTGTAAAGAACATCACCGAGGCTTCCGAGGCACAGGCAGAGGCTATCGTCCAGATCGACACGGGCGTAGACCAGATCTCGTCTGTCGTTTCCAAGAATACATCTACCGCAGTCGGATTTGCGTCTGCAAGTGAGGAGCTTTCAAGCCAGTCGCTCATACTCAAGAACATGATAGCAAGGTTCAAGCTGTCAGAGTCCGAGACCGCAGCTGCTGCGCCTGCCGCACCGACATATTCAAAGCCGAACAAGTTTGAGTATGCTATCATAAACGACGACGGCTCTCAAGACGTCGCAAAGAAGCTTTCACCGACAAGCCTCGACGTTGACGACGATAATATCGACATAACCGACGAGGAAATGGCTAAGTTCCTTGAAGATGACGACGATAAATACTGATATTAAAGAAACGGAGGAATGAAGTTATGAAACGAAGAATAGGTATACTTACCAGCGGTGGTGACTGCCCGGGACTCAACGCAACCATAAGAGGCGTTGCAAAGGCTTGTTACGAAAGGTTCGGAGGCGATGTCGAGATAGTGGGCATCGAGGATGGATATTTCGGGCTTATCAACAATATGTGCCGTGAGATGAAACAGTCTGATTTCTCGGGAATACTAACCACCGGAGGAACTATTTTCGGAACAAAGAGAACTCCGTTCAAAAAGATGCAGGTCGTAGAGGACGATAACGTCGATAAGGTAAAGTCGATGAAGGAGACCTATAAAAAGCAGAAGCTTGACTGCCTGCTCACCCTCGGCGGAAACGGTACACATAAGACCGCAAATCTGCTGTCCGAGGAAGGACTCAACGTTATCGGACTGCCAAAGACTATAGACAACGATATCTGGGGAACGAGCGTGACGTTCGGTTTCCACACCGCTGTAAATACAGCCACCGATGTTATCGACAGGCTCCACTCGACCGCTAACTCGCACGGAAGGATACTCCTTTGCGAGATAATGGGAAATAAAGCCGGCTGGCTCACACTCTATTCGGGTATCGCAGGCGGCGCAGATATGATAGTTATCCCTGAGATACCCTACGATATCGACAAGCTTGCAGAAGCCTGCGAAAAGCGCAAGGATAAGAGGTTTGCGATAATGGCTGTTGCCGAGGGCGCATTTGACGTTGCTGAAGCAAAGATGAAGAAGAAGGAGCGTGCCGCTGCAAGAGCAGAGCAGGGCCTTACCACCGCAACGAGCAGGATAGCAAAGCAGATCGAACAGATGACAGGCTGCGAAGCAAGAGTGTGCGTTCCGGGTCATATGCTCAGAGGAGGCAGCCCGTCGGCATACGACAGAGTGCTCGCAACCAAGTTCGGTGTCCACGCCGCAAAGCTCATCTCCAAGGAAAAGTACGGTTATGCAGTTGCGATGATAAAGGATAACGTGAGTGAAAACCCGCTTTCCGAGGTCGCAGGCAAGACAAAGTTCGTTCCGCAGGACGACCAGCTCGTAAAGACCGCAAGAGATATCGGTATCTCTTTCGGCGACTGATAATAATATCAAAGCCGATGCTTACATTTAACGCAGGCATCGGCTTTTTGTGTGCAGATTCAAATTACGGTTAGATCATAATGCGGTCGATTTCCTTTTGTATAAAGCTTTTCTTCCGCTTGCTCGTTCATCGCAAACTTGTTCGGGTCAAACTGTATTGTGGATCTGAATGACGTCAATGAACCGTCTTTTGAGGTCGTGTAATAGATAAGATCGGCGGTAAGAATATCGCCTTCTTTTATTTCCGACTTTTCGTTGTTGTTAAAACGACTGCTTTCAAACAGCTTGATATTTGTCTTGATGTATACAGTGGTCACCTCGCCGTATTCAAGCTGCTCTATCATTTTTGTATAGTTGAACTTTGCTGAAACGTGCGACTTATCCGTATTGTTTGAAATGATTATCGGATTATGATCGCCGTCTTTGAGGGTCAGATCCTTTTGGTATCGGTTCAGTATGTCAAGCCTGAAAGTCATATCGTCGTTTGACACACGCCTTATGTCAAGTATTTCGATGTCCTCTTTCGAGTTTTTGTTTATCCAGTCTGCCGCTGTATGTTTGAGCTGCGAATAGTATTCCAGCTTTTGCTGATAATCCTTCTGCTCCTGTGAACTGAAATCCTCACGCAGACGCTCTATCTGGAAAGCGTCGAGAACATTCTGTATCTCGTCCTCGTAAGCTCTGTAAGCCTTTATCGCATCATCGACCTGCTTGTAATCCTGTTTTGGAACTTCGGCAGTGCTCGATGTTTCCGACGATGTTTCCGAAGATGTTTCAGACGAGGTCGTTGTTATCGCAGAGCTTTCGGACGTAACTATCATCGGCTCGGTCGTTGTGACAGTCGGCTGTGTGACCGTGATAGATGTGTCTGAGCTCTCGTGCAAAGCTACCGAGCTTGTGTCCTTGGTGATATTAATGCTTTTGCCAAGTACAAATGCTATCGCTGCAACGGTCACGCACATTATGCACGCAGCTGCACAGATGTACAGTATACGATCGCTCTTTACAGCGGCAGGGGAGCGCTTCAGGGATATCTGCCTGTCGCTGTCTGCGGTATCATCGCTGATGCGAAACGGGTTCTCACGGGCTTTTATCGCCTGTATACCGCTTGTATAAAATGACATCGCTTCGTTCTTTGCCATTTTAGTATTCCTCCTTTTCAAAAGCCTTCTGCAAAAGCTTCCTGCCTCTGCGTATAAGCGAAGCGGTCGTGTTGAAGCTCTTGCCTGTGATCCTTGCTGTTTCAAGTATCGTGTATCCCTGTGCACAGTGAAGATACAGCGGCAGACGGTACTTTTCCTCTATTGCGAGCATAGCCCGCATCGCAGCACGTTCTTTAAGGATAGTTTCATCGCTCGTCCGTTCACCGCTGAACTCGTCAAGAGGTACCGTCCTGCTGTTTTCGGCGGACTTTACAAAATCCTTTGCGATGTTGACTGCTGTATGTATCAGCCACGGAAGAACGTGTCCCTCCTCCATGTCCTGCTCATTCATCAGTCTGAGGAATGCTTCCTGCGTGCAGTCCTGTGCAGCGTGGATATTTCCCGTAAAATGCCAGGCTGCCCTTGTTACGATATCGGCATACTGTTCGTAGTATCCCGAAAGCAGGCTGTTCTCCACAAGCATTCCTCCTTCCTTATTTCTGCCTTCACTATGAATACGAATGAGAAGCCAAAAACTGTGCAAATAATATTTTAAACTTTTAATTAATATTCTGTGAATATAAAAAGACGTATTCCGACCGAAATACGTCTTGTCATTCAGCTCTTTGCAGACGAGCTGTCAGCTTTCTTTTCCTTGGGCTTCAAGCCCTTATCGTTGCTCTGTATAGCCTTTTCGGTCAGGTCGTCCACCATTCGCTTCATGCAGGCAAAGCTTTTCTCGTAGTTTTTCTTTGCAGTTTCAAGTGAATCCTCGACCGTTTTGACAGGCTGACGTATCGACAGGTGAACATCGTTCGGCATTTCATCAAATTCAAGTCTGTCGGCGATAAGCTTCATATTCATCGAAAAACCGTTCTCGTCGATATACTTGTTTCCCGGGAACTTAGATCTCAGATCGTGATCCATTATCTCCATGTAGTATTCATCCGTGTCTGAATCAGTGATAACGAGCATATCCTCCGTTGAATGGAGCAGAGTGAGGAACTGCGAACGGAACTCGGTCTGTTCAACGCTTGTGTCGTTCTTTTTGCCAAGCGGTATCGAAATGACCGAAACGTAAACATAGCCGTTGCCGTCAACGTCCTCGGTGTATTCCTCAAAAAAATCTCTTAACTTTTCCTGCTTCGCATCAAGACCATTATCCGCAATAACTATGACCGTCAGGTCGGGCTCTTTTTTTGTGAAAAAACCGTAAAGCAGAAACCCTCCGACGATAATGACTACCGCCGCAAGTCCGAGCCACCATTTGTTCTGGTAGAAAAAATTATCGGCTTTCTTTTTGAAAGAGCTCTTGACTTCGACAGATTCGCCTTCCTCAGCTTGTTCGGCGTTATCTTCTGCATTTTCCGGCTCGGTATCCTCCTGTACAGCGTCACCGCTTTTGAGCTTCATAAGCTCTATTCGCTCTTTTGCAAGCTGCCTGTCGTGTTCTTTGCGGGCTTGCTCGATGCGCTTTTTGCGCTCAGCCTCGGCGCTGCGCTTCTTTTCGTCTATCTCGTTCTGACGCTTTTTTTCTTCCTCGTATATATGCTTTTCGTATTCGTAATCGGCATCGTCGAGTATCTGTTTAGCCTTGTCGTTATCCTTATTGTCAGTCAATTATATCACCTCACATGACCTGTTAAGTATACACAATGTTTGTGAACTGCTTATTAACAAAATAAATACATAAAATTTAGTGATAATGTCAATATACTTAATCGCAAAAATCATTTATAATTGTAATGGAGGGTTGTACCCAAAATTAAATAAGTAGGTGATAAAAATGCTTGAAAACATAAAACAGAACAGCGCAGACAAACAGGAGGTCGCTTTGCAGATAGAGGACCTCAGAACAAGGCTGTGCGCACTCGAAAAGAAGATAAAGGATAATAAGCTCCCTGTTATCATAACTATCGACGGCTGGTCTGCCTCGGGCAAAGGCTCACAGATAGCCCAGCTTATAAAATGCCTCGACCCACGCTTTTACAAGGTCATGTCCTTCGGCTCGCCCAACGAGGTCGAGAGGAGAAAGCCGTGGCTGTGGCGTTTTGCCTGCGCTATGCCGATGCAGGGCAATTTCCTGATCCTCGACAGGAGCTGGTACAGAGATACCGCAAACGCCTATCTTTACGGCGAGATAGACAAGGAGGAAATGAGAAGGCGCTTTGACGACATCAACGTTTTTGAGCGTCAGCTTGCCGACGACGGATACCTTATCGTCAAGTTCTTCCTGCATATCACCGAGAACGAGCAGAAAAAGCGTTTCAAAAAGCTCACCTCTTCTGACGTCACTTCCTGGAGGATAGACGAGCACGACCTCTATAACCTCAAAAAGCGCGAAAAGTTCACCAAATACTACGACGAGATGATAAAAAAGACCCATACGCCAAGCGGTGTGTGGAACATTATCGGCGCAGACGATAAAACAAGAGCTAAGCTCGATATGCTCAGGATACTTGTCAGCGCCGTCGAGGGAAAGCTTGAAGCGGTCGCCGAGGGTAAGTCGTTCGTACCGAGATACGAGTTCCCGTTTGCCGACGTTAAGCCAGAGACTTTTGAATTTGCTGACACCCCGAAGGTCGCACAGGTAGCTCTTGACAAGACTCTCTCCGATGAGGAGTACGAGCAGAAGCTTGAAAAGTACCAGGATAAGCTGTTCAAGCTCCAGAACATCTGCTATCAGAAAAAAATACCCGTCGTTATCTGCTATGAGGGCTGGGACGCCGCAGGAAAGGGCGGGAATATAAGGCGTGTAGCCAATGCCCTCGACCCAAGAGGCTACGAGGTAGAGCCTATCGCCGCACCCGATAAGTATGAGCTTGCAAGGCATTATCTGTATCGTTTCTGGATAAGGCTTGAAAATGACGGACATTTCACTATCTTTGACCGCACATGGTACGGGCGTGTAATGGTCGAGCCGATAGAGAACATCACTCCGCCCGATAGGGTAGAGCAAGCATATCAGGAGATAAACGAGTTTGAAAAGCTGCTTATGCAGTGGGGAGCTGTTGTGATAAAGTTCTGGATAAATATCGACAAGGACGAACAGCTGAAGCGCTTTACGCTGCGTCAGAACACCCCCGAGAAGCAGTGGAAGATAACCGATGAGGACTGGCGCAACCGTGAAAAGTGGGATACCTACGAAAAGTATATCGACAAGATGATAGAAAAGACGTCAACTAAGGCTGCACCCTGGAACATCATCGAGGGCAACGACAAAAAGTACGCCCGTATCAAGGCTATGAAAACCATCATCGACGCTATCGAGGCTAAGCTTGACAAAGACTGATACCCGAATAATAAAGACTTGCCGCTTTTTTGGTGACAAGTCTTTTTGCTTTATATGGCCGTCTGCTTTGCCCTTTGCAGGTAATCCTCGATCGTCTGTCTGACCTGCTCGGGAGCGTCGGTCATTCCACGGTGTACCCACAGCGATATAACGTTCCACACCGCCCCGATGTTCATCGTAATAAGGTATTCGCTGTCAAGCCCGTCAAATAGCTTGAAAAACGGGTTGAGCTGCTTGTTCTGTGCTGTGAGCAGTTTTGGCGCAAGCTCGTTCATGCGTTGAAGCGGAACATGCAGCATACTGTTTTTGTCAAGCAGCGTCAGCAGCTCCCTGTTTTTGTCGGCGAATGAAAAAACCGTCTCCAGAACATCAGCCCTTGCGTTGTTTACGATGTCAAAATAATCGTTGAGCTTTTTGCTGATAAGCGACAGCAGCACATCGTCCTTTGACTCGAAATTTCTGTAGAATGTCTTTCTCGCAAGCCGAGCCTCAAGGATTATCTGCTTTACGGTTATCTCGCCGTAAGGGTGTTTGTGCATAAGGCTGAGCAGAGCCTGTGTGATCTCTTCCTGTGAGCGTATCGCCGAGGGGTTTTTTGAGTTTGTCATAGCCGTCTCCTTTCAAAGTGACACATATTCGCAAGTTCGTGTATCTTTGGCGGAATGTATTGACTTTTGCCTGTTTGTATTATATCATAATATCACAAAAGATACAAGTGTGTCACTAAAGAAAGGAGACAAAAAAATGAAAGATTATATTTTACTGCTCCCGCTTATCTATCTTTTCCACGATTTTGAGGAAATGATAGGCTTCGGCTGGTTTTTCAGGAACAACCCTCAGCTTTTCAAAAAGCACCCTTATCTTACCGCAGCATACCGGGACTTTACGCAGGAGGGCTTTGTTTTCGCAGTCTACGAACAGCTGATATTCTTTTTCGGCGGGCTGAGCCTTCTGGCTTATTATTTCCCGTGCAGACCGCTTTACGGTATCTGGTTCGGTATGCTGCTCGCTCTCACCGGGCACTTTGTTGCACATATCGGTATCTGTATCTATGTCGGAAAGTTTATCCCATCGCTTATCACAAGCATCATCTGCCTGCCGATAAGTGCGCTTATTATCGTAAAGACCGCACAGCTGTTGACCTTTGATACAGTCACAACAGTATCTGCTGTCCTTACCGTACCTGTGATGATGCTTAATATGAAGGTCGACCACTTTACTATGTTCGCTCTGGGCAGAAAAATGAATTAAGTCAAAAAAAGAGAGCCGATGCGCTGAACATCGGCTCTTTATCTTTGCTATTATTACTTGCTGATAAGTGCAAGTGTGTCTCTTGCGATAAGCAGCTCCTCGTTTGTAGGAACTATCCAAACCTCTACCTTTGAATCAGCAGCAGATATCTTGCAAAGCTTGCCTCTTACCGAAGCGTTTACTTCCTCGTCAAGCTTGATGCCCAGGAAATCCATATCCGAGCAAGCCATCGAACGAACAAGTGCCTCGTTCTCACCGATACCGCCTGTGAACAGTACAGCGTCAAGACCGTTCATAGCAGCTGCAAAAGCACCGATGTACTTCTTGATCTCGTATGTGAGCATATCGTTTACCAGCTCGCATCTCTTGTTGCCGTCCTTAGCGCCTGCGATGATGTCTCTGTTATCCGAGGAAACACCCGAGATACCGAGGAATCCCGACTTCTTGTTGAGGTAGTCGCTCATCTGTGCAGGTGTAAGACCACGCTTGTCAGCTACGAATGTAACAGCGGAAGCGTCAACGCAGCCGGAACGCGTACCCATTATAACACCGTCAAGAGGAGTAAAGCCCATTGTCGTATCAACAGACTTGCCGCCGTCAACAGCTGTTATAGACGAGCCGTTTCCGAGGTGGCAGGAAACTATCTTGAGGTCCTTGAGATCCTTGCCCATAGCCTTTGCAAGAGCAGCGGAAACGAATCTGTGAGATGTGCCGTGGAAGCCGTACTTTCTTACGTGCAGCTCCTCGTAATCCTCGTAGGGAAGTCCGAACATATAAGCCTTCGGAGGCATTGTCTGGTGGAAAGCCGTATCAAATACAACTACCTGCGGTGTCGTTGCGGGCATTACCTTCCTGCAGGCTCTGAGCGCAAGAGCGTGAGCGTGGTTGTGAACAGGAGCAAGATCACGAAGCGCGTCGATCTTGTCGATTACCTCGTCTGTAACAAGGCAAGCCTCTGAGAATACCTCGGCGCCCTGCACGATGCGGTGACCTACAGCGGAGATCTCGTCCATAGAATCGATTACCTTTGTGTCGCCTGTCGTAAGTATCTCGACCAGCTTTTCAAAAGCCTCCGTGTGTGTAGGGAAATCACAGTCAGCCTCAAGCTTTCTTCCGTCGCCTGTCTTTGCGCTGACATGACCGCCGATGCCTATCCTGTCACAGTTGCCCTTTGCGATGACCGATTCGTCAGTCATATCAAGAAGCTGATATTTGAGTGAGGACGAACCTGCGTTTACTACCAATACTTTCATTAAGAAATACTCCTCTCGAAATAAATATACAATAATACTGTCGCTTGACTTTAAAGCCACAATATAATATAATAACAGTATAGCATATCTGTACTAAATTTCAAGTCTAATCTTTACAAATATTCATTTTAGTCAAAAAAATTTTTATTCTTTTAATATTTTACAGCGCAGTATGTCAGGAGGCAGGAGTATGTTCATTGCTGGAGTAGTAGCTGAATACAATCCGTTTCATAACGGTCATAAATACCATTTGCAGCAGACAAGGGAAATGGGTGCCGACCATATCGCAGTGGTGATGAGCGGCGATGCCGTACAGAGAGGTGACGTAGCTGTCTATTCAAAGTATGACCGTGCCGAAATAGCGATAGACCAGGGCGCCGACCTTGTTATAGAGCTTCCCGCGCCTTATTCCTGTTCGTCTGCGCAGATATTTGCGCTTAATGCAGTCAGACTTTTTGCAGGGCTTGGCGAGGGCGTCGTAAACGCTATCTCATTCGGCTGTGCCTGCGCAAGTGCCGAGCTTCTCGAAAAGGCACAGAACGAGTGCGAAAAGCTTAGCGACAGCGAAGTTTTCAAGGAGCTTATATCAAGCGGACTAAGCTATCCTGCGGCAATGCAGGCTGCTGCCGAGCAAAGCTGCAGCGATATCAAAAATGTCCTCAGTGATGCAAACAACATTCTCGGCATCGAATACATCAATGCCGCAAAGACAGAAGCGCCGTGGATAAAGCTTATGTGTATCCAGCGAAGCGGTGTGCTCCACGATGACCTTGAGATCAGCGACGGCTTTGCCAGCGCTACCATGATACGAAATATGATAAGAATGGGCGCAGACCTGTCCTCTGTCGTTCCGCAGCTGCCAGACAGCGAGCCTGCTTATCTTGACAATATGGAAAAGGCACTGCTTTTCCGCCTTATAACGGCTGACGAAGACCTTGTGGAGGAGCTTCCTTTCATCACGCAGAGCCTTGAAAACAAATTCTTCAAAGCTGTCCAGAGCGGACCGAGAAGCGTTGCAGCCTTTGAGGAGCTTGTCAAGAGCAGGGATATAACTATGGCAAGGATACGCCGTATGGTCATGCACCTTGCACTGGGCATAAACGCACAGGATATGAGTATACCCGTGCCCTACGGAAGGATACTTGCGATGAACAGCAGGGGAGCTGAGATACTTTCTGCCGCTAAGAACAGAACGCTCAGCTACGATACCTCCCTGAGCAAGCTCGAAACAGACAACGACTGCCGCCGTGTCGCACAGCTTGAATGTAATGCGGTAAGACTGCGTGAGATGTGTGCGGGACAGCAGCCGCAGAATGAGTATACAAGAAAGTTTGTTATGCGAAAGTGATGTGAGATGAATGAAGTTCAGACATACAGCCGTACTGATACTGATGTCTCTGCTCATCTCGTTTTTTGCACCTTCTTGTCCGGCATTTGCCGCCGAGAGCGCCCTGCCCTCAAAGTTCGACCCGACGACTACCGGCAAGGTGACCCCTGTAAGGCAGTCCCCGCTTTCTCTTGGCATCTGCTGGGCTTACGCCACGATAGGCTGTATCGAGCAGAATATAATTTACAGCGGTCTTGACAATGCCTCGGTCGACCTTTCGGAGACCTCGCTTGTCTGGTTCTCAGCCGATTCGGAGCATTCCACGCCCCGCCCCGCCGACCGTTTTACCGATACCTATGTAATATCGCCCGTGTTTGCTATGTCACGTTTAAGCGGATTGCAGGACGAAAGAGATGAGCCTGTTTATCTTGATTCGCCCAACCTTGCTCCCGTGTCATATTCGCAGAACGGGCTTTCGTGTTATGAGCTTGAAAAAATGGAAAAGGTCCTTTTGAAAAACGGCAACAGAGACAGCATCAAGCGCAGGATATCAGAGTCCGGCGGCGCAGTCGTCTGTTACTATAACAACGACAGCTGCTTCAGCAGCGACCATAAAAGCTATTTCCAGAAGACCGATGCAAAGCCCAACCACAGCGTTACCGTAGTCGGCTGGGACGACGATTACAGCAGAAACAATTTCGGCGACATCAAGCCCGAAAAGAACGGCGCCTGGCTCGTTAAAGGCGTCTGGGGGACACGTCACGAAAACGGGTTCTACTGGATTTCCTATGAAGAGCCCGAGATAGACGATATGTATTTTTACAAGGTCACAAAGCCCCGCTCCGACAGGGTCTATACCCATAACGGCGGCAACGAAAGAATGTATGCCTCTGCGGAAAACGTCGTGCGTGCGGCTAATGTATTCACCGCCGAGTCGGAGGAAAACCTCCGTGAGGTATCCTTTATGGTTGAGGATAACGGCGGAAAGGGTACAGAGTATACCGTTAAGGTCTATAAAGACCTGAAAGACGGCTCTCCGCTTGGCAGAGTGCTTTGCGCAGACGTAAAGGGAACTGTCAGATATGACGGCTATTATACCGTAAAGCTGCCTTCGCCGGTGACACTTTCAAAAGGCGAGAAGTTCTCGGTCGCTGTTTCTATAAAATCGAATAACGGCAACAACTTTATCGTCTGTGAGGATTCCTCCTGCAGCGCAGGCGAGGGGGAGAGCTATTACAGCAGCGACGGCGCACGCTGGAGCGACTGCGTGCATACCAAATTCAAGAACGCCTATATCAACGCATATACCGTTGTGACTGAAAAGCCTTCGACCGACAAGCTTAAAGAGCTTGTCGAAGCGAACAGAGATAATAAGGCCATCAGCCGTACAGTCGATATCGCAAAGGCTGTGCTTGAAAAGAGCGACCCGACTTTTAAGGAGGTCAGCGATGCTCAAAGACTGCTTACAGCGGCTCAGAACGAGAGCGAAAGCTATGTCGTGATCGACACCGCCGAGGATTGGAACAGCTTTGCCACAAGCGTGAACGAGGGCGATCAGTACCGTGACAAAACCGTGGTCGTCACCTCGGATATAGATTTTAAAGGCAAGAGTTTTATCAGCGCAGGTTACTCGGAGCTAAAGTGCTTCAACGGATACTTTGACGGCGGCGGTCATACGTTCAGCAACATCGTGGTAAACGACCTCAGCAAGTACGACCAGAAGGGCGTTTTCGGCTATATCGGCGTGTATGCCGTCGTAAGTGACCTCGTCGTAACAGATGCGGAAATACGCTCGGACAATGGGGGCGGAATAGTGGGCGTGTGCGACTGCGGAACTGTCAAGCGCTGCGGCTTTAAAGGCAAGCTCAGCGGTAAAAACTGCGGCGGCATCGTCGGAAACTTAAAGAAGGGGACCGTCTTTGACTGCTATTCGATGCTCGAGAACAACAGCGGCAGCGGCATAGCTTCAAGCGTTGACCCGCAGGGGCGATTCTGCGTGATGAATTGCTTTTTCAGCGTCAAGGATAATAACCTTACAGTAAAGACCGTCGGCAGCAGCAAGCAGCTCGAGGAGATGCTCAACACCAACGGCGGCGTTAATATCTGCTTTGAGCATTTCGTGCTTAGGGACGATACCGTCCTGCCAAGCAGAGCATACACCGCCGCACAGAAGCCCGATACCCTGCTTGTGCAGAACAAAACGACCATCGGCTTTATCGCAGCGTTTGCGATAGCCCTGTTCGGCTGCTCAGTCGTTATCATAGTTGTTACAGCTGTTTATAAACGCAAAAAGCGGTAAGTTAATAAAATATTTATAATAGCGGTATTGGAAAAAAGGTTCATATGTGGTATAATCATATTTTGGAGAATAACTGTTCCGGAAAGGTTGGTAATAATATGAAAGCAGTAGTTACAGTCATCGGCAAGGACGCAGTCGGCATACTTGCAAAGGTCAGCACAAAGTGCGCTGAGTACAATGCAAATGTTATTGAGGTCACTCAGTCGGTAATGCAGGAGATGTTCGCTATGATAATGATGGTCGATATCTCCAAGCTCAACAGCGATTTTGCGGCTATGGCAGAATCTCTTGAAAAGCTCGGCGAGGAGAACGGACTTAAAGTAACAGTAATGCACGAAAATATTTTCAACTGCATGCACCATATCTGATAAGGGGTCAATAACGAAATGATAAATGTATACGATATACTTGAAACTATACGAATGATACAGGACGAGTGCCTTGATATCCGTACTATAACCATGGGTATCTCGCTGCTTGACTGTATCGACAGTGATATAGACGTTGCCTGCAAAAAGGTGTACGATAAGATAACGACCAAGGCGGCACATCTTGTCGAGGTCGGCGAGCAGATAGAAAGGGAATACGGCATACCTATCATCAACAAGCGTATCTCCGTTACTCCTATCGCTATCGTTTCGGCTGCCTGCAAGTGCTCGCCTGTAAAGTTTGCCAAAACTATGGACGAGGCTGCAAAGGCTGTCGGCGTGAACCTTATCGGCGGATATTCCGCACTTGTACCAAAGGGCTTTTCCGCAGGCGATATCGAGCTTATAAAGTCTATCCCCGAGGCTCTTGCCTGTACCGAGAGGGTCTGCTCGTCGGTCAATATCGGCTCGACAAAGACAGGTATCAACCTCGATGCCTGCAAGCTTATGGGACAGATAGTTCGTGAGTGCGCTGAAAAGACTGCCGACAATGCTTGCTTCGGCGCTGCTAAGCTGGTAGTTTTCTGCAACGCTGTTGAGGATAACCCGTTCATGGCGGGCGCTTTCCACGGTGTAGGCGAGCCCGACTGTATGATAAATGTCGGCGTTTCGGGTCCGGGCGTTGTAAGAGCAGCCCTGAAAAAATACCCCGATGCCGATATTACCAAGATATCCGATGTGATAAAGGAAATCTCCTATAAGATAACCCGTGTGGGTCAGCTTGTCGGTACTACCGCCTCCGAAAGGCTCGGCGTTCCGTTCGGTATAGTTGACCTCTCGCTCGCACCGACACCCGCTGTCGGCGACTCTGTTGCGCATATCCTTGAGGAGATAGGTCTTGAAAGATGCGGAACTCACGGAACAACAGCCTGCCTTGCTCTGCTCAACGACGCAGTCAAAAAGGGCGGCGTAATGGCTTGTTCGAGAATCGGCGGACTTTCGGGCGCATTTATCCCCGTTTCCGAGGACGCTGGTATGATTGACGCCGCAAAAAGCGGTGCGCTGTGCATCGAAAAGCTCGAGGCTATGACCGCAGTTTGCTCTGTGGGTCTTGATATGATCTGTATCCCCGGTGATACTCCGGCTGATACTATCTCCGCTATAATCGCAGACGAAGCCGCTATCGGTATGGTGAACAGCAAGACTACGGCTGTTCGTGTTATCCCTGCTATCGGCAAGGACGTCGGAGAGGAGCTTGACTGGGGCGGACTGTTCGGCAGAGCACCCGTAATGCCGCTGAAGAAAGAGTCTCCGAGCAAATTCATCAACCGTGGCGGACAGATACCCGCACCGCTTCACTCGCTGAAAAACTGATGACCGAACGGAGCAGATAGTTTATGATACTTGCTATCAATACCAATTATACTAAGACTACACCTTTTGCCGACCGTATCAGAATGATAAAAGATGCGGGCTTCAAAAGCGTTATAATGTTCTGGAACGGAAGCGATGTCTTTGAGCAGGAGCTTTTGTGCGTTAAGGAAAACGGTCTGCGTATCGAGAGCGTCCATGCACCTTTTCATATGATGAATGAGCTCTGGACTGATACAGACCCGGTGAAAAGCCTTATAAAGCTTCACGGTGCGATCGATTCGTGCAGCAATTACGCTATAAAAACGCTTGTAGTTCACCCGACCGATACAACGGCACCGCCGCCTGTGAGCGAAGTCGGAAAGACCTATTTCAGAGGCCTGATAAGATATGCAAAGAGCATGAACGTTGACCTTGCGTTTGAGAATATCGAGCGTCCCGAGTACCTCGATACGATATTTGGCGAGTGCGACGATACGAATGTCAAGCTCTGCTACGACCTCGGACACGAAAACTGCTTTTCAAAGGGCAGCGATGTGCTCGGTAAGTACGGCGAAAGGCTGAAAGCGCTGCATATCCACGATAACGACGGAAACAGCGACCAGCACGCCATACCCTTTGACGGCAATATAGATATGGACAGATTTGTTTCTAAGCTCAAAGATCTTGAATATTACGGGATGATCACCCTGGAGGTAATGAGAGACAGGTCGGACCTTTACGACGACATGACCGATGAACAGTTTCTTGCCAAGGCTTTTGAAGCGGGAAAGAAACTGTTTGAGATGAGACAGGGGTGAGAGCTTGGATATAAAAGGACTTATCGATTGTCACACTCACTGTAAATTTTCACCCGACGGGCGGGACGAGCCCTCGGAGCTTGTAAAAAGCGCACAGCAGCTCGATCTCAAAGCTATTGCTATAACCGACCACTGTGAGTGCAATACCTGGTTTGAGCCGGAGCATTACGGCATCGACAGCAGCAAAGCCGATGCGGACGATATAATAATGTATAACTGCAAAAGCTTCCACCTTGCAAGCATTCAGCCTATGAAAGAGCTTGTGCGGCAAAGCTTCGGCGAGCTTGCTGTTATACACGGCGTAGAGCTGGGACAGCCGCTTCAGGCGCCCGAAATAGCCGATGAGATAGTCGGTGATGAGGAGCTTGATTATGTTATAGGCTCGCTGCATAACAATTCGGGAATGCTTGATTTTTACTATCTAAGATTTGATGAGATGTCACCTCAGCAGATAAACAGCCTGCTCGGAGATTATTTTGAGCAGGTGCTTCAGATGTGCGAATGGGGAGCATTCGATATACTTGGACACCTCACCTATCCGTTGAGGTATATTTGCGGAAAATACAATATCAGCGTAGATACGGACTGCTATAAGGATACAATAGTGCAGATCTTCAAAACGCTGATATCAAATAACAAAGGCATAGAGATAAACACATCGGGGCTTTTCACCGACTTGAAAAAGACGATGCCCGATGCGAAGCTTGTAAAGCTTTATAGGGAACTTGGGGGAGAGATCATATCCATAGGCTCAGATGCACACTGCGCCGAAGATGTCGGCAGGGGAGCCGCACTTGGAGCAGAGCTTGCAAAGGAATGTGGATTTGATCGGGCAGCATATTTCATTAAGCACAAACCTGTTTTTGTAAAACTCTGAGATCGGGTAAGTACCCGATAATATGAAAAAGGAGTATGAGTATGTTCAAAAAATTCATTTCAGCCGCAATGGCACTGTGCCTTTTGTTCGGCTCAGCAGCAGCCCTCCCCGAAAACTATGTTTTCAATGAAACATCTATCACAGCGAGTGCAGATGATACAAAGTATTTTAATTTTTCATTGCAATCAGACGGAACATATGAGATAACTAATCTTCAAAGAGCATCAACTGATACTTATCCCGCAACATTGACTGTTCCTTCTCAGTATAATGGAAAGAATGTTACAAAGGTTTGTCTTGTCTCATTAAAACCGAATACAACGACAACAAAAATAATAATTCCTGATACCGTTACCTCACTTTCAGATAGTGCTTTTGAAGGCTTGCAGGGATTGACAACGATGACAATACCATCGAGTGTTAAATCCATAGGTAACTCACTATTCCAAGGTTGCAAAAAGCTGGAAAGCGTAACTTTTGAGGGTGATTTAACCTCCCTTGGAACAAATATGTTCAACAACTGTACATCTTTGAAATCATTTAGTGTTCCAAACGGAGTTAAGAGTGTTGGTGATGCAACATTTAGTAATTGTACCAGTCTTACTTCAGTTTCTATCCCAGCAAGTGTTACCAGTATCTCCTTGAATGCATTTGGCAAGATCACGGTAAAAAACGGTAGTATAACAAGTAATACTGCTTGTACTGCATTAAAAACTATAAATGTTGACAGCAATAATGCTAATTATTCATCAGTAAATGGTGTTCTATATAATAAGGCAAAGTCTCAGCTCTTATATTGTCCTTATGCGATAACTTCGTTAACTATTCCCGGTACTGTCACTGATATACCAGACAGAGCATTTTACGCATATTATAATTTATCAACTTTGGAATTAAAAAGCGGAGTAAAAACGATAGGCGAAGAAGCGTTCTGTTATTGTAAAAATCTCAAAAATGTTACTTTGCCGGATACTATAACAACTGTTGGAAAATATGCTTTTGCAGGCTGTGGATTTAACGAAATAACTATACCGTCAAAGAGTATTTCCATATACACGCACGCATTCGGTTATACCAGTAATGATTCAAAGATAAGTGGCTTTACTATCAAGGGCTATACTGGTTCTCCTGTTCAGACCTATGCTTCAAATAACAGCTTCGCATTTGTATCTATCGGCACAACTACCTGTGAACATACATATGGTGCGCCAACCAGCTGGAACTGGTCGAGTAATCATAGCACGTGCACTGCTGTATTCACCTGCTCTAAGTGCAGTACTACAAAGAATGTTACCGCTAATGTAACAACATCTACAACAGATGCTAAATGTACGACAACCGGTAAAAAAACGTATACAGCCAACGCATCACTCAATGGTACAAACTATACAACAAATTACGTTGAAACTATTAATGCAAAAGGTCACAGCTGGAAAACGCCCGGTTCGTCAGACTGGACATGGTCGGGATATGCATCTGCTACCTGTAAGTTCACCTGTTCGGAATGCGGTACTTCAAAGAATGTAACTGCAAACATTACTAAAAGCACGACCGAGCCAACCTGTTCAGCAGAGGGAAAGACAGTTTACACAGCTACCGCAACCGTTACAAACAACAGCAAGACAGCGACCTCCACAAAGACACAGACACTTGATAAGACATCACATACCTACGCAATTTCTGGCTGGAGCTGGAGCGGATATACCAGCGCAACAGCGACCTTCAAGTGCAAGAACTGTACTGCCACGCAGACCGCTTCGGGCAATTCGACCGTAACATCGAGCAAGGCTGCGACCTGTGAATCAACAGGCTATAAGGTGCATACCGTTACCGTTAATTTCAACGGAACAAATTACAGCGATAACAAAACAGAGACCCTTGCAAAGACGGGTCACAACTGGAACTCTCCGTCATACTCCTGGTCAAAAGACAAAAAGACCTGCACAGCTAAGAGAGTGTGCAAGACTAACAGCAGCCACTATGAGTCGGAGACCGTAAATACCACATCTATTGTAAAGACACCTGCGACCTGCTCGGCAATGGGAACACATACCTATACCGCAGTGTTCAACAATTCCGCATTTGCAAAGCAGACAACCGATTATCAGGATATCCCCGCAACAGGTCATAGCTGGGAATTTACCGGCTTTACCTGGACAGGCTACACCAAAGCAAGCGCTAACTTCAAGTGCTCAAAATGCCAGGGTACAACTTCTGTACAGGCTAACTCCGAGGTAACTTCAAGCAAGGCAGCTGCCTGTGATACATCGGGATATAATGTTTATACCGTAAAGGCCACATTCGACGGAAAACAGTATACCGATTCAAGGACCGAGACTATCGCGGCAAAGGGTCACAACTGGGGCGCACCGACTTATGAATGGCTCCCCAACAGCAGCGAATCAAAATACGACTGCAAAGCTACAAGGGTCTGCCGCAACGATAATTCGCATACCGAGACCGTAACTGCCGTGTCCGTTACAAGCCAGGTGGTTACCCCGGCTACCGAAACGTCATGGGGCACACGCAAGTATACAGCAGTTTTCAAGGACAGCACAACATATCCGACTCAGTATAAGGAAGAAGCTATACCGCCGAAAAATCACAATCATAATTACAGCACAACTCCTACCGGCTGGAACTGGCACGCTGACAGCAAGCAGGCAACTGCATCTGCATATTTCAAATGTACAGGCTGCTCCGAATCGGTAGTTGTAAATGCGACCGTAACATCGGAGATATCCGTTCAGCCGACCTGTGTTAAGGAAGGAAAGAAGGTATACACAGCTACAGTTACCTATAACGGCAATACATTTACCGATAAAATGTCCGTTGCACTCAGCGCTAAGGGACATAACTACACAGTTAAAGAGTGGGTCTGGGACGGCGTTAAAACCGCTACCGCAATTATCGTCTGCAAGAATGACTCCTCCGAATCGTTCAAAAGATCGACCTCGACCATAAGCGTTAAAACTACTCCTGCGACCTGTGAAAAGGCTGGCACAAAGGTCTATACAGCAAAGGTAAGCTTCGACGGAAAGACCTTCACGGGCACCAAGAAAGTAACTGTCAAAGCCCTCGGCCACGATTGGAAGGCTTCGATCTGGACATGGGCAAAGGACAATAAGTCCTGCACAGTCAAGTTCGTGTGTGCAAACGATAAGACTCATACCACCACGAAAAAGACAACCAACATCACCGTAAAGACTACAGCTGCTACCTGTACAACAGCAGGCAAGAAGGTCTATACCGCAAAGATAACGCTGAACGGAAAGACCTACACCAATTCCAAGACAGTAACTCTGAAAGCAAAAGGTCACAGCTGGAACGCTTCGACCTGGACGTGGGCTAAGGATAATAAGTCCTGCACAGTCAAGTTCGTGTGCGCAAACAACAAATCGCACACCAAGACAGTAAAGACCACGAAAATAACCGTAAAGACCACGGCTGCTACCTGCACAAAGGCAGGCAAGAAAGTCTATACCGCAAAGGCAACGCTTAACGGCAAGACCTATACAAAGACCAAGACAGTAACTATCAAAGCCCTCGGGCATAAGTTCAGTGCATGGAAGACAACATCATTCAATGTCGATAAGAAAACTGCGGCGCAGACAAGAAAATGTACCCGTGGCGACAAGACCGAAAAGCGCACGCTGAAAAATGCTATCGTCCGCTTCGCAGGAAGCAACAGAGCAGAGACCGCCGCACTTATCTCAAATGCAGGCAAGAGTGGAATGTATAAGACCGCAAGTACAGTTATTCTTGCAACAGGCTTCGATTTCCACGACGCCCTTGCAGCAGTTCCTCTCGCAAGCGCTTACAATGCGCCGCTTCTGCTCGCTGACAGAGATAACCTCTCCGATAAGACTATCGCAGAGATCAAACGCCTCAAAGCCAAGACGGTCATCGTAGTCGCAACCACTACCGCTAAAGACCAGAACGGCAATAAGGCCGCTATCGGAGATAATGTCTATAAGCAGCTCAAAGCCTTGAAGGTAACTACCGTCAAGCTTACCGGCAAGACCTATTACGAGACTGCAAAGAAGGTCGCTGACAGGCTCAAAGCAAAGACGAAGAAAGCCCCGACAAGTGTGTTCATCACAACCAATAAGAACTATGCAGACGCACTTTCGGCTTCTCCTGTAGCAGCAGCCCTCAAAGCACCTATCCTCTACGTTGACCCCAAGGCAAAGCTTAATTCCGTAACGAAGAAATACCTCACAAGCATTAAGTCGAGCGTCAAGAAAGTATATATCGCAGGCGGCGTGAACGCAGTTTCAAAGAACGTCGAAAAGGAAGTGCTTTCAGCACTCGGCAAAAAGTCCGCAACACGCTTCGCAGGCGGCAACAGATACGAGACCTGCGTGAAGATCAACAAGACATTTGCGAAAACTCTGACAGGGAAGTCCCTGTGTATCGCAAAGGGCTATAACTTCCCGGACGCACTTGCAGGCGGCGTGTTCGCAGCAAAGATCAAAGCTCCGCTGTTCCTGGCTGATAAGCTCGACGCAAAGGCAACTATCAGCAAGACACAGTCAAGCTACCTCAAATCAAAGAACCCGAGCAAGCTTTACATCTTCGGCGGCGAAACAGCCGTACCGACACAGCTTGTAAAGACTATCGCAAAGGCAAGCGTATAACAATAAAGACCTCTCGAATTTATCGGGAGGTCTGTTTATTTAGAAGCAAGAGCGCTTCGCTTTTCAGAGGCAAGAGGCAAGAAATTGGTCTTTAACGGACAATTCTGCCTTTATAGCCCTTGTTTCTTGTCTCTAATTATCTTGCTTCTAGTAGGGGGGCTTTCCGGTCGCCCCAAAAGCGTCAGACGGACGGTTTACCCCATTCGGGCAATCATTTTGATTTGTATTGCTTTTTCTCTAAATAAAATCGGCTCGCCCGATACATTAGATGTATCGGGCGAGCCTCGGCTATTATTAGGTTTCGCTAATGTTTAGCGTTGTGGGTTAATTAAAACTCGTTATTTGAAATATCAGAAGGAGCTGTCTCAATAGTTTCAAGACTAAAGGTGACATCTACTTTGAGGTCATCGAGTGTGGTTGTAATCTTATCTGACTGACAATTATCATCTTCACCCTCGAACCAGAGATATACGTCAACTTCTGTTCCATCACCCGTAGTTCCAGGAAGAGATTTAAGTGCGGTAAAAGTCTTTGCATTAGTTGCAAAAGCATCAACAGGTAAATTGGTGATAGTCTGTTCAGCTCCAGTACCAGTTACACCTGTACAAGCAAAATACTGTGCGCTAGTACTATCAGAACCATATACAGGAGCATAGATGTACATCTTTCCACCAATCTTGACACCTACACGCAGTGCCTTATTCAAATCTGCAGAACCAGGAGTTGAGGGCTGTGTGACAGCAACTTCCTTAATAGCTACATTCTGAGCTCCAACTGTTCTTGCAAGTGTAAGTCCAGTATCATTTGATACTCTCAAATAATACTTATACATTACATAGTATGCAGCATCTGTGCCTTTTCCATCATAGCCATCAGTTTTATCATTGTTCTTATAGTAAATGATGTTTTCTGCTTGTGAACCAGCAGTTGCTGCTGTTGACTGATTAGCCAAAGTCAATTGTTCATAGCCCGTAGCCGAAAGATTTGCATCTTTTTTGTCTTGAGTTGCTCCAGCCTCATCATTAGACTTTTTACTATTAGCATGAAACCAATTTGTACCATTCGTAGTAGATGTCGGGTAAAGAGCTGTTCCGGGAAGCTCTTTTGCAGTTGCAACATCATCCCAATTGGTATCATCTGCGGCAGCAACTTCATTGATAAGCAGACCACCTTCAGCTCTTGCCTTTACCTGCATATTGGTTGCCTGAACCGTCTTGTTCATAGTGAACCAAGCGAATGTCGATGAAACGAGCATTGCTGCGGAAACCGAGAGCATTCCGACTGCACCTAACAGTTTCCTTTTGTTTGTTTTCTTCTTAGTATTAGTCATAATAAATTCCCCTTTCCAAGAAATTAAATTTTCGGTCCGAGTCAATAGCCGTGACCGAGACCGACGTTCCTCTTTAGGAAACCCAATAATAAGTTTTCCGTTTCCTTGTTTTAAAGTATACACAATCTGTGCTAATTTGTCAATAGAATTACGAAAATTTGTTTATTTAACAAAACAAATTTGGATAATGTATATTTTACCCCCTATCCTTTTTGTGCATTCTGTCAAAAAAACGTTTTCGATAATTTTTGCGTGTGTTTGTTTTGTTTAAATATTATGCTTAATTGTGGGGAAAAATGCAGTTTTTTCGTGATATTTGTTCATAAATCGCTTGACAAATGCTTCAGATTTTAGTATAATAATTACGAATAAATTATTATCTATTAACTTATGAATTGACAGAGGTGATAGGATTGAAGCTCAAAAATACTGCGACTGTCGGCGGCCTGCGTGCTATGGAGCAGTACTTCCGTCCTATCGGCAACGTTCTTTCGGGCGAAACTATCGCTTTGCAGACCGCTTTCAGAATGAACAGCCCCTCTCGTGGCGTAATCTTCCCCAGCGAGTATATGCCCGTCCTGGAAGCCTACCCCGACCGTGCCGCCGAGTTTATGCCTCTGGTATTCTACCATTTGTACGACGCTATCGAGAATTTTAAACAAAGGGATATCGAGTGCAGGTTCATAACCCTGCCGATGCCCGTCAGCTTTCTAAAACGTCCCGACGCCGTCACCGGTACGCTGGAACTTGCCAAGGCTTTTCATATCCATACGGATACAGTCTGCTTTGAGCTTTCCTCGGCACTTTACAACGAGAGCGACGACTCCGCTTCAAAAGCGATGTTCGCTATGCAAAGGGAAGGCTTCACGTTCCTGCTCAATTCCTTCGGCGGCGAGGACAGCCCGACAATGCTTTTGTCAAATTTCCCCGTAGACTATGTTATGATAAACGGGCTTTATACGACAGAAGCTATGCTCGGCGAAAGGCACGAGGGCTGGGTAAGGTCAGCTCTTAGCTATATTGCGAGCCTCAACTGCTCTGCGATAGCTACCGAAGTTAAGAATTCGACACAGGGCGACAAGCTCTCGTCACTCGGCTGCGACTATTGCGTGGGCGAATATACCGGCGACTGGGTGCAGAGAAAATATGTAAGACTCAGAACAGGAGACGAGGAAAACGATAATCAGCAGCCCCAAGAATGATTTACTATACTTTTATAATATAATAAAGAGGGAAAGGAGGTATATCTGCTTATGAGAAAAAAGAAAAAAGAAGAAGCCAGGCAGGCTGAGCTTGAAGAAAAGCAGCTCGATGAAAGCACCGAAGCCGCTGTGAAAGCAAGCAATGGCGATAAGGAAAAGGAACAAGCCCTGCGTGATGTCCTGCATATCCGGCGTACAGCAAAAGAAGTCAAGCGGTATACTGTCCTTATGAGAGTGTCCGGGCTTATAGCCGTCGCTCTCGTGGCACTCATAGCTATCGGCTATGCAATAGCTTACTTCTATAACAAATACGGAAGCTTCACTATCAAAGTAAACAAATACGATATGGTCAACCAGGGACTTTCGCTTTCGGAATCTCCCGACTTTGACAGGACAATTTCGGTACTGACAGCTGATATAGTCTACGATATGACCAATATCAGCGGAAACGATCTTCCCGAGAATATCGACAAGGTCAACGGCAACCATAACGGGCGGAATTATATCGCCTATACATTCTATTTACACAACTCCGGAAAGGATACCGTCACCTACGAGGGAGACCTGACTATCGAAAACGTGACGAAGAACGTCGATGAGGCTGTCCGAGTCGCTGTTTATACAAACGGAGAGAAAGTGGTCTACGGAAAGACCAAAATGGACGGCAGCGGAAAAGAATCCGACTGCGACAAGGAATTTCTGACCGCTTCACAGGTGATGCATACCACCGTTACCGATTTTGAACCGGGCGCTACGACGAAATATACCGTTGTAATCTGGCTCGAAGGAAACGACCCCGAATGTCTGGATAACATCATTGGAGGAGTTATCAAGATGCAGATGGACTTCAGGATCGTTGAAAGTACATAAGATGTTAAGGGGAGAAGAATCATGAAAAAAGCTTTGAAGATCGCAGGCAGTGTGCTGGCGTGGATCCTGCTCATTTTTGCTCTGCTCATAACTATAATGGTGTTTACCTCGGACAAGAACAACGGCGTTCCGAGCCTTTTCGGAAGAATGCCGATGACCGTCGAGTCCGCATCAATGGAACCGACCTTCAAGGAAGGCGACCTCATTATCTCCAAGGAGATAGACAATATCAACGACCTTAAGGTAGACGACGTCATCTCTTTCTGGACAAACGAGATCGTCGAGGGCCAGAACGTTGTAAATACCCACCGTATCGTCGAGGTAAAGGACGATAACGGTACAAAGGCTTTCGTTACCAAGGGTGATAATAACGAGAACAACGATACTTATATCGTATACCCCAGCAAGATAGTCGGAAAATGGACAGGCACAAGGATCCCCGGCATAGGTAAGTTCATGAAGTTCTTAAAGACCAAGACAGGCTTCCTTGTATGTATCCTGATACCGATGGCGATATTCTTCCTGTTCGAGCTGTTCAAGCTGATAATGGTCATCGTTCAGATGCGCCAGCCTGCTAAGCTTACCGAGTCTGACGAGGAAGAGATCAAGAAACGTGCCATTGAGGAATATCTGGCAGAGCAGCAGAAGCTTAAAGGCGAAACGCCTTCGGACGACTCCGCACAGCAGCAACAGCCCGAGCAGGAACAGCCTGAACAGTAAGCTGCGCAAGATACCGAAAACGCACAGACCGACACTGCAGAGTAGCTTGACTGCCCTGCAAATCCGATAGAAAGGAAAACAAGGAAAACATGAGTAATTTTTTAGAATGGTTCTTTGTTTTTATTTCTGAAATTCTTAAAGGTTTTGCAAGTATATTCAAAGGATTTTGGGAAGGTATAAAGCAAATATTCAATATCAAGAATTACATAACGATATTCAAGGCTCATTCCGAGGGCTTCGGCGTGCTGGAGTGGATCCTTGCGATACTGTCGATAATCCTTGTTATTGGTATTTTCCTGCTGATCATTTTCATGATCGTTCTGGCAGTGCGAAAGTATATCCGCTTCAGACACTCTCTTGTCAGCGACGAGGACCTTCTGGAGGAGATAGGCGTGCTTCAGCGTCAGGTGCTGAAAATGACCAAGGAAAAGGACGAGATAATGGCTATGAAGGTCGCTCAGATGAGCGGCGGAGCAATAACCTCCGGAGCATTTCCTGCCGGTACATTGTCCCTTGGCGAGGGTCAGGAGGGCGAACAGCCTCAGGGAGAGGAACAGACTCAGGAGGGCGTGGTAATTACGACCGTAAAGCGTTTCTCAAAGCTTATCGAGGTCGACAATTTCTACAAGACCTATACTCCTCCCGAGTATGACAATACCATTTCTCTTTCGCAGATATGCGAGGATTACAGAAACTTTGCCTGCTCGAGAATGCACCTTTTCTACGATATAAAAACGATACGCCTGTTTATTGCGGGTATGGCTTCCACGAAGCTCATTATCCTCCAGGGTATCTCCGGTACAGGTAAAACATCGCTTCCGTATTCGTTCGGTAAGTTCCTCGGCGTCGATACGACTATCGCCTCCGTACAGCCTTCCTGGCGTGACAGGACCGAGCTTTTCGGATTCTTCAACGAGTTTACCAAGAATTTCAACGAGACCGAAGTTCTCAAAAGAATATATGCATCAAGCTTCAATAACGACGTAAACCTCATACTCCTTGATGAGATGAACATCGCAAGAGTCGAGTATTACTTCGCCGAGATGCTGTCCATACTTGAAATGCCAAATGCCGATGAGTGGAAGCTCGACCTCGTTCCCAACGTTTGGAGCACCGACCCGGAGAACCTGGACAAGGGTATGATAAAGATACCTCAGAACGTCTGGTATATCGGAACTGCGAATAACGACGACTCGACATTTGCTATCTCCGATAAGGTTTACGACCGTGCTCAGCCTATCAACCTCGATGCAAAGGGTATCGCATTCGATGCACCCGATACACCGCCGATGTGCCTTGGCTATGATCACCTCAACGAGCTGTTTGAGGAAGCGTTCAAGAAGTATCCTATCAGCGAGGAGAATCTCAAGAAGATACAGCACCTCGACCTTTGGGTAATCGAAAAGCTGCGTGTGGCTTTCGGTAACCGTATCATCAAGCAGATGGGTCTGTTCGTTCCTGTTTACGTTGCCTGCGGAGGCGACGAGCTTGACGGCATAGACTATGTAATGGCTACAAAGATATTCAGAAAGTTTGAATCTCTCAACCTTTCCATGCTTCGTGACGAGCTGAAGGACCTTTGTACATACCTTAAAAAGACCTTCGGAAGCAACAGCATGAAGGAGTCTATCGCATATCTTGAACGTCTGCAAAAGCTGTATTGATAATCTATACTGCACTAATGACCTGCCTTGCCATCAGCTAACGGGCAAGTCGGGTCATTTTTAGAGGTAAGAAGTAAGATGTAAGAGGTAAGAAGCGGAGGCGCTGCCTCCTGAATGAATAAAGAAGAAATAATAAAGAATAAAGAATATTATCGGTATCGCCTGCGGCGAGTTATCTTAGAGGTAAGAAGCAAGAGGTAAGAGATGCTTTTTGCCTTGTGTAAATAAAAAATACTATTGAAAGGAGGAGAATGTGTGGACGAGTTTTACGACAAGTGGTACAGCAATTTCACCAAAACCATGGACGGACTTGAAGACGATGAGCTGTTTGATTCTATGCATTCTCTTATCCGTTCAAGTAAGAATACATTTGCTGTCAACAGAAAGATCATGGAGAAATCTGTTGACGTTTCGTGGGTCGATGCGATAGAGGAGGGCCTGAAGCACCTCGATACCGTGCTGAGAAACCCGAGAGTTACTATCGAAGACGTCGAAGAGGTCGTTCCTATCGCCCTTTCAAGAAAAATAACAGTCGAGTCGGTAAAGCACCTCGCTCAGCATACCGACCTTATTCAGGACTACGACCCCGTAACAAACACCATTACCCCCTCAAAGGTGCTCAATGTACATAAGGAAGAGAGTATGATGACCTATGAAAATAAGTTCATCAATACCCTCGTTGACAGACTTTATGTCTTTATAATCCGCCGTTACGAAAAGCTCCAGGAGGTCGCTAAGGACGAAGAGGTATTCTCGCTTTCATACAATACCGATGTCGATGATAAAATGGGCAAGCAGATGAGCGTGAGCCTGAAGCTTGAAACCACCGACAGCCTCGAGACTGTCAACGAAAGCGGTCTGACCGTCTGGGAGAGAGTAGAGAACCTGAAAAAAGCCGTCGAAGGCTATAAAGGCTCGTATTTCTGCCAGGCTATGGGAAGCGTCTATATCAGACCCCCTGTAATGCGAACCAATGCGATAATGAAAAACGTAGACCTCAAAGCCTGCCTCACACTCTGGCAGTTCATCGAGGGATACGATAAGGTCGGCTATGAGATAAATGTCGTTGATACAGCGCAGAAGCTCGACGAGGATTATATGATGGATTTCTATAACCTTGTCGCACTTAATTTCCTGCTGTTCCGTTCGTATACCCATAAGCCCGCCAAGAAGGCAAACGAGCTTAAAACCACAAAAGGAAAAACGTTCCTGCCTAAGTTCCTTAAAAGGTTCAATAAGGACGATATGTCCAAGTATGACGTTATGGCACAGCCCCAGAGCCTCGGTGAAACGGTCTACGACCACCAGGGCGAAGCGGGTGAGCTGAATATCGGTCTGCTCAACGAGCTTGACCAGGTCTTTGCTCTTGAAAAGGAATATATCCGTATTGAGCAGATAAAGACCGAGGTAGAGCGTATAGAGCGTGAAAAGGCTGAGAAGAAGCGTGCCGAGGCCGAAGAGCGCAGGCTTGAAGCTATCCGCCGTGAGGCAATCAGAAAAGCCGAGCAGGAAAAAGCCGAGCGTGAGCGCCGTGAAAAAGAGGAAGCCGAGCGTCTTAAAAGAGAGTGGGAAGAAAGACAGCGTGCCGAAGCCGAGGAGCGTGAAAGACTCGCCAAAGAGGCAGCCGAGCGTGCCGAGCGTGAAAGACAGGAAGCCGAGGAGCGCCGTCAGAGAGAATACGACAATTTCCGCCGTGCCCAGCTCACCGCCGAAAGACTCGAGCAGGAGCGTATCAAGGCCGAGGAGGAAGCAAAGCGCCTTGCCGAGGAGGAGGCAAACCTTACTCCCGAGCAGATCGCCGAGAGAGAACGTATCAAGGCAGAGAAGCTTGCTAAGGAAAGACGTGATAAGCAGCGTGCAGAAAGGCTGCGTGCCGAAAGAGAGATCTACAGAAACAGAGATTTCCGCACGATATATCTGGAGTATTCCAGAAGTCCTTGGTGCGTGATAAGAAGATTCTTTATCACCCTGTGGTGCGTTATCTTCCGCAAGCCGTATGTTCCCGATGTCGATCCGAAGTATTACAGAGCCGAGTATCCTAAGAAACGCTGGCTCGAAAGACCTATGGAAACAGCTGCCGAGCGTGACGAGCGCCTGCAGATGAAGATCTACTACAATAAATACGCCGATGTTTTCCCGTATAACGTAAAGCGGTTCTTCAAGGACCTCAAGTGGAAGATGAAGAAGAAAAAGCCGCTTACCGCAGAACAGAAGGAAAAGATCAGAAAATCTCTGCCTGTTATGACCCCGGAGGAGGAAAAGGCGGAAAAGGCTCAGATCAAGGCTTTGTTCAAGGAATATCACGTAAGCGTGTTCGCAAGGATAAAGCGAAAGTTCAAAGAGTGGCGTGAAGATAAAAATTTAAAGAATGAAAGGGTCAATGAAGAAGATGATAAAAAGTAAGCTGAAGCTTGCCGCAAAGATCACTCTTATCGCATTGATCGCAGTTATGTTCGCTATCGTCGTTTATGTGTTCGTGTGCAACATCAGAGGCAAGGTCGCAAGGATCGGCGGATACAGCGTAATGAAAGTCCTTACGGGAAGTATGGAGCCGTCTATCCACGTTGACGACGTTATCCTTATCAAGCAGACAGATGTTTCGGAGCTCGAAGTCGGAGATGTCATCACATTCTATTCCGACGACCCGCAGATAAAGGATATGCCCAATTCCCACAGGATAATCAGGATAAATGATGACGGCACCTTTACCGTAAAGGGCGATGCGAATCCCGTTGAGGATACCTATAAGGTGCGCCCCGACAGAGTTATCGGCAAATATGTCAGAAAAATATGGCTTTTCAGATTCATCGGCTCGTTTGCTTCTTCGAGAAAGCTTTTGATGATACTGTTCATACTGCCGACCGTGTGCATTTGCATATATGAGTCCAGAACACTTATAAAGGTCATCAGAGGTACGGACACAGACGAAAGCGAAAGCAGTGAGGACGAGAACGAAGGCTCCGAAAAGAAGGAGATCGCCGATGAGAAAAAGCAGAAGCTTATCCGTGAAGCTATCGAGAGGGAAAAGGAAAAGCTCAGACAGCAGGCTAAGCTCAATGAAAGCGAAGTGATGGACAGTGAATCAGGAAAAGATAATGAAAAGGAAGATGATTAGTGCGATCATCTGGTCAATGATACTTCTGATAGCACTGCTTGTATTTATCGGCCTATATATCGATAAAATAAAGGAAAACAGGGAACGCCTGCGAACACAGTACCAGAACTGTATTGCTGACGCAGCAGAGGAGATAGATACCTATCTCGACCGGAAGATAGACCTCGATCTTCATTACAATATGGTCATATCCAACCTCGGTACTGCAAGGTCGTTCTTGTTCCTTATCGAGGACGAAGAACTGAACGAAAAGCAGAAAGCCGTGAACGAACTGCACTATTGCTTTGTGAAATATCCCGTGCAGATGAAAACTAAGCTTGAAGCTGTCAGCACTGCTCTGAAGGATGTGTATGACAATCTTGACAAGGGCTATGACGAGATGCGTCAGATCGTTGATTCGGTGGAGAAAAAGGGAAATTAGGAGGGAAAGACGATGAGTGAAAAAAGGAAATATAAAAAAGAGATAATGAAATGCCGTAAAACTATCGAGGAGATAGAGCGTAAGCGTTCACGTTCGCAGTCGGCGCTGGTGCAGGCTATCCTCTTGCAGGAGCAGCCGCAGGAGGCTGACGTTGAGTGGTTCAATAAGTATACAGGAGAGATCGACGCCGTCAGAAAGCATATGATAAACACTCAGAAAAAGCTTGACCTTATAAAGTAAACAATAAGACCGCATATCCGTTTCAAAGGGATAACTGCGGTCTTTTTTGTCAGAGTATGCAAAAACAAATAAAAAACCGTCTGACCCGATAAGGACAGACGGTAGTGAGCTATTGGGGATTCGAACCCCAGACCCTTTGATTAAAAGTCAAATGCTCTGCCAACTGAGCTAATAGCTCATCACCCTTGCAGCCGCATTTACAGGGTTTTGACCAAGCGGACATTTGCAAGTGCTTATATATTATATCAAATGAAACGGGGTTTGTCAAGCGTTTTTTCGCATTATTAGTAAATTAGCTGTTAATTATCCCGTTTTTTTAGCTCACTGTTGACGAAACGGGAAAAAAGTAATATAATATTCTAAACAAATACAGACGTGAAGTGAGTGACCGTGATGAATGACCTCAATAAGCTGCTTGTTGACGCAAGAACCCTTGTTATCTTTAAAAGCCTGCATCAGCAGCCTGTGTTCAGAAAATTCCTTGAAGCCGTGCAAGCGTGCCTTGGCGACGATACGGATAAAAGCATCGAAAAATACTGTGATTTCGTCTGCGAGCTCTATGCCTATTCAGACGACCTCACAAGCTATATACTAAAGCTCGTGCTTGAAAACGAGAACCTGTTTATGCTTCGCAGAGGCGAGGGCAAGCACACCGGCAGACTGCTCGAAGAATGTCTCGCAAACGAGCTTGAAATAATACAGGAGCTTTCCGAGATACCGTCAGCAGAGATAACATCAAAGATAAACTACGACGGCTTCCTGCCTGCGTATAAGATACAAAAGCTCGATTTCTCGCAGATCTACGCCGACAGGATACACCAGATAAGCAAATTCGGATACGGTATCTATTCTCAGTTCCACGTTTTTGTTATTGAGAATTCAAAGATAGTTCCTGTTGAATTTCCCGACCCGATACGCCTTGAACAGCTGTGCAACTACGAGCTTGAAAGAGAGCAGGTCATAAAGAACACCCTTGCTCTTATCAACGGAAAGCCTGCCAATAATGTGCTTTTGTACGGCGACTGCGGAACGGGAAAGTCCTCGACAGTAAAGGCGATAGCCAACGAATATGCCCCGCAGGGACTAAGACTTATCGAGCTCAAAAAGAAACAGCTCCACGAACTGCCGACGATAGTTGAAACTGTCAGCAGGAACCCGCTGAAGTTCATCATCTTTATCGACGACCTCTCTTTTACCGAGGACGACGATGACTTTGCCGCACTCAAAGCGATACTCGAGGGCAGCGTTTCCTCGTCTGCGGCAAACCTTGTTATCTATGCGACCTCAAACCGCCGCCACCTTGTCAGAGAAACATTCTCTGCACGCCAGGGCGACGAGATACATTTTAAGGACACTATGCAGGAGCTTCTTTCGCTGTCGGACAGGTTCGGTCTGACCGTGACGTTCCAGAAGCCCGATAAAAAGACCTTCCTCGAGGTCGTTTCAAGCCTCGCAAAGCAGTATGAGCTTGAAATGCCCAAGGACGAGCTTGATATGAAAGCCGAAGCCTTTGCGCTCGCAAGAGGCGGACGCTCACCGAGAGTTGCCAAGCAATTCATCGAATACCTGAAAGGATGTGGAGATAATGCTTGAATTTGTAAAGTGTGAAACAGACCATAAACTCAGAAGAACTGCCGAAATGGCATCTGATATCTGGCACGAGTGCTTTGAGGGCGTTATTTCCGATGAGCAGATAGACTATATGGTCGATAATTACCAGTCCTTTGCGGCAATAAAAAAACAGGTCGGCACGGAGGGCTATGAGTATTATAACTTTGTTCTCGACGGCACAAGGATAGGGTACTTTGCGTTTGTTCCGCAGCCCGACGGCTCGCTTTTTCTTTCCAAGCTGTATATGTATAAGGAATACCGAGGCAACGGATATGCTTCGCAGGCTTTCAGATTTGTCAAGGAGCTTGCAAAAGAGCGTGGCTATAAGAGCATATGGCTCACCGTGAACCGCCATAATTACAGTGCGATAAAGGTCTACGAAGCATTCGGTATGAAGGTCATCAGAGAGCAGGTCGTGGATATCGGAAACGGCTTTGTTATGGACGATTTTGTGTACGGAATCGATCTTTGAATAAACGCTCCTCGAAATCGGGGAGTTCTTTTACTGCTTATTCAAGAATAATCTCGTCTCCGCTGTGTAAAGCCCGAAGCTTGTCACCCATGATCGCCCTCATTCGTTCAAAGGCAGGGATGCCGGTGCAGTGCCCACTGTAAAATACAGTGTCAAGCTCTTTTAATTCACAGGCTGTCTGCTCGATCACAGTTATTTCCTCGGGAGTGTGCTCGCCGTCCTTTTTCATCATATGAAATCCCGTCAGCACATAGTCGGGATGACCGCCGTAAAGCACCTTGTATCTGTCAAGGATATTCAGTATCCCGTTATGAGCACAGCCCGAAATGAGGAGCTTTTTGCCGTTTTGCGAAATTACAAGGCATTGTTCGTGTGAGAAATCGTCGCACACCTTTTCGCCGTCCCGAAGCATTTTCAGCCTAAGATTGCCCTGCGGAAAGCATCGCCTTCCGGTTATCCCCGTGAAAAGCGAAAGCTCGTCGTCAAGTTCCATATCGCCCTCGATAAGCTCAATGTTTCCGAGCTTTGTGATATTCTCGTCGATGCCGATGTACCTGTCCATATTGTAGTGCGGCTCACAGGCTTTTTTCTGCATTATTATCCTCGCCTTTGAGTTTAGCCTTGAAAAGGGAAGTATTCCGCCTGAATGGTCGTAGTGCCCGTGGCTGAGAATTACCGTGTCGACCTCCGAAAGCTCTATCCCAAGCCTTTGCGCATTGGTGACAACAGCGTCGGTCTGGCCTGCGTCTGCAAGAAGTCTGTGCTTTTGCGTTTGGATATAGAAGCTGAGTCCGTGCTCGGCGATACAGCCGCTGTTTCCCAGAGTGTTCTCAACAAGAGTGACTATCCTCATCGTTTCCTCCTAAACCCTTGTCGCAAGCAGATTTGCTATAATAAGGTCGTTTTCCGTAGTTATCTTTATGTTGATGACATCGCCTTGGACGATGTGTATCTTTTCGCCTACCGCTGTGAAAATGCTGCATGTGTCTGTAAGCTTTGCCTTCTGTTCGCTGTCAAGCTCACCGTAATACTTGTCAAGCAGCGTTATGTCAAAGCTCTGCGGAGTCTGCGCTCTGTAAAGCTTGCTCCTGTCAAGAGTCGAATCGACCGTGTCGCCGTCCCCGGAGCTTACGACAGTGTCAATGCACTGAACATAAGTGCCGCAGGCAGAGTATTTCAAAGCGCCTATGATGTTGTCCTCGATTATCTTTTCGGTGACAAACGGCCTTACCGCATCGTGCGTAAGGATTATATCGCCCTTTTTTATTTTGTGAACGGACTTTATCGCCGCAACTATGTTCATAACGGTCTCGTTCCTGTCGGCACCGCCGTCAATGACGTGAACACGCTGCCTGTCTATATCGTATTCGTCCAGAAGCTTGTCCATAAACTCGTGCCAGTCGGGCTTGATACCGATGTAGATCTCGTTGATGTGCCGCTGCTGCGCAAATTTCTGAACGGTGTATATTATCATCGGCTTTCCGAGTATCCGTATGAACTGCTTGGGAACGCCGACGCTTTTCATTCTTGTACCGCTGCCCCCCGCAACGATTCCTGCAAATATCATAGCTTTTCTCCTCTTTATTTCTTAGATCATATAACTAAAAAAGCTCCCCGTTTGATGAGGAGCTTTTTGCGTTTTTACTTTATGCCATACTTTTTGAGCAGCGCCTGTATCTTTGAGTGAGGGTCGATAACGTTGGATATCGAAAGATCGTGGTTGAGCGATGCGATATAGTAGGCAATATACTTTGCACAGTCCACCTCGTGGAACCATGGGCTTGAAAGAAGCTCCGGTGTCCTGTATGTGAGGTTGGTGCCGAAAACTCCGTCGATTATACCGTCTGCATAAGCCTTGTCAAAAGAATCAAGACCGTTTGTGAAGATAGGATATGTAGCATAGCAGAATATCCTGTTTGCCTTGCGCTTTTTAAGCTCGATAGCTATGTCCAGCATGGATTCGCCCGAGGAAATAATATCGTCAGCAACGAAGATATCCTTGCCCGATACATCGTTGCCCATATACTCGTGTGCAACGATAGGGTTCCTGCCGTTTACAACAGTAGAGTAGTCACGTCTCTTATAGAACATTCCGAGGTCAACGCCGAGGATAGATGCGTAGTACATATTTCTGTTGATAGCACCCTCGTCCGGGGATACTATCATGTAGTGCTCCTTGTTTGGCTTGAAATCGTCAATGCTCTTGAACATAGCCTTGAGGACCTGATATGAAGGTATGATGTTATCAAAGCCCATAAGCGGGATAGCATTCTGTACACGGGGATCGTGAGCGTCAAATGTAAGTATGTTTGAAACGCCCATAGCCTGAAGCTCCTGAAGCGCAACAGCACAGTCGAGCGATTCACGGTAATTCCTTCTGTGCTGTCTGCCGCCGTAAAGGGTAGGCATGATTACATTTATTCTGTGGGTCTTGCCGCTGGCAGCCTGGATAAGCCTTTTAAGATCCTGAAAATGATCGTCAGGCGACATACAGTTGAGTTCGCCGAAAAGGTTGTACTTGATGTTGTAGTTGCCTACATCGCAGAGTATGAAAAGGTCGTTGCCTCTGACAGTCTGCTTGATAAGTCCCTTGCCGTCGCCGGATGAAAAACGGGGGCAGTCAGACTGTACAAGGAAAGTGTCCACAGCGTACTCGTTTTCATTTGCCCAGTTTGTAAGATACCAGTTTACCTTTTCACCGAGTTCCTTTGCTCCCTCCATTGCGAGAAGTCCCAAAGGAGCAACTCTTGAATTGTTGTCAAAAAGGATCTTGTCAGCGTTATTACCCATTATAGTTTCCTCCGTGTCCAGAATTTAGCATTTCGCCGCAAAGGCTCCTGCATAATAATTATACTTTATATTTCGACATTTTACAATAGCATTTGAGCGAATTTGAAAATTTCAACCTTTTGAACAAAAAGAAATGTTCCCGACCATAAAATATTAGACATAAAAGGCAAGGCGGAAAATGTCTACAATAATTATCATACCGCAGGTGCGATTTTTGTTGCATAATTAAGGGGTAAATATGGGGTAAATACTTGCAATTTGGCTTGAAATGATGTATACTATAATAGATTAGGTATGCACAATTAATGATGCAATACCTGCTGATAATGCGTATTTGCGCTGTTTCAGCTATTTCATCGTAAGGAGGATCTTTTATGACAAGATCACAAAGGTATTTCAGTGAGTTGAAAAACAAAAGAGTAGCTTTTATAGGTGTCGGCGTCAGCCACCTTGCACTTATAAGGCTTTTCCTTTCAAAGGGCATACAGGTCGTTATCTGCGACCAGAAAACTAAGGACGAGTTCGATGAAGCGATATACGAGGAGTTCGTAGCAAAGGGCGCTGATTTCTCGCTCGGAAAGGACTATATCAACGAGATATACAACTGCGATGTCGTTTTCAGAACACCGGGCTTTTATTTCAACCGCCCCGAGCTTGAAAAGGCAAGGAGCATGGGTATAGTCGTGACCAGCGAAATGGAAACTTTCTTTGACCTCTGCCCCTGCAGGATATACGGAGTTACCGGTTCCGACGGCAAGACCACAACGACTACGCTCATCAGCGAGTTCCTTAAAGCCGAGGGCAAGCGTGTGCATATCGGAGGAAACATCGGAAAGGCACTGCTCCCGATAGTTGAAACTATCTCCGAGGCAGATGTCGCAGTAGTCGAGCTTTCAAGCTTCCAGCTTATCTCGATGAGAGAATCTCCCGACGTTGCAGGAATTACCAACATCCGCCCCAATCACCTCAACGTCCATAAGGATATGCAGGAGTATATAGATTCAAAGAAAAATCTTATCCTTCACCAGAATTCCTATTCAAAGACCGTTCTCAGCTACGACGACGAAACGACAAGACAGCTCAGCGGCTTTGTCAGAGGCAATCTCAGATATTTCAGCCGCCGCACAGTCGTAGATAACGGAAGCTTCCTGCGTGAGGACGGTATGCTTTGCTACAACGACCACGGAAAAGTCACCGAGTATGTCCATATGAAGGATATAAAAATACCCGGAATGCACAACGTTGAGGACTACCTTACCGCTATCGCTATGACCTACGGCGATGTCTCCGTCCAGAGCGTTGTAAACGTCGCTAAGACCTTCGGCGGTGTAGAGCACAGGATAGAGTTCGTCCGTGAGCTTGACGGCGTCAAGTATTACAACAATTCTATCGCCTCCAGCCCGACAAGAGTGCTTGCCTGCCTCGACGCTTTCGACCAGAAGCAGATAATGATACAGGGCGGCTCGGATAAGGGCATATCCTTTGAGCCTATGGCAGATGCGCTTTGTGAAAAGGTCAAGGTGCTGATACTTATGGGCGAAACAGCTCAGAAGATACAGGACGCAGTAAAGGCTTCTCCCAAGTACGACCCCGAGAACATAAGGATAGTCAGGGTCGCAGATATGGCTGAAGCAGTCGATATAGCTCACCACTACGCCGTTGAGGGCGATATAGTATCGCTTTCGCCTGCGTGCGCAAGCTTTGATATGTACAGAATGTTCGAGGACAGAGGCAGACATTTCAAACAGCTTGTAAATAATCTTTAAGGAACAGGTATCACAATGGAACTATTGAAAGTGCTGACCGGGCTTTGCAAAGCAAGCGGAGTTTCGGGAAGCGAGAAAAATGCTTGTGAAGCAGCCGCAGGCTTTCTGCGTGAATATGCCGATGTCAGCATCGACAGCTTCGGAAATGTGATCGGAACGGTCGGCAAGCATGACGAAAACAAAAAAACGCTGATGCTCGAAGCTCATATCGACGAGATAGGTTGTATCGTGACCTATATCACCGACGATGGCTTTCTGAAGATTTCAAATTGCGGCGGTACCGACGACCGTGTGCTCACAGCACAGCAGGTAACCGTTCTCGGCAGGCAGAAGCTTTATGGCGTTGTTACATCTATCCCGCCTCATCTGCAAAAGGACGGCGAGGAGAATAACAGCGACAGCTTTTATGTCGATATCGGCTTGACAAAAGAGGAAGCTGAACAAATCGTCTCGCTCGGCGACAGAGTCCTCGTTGAGAACGAGCTTGAGATAATGCAGGGTCATACGGTCACCTCGAAGGCTCTCGATGACAGATGCGGAGTCGCAGCGATACTGCTTGCGCTGGATAAGCTGAAAGATAAGCAGACTGCCTATAATATCTGTGTCCTTTTTGCCTCGCAGGAGGAAACGGGAGAGCGTGGCGCAGCAACAGGCTCCTATAAGCTCGATGCAGACCTTGCAGTCGCAGTTGACGTCACCTTCGCACACTCTCACAGCGACAGCAGCGACGGCTTCGGCGTGCTTGGAAAGGGCGCTATGATAGGCGTAGCTCCGAGCCTTTCAAGGGAGCTTTCCGATGCCTTTATCAAAACCGCACAGCAAAGCGGTATCCCTTATCAGATAGAGGTAATGAACGGCAAAACAGGCACCGATGCCGACAGGATAAGCATTTCCAAGTCGGGCGTCAGGACAGTCACTTTGTCTGTGCCTCTCAGATATATGCATACCCCCGTAGAGGTCATCGACCTCAGGGATATAGATAATACAGCTTCTCTTATAGCTGAATTTGCTCAAGGCAGGTGCAGGATATGACGGAATTGCTAAAAGACCTCTGCCTGCTCAACGGCATTTCGGGAGATGAGGGCAGAGTAAGGGAATATATCATCTCACAGATCAAAGACCGTGCTGAGGTAAGCGTTGACCCGCTTGGGAACGTTATCGCTTTTTGCAAAGGCAAGACCCCGAAAAATAAGGTGATCGTTTCGGCACATATGGACGAGGTCGGCTTGATAGTGACCTATATAAACTCCGACGGTACGCTGAAATTTGACTGTGTCGGCGGCGTTGACCCTAAGGTCGTTTTCGGAAAGCGTGTAACTGTCGGCGGCGTCACCGGTGTTATCGCACATAAAGCAGTCCATAACATCAGCAAGGACGAAAGGAACAGGACTGTTCCCTTTGACGATCTTGTTATAGATATCGGCTGTGAAAGCGGGGAAGAAGCGCAGAAGCTTGTCAGACAGGGCGACAGCGTGCATTTCGTTTCGGAGTTCCTCAGCTTCGGCGACGGCTTTGTAAAGTGCAAGGCTATCGACGACAGAGCAGGCTGTGCTATGATGATAAAACTCATTCAGGACAAACCGGAGTACGACACGTATTTCACCTTTGTCGTTCAGGAGGAGATAGGGCTTCGTGGTGCGACTGCTGCAAGCTATACCGTTGCTCCCGACTATGCATTTGTGCTTGAAGCAACGACTGCTTCGGATATACCGGGTGCGCAGAACGAAAAGAAGGTCTGCGAGCTTGGCAAAGGACCCGTCGTGTCGTATATGGACAGACATACGATATACGATAAGCAGATGTATGACCTCGCTTTTGAAACAGCACAGCAAAACGGCATACCCTGTCAGACCAAATCGGTCATCGCAGGCGGGAACGATGCAGGTGCGATACATCTGTCAAGGGGCGGTGTAAGAACGACCGCCGTGTCGCTTCCGTGCAGATATCTCCATTCGCCCGGCTGCGTTATAAAACAGTCGGATATGGATAACGCGTATAAGCTAATAAAACTACTTTTGGACAGGACCTACAATAAATGATATATCAGCTCACTAAGCTTTCTATGCCAACGCTTGAAAAGCTTGCGCCGAACAATTATACAAGGCGCATAAAATCGCATTTTCTTGCGTATTCAACCAAATATGAGTTCTGCCGCTTTTTTGCTGTTGACGATTACGATGAACACTGCGGCATCATCTGTGTTTTCAATTCCTCTATGATGGTGTCGGCATTTGATGGCGTAACCCTCAGCGGTGATATCCTCTCCGAGATAGCTTCGTTTATTGTTATGAACAAGCCTCTGTCGGTCGAATTTCCCGTTGAGTATGCTCCGCAGCTCGAAAGAATGTGCCAGATAGAATATGTCGGCGACAGGCGTACCGAGTTCGCTTTCTGTGAGAGCTGCGGTATCCCGGAGCTTCCCGTGGAGGAGCTGCCGAGGCTTGATGATGTCTTTAACATCCTTGCCGAGTGCTTTCCTGCGATAAAGAACAATCACGGCCTTTGGCTCACAGACACCTCTCACCGTGTCCGCAGAGGACTTTCGCAGAGCTTTATCTATGATGGCTGCACAACAGCGACTGTTCAGTATATAATCGACAAGGTCGCACTTATCGGTCATGTCGGAACGCTCCCCGAGTACCGTGGAAACCACTACGCAAGAAAGCTGCTTTACTGGATAGGCGAGAAGCTCACCGCAGATGGCTTTGATGTAAGGCTGTTTGCCCGCCCGCACAGAGTCAGCTATTACGAGGAGATCGGCTTTAAAAAGTGCGGGCTCGATATAGTTCTTGAAAGAAAAGATACAGATTTTTAGAACAAGGGGAGATATAAATGATACTGACAGTAGTGAGTACGGTCATTTCATTTTCACTTATCCTCGGCGGGATACTTCTGATGATGACCGCCAATAAGCCGATAAACGGTGCTGTCGGTTTTAAAACACAAAAAGCGATGCTCAATGTCAGCAACTGGCACTATGCAAACAGAAAATGCGGACTTTTGTGGCTGATCACCGGCGCAGCTGGCTTTGCACTGATGCTGTTCGTTGTTTTCGTGCTGCTGCCTATGATGAGCGAAAAAGCTGATATACTTATGCAGCTTTTGCCGCTTGCCGCACAGATAACTGCTGCTGTTGCAGCTGCGATCCACGTTGACAGAAAGCTGTCTGATACAAACGGATAAGGAGTTGAGCGCTATGCAGCATACCGAAGCATCAGCATTTGAAACACAAAGGCTCATCTGCCGCCCATTTCAGCAGGGCGACGAAACGGATATGTTCGATTACTGGGCAGCTGACCCGGATATACAGATCGAATACGGCGAGCCTGTGTATCAGACCCCGGAGCAGACAAAAGCACTGCTCGGAAAGTATATTAAAGACTACGACCTGTCCGGTTATTACAGATGGGCGATAATTGAAAAACAAAGCGGTCACAATATCGGTCAGATAGCATTCTGCAAAGTGTTTGACGATGTTAAGACTGCCGAGATAGAGTATTGCATATCAAAGCGCTGCTGGGGAAAGGGCTATGCAGGCGAAGCGCTTGCGGGTCTTATCTCATACGCTTTCGATAATACAGACTTCGATAGGCTCGAAGCTTATCACAGAGCAGAGAATACCAAGTCGGGCAGGGTGCTCGTTAAGTCCAGAATGCACATGACCGATACCGTTGAACGATTTAAAAGAGCGGGCGAACAGCCGACAGGCGAGGTCTGCTACTGCATCGAAAGAGAAGAATACCAAAGATCAAAGGAAGATAATCAATGACAGAAAACTTGTTTGGGATAGATGAACGTATACTTGCGCTTGCAAAGCAAGCGGAGAGCGAATGTGCGGCGATGTTTGCGCAGACCGACGAGATAGCGCAGTATAACGGCGAAAAGGTGCTCAAATCCTTTATCGACAACCGTGTGAGTGAGAGCTGCCTGAAAGGCACGACAGGCTATGGCTACGGCGACTGCGGAAGGGATACTCTCGATAAGGTCTATGCGCAGGCTTTCGGCGGCGAGGACGCAATCGTGCGCCACACTTTCGTTAACGGCACACACGCCCTTTCCACCGCACTTTTCGGAGTGCTGCGTATGGGCGACACGCTTCTTTCCTGCGTCGGCAGACCTTACGATACGCTTGAAGGTGTTATCGGTCTGACTGGCGAAAAAGGCTCGGGCTCGCTTGCCGATTTCGGCGTAAAGTACGAACAGGCCGACCTGCTCAACGACCGTGACCCCGATTACGAAACTATCGCTCAAAAAGCAAAGACCGCAAAGGTCGCATATATCCAGCGCTCGAGAGGCTATTCGCTCCGCCCGTCGCTCAGCGTTGACATCATCGCAAAGATAGCGCAGGCTGCAAAAGCCGCAAACCCCGATATAATCGTAATGGTCGATAACTGCTACGGTGAGTTCGTCGAAAAGCAGGAGCCGCTTTCCGTCGGCGCAGACCTGATCATCGGCTCACTTATAAAGAATCCCGGCGGCGGTATTGCAAGCACGGGAGGCTATATCTGCGGCAGAGCAGACCTCGTTGAAAAATGTGCCGACAGACTGACCTGTGTGGGAATGGGCAAGGAGGTCGGCTGTACGCTCTCGCAGAACAGAGAGATGTTCCTCGGATTTTTCCTCGCTCCGCAGACTGTGGCTGCCGCCGTCAAGACCTCGGTATTTGCCTGCAGACTGTTTGAAAAGCTCGGCTTTAAAACGCTTCCGCAAAGCAGCGAAACAAGGACGGATATAATCGCATCGGTGCTGCTTGAAAATGAAGACAACCTCACAGCATTCTGCAAGGGCATACAGAAAGGCTCGCCTGTTGACAGCTTTGTGACTCCCGAGGCCTGGGATATGCCCGGGTACGAAAGCAAGGTAATAATGGCTGCGGGAGCTTTCACAATGGGCGCATCTATCGAGCTTTCGGCAGACGCCCCGATAAGAGAGCCGTTCGCAGCGTGGCTCCAGGGCGGCATCACTTACCCCAGCGGCAGAATGGGCATACTTGTCGCCGCAAACGAGATGTGTAAAAAAGGACTGTTAAAGATCTAACTTTAAATACGAAAGGAAAGAAAACTATGGCAGAGATATTCAGCGTAAAGGTAAAGGATATTGTCGACCAGCTCAACTGTGAAATGGTCTATTCACCCGATTGCATCGACGAGATAACCGTTACCGAGAACGACTGCAACAGACCCGGACTCCAGCTTATGGGCTTTTACGAGTATTTCAACGCAGAGCGTGTCCAGATATGCGGAAATATGGAGTTCGCTTACCTCGCATCGCTCGACGAAACAACAAGATATCAGCGTATCGACGCTTTGTTCGCAACGAAGATACCGCTTTTCATCGTAGCAAGAGGCCACGAGCTTTACCCCGAAATGCTCGAGATAGCTAAGAAATACGAAGTCCCTATCGCAAGGACGAACGACAGCACAACAGCCTTCATCGCTTCGCTTATCGGATATCTGAGCGTCGAGCTTGCACCCCGAATCACCCGTCACGGCGTGCTTATCGAGGTTTACGGCGAGGGACTGCTCATCGTCGGCGAAAGCGGCGTAGGTAAGAGCGAAACTGCTGTTGAGCTTGTAAAGCGTGGACACCGTCTCGTTGCGGACGATGCCGTTGAGATAAGAAAGACCTCAAACAAGGTCCTCGTCGGCTCTTCACCCGATAATATCCGCCATTTCCTTGAGCTTCGAGGCATAGGTATCATCAATACAAGAAGACTGTTCGGTATGGGTGCTATCAAGGTCAGCGAGAAAATAGACCTTATCGTTGAGCTTGAACCGTGGGACAGCTCCAAGATATACGACAGAATGGGCGTTGACAACGAGTATACCGCTATCCTCGGCGTAAAAGTCCCCAGTCTCACAATACCTATCAAGCCGGGTCGTAACCTCGCTGTTATCCTCGAGGTCGCAGCTATGAACAACCGTCAGAAGAAGATGGGCTACAACGCCGCTGCCGAGCTTCTTGAAAACCTCGGTCTGCAAATGGACAAAAAGGATAAGGTAAAAAGCTGGGATAACTTTTAGAGGTAAGAATTAAGAGGTAAGAGGTAAGAGATTAGAAACAGAGTTTGATTTCAGAGGGAAGTAAGGAATAAAATGAATATCATCGGCGATATGCACACGCATACACTTGCATCTACACACGCATATTCGACAATTACCGAGAACTGCAAAAGCGCTGCCGAAAAAGGCATAAGAATAATCGCAATGACTGACCATTGGGGCGAAATGCCCGACTCGCCGCACATCTGGCACTTTGACAATCTCAGAGTCCTGCCCAGACATATTTGCGGTGTAACGGTATTAAGAGGCGTCGAAACAAATATACTCAATAATGAGGGCGAGCTCGATATGCCCCGCAAAACGCTTGAAAACCTCGAATGGGTAGTCGCTTCGATGCACAGACAGGTCTATGAGCCTTCGACTGTTCAGAACCATACAATGGCTTATCTTAAAGCCGCAGAAGACCCTATCGTTGACGTTATCGGTCACTGCACGACGGCATTGTTCCCGATAGATTTTGAAAAGTGCATAAAAAAGTTCAAGGAGTGCGGGAAGCTTGTGGAGATAAACGAAAGCTCCATTCTTTACAAGAAAGGCTCTTACGAGAATTCCTACGAGGTGCTTAAGCTTTGCAAGAAATACGAGGTGCCTGTCGTGTTTGATTCCGACGCACACTACTGCGAGCTTATCGGTGTGGTCGATACCGCAAAGAAAATAGCGTCGGAGGTCGGTTTCCCCGAGCGCCTCGTCATCAATTCCGACTTTGACAGACTTGCAGAATTTATCCGCCGCAAACATCCCGAGATTGAATTTTAAAAGACTTAATGAAAGGAGAGTCCGTGACCTTCGGACGTCAACTTATGAGCATAGAAAGATTTTTGGATACCGCAGGACAGTGCGGCTGCGAGATACTTATGAACGAGCCTCTTTCGGGGCATACTACATTTAAACTCGGCGGACCCTGCAAGGCTTTTATAAATGTTGATTCCACCGAAAGCCTGAGCCTGCTGTTAAAGACCGCAAAGGCTGAAAACGTCCGCACTTTTGTTCTGGGCAAAGGCTCTAACGTCCTGTTTGACGACCGTGGCTTCAACGGCGCTGTGCTGCATATAGGCAGCAAAATGTCCGGTATCAGGCTTGAAAACGATACGACAGTCACCGCACAGGCAGGCTGCAGTCTGATGAAGCTTTGCCGCTTTGCAGCCGAGCATTCACTCAGCGGACTTGAATTTGCCTACGGTATACCGGGAACTGTCGGCGGTGCGGTGTATATGGACGCAGGAGCGTACGGCGGCGAGATAAAGGACGTTATCACAAGCTGCGTTGCCGTAGACCCCGACGGCGAGCTGCAAATGCTCACGGCACAACAGCTGAATATGTCATACCGTTACAGTAGTGTCCAGAAAACAGGCGCTGTTGTCTGTGAAGCGACCTTCGAGCTCCAAAAGGGCAGGAGAGACCATATCGAGGATAAAATGTCCGAGCTTATGGGCAAGCGCCGTGACAAACAGCCGCTTGAATACCCCAACGCAGGCTCGACCTTCAAGCGCCCCGAGGGATTCTTTGCGGGCAAGCTTATTCAGGACAGCGGGCTGCGGGGCTTTACCGTAGGCGGCGCAAAGGTTTCCGAAAAGCATTGCGGCTTTGTGATAAATGCCGATAACGCCACTTCTGCCGATGTTGTGGCTCTTATAGAACAGGTCAAAAAAATAGTTCTTGAAAAGACGGGACAGCTCCTTGAATGTGAAGTCAGGATAGTCCCATACGAGGAGGTCTGAATCATGCAGTTCGTTATAATTACAGGAATGTCCGGCTCGGGCAAATCAAGCTGTGTCGATGTCCTTGAAGACCTCGGTTACTACTGTATAGATAATATGCCTCCGGAGCTTATCGGCAAATTCGTCGATATCTGCAATCAGTCCGAAAGCAAGATAGATAAGGTCGCATTCGTTATCGATATAAGAAGCGGAGAGCTGTTCCTTAAGCTCAAGGATACGCTTGAGAATCTGCGTCACGAGGATGTCGGACTGAAGCTTATCTTTCTTGACTGTTCCGATGATGTTATCATCAGCCGATATAAAGAAACCAGAAGAAAGCACCCTCTTGATGAGGTCTCCTTCGGAAATATAAGAAAAGCCGTCGAGACCGAAAGAGAAACGCTTGTGCCTATCAAGGCAATGGCTGATTACTACATCGACACGACCAATACCCGTGTAAATGATTTCCGTGAGAGAATGAGGGAGATCTTCTCGGAGAACACCGATTATATGCGCATAGATGTCCGCTCGTTCGGCTTCAAATTCGGGTATATGCCCGAGGGCGACCTTGTTTTTGACGTAAGGTGTCTGCCCAATCCGTTTTACGTACCCGAACTGAAAAACCTCACAGGGCTTAACCCCGAGGTGTACACCTATGTAATGAAATTCGACCAGTCAAAAAGACTGCTGGACAAGCTTTGCAACCTTGTTGACTTTCTTATACCGCTTTACGAGAAAGAGGGCAAGGCACAGCTCGTTATCGCCTTTGGCTGTACGGGCGGAAAGCATAGGAGCGTGGCGTTCGCAGAGGCTATGGCACATCACCTGCGGGGAAAAAATCATAAGATAAGGATACAGCACCGTGACATTGAAAAACGATAGTATGACCGAAGAAAAGGAGCTTTCCTTTTCGCTTCGTGCAAAGCAGGAGATAATACAGAGGATAAACTCAAAGGACAAAGCAGATGCCTGTCTTATGGGTATCCTTTTGTGCGCAAACGAGCTGAGCGACAGCGCTATAACCGTACTGACCGAGAATAAGCTCCTTTGCGACTTCATTGTCCTCAACGTCAGCCGTATACTCGGCTGTGACAATGCAGTCACCGTCACCGAGATACAGCGCTCAAATACCGTCGTTCTGTACGACCTGCGTATCCCCTCCGAACAGGACAGACTGTATCTGCTTGATTATTTTCAGCTCGACCAGAGCAGGGGAATGACCTATGACGACCTTCCCAAAGCCAAGTATTATCCCTATGTCGTGGGAGGCATATTCCTTGCCTGCGGCAGCGTGAACAACCCCGAAAAGAAATACCATATGGAATTCGTTATGCCAACGCTGGAGCTTTGCAATGCGCTGGGGCTCCTGCTTATCGACAACTACGGGATAATCCCCAAGCACGTTGAAAGAAAGCATTACCAGATAGTTTATATAAAAGACTCCGAAAACATCATCGACATTCTTACTATGATGGGCGCACAGATGTCCTCGCTGGAGATAATGAATGTCAAGATGATGAAGGAAGTCAAAAACAAGATAAACCGTTCGATGAACTGTGATAACGCCAATATCGACAAGGCGCTCAACGCCGCCGAAAGACAGATAAGTGATATCGAGCTCATTGACAGTACTATGGGACTTGACTCGCTCCCCGACAGCCTTCGGGAGATAGCAAGGGTCAGGTACGAAAACATTGATTTTACGCTGAAGGAACTCGGTGCGGCTCTTGAAACGCCTATCTCCCGTTCCGGTGCGAACCACCGTATGCAGAAGATAGCAGAGATAGCCGAGAATATCAGAAAGGAAAAGGCAAAAAGAACTTGACGGATTTTGTACATCTTCATCTCCACAGCGAATATTCGCTCCTCGACGGTGCCTGCCGCATAAAAGAGCTTGTAAAGCGTGTCAAAGAGCTCGGACAGACGAGCTGTGCGGTCACCGACCACGGCAATATGTTCGCTGCGGTAGAGTTTTATAAAGCCTGCAAAGCCGGTGGTATAAAAGCAATTATTGGCTGCGAGGTCTACGTCGCCCCGAGAACAAGGCACGACAAAGCCGGAAAGATAGACCAGTCTCCTTATCATCTCCTGCTTTTGTGCAGGGACCGTGAGGGCTACCGTAATCTTATAAAGCTTGTTTCGCTTTCATATACCGAGGGCTTTTACAGCAAACCGAGAGTCGATAAGGAGCTGCTCAGAAAATACAGCGGCGGTCTTATCTGCCTCAGCGCCTGTCTTGCGGGTGAGATACCCAGAAAGCTCACAAACGGCGACTATGAGGGCGCTAAGCATACAGCGCTTGAATATAACAGCATCTTCGGACAGGGCAATTTCTATCTTGAATTGCAGGATCACGGCATCGACGAGCAAAAAAGGATAATACCGCTTCTCGCAAGGCTTTCCGACGAGACGGGAATACCTCTTGCCGCTACAAACGACTGCCACTATCTCACTAAGGACGATGCAATGACGCAGAGAGTGCTCGTCTGTATCTCCACTGCAACAACACTTGATGACCCCAACAAGCTCGAATTTCCGACAGAGGAGTTCTACGTAAAAAGCGGCGACGAAATGGCAGCGCTGTTTTCAAATCATCCCGAGGCGATAGAAAATACCGTCAGGATAGCAGACCGTTGTAATGTCGAGTTTGAGTTCGGCAGCACCAAGCTCCCGTACTTTCATATCGACGGTGTTGATGATAACGAAAAGTTCCTGCGTGATATGTGCCGCAAAGGGCTTGAAAAGCGTTATCCCAAGCCGACAGACGAAGCCCGTGAACGCCTTGACTATGAGCTTGACGTTATTACCAAAATGGGCTACACCGACTATTATCTGATAGTCTGGGACTTTGTAAATTACGCAAAAACGCACGGCATACCCGTAGGCTGCGGCAGAGGCTCGGGCGCAGGCAGCCTTTGTGCCTACTGTATAGGCATCACGGGTATCGACCCACTTAAATATGACCTTCTCTTTGAGAGATTTCTTAACCCCGAGCGTGTCTCTATGCCCGACTTTGACATTGATTTCTGTATGGAAGGCAGACAGCGTGTGATCGACTATGTCATCAGCAAATACGGCTCGGACCACGTAGCACAGATAGCTACATTCGGTACTCTTGCCGCAAAGCAGGCGGTCAGGGACGTTGCAAGAGTAATGGGACTGTCCTACCAGACAGGCGATACCGTTTCCAAAGCCGTCCCGAGGAACCTGACGCTCTCCGAAGCTGTGAAAAGCGTCCCCGAGCTGAGCAGAATGTATCACGGCGACGCAAAGATACACGAGCTGATAGATACAGCCATCAAGGTCGAGGGAATGCCGAGAAATGTATCCACGCACGCCGCAGGTGTCGTTATCACAAAAGAGCCGGTAGACTGCTATGTCCCCGTTTATGAAAGGGACGGACAGGTCTCCACCCAGTATACGATGACCGTGCTTGAACAGCTGGGACTGCTGAAAATAGATTTTCTTGGTCTGCGCAATCTTACGGTCATAGACCACTGTGTTCGTCAGGTCAGAAAGTATGTCCCCGATTTTGATATAAACAAAATCCCGCTTGACGATAAAGCAGTCTACGATATGCTTTCACAGGGCAGGACAGAGGGCGTGTTCCAGTTTGAAAGCGCAGGAATGACAGCAACTATAACAAAGCTCCGTCCTGCGGGGATAGAGGACCTTATCGCGGTTATCTCCCTCTACCGACCGGGACCTATGGATTCTATCCCGACCTATATCCGAAACCGCCACGACCCGGGACTTGTGACATATAAACACCCTCTGCTGAAGGATATCCTCGAGGTAACCTACGGCTGTATAGTCTATCAGGAACAAGTCATGCAGATATTCCGAAAGCTTGCAGGCTATTCATACGGCAGAGCCGATATTGTCCGCAGAGCTATGGCTAAGAAAAAAGCCGATGTCCTTCAGGCGGAAAGAAAAGCTTTCGTTCACGGCGAGCCGGGACAGTGCGTCGGCGCAGTTGCAAACGGCGTCCCCGAAAAGATTGCAAACGAGATATTTGACGAAATGACATCGTTTGCAAGCTATGCTTTCAATAAATCTCACGCCGCCGCTTATGCGACTATCTCGTATCAGACGGCTTATCTCAAATGTCATTACTATAAAGAGTATATGGCTTCGCTTATGACGAATGCTCTGCTTGACAGTACGGATAAGCTTTACAGCTATATAACCGATGTGACATCTAACGGAGTAAAAGTACTTCCTGTCGATATCAACAAAAGCGAACGTGGCTTTACCGCCGATAAGGAGGGCATAAGATTTGCTCTGCTCGCTGTAAAAAGCCTCGGTGAAGCTTCGATAGCCAATATTATCAAGGAACGTGAGAACGGCGGCGAGTTCAGGTCGCTGTGGGATTTCTGCTCCCGTGTAAGCGGCAGAGATGTAAGCGTGCGCACAGTAGAGGCACTTATAAAAAGCGGAGCGTTTGACTGCTTCGGCAACAACCGCCGTGAAATGATAGATGCCTGCGCCGACGTTATCGCCTGCACTGCAAAAGCAAGAGACGATAACCTTGAGGGGCAGCTCGACTTTTTCGGGATATCCTCCGAAAGCAGCTCACAAAGCCTTGAAAAACCGATACCGAAGCGTGACGAGTTTACAAGAGCACAGCTCATAGAGTTTGAACACGAAGCGCTCGGTATGTATATCTCGGGTCACCCCGCAGATGACTATCTTGCAGTCGCCGCTGCCGATAAGTGTACGACTGCGCAAAAGCTCACCGAGCATCACGAGGCTTGCGCAGGCAGGGACGAGGGCGAGCCGGCAAAGCTTGTCGGGATGATAACCTCACGCAAGGAACTTAAAACAAAAAAAGGCGATATGATGTGCTTTTTGCAGATAGAGGACTCGACCTCGGGCATCGAGCTTGTCGTGTTCCCCGAGGTGTACCGCAGCTATTCGGATATCCTTTCAAAAGGAAATGTCATCTTTGCAAGCGGAAAGGTCTCGGGCAGAGAGGACGAAAAGCCAAAGCTCATCGCCGACAGGATATTAAGAGCAGATGCATATTCAAATGCCTGCCTGAAAAAAGATATCTGTGTGCGTCTGAACTCAGGCGATAAAGCGCTGCTTGAAAATATAAGGTCGCTTGCGGTCAAAAACGCAGGTACACCGCAGGACAATGCGCTTTTTATATATCTGTCCGATGTCAAAAAGAAAATACGTCTTAAAGACGCCCAAAGCATCAGACTTACAAGGGCGCTGCTTGAAAAGCTTGCAAAGCTTGCAGGTTCAGACAATATAGCATTTATGCAAAGCCCGCATCAGAACTCGGGTGCCGGACAGTAATCAGCTTTAAACGATCGGAGGAACGGTATGCCTATCTCATATCAGAGAAAGACAGTCGGTGAAGGCATCGCCCTTACCGAAATAACGGATAAAAAATTCAAATCAAATTATATCTGCATTTCCTTTGTGTCTCCGGTAGATGCGGTCAATGCACCGCTGAACACCCTTGTGACGGAGATACTCGCCTGTGCGAATGCAAAGCTCCCTACGCTCGTAGATGTTTCAAAGCATCTGGGATACCTTTACGGAGCTTCTCTCGCCACACGTTCGAGAAGAGTCGGAGATATGCAGGAAAACGGCTTGTCTGTCGAGTATATATGTGACGACTTTACGATAAATAAAGAGGTGATCTCCGACAAAGCCGTCGATGTCCTGCTCGACTGCCTTTTCGATCCGCTGCTCGAAAACGGACTGTTCTGTGAAAAGTACGTTTCGATGCGAAAGAAAGAGCTTGAGGACAATATCCTCGCAGAGCTCAACGACAAATTCGGCTATTCAAACCGCAAAGCAAGAGAGACCGTCTACGAGGGCGAACCCGCAGCTGTCTCAATGCTCGGCACAGTCGAAAATGCCCGCAGCATAACTTCGCAGCAGCTTATGCAAAGATACAGTGAGCTTAAATCGAGCGCCAATATCGAGGTCGTAATGTGCGGAAGAAACTTTGACAGCGTAAGAGCAAAGATAGTTGATAAGCTTCTCACACTTGACCGTGTCAGCATACCGCCTGTCACATACAGGTCGCTGTCCCCGCTGAAACAGACCACCGCTTATAAGCACGAAACGCAGGACGTGAACCAGTGCAAGATGATAATGGCTTTCAAATCGCCCTATGAAGATATCTATGTCGCAAAGGTGTTTGCAGCGATCCTCGGCGGGACGCCTACCTCAAAGCTGTTTTCAAACGTGCGTGAAAAGATGTCGCTTTGCTATTACTGTTCTTCGGTCTACGCCGATATCAAAGGAACTATGATCGTTTCAAGCGGCGTTGCCAAGGAGAATATAAAAAAGGCGGAACAAGCCGTGCTTGAACAGATAAAAGCCGTTAAGCGGGGCGAGTTTACCGAGCAGGAGCTCGAAAATGCCAAGATATATCTCTGCACAGGCTTCAAGTCAAACAACGATTCTATCTACCGCATGGCGGAGTATTATATAGTTCAGAACTACCGAGGCACAGCATATCCGCCTGAAAAAGCCTGCGATATCTTTATGGGTATCACAAGACAGCAGGTCATCGACTGTGCAAATACCTTCGGGTACGATACCTTCTATGTGCTCGAGCCGGAAACGGAGGTGGACAGCGATGAATAAGCAGATCATCCGCAGCGACGAGCTGGACGAGCAGTATACTCTCGTGCATCACAGCTCGGGACTTGATATCCTTATGTGGAAGAAAGAGGACTTTTCCACTGTCGAAGCCTATTTCGGCACAAGGTACGGCTCTATCAACAACTGCTTCAAAACAGACGATACCGACGGCTTTATAAGCGTTCCCGACGGCATAGCCCATTATATCGAGCATAAGCTCTTTGAATCGGACGACAACAGCAGCGTCTTTGAGCTTTACGCCGAAACGGGAGCAGCTGCCAATGCCTTTACCTCGACCGATATAACAGCGTATTATTTCAGCTGTACCGACAACTATGAAAAGTCGCTGGAGATACTTCTCGACTTTGTGCGCTCACCCTATTTCACAAAGGAAAATGTCGAGAAGGAGCAGGGCATCATCGCACAGGAGATAAAAATGGGCGACGACTCTCCGACGAGAAAGTGTTTTAAGAACCTGCTCAAAGCGCTCTATGTAAAGCACCCGATAAGTATCGACGTTGCGGGAACGGTCGAGTCTATCGCAAAGATAACTCCCGAGATAATGTATAAATGCTACGACGCATTCTACGACCTTCACAATATGGTACTCGCTATCGCAGGCAATATCGACGAGCAGAAGGTGCTCGAAATCTGTGATAAAACTCTGAAAGCAAGCCCCGATAAGCACCTTGAGAGCTTCTTCCCGCAGGAACCCCGGGAGGTAGCCAAAAAGACTATCGTTGAAACAGGTACCGTAGGTATACCCGTGTTCAGTATCGGCTTCAAGGCAGACGCCTGCGAGGGCAGGGAATACCTCAAAAGGTCGGTAATTGCAGGAATGCTTCTTGAACAGCTGATAGGGCAGACCTCACCGCTTTATAACCGAATGCTCGAGGACGGACTTATAAATTCAACGCTCGGGACTTATATGTATACAGGCTCGGTCAAGTATTTCTGCTGTATGATAGAAGGCGAATCTGCCGACCCGCAAAAGGTCTGCGAGCTTGTTTACGAAGAGATAGGCAGACTTATAAAAGAGGGTATCGACGCCGAGCGCTTTGAGATAGACAAGCGTGTCAGATACGGCGAAAAGGTCAGCAGTATCAACGACGTTAAAGCCTGTGCCGAGGCAATGCTCTACTACCGCCTCGACAGCAAGAAACTGACACTGTTTGATGATCTCGATATTATAGCCTCTCTTACCGTGCAGGAGTGTAACTCAATGATAAGCGAGCTTTTTGATATTCAGCGAAGCAGTCTGAGTATCGTGACAAATAAGCAGTAAAGACAGAAAGGAAGAATGTAAAATGATACAGCATATTCAGGTGCTGGCAGAACAGGCGGGAAAGACCTGGCAGGAGCTGAACGATGAACCCGGCAAGGTGTTTTTCCCGAATTTCGGTGACGGAGATAACATCTTAAAATCGGGCGTGGATATCGACAGAGTGATGTTCACTATCCCCGGGACCAATTTCAAGATATACTGGTATGGATTCCTCATCGCACTCGGAATTATCCTTGCGATGATATACGGATTCAGAAAAATGAAAAAAGCAGGTATCGACCCCGACAGAGCTACCGATGCGGTGATCGGCGGATTTTTCGGTGCGATAATCGGAGCAAGACTCTATTATATCCTGTTCAGCAGCAGCCTTTCATTAAAGGATTTCTTTGACTTCCGAAACGGCGGACTTGCTATCTACGGCGGAATTATCGGTGCGATAGCCGTCGGCGGCGTAATAACCCGAATGAAAAAGCTGAGGCTGACAACTATGCTGGACGTGGTAGCACCCTGCTTCTTTATCGGACAGGCAATAGGACGCTGGGGCAATTTCTTCAACCAGGAAGCGTTCGGAACAAATACCGATAAGCCCTGGGGAATGATGAGCTTTACAACCGCTGATTATGTGAACGATCACATAACCGACGGAAGCGTTGACCCGCTTCTGCCGATACACCCTTGCTTTTTGTATGAGTCGCTTTGGTGCCTCGCAGGTTTTATTATCCTGCACCTTTATTTCAAGCACAGAAAGTTTGACGGAGAGGTGATCCTTGGATATGCTGCATGGTACGGGCTCGGAAGATTCTTTATCGAGGGACTCAGAACAGACTCGCTGTATATCGGCAGCGTCAGAGTTTCACAGCTGCTCGCTGGAGTTTGCTTTGTCGGAAGCGTCGCAGCTATAATAGTTGTAAGAGTTATCATAGCCAAGAACAAGGACTACGTTTTCTTCAAGGATACCGAGCTGTCCAGAGAACAGATACTTCAGTACGAAAATGCAAAGCGCTTTGAAAAGGAAAGAAGAGAGCTCAAGGCTAAGATAGCCGAGGCAAAAACAAACGGCGAGGATGCCGCAGAGCTTGAAAAAGAATATGAAGAACAGTTCGGCGAGACAGGCAAAAAGAAAAGAGCACAGGCTCTTATCGACGCAGAACAGGCTGATATAAAGGCAGCTGCCGAGAGAAAGGCTAAAAGAGCCGGGTCTCAGCCCAAGGATACCGATGAAAGCGAAAAGCCGTCATCTGAAAAGTCTGACGACAGTAAGGACGATAAGACCGAAAAGCCGCTTGAAGAGGTCAAGGGTATCGCTTCACAGAAAAGTGTCGAAAGCATATCCGAAGTCAAGAGTGAGATCGCTGAAAAGACCGAAGAGTATAAGTCAGAGCCTGTCGAGGTCATCATAGATACCGCTGAGGAACAAAAGTCGTCTGACGATGAAGCTGAAGCGAGTGCTCCCGAAAAGGAAAATGACGACAGCCCCGCACAGACCGAGAGCCCTTCCGAGCAGCTTAAGCCCGAGGGCGACGAGCTTGCCGGCAATACCGAACAAAAGGTCGAAGATGTCATAGAGCGAAATGCCGCGGAAATAAAAACGGAAGCTTCCAAGACTAAGCCTGATAACAAGCCAAAGCAGAACAATAACCGAAACAGGAACAACAGGAATAAAAACAGGAACAGAAACAACAATAACAGAAATAACAATAACAACCGCCCCAATAATAACAAAAAGCAGGGCGGCAATAATAACCGCAATAAGAACGGTCAGAAGAATAACAGCAATAACAATAATAAGCCAAACGGCGACAATAAATAAGAGGTGACTGAAAATGGCTAATATCATTGACGGAAAGGCAGTTTCCGCACAGGTAAAGGAAAACATTAGGCTTGAAACCGAAAAACTCAGAGAGCAGGGGATAGAGATAGGTCTCGCAGTCGTTATCGTAGGAAACGACCCCGCTTCACAGGTGTATGTCAGAAATAAGGAAAAGGCCTGCGAAACGGTAGGCTTCAATTCCTATAAGTACGCTCTCCCCGAGGAGACTACCGAGGAGGAGCTTCTTGCGCTCGTCGATAAGCTCAACAACGACGATAAGGTTGACGGCATACTTGTTCAGCTCCCGCTCCCGAAGCACCTTGACGACAAGATAATCATCAACAATATCCGCCCGGATAAGGACGTCGATGCATTCCACCCGATAAATGTAGGCAAGATAATGATAGGCGACTACAGCTTCCTTCCGTGTACGCCCGCAGGCGTTATGGAGCTTATCAAGTCAACAGGCACGGAGATTGCAGGCAAGGAATGTGTCGTTATCGGAAGGAGCAATATCGTCGGCAAGCCGCAGGCAATGCTTCTTCTGCATCAAAGCGGTACGGTGACTATCTGCCACTCTAAGACCAAGGACCTTAAAGAAGTTGCAAGCAGAGCAGATATCCTCGTAGCCGCCGTAGGCAGAGCAAAAATGATTACCGCCGATTATGTTAAGCCGGGCGCTGTCGTTATAGATGTCGGAATGAACAGGGACGAGAACGGTAAGCTCTGCGGCGACGTCGACTTTGAAAGCGTAAAGGATAAAGCAGGCTACATAACACCCGTTCCGGGCGGCGTAGGACCAATGACGATAGCTATGCTTATGCAGAATACACTCACAGCGGGCAAGGAGCATCACGGGGTCAAATGATAATTGTAAAATCTTTGTGAACTCTATTTACAAATATCCACTTATAATGTATAATAATTAATGCTGTGTTGACAGCGTAAACCCTGCCGCAGAATATGGGTCAAGCCCTAATGGGAAAGCTACCTGCCATATCCTTCGACAGCGGAAATAATAATTGAAAGAGGTACAAAAAATGCTGAGAAAAGACGAAAAGACAGCCGTTATCGAGGCTAACAAGACTCATGACAACGACACAGGTTCTCCTGAGGTACAGATCGCTATCCTCACCAGAAGGATATCCGACCTGACCGAGCATCTGAAAACACACAAGAAGGACAACCACTCCAGAAGCGGTCTGTTCAAGATGATCGGTAAGAGAAGAAATCTTCTCAACTATCTCAAGAAGAAGGACATCAACAGATACAGAGCAACTATCGAGAAGCTTGGTATCCGTAAGTAATTTTTGTGATCATCCATTAAGGCAGAGGCAATTTATTGTCACTGCCTTTTGGTGTATCATATAGAAAACAAAAAAAGTTTGGTGCAGTCGTATTAGCATTAAACAGAGTCCACGTACAGACCGTGGTTTGTGTTTATTGCTAATGTCTTCACCAAATGAAAAATCTTGATTTGGAGGAAGAAAAAATGTTTGAGAATTTCAGGACTTTTGAAACTACCTATGCAGGAAGACCTGTCAAGGTAGAAACAGGAAAGACATGCGGACTTGCAAACGGCTCCTGCTGGGTAAGATACGGCGAGACTGTCGTTATGGCTAACGTTACAGCGTCTGCAAAGCCGAGAGAGGGCGTTGACTTTTTCCCCCTTTCCGTAGATTTTGAGGAGAAGATGTATTCCGTAGGCAAGATCCCCGGCTCTTTCACAAAGAGAGAGGGCAAGGCTTCCGATAAGGCTATCCTTGCTTCAAGATGCGTTGACAGACCTATCAGACCTCTGTTCCCAAAGGATATGAGAAACGACGTAACAGTTGTTATCACAGTCCTTTCCGTTGACCCCGACAACTCACCCGAGATCGCAGGAATGATCGCTGCATCTATAGCTATCTCGATCTCCGATATCCCTTGGAACGGACCTGTTGCATCTATCAACGTAGGCTATGTTGACGGACAGCTCGTTCTCAATCCTACTCTTGAGCAGAGAGCACATAACGACCTCAACCTCACCGTTGCAGGCTCTGCCGAGAAGGTCGTAATGATCGAGGCAGGCGCTAACGAGATACCCGACGATCTTATGCTCGAAGCTATCAAGTTCGGTCATGCCGAAATAAAGAATATGGTCGCATTCATTTCCGATATCCAGAAGCAGATCGGAAAGCCCAAGTTCGAGTTCGAGTCTATGGAGCTTGACCACGATATGATGGATAAGATCGCTGAGAAGTTCGGCGATAAGCTCAAGTATGCACTTGATACAGACGATAAGACAGTAAGAGACGCAAGACTCGTTCCTATCCAGGACGAGATACTCGAAACATTCTCCGAGGAGTATGAGAACCTTCCCGATATAATCGGAGAGGTAATGTACAAGGCACAGAAAACTATCGTAAGAGAGTGGCTGTATAACGGCAAGCGTGTTGACGGCAGAGGCATCGACGAGATAAGACCTCTCGCTGCCGAGGTAGGCGTTCTTCCGAGAGTTCACGGCTCCGGTATCTTCACCAGAGGTCAGACTCAGGTTATGACTATCGCAACACTCGGTCCTGTATCCGACGCTCAGAAGCTTGACGGACTCGATGAGGAAACAACCAAGAGATATATGCACCAGTATAACTTCCCGTCTTATTCTGTAGGCGAGACAAAGCCTTCAAGAGGACCCGGAAGACGTGAGATAGGCCATGGCGCACTCGCTGAGAGAGCACTCGTTCCTGTTATCCCGTCTGTTGAGGATTTCCCGTATGCTATCCGCTGCGTTTCCGAAGTCCTTTCTTCCAACGGTTCAACATCACAGGGCTCTATCTGTGGCTCTACACTTGCACTTATGGATGCAGGCGTTCCTATCAAGGCTCCCGTTGCAGGTATCTCCTGCGGACTTATCACCAAGGAGGACGGCAGCTGGATGACAATGGTTGATATCCAGGGCCTTGAGGACTTCTACGGCGATATGGACTTCAAGGTAGGCGGTACAAAGAAAGGTATCACAGCTATCCAGGTGGATATCAAGGTAGACGGACTTACCTACGATATTATCGCAAGCGCATTTGAGAAAACACATAAAGCAAGAAACTATATCCTTGACGAGGTAATGCTCAAGGCTATCCCTGAGGTCAGACCTACCGTCAGCAAGTGGGCACCGAAGATGCTTACTACAAAGGTACCTGTTGACAAGATCCGTGAGGTCATCGGCTCAGGCGGAAAGGTCATCCAGAAGATCTCTGCTGACTGTGAGGTCAAGATCGACATCACCGAGGAAGGAAACGTATTTGTTTCCGGTCTTGATCTTGACAAGGCAAAGCAGGCTATCGCAATAATTGATACTATCGCTAATGACCCCGAGGTAGGCGCTATCTATAAGGGCAAGGTCGTTAAGCTGATGCAGTTCGGTGCTTTTGTTGAGATAGCTCCGGGCAAGGACGGACTTGTACACATCTCCAAACTCGACAAGCAGAGAGTTGAAAAGGTAGAGGACGTTGTATCCGTTGGCGACGAGATCGTAGTAAAGGTTATGGAGATCGACAGCCAGGGCAGGATCAACCTTTCAAGAAAAGACGCTCTCGCAGACATCGAAGCAAAGAAGAACGCAGAGCAGTAATCATCAGAATATCACAGGCGGACGGTCAAAGCCGTCCGCTTGTTTATTGACACCGCAAGTTCGCTGAGCATATAATAGTGTACAGCCGCCAACATTTTATCCGCAAGCGGATAAAATTCACGGGTCTTCGACCCGCAGGGAGCGAAGCTCCCGTTGGCGGCGCAAAGCTCAGCGGGGGTGGTAAGATGTTATTGAGCATAATAGTAACAGTGACAATAGCCGCAGCAGTCATAGGTTCGTTCTGCCTGCGTGCGGTCAGACTCGATAAATGTAGGAATAAGCGAAGCTATGTCCTCGTGCCGTGCTTTGAAGAAACAGATGACCTGCAGCGCTATGTCAAATCGCTCTATTGGGACGAGGTGTTTAAAAGCAGCAGCCCGGTAAGAGATATCATCCTGCTGTGCGGCGAAAATGAAAAAGCCGCAGATGCCGCAAAAAGCATCTCGAATATTCTCGATAACGTCTATGCAGTAAACGCCGGTGATCTCGTACAGTTTCTGAAGCAAAGGGAGGTGTCCGAAAATGGAGAAAAAAGAATACGATAAGCTCTCCGGAGAGGTCGACAGTATCATATTCAAAAGCAGCGAAACAGGCTTTTGCGTGCTTATGCTCAATTCAGGCAGCGACCTTGTAACAGTCGTCGGCGAGCTCGGCGATGTCGAGGAGGGCGAGGAGCTTGACCTCACAGGCGAGTTTACTACTCACGCCAAGTACGGAGAGCAGTTCAAGGTCGTTATGTTTGACCGAACTCTGCCCCAGACTACCGAAGCGATCCAGAAATACCTCTCAAGCGGCGCTATTGCAGGTATCGGCCCCGTCATCGCAAGACGCCTCGTAAAGGAGTTCGGCGATGCTACCCTCGATGTTATCGAGAACGAACCTGAAAAGCTCACCGTTATCGAGGGTATCACCAAGAAAAAAGCTAAGAAAATATCAAACGACTTTCGTTCAACGTTTGCCGTGCGTTCGCTGATGAGCTACCTCAGCAGTATGTCCGTCCCTGTTTCCTACGGCGTTAAAGCCTGGCAAAGATGGGGCGACCCCGTGCTTGGTATGATAAAAGCCAATCCCTACCTGCTTTGCTCGTTCGGCGTAGACCTTCCGTTCACAAAAGCTGATGAGATCGCTGCAAAGCTTGAATTTCCGCCCGAGAATAAAAACAGGATAAAAGCGGGTATCGAGTATGTCCTCGGCCAGAACGCCGATTCGGGTCATACCTGCCTGCCTCTGGATAAGCTCAGAAAGCTATGTACCGATTTTCTTAAAATATCCGATGAACAATTCAAAATGGTCCTCGACGAGCAGCTCGAGGATCAGATGCTCTATTGCTATTATAAAAACCAGCGCCCGTTCATTATGCTGAAGGATTATTATAAAGCCGAGGACTATATCGCAAGACGGCTTTGTATAATGCGCCAGCTTACATACGATAACCGTATCGACTTTTCTGCTCTTATCGATCTGGAAGAGGAGACCAACGGCATAACCTACGAAACTATCCAAAGACAAGCTATAAATCTTGCCTTGTCCAAAGGCTTTCTCGTGCTGACCGGCGGCCCCGGAACAGGAAAGACCACTACCCTCAACGCCATAATCTCGCTGTACCAGCAGCAGTGCCTCAACGTTATGATATGTGCCCCCACAGGCAGAGCAGCAAAGCGTATCTCCGACCTTACGGGCTATGAAGCCAAAACTATACACAGACTTCTCGAGGTGCAGTATTCTGTCGGTGACATACCGCATTTCAAGCATTGTGAAGAAGACCCTCTCGACTGTGATGCCCTGATAATCGACGAGATGTCTATGGTCGATTCTCTTTTGTTTGAAGCGCTCCTGCGTGCTATAAAGATAAACTGCAAGCTCGTCCTCGTCGGCGACAGCGACCAGCTCCCGTCTGTCGGCGCAGGAAATGTGCTGAAGGATATTATCGACAGCGGTGCGATGTCCGTCGTAACGCTCAAGGAGATATTCCGCCAGTCGAGAGAATCCGAGATAGTAATGAACGCCCACAAGATTGTCAGCGGTCAGCCTATCGACTATACCGTAAAGGATAAGGACTTTTTCTTCTTCCAGCGCCTTGAATTTCAGGGCTTGCAGGAACTCGTTGTCTCGCTTTGCAAGGACAGGCTTCCCAAAGCCTATAAGCTTTCCCCGATAAGCGATATACAGGTCATCTCCCCGACAAGACAAGGACCTGCGGGAACAGTCGAGCTGAATAAACTGCTCCAAAAAAAGCTCAATCCGAAAATGTCGGGAAAAAGCGAGATAAAGACTCCGGTATATACCTACCGTGCTGGCGATAAGGTAATGCAGACTAAAAATGATTATCAAATACAGTGGAGCAAACAGCTTGAAGACGATTCGACCGAAAAGGGAACAGGTATCTTCAACGGCGATATCGGTATCATTCAAAGCGTAAACAGTATTCTTAAAACGGCTGTTATAAGCTTCGACGGAAGAATCGCCGTGTATAATCTCCCGATGCTGGACAACCTTGAGCTTGCCTATGCGGTCACTGTGCATAAAAGCCAGGGTTCGGAATTTGAATATGTAATCCTCACCGTGTTCGGCGGCTACGATAAGCTCTATTACCGTAACCTCCTGTATACCGCCGTTACAAGAGCCAAGAAAATGCTTATAATCGTCGGTTCAAACAAGCGTGTTGACTTTATGATATCCAACGACAGGCGTACCCTGCGCTATACAGCCTTAAAGAACATGCTTCTTGAATACGTCAGGGAGGACGACAATGAAGCTGAGTAGAAAAATCAAAGGGTATATTTCCGACTGGTTCCTGCCCAACCGCTGTCCCGTCTGTGATAAGCTTATCACCTGGGATAAGTTCGTGTGTGCAGACTGCGAAAAAGAGCTTTGCGAAATATCCGATACCCTTTGTCCTGTCTGTGCAAAGAAGCCTTGTGCCGACCATAGCAAGCTTCGCTTTGACTGCGCTGTTGCACTTTATCCGTTCAGAAATAAAGCCAAGGAAGCTGTCTATGCACTTAAATATCACGACGGCGTGAATATCGGCGAGCTTTGCGCACAGGGACTTGCAAACGTCCTCAGAAAGCGTGGCCTCGTACAGCAGATAGATATCATTACCTGTGTCCCTATGAGCAGGGACAGACTGAAAAAGCGAAAAAGGAACCACTCGGCAGTTATCGCAAAAGCTCTTGCCGATGAGCTTGATAAACCGTTTGACGCAAAACTGCTTGTCCATCTGCCCGGCGATGTTCTCCAGCACCGCCTCAAAGCCGGCGAACGTGCGGAAAACGCTTCTAAGGTTTTCAAGGCTGGGGCACAGCACAGAGATATAAAGGGCTTGACCGTCCTTATCTGCGACGATGTCTATACCACAGGTGCGACCCTGAACAGCTGTTCAGCCTTGCTTCGGACTATGGGCGCCGAAAGGATAATTGCCGCCTGCGCAGCAACAACGCTGCGTGATGAAGTCGAAAATAAAGACGAAGCCTGACACCGACTGTATTAATAGACCTTAAAATCTTTGCAAAAGACTTGAAAAAAGAAAACAGTTGTGCTATAATAAAGTGATAAGTAATGCATATTTGCAAATTGTGCGGTAAAAGGAGTGGTATCATGATAAAATACAAAAATCATCTTGGGACCATCGGTATCTCAACAGCCTATCTCAGACAGCTGATTTCCAATACTGCAGAAAGCTGCTTCGGTGTTGCAGGACTTAATGTCTACGGTGCCAAGCAGGGTGTTATCGCAATGCTCAAAAAGGAGAATACCACCAAGGGCGTTATTATCCGTCAGGACGGCGAACAGCTGGTGGTAGACCTGCATATTACCGTAAATTATGGTATTAATGTTGGCGCTATCGTCGAAAGCATAATACATAAGGTCACTTATGTCCTGCAGGAGCAGGCAGGAGTGAGCGTAAAGTCTGTAAATGTATTTATCGACGAAATGATCAACTGATGACTGGAGGAATAATTCTGTGATCGAAGGAAGTCTTCTGCGTGACGCATTTATAAGTGCGGCACACTGTATTGCAAATAATAAAAAATCTGTTGATGAGTTGAACGTTTTTCCTGTGCCTGACGGCGATACGGGAACAAATATGTCCATGACCATCGGCAATGCTCTCCCCGAGCTTGAAAAAATGAAGGATACCGTTGATTGCTCTGTTGTTGCAAAAACAATGGCATCTGCGCTTTTAAGAGGCGCAAGAGGTAACTCGGGCGTTATCCTCTCGCTTATTTTCCGAGGCTTCTCAAAGGGTCTCTCGGGCAAAAAGACTATGAGCGCCGAGGATCTTGTTGTCAGCCTTGAAAACGGCGTCCAGGGCGCATATAAATCCGTTATGAAGCCGACTGAGGGTACTATCCTTACGGTCGTGAGGGAATCTGCAGAGAAGGCAAGACAGGTCCTTCGTTCGACCAACGACCCCTGTGTTGTCATGGACGAAGTGTGTGCACAGGCTGCACGTTCTCTTGAGGAAACACCAAAGCTTCTGCCCGCACTTGCAAAAGCCGGTGTCGTAGATGCAGGCGGAAAGGGTCTGCTCATAATCTTTGAAGCTGTCAGAGATGTGCTCAAGGGCGGCGAGATCGTACCTGCCGCAAGCAGTGAGAAAAAGAAAATCACAGTCGAAACATTCTCCAGTGCTGTCGGCGAGTTCGACCAGGAGATAACCTTTACATACTGTACCGAAATGCTCATCACCAAGAAGCCCGACTGTGCCGACCCATCAAAGCTCAGAGCCTATCTTGAAACGATCGGTGACTGCGTAGTTGTTGTCGATGACGATGAGATAATCAAAGTCCATGTCCATACCAACGACCCCGGCAAGGCTATCCAGAAGGGCCTTGAATTCGGATATATCAACCTGCCTAAGATCGAGAATATGAAGCTCCAGCACGAGGCAAAACAGCAGGAGGTCAAGCAGAAATTCGTTCCTGCCAAGCCCGAGAAGCCCTATGGCTTTGTCGCTGTCGCTGCAGGTAACGGCATCGAGGCTATGTTCAGGGATATAGGAGTTGACTGTATCGTAAAGGGCGGTCAGACGATGAACCCGTCTACCGAGGATATCCTCGCCGCTATCGAATCCTGTCCCGCCGAGACCGTGTTTGTGCTTCCGAACAATAAGAATATAATTATGGCTGCCGAGCAGGCTGTTAAGCTTGCCGACAGAAAGGTATGCGTGCTCCAGACAAGAACGATCCCGCAGGGTATGTCTGCAATGCTCGCATTTGATCCCGATGCCGATTTCAATGCAAACCGCAAGGAAATGACTAATGCACTTGAAAGAGTATCCACAGGCTCTGTCACATTTGCCGCAAGAGACAGCGACTTTGACGGACATTCTATCAAAAAGGGCGAGATACTCTGTATGGAGAACGGAAAGCTCTCCTTTGTTGAGAGAGACCTTTCAAAGGCTGCCTATAAGCTTACCAAAAAGCTTGTCAAGGGCGATTCCTCGTTTATTACTATCCTCTACGGCGCAGATGTCACCGACGCTGCTGCCGAGGCTCTTTACAAGCAGGTCAGCGCTAAATTCTCAAACCTCGATGTAAACCTTATCAACGGCGGTCAGCCCGTCTACTACTATTACATCTCGGTAGAATGACAAAAAACATACTAAATAAGAGCTGTACTTTTGCGGTACAGCTCTTTGTGTTATGTCTTGTATTTTTCAAGCTCTGAAAGGTCATACGGCGTTTTCTGATAAACGCAGTAATTCAGCCAGTTCGCATAAGCCAGATTTGCCGAGCACGCCCAGTCGAAATTCGGCGTCTTTGTAACATCGTCGTTAGGGAAGTAGTGCTGAGGCATATCTATCTTCAGCTTCCTGTCAAGGTCACGGAAATATTCCCTCGCAAGAGTGTCTCTGTCATACTCCCAGTGCCCGAAAATGTAGTAGTTCCTCTCTGACTTGTCCGCAAGCATGTGCAGCCCCGCCTCACGGGATTCGGTCAGTATCACCAGGTCGTCCACCTTTTCAACGTCTTCACGCCTTACCTCCGTGTGACGTGAGTGCGGACAGTGGAACGTGTCACCGAACCCTTTGAGTATCGGGTGCTTGCGCTTTAGGTTCCTGTGCCTGAAATCGCCGAACATCTTTTTGTCAAGCTGATATTTCTGTATCCCGTAGTGATAGTAAAGCCCCGCCTGTGCTCCCCAGCAAATGTGTATAGTCGAAAAAACATTCGTCTTTGACCATTCAAATACCTCGCACAGCTCGTCCCAGTAGTCCACCTGTTCAAAGTCCATAAGCTCAACCGGCGCACCCGTGACGATAAGTCCGTCGTACCTGTTATCTCTGACCTCGTCAAATCCCTTGTAAAAAGCAAGCATATGCTCCTGTGAGGTGTTCTTTGAAACGTGGTTCATCTGAATAAGGTCAATGTCAACATGAAGCGGGGTGTTGCTCAAAAGGCGCAGCAGCTGCGTTTCCGTAGATATCTTGTCGGGCATCAGGTTTACGATGGCTATTCTCAGCGCACGGATATCCTGATGCAAAGCCCTCTCGTTTCCGATAACAAATATATTCTCGTCCTCAAGCGTCTGGAACGCAGGAAGATCGTTAGGTATCTTGATAGGCATAAGCTCTCCCACCTTTGCTTTGGTTCTGAATTATTATTATAGCATTTTTTTCATCCGATTGCAAGCCCTGACCCGCTTTTTCTTGATTTTAGCACTGCTTTTGCCGCGTAATTATAAAAATTCTGCAAAATTCAAAAAAAGATATTGCCATTTGCGAAAAAATAGTTTATAATAGAAAAGGTTTTATTATTGATTTTAACGAAAAAGGAGTTTGTAAAAATGAAAATCATGGACACTATAGGATTTGTCGAGAGCTTTGACCCTGAGGTAGGCAAGGCAATGGCTGCTGAGCTTGCAAGACAGAAGAGAAATCTCGAGCTTATCGCAAGCGAAAACATCGTTTCGCCCGCAGTAATGGCTGCTATGGGCAGCGCACTTACTAACAAGTATGCTGAGGGCTACCCTTCAAAGAGATACTACGGCGGCTGCGAGTGCGTTGATGTTGTCGAGAATATCGCTATCGAAAGAGCCTGCAAGCTGTTTGACTGCAAGTTTGCAAATGTTCAGCCTCACTCGGGCGCTCAGGCTAATATGGCTGTTTATTTCGCACTGTGCGATGTCGGCGATACCATTATGGGTATGAGCCTTGATGCCGGCGGACACCTTACACACGGCTCACCTGTAAATATGAGCGGCAAGAACTATAATTTCGTTCCCTACGGTCTTACCGACGACGGCTTTATCGACTATGACAACCTCGAAAAGCTTGCAAGGGAAAATAAGCCTAAGCTCATCGTAGCCGGCGCTTCCGCTTATCCGAGAGTGATCGATTTTGAAAGAATATCCAACGTTGCCAAGGAAGTCGGCGCATATTTCATGGTCGATATGGCACATATCGCCGGACTCGTTGCTTCGGGTATGCACCCGTCTCCGATACCTTATGCTGACGTTGTTACCACAACTACTCATAAGACCCTCAGAGGCCCAAGAGGCGGTATGATACTTACAAACAGCGAGGAGCTTGCTAAGAAGTTCAACAAGTCTATCTTCCCGGGAACACAGGGCGGTCCGCTTATGCACGTTATCGCAGGCAAGGCTGTCTGCCTCGGCGAAGCTCTCAAGCCCGAGTTCAAAGCTTACGGCAAGCAGATAGTTGCTAATGCAAACGCTCTTGCACAGGGACTCCTTAAAAGAGGCTTCAACCTCGTTTCCGGCGGTACAGATAACCACCTTATGCTCGTAGACCTCCAGCCGTTCAACGTAACAGGCAAGGAGCTTGAAAAGAAGCTTGACGAGGTATATATCACAGTCAATAAGAATGCTATCCCCAACGACCCTCAGAGCCCGTTCGTAACAAGCGGTGTCCGTATCGGTACTCCTGCCGTTACTACAAGAGGCCTTGTTGAGGAGGATATGGAGAAGATAGCTGAGTATATCTATCTCACCGCTTCCGATTTTGATAACAGCGCTGATAAGATCAGAGCAGGTGTCGGCGAGATATGCAAAAAGTATCCTCTGTACGAATAAATTAAACCAGATTAATTATTTGGACGCCCGGAGCATTTCGGGCGTCCTTTTTATTTTATTGCGAAAATAAGAGAAATACTGTTGACAAAACGATTAAATCGTGTTATTATCATATTACTGCACAGAAAATATTAAACTTTCCATGAGGTGAAATAATGACGACCTACTGTTATCCCGTCCATAACGACGGGGGGACGCTGCCTATATATGTCAGCGGTATCGGCGTAAGAGAGATAATAACGCCTGTCAGAAGGAATTGCGGCTATCCGTTCTTTCAGATTGTTTTCTGCCTAAACGGCAGCGGAAAGCTCGTTACTCCCGAAAAGAAAATGAATATCCATAAGGGCAGCATCGTCTTTATCCCAGCAAGATTTATCCACGATTTCGTGCCTGCCGATAATGCGTGGCAGCTTTTCACGCTCGACCTCGAGGGCAGCGGACTGCAGCAGCTCCTTGAAGCTCTGAAATTCTCAAAGCTGAGATGCGAAAAGCTCTCTGACCCTGAGCTGCTCGTTCAGAAGTTGTCGTACATCATGCAGACCGTTCGTGACGACCCCGGGAAATGTACCTCTGATTGCTCGGCAAAGGCTTATGACCTGCTGATGTATCTGCATTACCTGCTTGATATGACCTCTGAAAATGCCGACAGCCAGAAGCTTGCCCAGATATCACCCGTAATCAGGTATATTGATATGAATTACAGAAGCGAAATGACTCTTGAACAGCTTTCGGGTCTGATACAGATATCACCTCAGTATCTTTGCAGACTTTTCAAGGATTGCTATAAAATGCGCCCCTTTGAATATCTCGCAAGAAAGCGTATACAGCAGGCAAAGCTGATGCTCGTCGAGGACGGCTATTCCGTCAACGAGGTCGCCCAGCTTGTCGGATATAATGACTGCAGCTATTTCTGCAGCGTCTTCAAAAAATATGAGAGCATCTCACCGGCGGAGTTCAGAACGCTCAACTGCGGCGAGGAAAAGTGAATGCAGCTTTGCTTGACATTCTGCCGTAACTGTTGTATAATAAATAAGTCGGTCAGCCGCTGTGGTGGAACAGGCAGACACAAGGGACTTAAAATCCCTCGGGGTAAAACCCGTACCGGTTCAAGTCCGGTCAGCGGCATAAAGCGCATCGAGTTTGTCGGTGCGCTTTTTTGTGCCCAAAACGCACTTTTGAACATTCGACAGCCGACTTGAAAAAAATGTTTTTTTCATCGCCGCCGTATGTTGTGCAATAAGTCAAAAATCGCTATAAAAAGGTTGACAATACAGGCTTTTTGTAGTATCATTATATTGTGATGTACTATGTAATCTCGGCGGCCGTGTGCCCTCGGGCAGCATTGAATGTACATACGCTGATATGACAATAATTGTTTTAGGAATAAATACTTAAGATTGGACTATGATAATGATGAATGTACCGTTTTCACCGCCCGATATCCGTGACTGTGATATCGAGGAGGTTGCCAGAGCTTTAAGGTCGGGCTGGATAACAACAGGACCCCGTACAAAGCAATTTGAAGAGAATATTGCGCAGTATGTCGGATCTTCCAGAGCCTGCTGCTTCAATTCCCAGACAGCCTGTGCCGAAATGGCGCTGAGAATGATGGAGATCGGCGAGGGCGATGAAGTTATCACGACCTCATATACCTATACCGCTACTGCATCTGTTATCTGCCACGTCGGCGCAAAGCCCGTTCTTATAGATACGCAGAAGGACAGCCTTGAAATGGACTATGACGCTCTTGAAAAAGCTGTCAGCGAAAAGACCAAGGCAGTTATTCCCGTGGATATCGCCGGCATACCCTGCAACTATGACAGGATATTCGATATAGTCGAAAGCAAAAAGCATCTTTTCAAGCCCTCGGGCGAGATACAGAACGCTATCGGCAGAGTGATAGTTCTGGCCGATACAGCCCATGCGCTCGGCGCAAGCCGCAAAAATGTTATGTGCGGACTTATAGGCGACTTCAGCGCTTTCAGCTTCCACGCCGTAAAGAACCTCACTACCGCTGAGGGCGGCGCTCTAACCTGGAGGCATATCGACGGTATCGACGATGAGGAGATATATAAAAAGCTCCAGCTTTTCAGCCTCCATGGTCAGAATAAGGACGCCCTTGCTAAGTCTAAGCTCGGCTCGTGGGAGTATGATGTCATCGGCACCTGGTATAAGTGCAATATGACCGATATCGCCGCAGCATTGGGTCTCAAACAGCTTGAAAGATATCCTGAGCTGCTCGAAAGACGCAAGCAGATAATAACTTACTATAACAACAGGTTCATCCCCGAAGGCATAATGACTCTGGATCACTATAACGACGTCCATTCCTCGTCGGGTCACCTGTATATGACAAGAGTTCCCGGCATAAATGCCGAGCAGAGGAATGAGCTTATCCGCAGGATGAACGATATCGGCGTTGCCACAAACGTCCATTATAAGCCTCTGCCGATGCATACAGCCTATAAGAATCTCGGATTTGATATCAATGACTATCCGAACGCTTATGCTTATTTTGAAAATGAGATAACGCTTCCGCTGCATACCTGCCTCACCGACGAACAGGTCGAGTATGTCGCAGACAGCTTTATCAAGACCGTTAAGGAGTTTGCTCGTTGAAAAAATGGGAAAAGCTGCCGCAGGAAATGAAAGTCCCGCAGGTTAAGGAGTATTACGATATACTTGAGAAAAAGCGGCTGAGCCTTGCCGTCAAAAGAATTTTTGACGTTACGGTCTCTGCCGTGATGCTCGTTGTGCTCGCACCTGCGTTTGCTGTTATTGCCGCAGCAGTAAAGAAGGATTCCAAGGGACCTGTCTTTTTCAGACAGGAGCGTGTAACGAGATACGGCAGACACTTTCGTATATTCAAATTCAGAACAATGGTCGATAACGCCGATAAAATGGGAACACAGGTCACCGTCGGCGGAGACGGCAGGATAACACGTGTCGGTCATATCATCAGAAAGTACAGGCTCGATGAGCTGAGCCAGCTTATTGACGTATTCAGAGGCACTATGACCTTTGTGGGCACACGCCCCGAGGTGCCAAAGTACGTTGAGCATTACACCCCCGAAATGAGAGCGACACTGCTGCTGCCTGCCGGAGTTACCTCCGAAGCAAGCATAATCTTCAAGGACGAGGACAAGCTCCTTGAAAGCAGCAGCGATATCGACGGCACCTATGTCCGTGAGATACTCCCCAAAAAGATGAAATATAACCTTAAAGCTATCAGGGAGTTCAGCTTGATGAACGATATGAAGATAATGCTCGCAACTGTCGGCGCAGTGCTCGGCATAGGCTCGGGCAGTAACAAGTGCACAAAGAAACGCAAAGCAGCCCGACAGTAGAACGTTTAACAGAAAGAAGTGCCTGAAATGAAGATCCTTGTCTGTGCAAGAGGGTACAATTCATATTCCGAGTATAAAATAGGCGATTTTGAGCTCGATCAGGCAAAAGCCCTTAAAAACGCAGGGTGCGACGTCAGGATAGTATCCCTTGACCTGCGCTCACCCAGAAGGCGCAGACCTCACGGCGCAAAGAAATTTGCACTCTGCGGTATGCGCTGCGTAACAGTCAACTACTATTGCAGCATATTGCCCGGAAGTCTTGAGGACAAAATGGGACGGTATGCTGCAAAAAAAGCGTTTTCAATAGTCTGTAAGGACGGCTGGAAGCCCGATATCGTCCACGCTCACTTTACCGAGATAGCAAGTGCGGTGTGCGACGAAGCGTTGATGATAGGCGCAAAGCTCGTTATTACCGAACATTCTTCCGCTATGAACTGTACCTCACCAAAGGAGACATCTCTTCGGCAGGCGCTTTATTCATATCCCAGAGCCGATAAGCTTATCAGCGTCAGCAGCTCGCTTGCCCGCAATATCAAAAAAGCAACAGGCATAAGCTCCGACGTTATCGGCAATATAGTTGACCTAAGCATTTTTGAAGAGCTTTCCGAGGGCAGCAGCGACGGCAGGTTCAGATTCGTCTCCTGCGGAAACCTGCGTGAGATAAAGGGCTTTGATATCCTGCTCAAAGCGTTCTCAAAGCTTGATAAAAATGCGCTTCTGACCGTGTTCGGTGACGGTGAGCTTGAAGCCCCGCTGAAAGCCCTCTGCAATAAGCTCGGTATATCCGACAGGGTCGTTTTCAAAGGCAGACAGCCCCGAACAGCCCTTGCTTGTGAATATGCCCGAAGCGATGCGTTCGTCCTCGCCTCACGCTCCGAAACATTCGGTGTCGCATTTATCGAAGCTATGTCTGTGGGACTTCCCGTAGTTGCAACAAAGTGCGGCGGACCCGAAAGCTTTGTGTGTGACCTCAACGGCCGCCTCGCCGAGGTGAACAGCGTTGAATCGCTCGCACAGCAGATGACCTACATCATGCAAAACAAAAACAGCTTTGACGGTAAAAAGATAAAAGAATTCGTCGTCAGCAGATATTCGCCGTCAAATGTCGCAGATCAGCTGATAAATACCTATACAGCCCTTTTGAAAGATATCGGCAGCTGAGTCTGAACGGTACGATCTAACATAAATAACGAAAAGGTGAAAGCATTGAAACAGGAATTGCTGAAAAAAATTGAAGAAAGAAAGATAATCGCAGGTGTTGTCGGTCTTGGATATGTCGGTCTGCCTCTTGCAGTCGAAAAAGCCAAGGCAGGCTTCAAAACTATCGGGTTTGATGTCCAGAGCTCAAAGGTCGATATGGTGAATCAGGGTCATAACTATATCGGTGATGTGGTCGATTCCGACCTCGCCGAGCTTGTTAAGAACAAGCGCCTCGAAGCCACGACCGATTTCAGCTTCATTAAGGACGTTGACTTTGTCGCTATTTGCGTTCCGACACCACTTGATAAGCATCAGGAACCCGATATAAGCTATGTCCGTGATTCCTCGATCGCAGTTTCAAAATACCTGAAAAAAGGCACTATGGTCGTCCTCGAATCAACCACATATCCCGGTACGACCCGTGAGCTTATAAAGCCTATCCTCGAAGAAGGCTCCGGCCTGAAATGCGGCGAGGACTTTTATCTCGGCTTCAGCCCCGAAAGAGTAGACCCGGGCAATCTTATCTATAAGACAAAGAATACCCCGAAGGTCGTCGGAGCTATCGGTGAAGATGCCGCAGAGGTAATTTCGGCGATGTACCGTGCAGTGCTCGACGGCGAGGTGTTTACCGTGACCGACCCTGCCGTTGCAGAAATGGAAAAGATACTTGAAAACACCTACCGTAATATCAATATCGGACTTGTGAACGAGCTTTGCCGCCTCTGCAACGAAATGGGCATCTCCGTCTGGGACGTTATAGATGCCGCAAAGACCAAGCCCTACGGCTTCCAGGCATTTTATCCCGGTCCCGGTCTCGGCGGTCACTGTATACCGCTTGACCCGTACTATCTTACCTGGAAAGCCCGTGAATACGGCTTCCATACCACTCTCATTGAAAACAGTATGGTCATAAACGACAGCCAGCCCGCTTATTGCGTCGAAAGAGCAATGCATATCTTAAACAGGCATAAGAAAGCTATCAACGGTGCGAATGTCCTTGTGCTCGGCGTAGCGTATAAGCAGGATATCGACGACTACCGTGAAAGCCCCGCTATAAGAGTCATCAAGGAGCTTAAAAAGGTCGGCGCACAGGTCACATATTACGACCCCTGGGTGCCCGAGTTCAATGCCTACGGCGAAAGCGGAAAAAGCATACCCGAGCTTACTCCCGAGGCTGTCAGCAGCGCAGACCTTGTAATGATAACCTGCGCCCATACGAACGTTGATTACGCTATGGTGCAGAAGAACGCAAAGGCTGTGTTCGATACCAAGAACGTTATGAAGAATATCTCTGAGAGAGATAATATCGAAGTACTCTGATAAACGGGAGCAGACAGTTAAATGAAGTATGCACTTATTGGCTGCGGGAGAATATCGACAAACCATATCACCGCAGCTGTAAACAACAGCTCAAAGCTTGAACTCTGCGCTGTTTGTGATATTGTCCCCGAGAGAATGGAGCAGCTGCTTTCCAAACATTCTCTTGAAAAAGACAGCAGCATTAAAAGATATACCGACTATAAGAAAATGCTTGACGAGATAAGTCCCGAGCTTGTCAGCATCGCCACAGAAAGCGGTTCTCACGCAGAGATTGCTTTGTACTGCATAGACAAAGGTATAAATGTGATAATCGAAAAGCCTATGGCTATGAGTATGAAGGACGCAGACGAGATAATCAGACGCAGCGAAAAAATGGGCGTCAAAGTCTGCGCCTGCCACCAGAACAGATTTAACGTAGCCGTACAGAAAACGAGAAAAGCGCTTGAAGCAGGCCGATTCGGTAAGCTTTCTCACGGCTCTGTACACGTCCGTTGGAACAGGAACCGTGAGTACTACGACCAGGCTAAGTGGAGAGGGACGTGGGCTGAGGACGGCGGCTGCCTTATGAATCAGTGTATCCACGGCATCGACCTGCTTCGCTGGATGCTCGGTGATAATGTGGACGAGGTCTATGGCACGACCCGAAGACAGTTTCACGATTACCTCGAAGCGGAGGATATCGGAATGGCTGTCGTAAAGTTCTCAAACGGCGCTGTTGCGACTGTCGAGGGCACTACGAACGTCTATCCCAGAAATCTTGAAGAATCACTTTACATATTCGGCGAAAAGGGCACAGTAAAGCTCGGCGGTACCTCGACCAATAATATCGATGTCTGGGATTTTTCCGACGAGAACGATTCCGATATCGTTAATAAAGGGCTTAAAGAAGCCACCAGCAATGTCTACGGCAACGGACATACCAGTTTGTTTGCCGACGTTATCGACGCCGTTGAAAATGACAGACCGCCATACGTCGATGCCTATGCCGGCAGAAATGCGCTGGAAATGATACTTGCTATCTATAAAAGTGCAAAAACAGGGCTTCCCGTGAAACTCCCGCTTGAAGATTTCGCCTGTACCGATATGGTCGGCGAGTTCTGAACCAAGCTAAAGAAAGGCTAAGCTATGAGAAAACTATGCGTTCTGACATATAACTGCCGACATCGTAAGACCTACGATACGCTTTGCCTGCTCAAAGCCTCGGGCTATAGTTACGTCACCGTTTACGCCCAACCGATGACCTATACCAAAAAGCGCTTCCCGCTTGTGCAGCACCGTCCCGGACTTAACGTGAATATCCCCGAAACAAAAGAGCTTTGTGAAAACTTCGGCTATAAGTATATCGAGGGTCAGTTCAGCGATACCGTGAACGAGCAGGAGAAGCAGCTTTTTCTTTTGTGCGGTGCGGGTCTGCTGGATGAGGAGTTTATCAGCAGATACAGGATAATCAATTCCCACCCCGGCTATATCCCGCTGGCAAGAGGACTGGATTCGTTCAAATGGGCGCTTTACTATCATCTCCCTATCGGTGTGACAACGCATTTTCTGGGGGAGTATGTGGATGCGGGCGAGGTCATCGAGCGACGTGAAATACCCATTAACGATACCGATACATTCCACAGCCTTGCACTGAGGGTCTACGAAAACGAGATAGATATGCTCGTGCACGCCGTTGGGCTTGCCGAATGTGAGCATCAGTTCATCGTCCCGCAGAATACAGAGATATTCAAGCGTATGCCCGAGCAGACCGAGAGAGAGCTTATAGAGCGCTTCCATATCGGGCTCAAAGAATACTATGACCAAAAAGGAGATAAAGACCGTGCAGTTCCGTGACCTGAAGGCTCAGTACAATGCTCTGAAGCCTGATATAGACAATGCAATACAGTCGGTGCTCAACAGCAGCTGCTTCATTTCGGGCAAGCCTGTCACCGAGCTTGAAACAGCTCTCGCCGAATATGTCGGAGCAAAGCACTGTATAACCTGTGCCAACGGTACAGATGCGCTGTCGCTTGCGGTCATGGCTTGGGGCATCGGAAATGGCGATGCGGTATTCGTCCCCGACTTTACATACTTTGCAAGCGGTGAGATAGTCGCCTTTGCAGGTGCCACGCCAGTATTCGTCGATGTCTGCAAGGATACCTACAATATCGACGCAGCCAAGCTTGAACAGGCTGTGCTGACAGTTATAAACGAGGGCGGGCTCACCCCTAAAGCCGTAGTCGCAGTTGACCTTTTCGGTCTGCCCGCAGACTATGAAAAGATAAGAACCGTCTGTGATAAATACGGCTTGCTTCTGCTCGAAGACGGCGCACAGGGCTTCGGAGGGCGTATCGGCGGCAAAAAAGCGTGCAGCTTCGGCGATATCGCCACAACAAGCTTTTTTCCCGCAAAGCCTCTTGGCTGCTACGGCGACGGAGGCGCAGTCTTTACGGATAACGACGAATGGGCTGAGCTGATAAGAAGCTATGCCGTGCACGGAAAGGGAAGCAGTAAATACGATAATATCCGTGTCGGCGTAAACAGCAGGCTCGATACGCTTCAGGCGTCTGTCCTCTCTGTCAAGCTGAAAGCCTTTAAAGAGTACGAGTTTGAAAAGGTGAACGACGCAGTCTTTAAATACAACGAGCTTTTCACTAAAAACGGTGCAAAGCAAAAAGGCTTGATACTTCCTGAGATAAAGGACGGCTTTTACAGCAGCTGGGCACAGTATACCGTGCAGCTGCCCGATAATGCCGACCGTGATGCTGTGCAGGCATCTTTGAAAACGCTCGGTATCCCCACGATGATATACTATATCAAGCCGATGCACTGTCAGGGCGCTTTTGAGGGCACACGCAGCAGCACAGCGGATTGTCCCGTGACCGAAAGCATTTGCCGTAAAGTGCTCAGCTTGCCGCTTGACCCGTATAAGACCGACGCTGAACTCAGCTTGGCAGCTGACAGCATTTGTGCTCTTTTATGATATTATTGGCGTCTGCCTGTCCTTTTGGCGGACGCTTTTGTGTTATGTGTTAATAAATGTTGTCCACAGCGTAATTTTTTGCGAAAAGCACTTGTAATCCGCTGCTTTTTTTGTTATAATACTTAGATGTAGAATTTCTATATGATTAAGAGGTCGTATCGTTATGGATAATAATAATCTCAATGTCGATCCCAAGGATATTGAGCTTGCCAGCAAGGCAGCACCTAAGGATCTTAAGGAAGAAGAACCTGTCAATATCGCAAACGAGATACTTGACTGGATAGAGTCGTTCGTGTTTGCGGTATTTGTCATAATACTGATATTCATTTTCCTGTTCAGGATCGTCACTGTTGACGGTCATTCCATGGATTCTACGCTCAGCGATAAGGACAGGGTTATAATATCGCATCTGAATTATGACCCGAAGAATGACGATATCGTCGTTGTGAACAGCTCTGTTCTCAATAAAACTCTTATCAAGCGTGTCATCGGCATATCCGGAGATACCGTGAAGATCGACTATAACATAAATACCGTCTATGTGAACGGAAAGGCAATAAGCAACGAGCATATAGATAATACGATGCTCGATAAGGGAATGTTTGATCCGAGCTTCAAGATCTCCGACGGAGTTTACGAGTATAAAGTCCCCGAAAACAGTATCTTTATCATGGGCGATAACAGGAACAATTCCACCGATAGCAGAACGATAGGTTTTATCAGCAAAGACGATGTTATGGGTCACGTTATCTTCAGACTCTATCCGTTCAAGGAGTTCGGAAGTATAAAATGATCCGGAGATGATCCGGAATAAAGGTTGGGTGAGAGTATGAGCGAAGCAGCACATGTCCAGTGGTTTCCCGGACATATGGCGAAAACAAGGCGTATAATGGCTTCAAATATGAAGCTCGTTGACGCTGTCGTTGAAATAACCGATGCTCGTATCCCTTATTCCAGCAGAAATCCCGAGATAAAAAGGATAGTCGGCAAAAAGCCGAGACTTGTCCTTTTGAATAAGGCTGACTCGGCTGACCCCGCCATGACCGACCGCTGGATAGACTATTACCGCAAAAACGGCGTAAGAGCGATAGCTACCGACTGCCGAAGCGGTAAAAACGTCAATAAGTTCTATTCCGAGCTTAAAGAGCTCCTAAGCGACGACCTGCAAAAGTGGGAAGCCAAGGGAATGACGGGAAGACCGATAAGGATAATGATAGTCGGTATACCCAATGTCGGCAAATCCTCGTTTATCAACCGCCTTGCGGGTTCAAGGCTCGCAAAGGTCGAGGACAGACCGGGCGTTACTAAGGGCAAACAATGGGTTAGCCTCGACGAGGGATTTGAGCTTCTTGATATGCCGGGCGTCCTGTGGCCTAAGTTTGAGGATAAGCTTGTCGGCGAAAGGCTCGCATTTACAGGCGCAGTAAAGGACCAGATAATGGATACCGAGTTTCTTGCCTGCCGCCTGCTTGAATACTTAAAAGACAACTATAACGATATGCTTGAAGCAAGATACGGTATTACAACCGATGATATCCCGCCGAGTGACGACAGCACAGCAGGCTGTGTCGTCGGATATGAGATACTTGAAAGGATAGGCAGAAAAAGAGGCTTTCTTGTTTCGGGCGGAGAGATAAATACCGAGAGAGCCGCAAATACAGTGCTCGACGAGTACCGAAGCGGCAAGATAGGCAGAATGACTCTTGAAGCGCCATTTTAACAGATATAATTTGGGGAGACAAAATGGATATTTGGGAAAAGCTTTATGAAAAAGCAAAAGCTCAGTATGCTCCTCAGGAGGTCTCGCCCTTCGTCTATGCGCACCATGTAGTCTGTGCAATAGAGAGCGATAACGGAGAGATTTTCACGGGCTTTTGCATCGAAAGCTGCAGCGGAGTTATGGATCTTTGTGCCGAAAGAGTTGCTGCACTTAATATGTATATCAGCAGCGGTCAGACAGTCATAAAAAGACTTATCGCTTTTCGTGATCAGCCGCCAAGAGGGGATATCACCGGAAGCGGTATGCCGTGCGGCGCCTGCAGAGAGTTTCTTATGCAGCTGTCCGAGAAGAACCGTGATATGCAGATAATGACTGATTATGAAACAAGAAAGACAGTCACACTTGGCGAGCTTGTGCCCGGCTGGTGGGGCGAGAGCAGATACAAAACGGGAAAAGACTCCTGAAACGGGGGATCAAAGCTATGACATTGGCACAGTTTGATAAACAATACAGCGATAAATACGATATAGTCTGCGGCTGTGACGAAGCCGGCAGAGGACCGCTTGCAGGCGACGTTTTTGCCGCTGCGGTAGTGTTTGATAAGGATACTGTTATCGAAGGCATAAATGACAGCAAAAAGCTCACGGAGAAAAAGCGTGAGAAGCTGTTTGATGAAATAAAGCAAAAGGCGCTTTACTGGTCGATAAAGACCGCGAGCGTCGAGGAGATAGAGAGCATAAATATTCTCAACTGCGCAATGCTTGCGATGAAAAGAGCAGTCGAGGATCTGCCTGTAAAGCCTGATATCTGCCTGATCGACGGCAACAAGATACCCAAGCTCGATACAAAGGCAGAGGCTATCGTCGGCGGCGACGCAAGCTCTCAGAGCATCGCAGCAGCATCTATACTCGCCAAGGTCGCAAGGGACAGATATATGCTGGAGCTTGCAAAGCAGTACCCGCAGTATCAGTTTGAAAAGCATAAAGGCTATGGTACGAAGCTTCATTATGAAATGATAGACAAGTACGGCGCAAGTCCCGTACACAGACCGAGCTTCTTAAAAAAATATTATGCAAAATTATCAGAAAAACAGCAGAAAAACGGGTGATGTCGGTGAACAGGCAGCTGCGGACTTTCTTGAGCGCAGCGGCTATACTGTTCTTGACAGGAACTATACCGTCCGTGGCGGGGAGATAGATATTATCGCCAAAAAAGACGATACTGTGGCGTTCGTCGAGGTAAAGACCCGTAAGCCTTCTCCTCTGAGCGAGGGGGAACAGGCTATAACACCCGCAAAGAAACAAAGATTGATAGCCACAGCCGAAAGGTATTATAACGAGGTATTGAAGTGCCGTGGGAACTGCCGCTTTGATGTGTGCGTCGTCACGGTCTCCGATAGACAGGTCAAGCATCTGAAATATTACGTCAATGCATTTGACAGCAGCAAACAGTAAGGAAAGGGCGTATGAACATGTATTACAAAAGCACAAGAAACAGCTCGGTGAACGTAACATCTGCACAGGCGATAGCACAGGGCATCTCTGTTGACGGAGGACTCTTTGTCCCCAGCGAGATACCTGCAATATCTATGGCGGATATCAAAAAGCTCGGTGAAATGAGCTACCGTGAGAGAGCAAAATTCGTTTTCTCAAAGTTCCTCACCGACTATACCGAAGCAGAGATAGCATACTGCGTCGAGGGTGCCTATAACACCAAAAACTTTGACAGCGATAATATCGCTGAACTTGCACACCTCTTTGACGGTACATATATGCTGGAATTGTGGCACGGTCCTACCTGCGCTTTTAAGGATATGGCTCTGCAGATACTTCCGTACCTGCTCACAACAGCGACCAAAAAGATAAACCTTGACAAGAAGGTCGTTATACTCGTTGCTACATCGGGCGATACAGGCAAAGCCGCACTTGAAGGTTTCAAGGACGTCGAGGGCACATCTATCCTCGTGTTCTATCCCGATAACGGCGTTTCCGCTATGCAGAAAAAGCAGATGACAACACAGGAGGGAAGCAACGTCGGCGTTTGCGCTATAAAGGGCAATTTCGACGATGCACAAAACGGCGTCAAGGCTATCTTCACAAACGACGAGATAAAGAATAAGCTTGCCGACAACGGCTTTATGTTCTCGTCTGCAAACTCCATAAACTGGGGCAGACTTTCCCCGCAGATAGTTTACTATGTTTCCGCATATGCACAGCTGCTTGCCGACGGCGAGATATCAGAGGGCGAAAAGATAAACATTGTCGTTCCTACAGGCAACTTCGGAAATATCCTTGCAGCATACTATGCAAAGCATATGGGCGTGCCGATCAATAAGCTCATCTGCGCTTCCAATGCAAACAATGTGCTCACCGATTTCCTCACAACAGGTATCTATGACAGGAACAGAGCTTTCCACGCAACTATCTCACCTTCAATGGATATCCTTATCTCCTCAAATCTCGAAAGACTTTTGTATCACCTCTGCGGCGAGAACGACGCACAGATAAGAGAGTGGTTCGGCGCACTGGCTTCCTGCGGTAAGTATGAGGTCAGCGAGGACGTTAAAAAAGCACTCTTTGATGAGTTCTATGCAGGCTGCTGCAACGACGAGCAGACCAAGGCAACTATCAAGGAGTACTACGATAAATTCTCCTATACCTGCGATACACATACGGCTGTCGCAGTAAAGGTCTATGAGGACTATGTAAAGGCAACGGGCGACAGCACCAAGACCGTTATCGCCTCGACCGCAAGCCCGTATAAGTTCTCCGGCAGCGTTCTTTCGGCTATCGGAAAGAATACAGATAAGGACGAGTTTGACCTCGTCGATGAGCTTGCAGCCTGCTCTAAGCTCCCTGTTCCGCAGTCGCTCGCAGCGCTCAGAACGAAAGCTGTCCGCTTTGATAAGGTCATAGACAAGAACGATATGAAGGGCTTTGTCTTTGAAACACTTGGCATCTGATGAACTATGTACCGCCTGATAGTATTCAGGCGGTCGGTTTGTTGAGCTGTTTTCAGCTTTTTGCCTTAAAGGTCCTGCACTGTGTTTCGTCACAGCAGCCCGGGTCCTTGCAGGTGCAGCAAACATCAATGCAGTTTGCTGTACATTCGTGAGGATCTCTGTTGTAGACACAGCTGCTGACATCGCAGTTTATCCCGTGTTTCTTTTCCATTTCCATTCAAGCTCACTCCTTTTTGCAGTTGTCCTGCAAAAGTATTATATGCCGCAAACGGCAGATTATCAAAAACAGTCCGGCTGTGAGGTGTTGACAGATGAAAACTTTTGCGATATCCGACCTTCATCTTCCTCTCGGTGCGGATAAGCCTATGGATATATTCGGCGGCTGGAACGATTATGTGAACAGACTGCATGACAACTGGCAGAAAAAAGTCAGCCCCGAGGATACAGTCCTTATCCCCGGCGATATATCGTGGGCGCTGAAGCTTGAGGATACCTATAAGGATTTTGAGTTTATCCATAAGCTCAACGGCACAAAGGTCTTTTTAAAGGGTAATCACGACCTGTGGTGGTCTACCCGCAGCAAAGTAGAGAAATTCTGGTCGGATAACGGCTTTGACGATATGCACCTTATCCAGAACGACCACTACAAGCTCGGGAATAAAGGCATCTGCGGTACAAGAGGCTGGATAAATGACGACAGTGAGCCTGCCGACGCAAAGGTCATCGCAAGGGAAGCGCTCAGGCTCGATATGTCCGTTAAGTCCGCAGTCGATGCAGGGCTCGAACCTGTCGTTTTTCTGCATTACCCACCTGTTTACGGCAATAGCTGCAACTACGATATGCTCGATGTGCTGCATAGGTATAACGTGAAGTATTGCTTTTACGGACACCTCCACGGCAAGACCCACGCCTTTGCCATAAACGGTACACGTGACGGCATCACCTATCAGCTTGTGTCCGCTGATTTTTTGCAATTTGACCCAATGGACATAACTAAAATTGTGCAAAACGACAATTCGTAAAAAAATGCTGGAAATAATAACGGGAATGTGCTATAATAAATAAGATACATTTATAATAAATGGAGGAATTTAAAATGAGTCTGAAATCTACAAACAAGGTCGAAACAAATAAGTACGAGCTGGAGATCGAGGTTAGCGCCGAAAGCTTTGAGGAAGCTATACAGAAAGCATATCTGAGAGAAAAGGGCAAGATCCAGATCGCAGGCTTCCGCAAGGGCAAAGCACCGAGAAAGCTTATCGAAAGAGAATACGGCGAGGAAGTATTTTTTGAAACAGCCGTTAATATCCTTTATCCTGCCGAGGTCGATGCTGCTGTTGCAGAGTCCGGACTTGAAATAGTTACAAGACCTGAGGTAGAGGTAACAGATGTTTCCAAGGCTGAGGGCGTAAAGATCAAGGCTACTGTTATCACAAAGCCCGAGGTAGAAGTTAAGGACTATAAGGGTATAGAAGTTGAGAAAGTTGTCAAGACTGTTACTGATGAGGACGTTGACAAGCAGACCGAGGCTCTCAGAGAGAAGAATGCAAGAGTTATCACAGTTGATGACAGAGCTGCCGAGATGGGCGACGATGTAGTTATCGACTTTGAAGGCTTCAAGGATGACGTTGCTTTTGAAGGCGGCAAGGCTGAGGATTTCAACCTTAACCTCGGAAGCGGTCAGTTTATCCCCGGCTTTGAGGAGCAGGTAGCCGGTCACAACATCGGCGAGGAGTTCGATATCAACGTTTCCTTCCCCGAGGACTACCACGTTGAGGACCTCAAGGGCGCTCCCGTAGTATTCAAGATCAAGCTCAAGGGCATCACCAAGAAGGAAGTTCCGGAGCTTGACGATGAAATGGTCAAGGATTCTACCGAGTTTGAGACCGTTGACGAGTATAAGGCTGACGTAAGAAAGAAGCTTGAGGAGCACGCTCAGGAGCACGCAGACCACGACGTTGAGGATAAGATCCTCGATAAGGTCGTAGAGAATATGACTGCCGAGATCCCGCAGGTAATGTTCGATAACAGAGTCAACGAGATGATGATGGAGCTCGAGCAGAGACTTGCACCTCAGGGCATCACTCTGGATATGTACTGCCAGTTCACAGGTCAGGATATTGACACTGTAAAGAAGGCTTATAAGGATCAGGCTGAAAAGCAGGTCAAGCTCAGACTTGCTCTTGAAAAGATCGCAGAGCTCGAAAATATCGAGGTGACTGATGAAGAGGCAGCTGCCGAGATCCAGAAGATAGCCGATCAGTACAAGATGACAGTTGAAAAGGTAAAGACATATATCCGTGAGGAAGATGTCAAGAAGGATATCGCAGTCGGCAAGGCAGTTGATATCGTTAAGGAAAGCGCTGTTGTCAAGGACGCAGAATAATATGACTTTTATCCCCCGTTTCACCGACGGGGGAACATATATTGATGGGTATGACCCGATATACATAGCGGCGCATTGAAAGCGTCACAGCAAGGAGGCAATTTGTATGGCATTGATACCTTATGTAGTTGAACAGACCAGCCGTGGAGAAAGAAGCTACGATATCTATTCAAGGCTTCTGAACGATAGGATTATTATGCTTTGCGATGCTATCGACGACCAGGTCGCAAGCGTTGTAATCGCTCAGCTCTTGTACCTTGAGGGACAGGATCCCGAAAAGGATATCGACCTTTATATCAACAGCCCCGGAGGTGTTATCACCGCAGGTATGGCAATATACGATACAATGCAGTATATAAAGTGCGATGTATCGACTATCTGTATCGGTATGGCTGCTTCAATGGGTTCGTTCCTGCTTTCAAGCGGCGCAAAGGGCAAGAGATTTGCTCTCCCCAACAGCGAGATAATGATACACCAGCCGCTTATCTCCGGCGGCGGACTTTCCGGTCAGTGTACCGATATCAAGATACATTCGGATCATATGGTCGCTACAAGAGAAAAGCTCAACAGGATACTTGCAGAGAATACAGGCAAAACAGTTGAGCAGCTGCACATAGATACCGAGCGTGATAACTATATGACCGCACAGGAAGCTCTTGAGTACGGCCTTATCGATAAGGTCATCACAAAAAGATAAATAACTGTCTTTGTTTTGTAGATTACGGAAAGGTACGGGAAAATAGAAATGGCAAATAACGATCCAAAAAAGTGCTGCTTTTGCGGAAAGCCTGAAAATAGAGTAACAAGTATGTTTTCCGCCGGCAACACGCATATATGCGATGAATGTGTGCTTTATTGTTACGACCTTCTTGCCGAACAGAACGGTCTGCCTTCAACTAAGAGCAGGCTCGGCAAAAAGAACGTCAGCAGCGATAGGCTCAGCTTTGTTGACCTTAAAAAGCCTTCAGAGATAAAGGCAGTGCTCGACCAGTATGTTATCGGTCAGGACGATGCCAAGATAGCTCTTTCTGTTGCTGTGTACAATCACTATAAGAGGATACTTTCTCTTGCCGATGACGATGACGTCGAGATACAAAAGAGCAATGTGCTGCTTCTCGGACCGACTGGTACGGGCAAGACACTGCTCGCTCAGACGCTCGCACGACTGCTCAATGTCCCCTTTGCCATCGCCGATGCGACAACTCTTACAGAAGCCGGCTACGTTGGCGACGACGTTGAAAATGTCCTTACAAGGCTCATACAGGCAGCAGATTATAACGTAGAGGCTGCCCAGCAGGGAATAATCTATATCGACGAGATAGATAAGATAGCAAGAAAGTCTGAGAACACCTCTATAACCCGTGATGTCAGCGGAGAGGGCGTTCAGCAGGCACTGCTTAAGATCGTCGAGGGCACCGTTTCAAACGTCCCACCGCAGGGCGGAAGAAAGCACCCGCACCAGGAGTTTATCCAGATAGATACTAAGAATATCCTGTTTATCTGCGGCGGCGCTTTTGACGGACTTGAAAAGATAATCCAGAAAAGGACGGATTCTTCTTCGCTCGGCTTTGGAAGCTCCATAAAGAAAAAAGAGGACGAGAACGATATAATGAAAAAAGTCGTTCCTCACGACCTCGTAAAGTACGGCATCGTGCCCGAGCTTGTGGGCAGACTTCCCGTTATCACAGTTCTTGAAGAGCTTGACGAGGACGCACTGTGCAGGATACTGACCGAGCCTAAGAACTCGCTCATCAAGCAGTACACAAAGCTTTTCAAGCTCGATAATATCAATTTTGAGATAACCGACGAAGCCATGAAGGAAATAGCTAAGAAAACTATTGCCCAGAAGACAGGCGCAAGAGGACTCAGAGCCATTGTCGAGAAAATACTTACAAAGCTTATGTTCGAGGCACCGAGCGACGATACTATCGCTTCGATAAGAATAACCGCCGGGTGTGTTACCGACGACGCTCAGCCCGATATCACAAGGATTAAACCCGAGCTGAAAGCTGCTGAATGATAATAAACAATAAGGACTGTTTTCCGCACTCTGCGGAGAAGCAGTCCTTTATTTTTTGTGTAATACCTTTGCCGCAGCAGCCTTGAGATAGTTCAAACCCCACTTGACATTGTCAAGGTAAAGCACCGTCAGCAGCGCAAGACAGCATATATATCCGACAACTGTAATGATGCCGAACTTGAAAAACGTGTTGTACAGGCAGTAAAGCGTAACTGCCGCAGTCAGAGTATAAAACCGACCGAGCTTGAAATCAACGTAGAAATACCTGTTTGAAAGCACAGTCCTCAGCGTGAAGAATACGATGTAGGATAGCCCCGTCGAGATAGCAGCACCTTTGCAGCCCAGCCACGGAACAAGTATTATGTTACCGATTATGTTTGTAATGCACGCCCCCGCCGAAACAACGACCTGCATCTTGCTTTTTTTCATAAATACAAGTCCGCTGACCGTCGTTTCCGATATCGTGTACATTATCGGGTTGAAGCACAGGAAGGGGAGTATGTAAGCAGCTTCTCGGTATTTCGGACCGAGAATGTAAATGAAAATATCCTTGCAAAGAATGAGCGTTATGCCGATGAAGAACATAACTATCGTTATCAGCTGATTTCCCCGCTGATAGAACGTCTTGTCCTGCTTGTCCTTTGAGTAATGCTCCACGGACATCGGCTGCCACAGCGTGTTGAACGTGGTCTGGATAATCGCAAATACGTTTATGAGCGTAAGAGCCGATGTGTAAACACCGACCTCTGAATCTGTCCTGAAAATGTCAAGCGAGATCTTGTCTATCGCCGAAAACAACGTTGCCAGCCCCATCGAAAGAATGTACGGATATCCGTAGACCATAAGCTCTTTCAGTGTAGCAGAGCATTCGTTCGCCTCGCTCCGCCTGAGCTTCCATAAGCGCTTGTTTGCAGCAATACTCGTGAACAGGCATACAAACATCGAAAGCGTCGCCGCAGTCACAAGAGAAAGAACGTTATTATTTTTGAAAAGAAAGATAAGAGGGAAAACTGCGACAAGATAAACGAGCTTGTGTAATATGTTCAGCAGTGAGTACAGCTTGCTTTTGTATTCAAGTCTGACAAGCAGCAGACTGAATCGGTACATCAGCTGAAACAGCGTAAAAACGCAAAGTATACCCATTATCAGCGGGTCAAACTTGAATTTTACTATCCCGGTAAGCGAAAGCGTCATTATTACAGCGCCAACGCCTATGCACAGCAAAACAGGCACAGTCACGCATTTTGAGAGCAGCGCCCTCTTGTGCCGGTCGCCATCATTATCGTAGTAAAACCTGACCAAAGCCTGATCCAGCCCTATGCAAAGAACCATTACCGCAATACTTGCGTACATCGTGAAGATGCCGTACCTGCCGTTGTCCTCGGGGTCAACGAGCCTTGTGATTATCGGCTCGCTTATAAGCCCGAGTATCATATTGATAACAGTTCCGCCGCCAATAATGGTAAAATGCTTCAGAAAGCTTTTGTTGTTATCCATTATGTTTCTTCCTTCTAATGAAAGTAAATGCTCTTTTAATATTACTACAAAACACACTCAAAGTCAACGTTCATACGCACGTTTCGTATAATTTCACAACAAAAAACAGCGCTGTGTGAAGCAGCGCCGCTTTTTAAGCTCAGAACAGCTCTTTCATTTGTTTTATAAGGTCGCCGAAGACCGAAAGTGCCTCGTTGACCGGCTTTGCCGTTGCCATGTCCACACCTGCGCCTCTTAGCAGAGATATCGGGTCCTTTGAGCAGCCGCCGCTAAGGAAGCCGATGTAATCCTTTACAGCAGGCTCACCCTCGCTGAGTATCCTTGACGAAAGTGCGATAGCAGCAGCGATTCCCGTAGCATACTGGTAAACGTAATAGTTGTAGTAAAAATGCGGTATCCTTGCCCATTCAAGGCTTATCTGTTCGTCCAGAACTATCCCGTCGCCGAAATATAGCTTGTTGAGGTCACGGTAAATGCCGTTGAGCTCGTCAGCCGTAAGGCTGTTCCCGCCTGCGACTATCTCGTTTATCTTCAGCTCAAACTCCGCAAACATCGTCTGCCTGTAAAGCGTCGTCCTGAACATTTCAAGGAAATAGTTGATAAGATAAGCTTTTTCCTTTTTGCTCTGCGCATTTTTGAGCAGATATCTCATCAGCAGAGCCTCGTTGCAGGTCGAAGCGACCTCTGCAACAAAGATAGAGTAATCGCTGTAGCAAACAGGCTGTGTCTTGCTTGAAAGATATGAATGAACAGCGTGTCCCATTTCGTGTACGAGCGTGAACATACAGTTCAGCGTGTCCTTGTGGTTAAGCAGAACAAACGGATGTACCCTCGCACCTGCCGAGTAAGCGCCGCTTGTCTTGCCCTTGTTCTCGTAAACGTCTATCCAGCGGTTCTCAAAGCCCTCCTTTATGATCGCAAGGTAATCCTCGCCCATAGGTGCAAGTGCCTTTAAAACAGTCTGCTTTGCCTCCTGGAAAGTGACCTTCATATCAAATTCGCTGACTATCGGCGTGTAAAGGTCGTAAAAATGCAGCTCGCTGACACCGAGAAGCTCCTTGCGCAGTGCGACATAATCGTACATATAATGCATATTGTCGTGAACGGCGGAAATAAGGTTATGGTAAACCTGAACCGGTATCTCGTTGTCCGAAAGGGAATACTCCAGACTTGAGGTGTATTTCCTTGCCTTTGCATAGAAATTCACAGCCTTTATCTGTGCGTCAAGCGTGGCCGCACAGGTGTTCTTGAAGCTGTCGTAGGTCGAATACATCGACTCAAACGCATTTTTTCTGAGCGTCCTGTCACCGCTTTGAACAAGCGGGATATAGGTCGAATGTGTTACCTGGTGCTTTACGCCGTCCTTGTCGGCAGCGTCGGGAAATTTCAGGTCTGCATCGGAGAACATCGAGAAGATGTTTTCGGGCGAATTACCCATTTCCGTTGTCAGCGCTATCAGTTTTTCCTCGGCAGGCGAAAGGATATGCTCCTTTTTGCTGCGAATAAGCTTCAGCTTTCTTCTGTAAAGCTCCAGCTCGGGCTTTTGTGCAAACATTTCTTCAAGCTTCTGTTCGTCAATGCTTATCAGCTCCGGAGTTTCAAAACTGCCCGCAGAATCGATCAGCATAAACACGTTCATAGCCTGTCCCGTCATATTCTGATATTTTGACTCGGTAGTGTCCTCGTCGCTCTTTCTTTGAGCATAGTTGATGATGTTTTCCGAAAGCACGGTTATCTCGTCGCACATCTGCAGATATTCGTAAAGCACATCAGCGCTCTCACCGAGCCTGCCTTGGTAGGCCGGTATCTTTACTGTAAAGCCTTTAAGCTTTTCAAGGTCTTTTGTCCAAAGCTCGTCGTCCGCATAAATGTCGTTTATCGCCCATTTGAACTCCTGCGGTATATCGGCTCTGTCCGGTACAATGTTTTCGCTCATTTTATTCACTCCTGTCTGAATGGACTGATAGGGAAGTCCACAAAATGATTATAACATAAATGCCTTGTCAAATCAAGTAAAAAACTGCGGAGATATCACTCTCCGCAGTTGATAAACTATGTTACAGGAAAAGTCTTGGATTTACCGGAATATTATTGATACGTACTTCAAAGTGAAGATGAGAACCTGTTGACCAGCCTGTAGAACCGACAGTTCCAAGCGGCTGACCGGTCGAAACGCTCTGACCGACCGTAACATTTATATTGGTAGCATGACCGTAAAGTGTCCAAAGACCGTTTCCGTGGTCAATTATGCAGTATCTGCCGTAACCGCCGCCGCAGCCGCAAGATCCATCTTTGCCGTAGTTGTGCGGGCACAAGTTCTCGGTTCTGATAACAACTCCGGGAGCAGCTGCGCAGATCGCAGCGCCCTGTATCCCATACGAACAAATATCAAGTCCGTTGTGCATCGTTCCCCATCTCGGACCGAATTCAGAGGTCGTACCGTAGTATCCCGGTACAGGCCATGCAAGTTTTCCAGAGCCGGATTGTTGTTGCTTTTGTTGTTGCTGTTGCTGCTGTTGTTGTTGCTGTTGCTGCTGTTGCTGCTGTTGCTGCTGTTGCTGCTGTTGCTGCTGTTGCTGCTGCTGTTGCTGTTGCTGCTGCTGTTGCTGTTGCTGCTGCTGACGTCTCTGTTCTTCCTCCTGACGCTTTCTCGCTTCTTCTTCAAGACGCTGGCGTTCCTCTTCCTCTTTCTGCTGGATAGCCTGACGCTTCTTGAACAGCTCGGCGAGCTGGTTTTCAAAATTGCCCTGCTGCGAAAGGATAGTTTTCTTGTTAGACTCAAATGCAGCTTTTTGCTTTTCAAGGTTCTTAACGTTTTCCTTGCTCTTGTTCATCAGTTCCTGAAGCTTTGTCTTCTGCGAATCGTGCTTGCTCTTCTGATCCTCAAGAGTCCTCTTGTTTTCCTCAAGCGAGGCCTTTTTCTTTTCAAGCTCCTTCTTGTCAGCCTCATACTGAGCCTTCAGCGAGATAAGATTGTCAATCATCTTGTTATCGTGGTCGGCAACTCTCTTTACAAGCTCCATTTTCATAAGCATATCGTAAAAATCGCTCGACCCTGCAACAAGGCTTGCATAGGAGCTGTCGCCGATTATGTACAGTGCACGAAGACGCCTTTTGAAGTCCTCCGTGCCCGTGTCTATTTCCTGCTTTTTGGTCTGTATCGAAATCTCACTTTCCTCTATCTCCGTCTGAAGCTTGGATATCTGCTCGTTGAGATCCTTAATAGAGCTTTCGAGCGTGAGGATAGTTTTCTGCACCGTTTCTATCTGCTTTGAGATAGCCTTCTGGTTTTCCTCTTCCTTTTTGATATTGCCCTCAGTAGCCTTTATCTGCGCATCGAGCGCCAACTGCGCCTGCATAAGCTCGCTTATCTGCTGCTGAGCCTGGGAGATATTATTCTCATTTTCCTGAGCCTCGCTGCTTATAGCCGAAGCATTCTGAGAATTGACACCGTATTGAGTGCCCGACATCATGCTGAGGCATATCACGGCACAGATGCTGCAAGCAGCAAATCTTTTAATCAGTGAGATCCTTTTCACAGTGACCCTCCAAACATCTGAACATAAAAAGGGGCAGATCAGGCATAAGCCCAGACTGCCGCCTGATTATTTATACTTTGAGGTGTTTTCCGGTGCTGATAGAAGTACCGATAGCACCGATAAATGCACCGGCTACAAGATAGGAGATCGTAACGGTCCAGAACATCGAATCGAATGAATAGATGTTGTTGAAGCCGAAGAAGCCGAACAGCTGGTGGTCGTCTCTGAGTATCTTGTAAACGCCCTCGTAAGAGAACTTTGTGATAAGCAAAGCACAGACAGATGCAATAAGACCGACTACCATACCCTCGATAAAGAAAGGTATCCTTATGAAGCTGTTTGTCGCACCGACATACTTCATAATATTAATCTCTTTGCGTCTTGTGAACACGCTTGCTCTTGTTGTGTTTGAAATGATGATCAGCGAAACAAGTATCAGAGCGATAACGATAGCGATAGCGACGATCACGAATATCCTTCTGAAATTGATGAGGATATCAGCAAATTCCTTTGGTGACTGTACAGATTCAACGCCCTCGAAGGTCTCTATCTGTGAAGTCGTATCGTTGAGCTTCTCGATATCCTTGACTTTAAGTCTGAAAACATCAGGAAGGGGATTATCATCAGCGTACTTGAAGTAATCCTTCTGAGCGTCGGTCATCTTATCCATCATATCTTTCCAAGCCTGATCCCTGCTGTAAAGATCAACTTCGGAAACGTTTGGGATCTCCTCGATCTTTTCCTGGAGCTTGAGCATATCGTTGTTTGATACCTTGTCTCTTACAACGACAGCGACCTCACTCTGTTCCTCGATATTTCCTATTATCTTGTCAAGATTGATAGAAATCAGAATTGAAAAACCGACCATAATAAGTGAAACGAGCAGGATACAAAATGAAGCGAAGGTCATCATCTTGTTTCTCCAGATCCCTTTAAAGCCCTGACGTATCAGGTAATTGAAACTACTTATCTTCATTGGAACCTCCTATAAACTCGTCAAACTGAATGCTTCCCTTGTTGATATTAATGATCCTTCCTCCGAAATAACGGACAAGATCATGCTCATGCGTTACCATAAGTATAGTGGTACCGCATTCGTTGATACCTTTGAGAAGCTCGACGATCTCATAAGAGAGCTCGGGATCTATATTACCCGTAGGCTCGTCTGCGATGATAAGCTGAGGGTCGTTCACAAGCGCTCTTGCAAGTGCGACACGCTGCTGTTCACCGCCTGAAAGCTCAGTCGGATAGCTTTTTGCCTTTTTGGAAAGCCCGACCAGACTGATAACATACGGAACTCTGCTCCTTATGTACTTTGCCGGTGCATCAATAACACGAAGCACGAAAGCAATGTTTTCATAAACTGTCATTGTCGGGATAAGTCTGAAGTCCTGGAAAACGACGCCTATCGTACGTCTTAAAGCAGGGACTTTTCTTCTTTTAAGCTTTCTCAGGTTAAACCCATTCACCGATACCGTGCCTGTTGTGGCATCTATCTCTTTAAGTATCAGCTTGATAAGAGTGGATTTTCCGGCACCCGAGGGACCTACAACGAAAGCGAAATCGCCGTCGTTGATCTTTAGATTGACCTTGTTCAATGCGTCCACACCACTGGAATAAGTCACGGACACATCTTTAAACTCTACCAAATTTTTACACCGCCTTATTAATAGGCTGAAGGGATATCAGAAAGATCAGAACTTGACCGGATTAGCGGCAAGATACTTTTTGACCATAAGAGCTATCTTGAAGATGATAGCGTGGTCAAACTCTCTGAGATCGAGTCCCGTCAGCTTTTTGATTTTTTCAAGTCTGTACACGAGAGTATTTCTGTGTACAAAGAGCTTTCTGGAAGTTTCCGAAACGTTGAGGTTGTTTTCAAAGAACTTCTGGATAGTGAAAAGCGTTTCGTGATCCAGTGACTCTATCGAGCCCTTCTTGAATACCTCTCTGAGGAATGTTTCGCACAGAGTGGTAGGAAGGTGATAGATAAGCCTTGCGATACCGAGATTGTCGTAGGAAACGATATTCTTATCAGTATCGAATACCTTACCGACTTCAAGTGCGATCTGAGCTTCCTTGAAGCTTCTTGCAAGGTCACGAACGCCCTGAATAACAGTACCGATGCCCACGTTCACACGGGTATAGAATTCGCTTGACAGCGTGTCCGAGATAGAACGGGCAAGCTTTTCAAGATCCTTGGATTCAACGCCGTTTGAAACTTCCTTAACAAGAACGATATCCGACTCTGTGATGTTGAACACAAAATCCTTGTTCTTGTCAGGAAACAGGTTCTGGATAACATCGTAAGCAGGAACATCGTTAGAAGAAACTATCCTAATAAGCAAAACAACACGTGAAATATCACTGCTGAAATGAAGCTCACGAGCCTTTACGTGAATGTCACCTGGGAGAACATTGTCAAGAACAACGTTTTTAATGAAGTTGTTTCTGTCATACTTTTCGTCATAATACTGCTTGATGCTTGACAGGGTTATAGCGAGTATGCTCGCATACTTGGCAGCGACCTCATCAGTACCCTCGACAAAAACAGCATAATCGGGCTTCAGGTGAGCACCGAACGGCTTGTAGGTATAACCGTCACGCACAAATACATCGTGAGATTCGCCTAAGTCAAGAGAAACAAATTCATTGGTAGTGCCGATCTGAGCCAGCTCGGAACAAGCTATGATAGTAGCAGTTTCGTCGATAACGCCGATCACACAATCAATAGTATCACGCATCTGGTGTACAACACTCTGAAATAATCTGTTTGACATAGTTTTTCTCCTCTACTTGCATTTAATAATTTCGCATTGTTAAATTGCTGAATGTACAAAGGACAAAACAGCACAGTTTTGTAATATAACACTATTATAACAAAAACAAAACGATTTTGCAAGTGCTATATAGTAAAAATGTGCAAAAAAGTTTGTCAAAATTGACAAAGAGCGGGCAAGTGCCATTAGATATTACAAATTGTAACACATTTAGCGCCCGTATGTGTGAATATTATGTTAAAACGAGCGCCCGGAACTGTCTATTTGCTCTTTAGAAGCTGTATCTGCGGCACTTTCGTAACCGTTTTGTAATTATTAAAATTTTTGTGAATTTCACACAATGTCAGTTACCGAATATCTTGCAATATGCACAAATGAATGTTATAATAGAGTCATGATGTAAGAAGCAAGAGGAAAGATCGCAGTTCAAAAAGGATTTGCAAAAAGGAGAGGTCTATGGAAAAGCTTATTGAAACAGGGAAAATAGTATCCGTATTCGGGATAAAAGGCGAGGTCAAGGTCCAGCCCTGGTGCGACGACCCACAGCTGTTGTGCGAGCTTGACACTCTGTATTATAAAAGCGGAACGCCCGTTGAGATAGAACACGCAAGGGTGTCCAAAAATATAGTGGTGATGAAGATAAAAGGTATCGACACAGCTAATGACGCCAATAAGCTTCGCAACAGAGTGCTTTATCTTGACAGGGACGACATAGAGCTTGAGGACGGCGCATATTTCATACAGGACCTTATCGGGCTTGTCGTAAAAGACGCCGATACAGGCAGGGAGTACGGCACGATAACCGACGTCTCGCAGACGGGTGCAAACGATGTCTACCATATAAAAGCGCCCAACGGCAAGATGTATTATATCCCCGCTATTAAGGACGTTGTTAAAAGCACCGATATCGAGGGTGGAGAGATGCTGATAACACCGCTTGAAGGTCTGTTTGAAGGCGCAGAGGAGATCAGGGACTGATGAGAATAGAACATACAGCGATCTATTATGCCGACCTTGAAGCCGCAAAAGCTTTCTTTGTAAAGTATTTCTCTGCAAATGCGGGAAATATGTATCACAATCCCATAACCGGGTTTCGTTCTTATTTTCTGACGTTCGATGGCGGCGCAAGGCTCGAGATAATGTCAAAGGACAGCGTATTGCAAAAGCAGCAGCCCGAAGCTCTTGGCCTTGCGCATATAGCTTTCAGCCTCGGCAGCACCGAAAAGGTCGATAGTCTCACCGAAAGAATTAAAAATGACGGTTATTCTGTCATCAGCGGTCCGAGAACTACAGGCGACGGCTATTATGAGAGCTGCATCGAAGATGCCGAGGGCAACAGGATCGAACTTACCGTCTGAATAATGTGCAAAAAGGAATCGTAATATGAATATTGACATAGCAACGCTTTTTCCCGAGATGCTCGAGAATTATCTTTCCCAGAGCATCGTGGGCAGAGCAAGAGACAAAGGCATTTTTACAGTGAAATGCCACAATATCAGAGATTATACGCTCGATAAACACCGCAGGGTAGACGATACGCCTTACAGCGAGCGACAGGGTATGCTGATGCAGTGCGAGCCTGTCTATAACTGTTTCACAGCCGTCACCGAGGGCAGGAAGCCGCACGTTATCTATATGTCCCCACAGGGCAGGACATTGACCCAGCAGCGTGCCAAGGAGCTTTCACAGCTCGATGATATCTTTATCCTCTGCGGACACTACGAGGGCGTCGACGACAGGGTCATCGAGGAGATAGTCGATGAGGAGATATCAATAGGCGACTATGTGCTGACCGGCGGCGAGCTTCCCGCACTTGTCCTTGTTGACTGTATAGTAAGAATGCTTGACGGCACTTTGTCGCAAGCCGACTGCTATGAGGACGAGAGCCATTACAACGGGCTTCTTGAATACCCCCAGTATACAAGACCCGAGGTCTGGCACGGCAAGCACGTCCCCGAGATATTGCTTTCCGGTCACCACGCAAATATACAGAAGTGGCGTCACGAACAGGCGCTTGTCACGACTGCCAGAAAAAGACCCGACCTGTTGGAAAAGCTTGAACTTTCTGCTTCAGATTTAGCAATAATACACAAAAATATAGGTGATTAGCTAACTAAAAATTTTAGATTTTGTTTATAGTTGACAAGAGTGTTAAGAACTTTTGTATCTTTTAGCTTTTAAGTCTCAATTTGATGTTAAAACTGCATAAATATCTGCCTATTAGTTGACTTGTTTTAGTTAAATACTACAAAAATGTCGCAAAAATATACTGTTTGTCTAATTTTTTCGTTGACGAAAAAAACATTTGAGAGTATAATAATTGTATCACGAAGAAATGGGAATTCTTCCGTGTTTATTATGTTTTCAAAAAAGATAATTATGAAATGGAGAGATTTATTATGTTCGTTAAAGACGTAGTTGTTCAGAATCAGGTAGGTCTTCACGCTCGTCCCGCAACATTCTTCATCCAGAAGGCTAATGAGTTCAAGTCTTCTATCTGGATCGAGAAGGAAGAGAGAAGAGTAAATGCCAAGAGCCTTCTTGGTATTCTTTCACTCGGTATCGTTGGCGGCACAACTATCAGGATCATCGCTGACGGCGCTGATGAGGAAGAGGCAGTTAAGGGACTGGTTGATCTCGTTGACAGCGGATTTGCAGAGGACGCTCGCTAATTTCTGATGCATATAATCTGGAGGCTTTCCGATCGGAGAGCCTCTTTTTAATATCTGTATAATAACAGTATCCGCTTGATATACAAAAAAAGACCTGCAAAATGCAGGCCTTTTTCTTTAGTTTGATAATTAGTCCTTATCAACGTCTTCAACAGCATCCTCAACCTTGTCAAGGTCAGCCTCAACGTCACCTGTAGTAGCGCAATCATCACAATCGCAGCAATCATCGAAATCCTCATCGAGGTCTTCGTAATCATAGTCCTCAAGCTCCTTGTGCTTCTTGAAAGCCAGGAAAGCTGCAACAGCAACTGCGACTGCACCTACGACAGCCAGAATCTTAAAAAGTGTGGACATAATAAAACAACTCCTTTAAATCAATTTCTAACACATAATTAGATTATCTTAAGTATAACACATTCTTCACAAAAAATCAAGCACTTTTTGTTCATTTCTTGCAAATTGTATATATTTTTTAAAAGTAATTGGCTTGTTTGACTAAATTTCATATATTCCCCGTCAGATTCATCACTATACTCAAAGCCGCAAGGGGTGCCGTCTCACACCGAAGGATACGCCTTCCGAGCCCTATTGCAACAGCTCCCGCACCGACGCATCTGTCCACCTCGGCTTTGTCAAATCCTCCCTCGCTGCCAATGAAGATACCAATGTCGGTATCCATTTCCAGCCCTGCCTGTGCAAGGTTTATCCCGCCGCACTCATAGCATATCAAAGCTTTGTCGTTTTTGACAAGCTCCTGCATACATTCGTCAAAATTAAGCAGCTCCGTCACCTGCGGAACTATGCCCCTGCCGGATTGCTTTGCCGCTTCAAGAGCGATCCTGTTGAGCCTTTCTAGCTTTTTGCCAAAGCTCTTTTTGTTGGGCCTTGCAACGCACCTGCTCGTTAAAACAGGGCAGATCCGGGTAACGCCCAGCTCCACCGCCTTCTGAACAATGGTGTCAAGCTTATCGCCTTTAGGCACAGCCTGAAACAGCGTGACCGAAACATTCGGCTCGTTAAGACTTTTTTCTGAGTGTATCACATCGCAAACAACACATTCGTCTGATATCGTTTTAATTCTGCACTGATACTCGGTGCCCTCACAGCAAACTGTGATCTCGTCCCCGAGCCGCATGCGCAGGCTCCTGCCGATGTGTACCGCATCGGGCGAAGGAACAGTAACTGATGTTTCCCCAATGTTTTCGGGGCTTACAAAGAATCTTGGCATAATACCTCCGCTGCAAATGTTAATAAACTAATATCCGAAAAGGTTTTCTACAAATATAGTATAACATAGTTTCATATAAAATTCAATAAAATTCATAAAATATGTGATTCTTTTTAATATGAGAAACACACTGATAAGCTATTATATAAACAAGGAAAACAAAGGGTTTTCCGAACTTTTAATACGGTATGCAGGCTTTTACCCCAGGCCTTCATATATTGTTGTAGATCAATTTCTACAACTTCTCCCCTATAATTTTTTATTTTTTGGCTCCCACCTATTTCGTGGGAGTTTTTTTTGACCTTTTGTACTTTTTATCAAAAAATGCCCCATTTTCGTTGATTTATCAATTATACAACCGTCAGAAAAAATAAGCGGTGAGAGTTT
>CADAES010000004.1 GCA_902786975.1 uncultured Ruminococcus sp.
CAGCACAGCGCATCTCTGTCATAGGTCTGTATGGACGTTCTGATATTCATAAAATTCGGTATCGTCATTTCTCTGATGACCTTACATAGTGCGTCCATATAAATTCTCCTCTTTTTTTATTTCCCCTATATATTTTCTTTCTTCAATAAGGGGCATCGCCCCGTCATTCAAGCACGACCGGGCGTTAGCCCCTTAGGGTTTCGGTCGGAGATTTATTCTCACCACCGAAAGACTAAGATGACCGCCGCCTAAGAGGCGGGGGACATAGGTCGTGGTTTTATTCTCTGGCTCCGTTATGAAGCGATATGTTCCGATACAACGGTGGTCTTTACTATCTGTCCGGAGATTATATCGTCTACTGACTGTATCTGACCGTCTACGAGGTGAACGAGCTTTGAGCCGTAGAGTGCTGCGGACTCGGAGTGTGTTACCTGTACGATGGTCTTGTTGTACTTGAGGTTGATCTCCTTGAACAGCTCCATGAGCTTTGTACCGGTCTTGGTGTCAAGGTTTCCGATAGGCTCGTCAAGGAAGATTATCTTGGGGTCGAACACGAGTGCTCTTGCGATAGCTACTCTCTGCTGCTGACCGCCCGAAAGCTCTCTCGGAGTGAGCTTTCTCTTGTTCTCCATTCCGATTATGCGCAGGCACTCGTCAAGTCTGTCCTTATACTCGCTTCTCTTCTTGCCTGCTATCATCAGAGGCAGGGCGATGTTATCCTCTACGCTGAGGTTCGGAACGAGGTTATAGAACTGGAATACGAAGCCTACTTCCTCATTTCTCATTGCGCAAAGCTCCTTGTCCTTGAGGGAACTGAGGTCAACGCCGTTGATGCTTACGCTTCCTCTGGTAGGCATATCAAGTCCGCCGAGCAGGTAAAGCAGAGTTGACTTTCCGCTTCCCGAAGGTCCCATTATCGAGATGAACTCGCCTTCCTTTACCTCGAGGTCGATATCTTTAAGAACGTGTGATATCTCCTTGCCGTTTGTGAAGGATCTGTTTATCTTTACTGCTTCTATTACATTACTCATATTTGTTACCTCTCTTTTATTCATACTTAAGTTCTGCTACTACGTTGAGCTTCTTGCTCTTTCTTACTGTTGAAAGTGTTGCGATGATAACTATTACCAGTGCAACTGCCGAGTATACCGGGAGCGACTTCCAATCAAATGATACGTCCATCGGAATATCTACAAACTTGAGCAGCTTTTCCATAATACCGTTTACCATTACCGAGAACGGAACAGCTATTGCAAGGCTCCAGAATACGCTTGTTATGCTCTCTGTGAGAACGAGTCCCTTGCGCTTTGATTTGTTCATTCCAACAGATGTCATAACTGCGAACTCTTTTCTTCTCTGCTGGAAGGAGATCGAGATGTTATTGAGAATGCCTATCGCTGTGATAACGAGTGCGAGATAAGAGAAGATCGAGAGGATACTGATGATCATCTGGTTGCTCTCAACATTCTGCTTCATCATGTCGTCTCTTGAAATGTAAGTAGCACCAACGCTGCTTATGATAGACTTGAACTGCTTTTCGACCTTGTCGGCATCTGCGCCCTTTGTGAGTCTGAAGTCGATGTTGTATGCTTCTGAGATGTTAAATGCCTTCATCATATCATCGGGCTTCATCAGGCAGATCCTGCCGTTGTTGTAAAGCTTGCTGTCGAATGTTCCGATGATGTTGAATGTTTCCTTCTTGCCGCCGATCTCTATCTCTATCTTATCGCCGACCTTCTTTTCTGTCTTTTTAGCAACTATATCGCCAAGGAGGATACCCTTGTCGGTATCGTTCTTATACTTTGCATAGGTGTCCTTGTTCTCTGCCGAGTCAAGCTTGAAATACTGCATATACTCCGCATACTTATCGGGGTCTGCTGCGACCACATAGAAGATGTAATCGTTTGACTTGGTATCAGCCATATACTGCGGTGTGATGCTGTCCTTATCGACGCCGTCTATCTTGGAGAGCTCATCGACTATAAATTCAGTAGTCGGTGTATCGGTGTTGCTCCTAAGGATACTGGATACTGTGAAATCCGAGTTGAGTTCTTCGTAGGCGGAAACCACGAGGTCTTTCATCGAGGCGCCTACGGAAACTATTGCGAATACTGCTGAGAGGGAAACGATAAGCAGTGTTATATTTCCTCTGAGGAGCTTTGAAGACTTGATGTTGTTCATTGCAAGGAATGCTGTGGTGTTGCCTCTGAACAGCTTGGAGAGCAGTCCCGAAAGGACTTTGAGCAGCTTTCTTGACATCATTACTATTCCGAGGAATGCGCTGAAGAAGAGCAGTCCGCTCATATCTGTTGCCCACTGTCCGTTTGATACAAAGCCTGCTATTGCAAAGCCAAGGAGTACGCAGCCTGCGATAAATCTTACAGCGCCCTTCTTATGCTTTGTCTCGACTCTGTTAAGGATAACGTCCTTGACCTGGAGCTTCTTGATGCTTTTTGCAGGCATCCATGCAGAGCCTACGGAAAGGATAACTGCAAATGCAACTGCTATTGCGATGTGGATAACGTTGATCTTAAGCGGCGGGTAGATGCCGTAGTCCTTCAGCGGTGCAAAGCTTCTTGTGAACATTGCAAGTGCGAACTCTCCGAGCACTGCGCCGAATATCGAACCGAGCACGCCGTAAAGTCCTGCCTCCATGAGGATTATGCGTTCGAGCTTGCTCCTTGTTGCGCCCTGGCTCATAAATGTTCCCATAATGGGAAGTCTCTCTGTGATTATAAGTTTGAATGCTCCGCAGATGATGATAACGCATACGATGCAAACCAGTGCGAGCATTGCGTAAAGTCCGAGTGTCAGCGACTCTGTTCCGATCATTTCAATATCGAACAGTGCACTGGCCTTGACGTTTTCGTTGGCATCGTTGAAATCTGCTACAACGTCCTTTACCTTTGCGTCCTTGTCGGACATCTTAGCGGTCACTCTGTTGAACTTGCCCTGTGCGCCGAGCTTCTCGTCGAGGAACTCGTAAGGAACGACTGCCGAAAAATCCTTTTTCTTATCTGTATAGAACCTTCCGTCGTTTGAAGCGATACCGCTGACTGTGAACTCTATTGCCTTGCCGTCGATAGCGACCTTTATCTTGTCGCCCTTGCTGATCTTGTGATCTTTAGCTATACGGTCAGAAATAACGATCGTTGCTTCGTTTTTGTTTTCAAAGCTTCCTTCGATCATTTTGATATCGAGTTCTTTTCTTCCGTCAAGGCTTACATACTTGACTTCATCGTCATCGTTCATTATACCGGTTGCACCGAGGCAGCCCTTGAGATCTTCGATGCCCTTTGCGTTTATATCCTCTATCGCAAAGAACTTGTCATCAGTGTTTGAATGGATGCTGATATCCTGTCCCTCTGATGCGATCTTGTACGGCTGAACGTAGCTGTCAACCACCGAATCGATAAGTCCGAGGCTCGCTACCAACAGAGCCACGCTTATCATTATTGAAAAGATCAGCAGAAAAAGTCTGCCTTTTCTCTCCAACATATTTTTTGAAATGTACTTTAAGAATACTCCCAAAACTCTCTCCTCCGTTTCTTTTTTCTTTTGTTCTTCACTTCGTTTTTTGTTTTGTCTTAGCTCTGTAAGGATAATAACATATTATTTATTAAGAAATCCTTAAATGTTGAGAGTGCGTTGCTGCGGGGTTTTGTAGATCCGGCTGCCCACGGCTGCTGCATATTCATCTTTGTCTGTAATTAATGATAACAGCCGTTTCTGAAATAACTCTTAAATCAATTCTTAAAAATTTCTGACGGCAGGATCCGGATATCGAGCCGTGAAACACCAAAATATTGACAATCCCGAGCATAAATGATATAATCAAACGGGGAATATATCGGAAAAAGAGGTCAGTCAAGGTGTCTATCTTCAGAAAAGTCAAGGAAAAAGGTATCCCTCTTCGGACAACGCATATCATTATGATAGTGCTGACGGCTATTGCGGCTTTTATTCTGCTGTTTGAAACGTTCCGCTTCTCAAACGCTTTTGACGATGTTTCGACAGCTACCGACAAGTATATCGAGCTTCAGAAGGACGCAAACGAGCTGATGAACGCTTCGGATTACCTCACGCAGGAGGTGCAGTGCTTCACTGTCACAGGCGAAAAGATATATATGAATCTGTATTTTGAGGAAGCCGACGAGAACAAGCACCGTGAGAAAGCCTTGGAGAAGCTTAAAAAAATTTCGGGCGAAAGCAAGGCGTACACGCTGCTGAGCAAGTCGATGTCTAATTCGCTGGAGCTTATGCAGACGGAATACTATGCGATGAAGCTGGTCGTTATAGCCCGTGAGATAGATTATGTTCCGAAGAAAGTAGAAAACGTACAGCTCACCGACGAGGACAGCGCTCTGAGCAGCGAGCTGAAAATGAAAAAGGCGCAGGACCTTGTCCACAACACGGCTTATCACCGAAAGAAAGACCTTATCCGCAATAATATGGAACAGTGTCTGGCGGAGCTGGAAAAGCAGACCCACGGTGCGCAGGACGAAGCCTACGACAAGCTGGACAGACAGGTGAACGCTATAAGGGTGCTGATATTCGTTCAGCTCGGTGCGATAATACTGATACTTGTGATGACGTCTGTGCTTATCATCTCGCCTATCCTCAGGGGCGTTCATATGATAAGTAAGGACGAACAGCTCCCCGTAAAAGGCTCTTACGAGTTCCGCTATCTCGCAATGACATACAACAAGATGTACGACGCCTTTAAAAAGAGCATCGCAAGCCTTAACTACGACGCCTCTCACGACAAGCTCACTGGGCTTTACAACCGTGCGGGCTGCGATATTCTGAGCAAGTCGATAGACCTCAAGACAACGGCTGTGCTTCTGGTGGACGCAGACAAGTTCAAGGAGATAAACGACACTCACGGTCACGCCGTCGGCGACAAGGTGCTGCAGAAGCTTGCGAGGGTGCTGAAAAAGACGTTCCGTTCGGAGGACTACATCTGCCGAATCGGCGGTGACGAGTTCGTTGTATTTATGATGCACGTTTCGGAGGAGCTGAAGGATCTGATAAGGCTCAAAACCAAGCAGATAAACGATGCGCTTGCAGATACGTCTGACGATATACCGCCTATCTCGACAAGCATAGGCGTTGCCTTCGGGCACAAAGAGCACAGCGTTTCGACTATGCTCAAACACGCAGACACGGCTCTTTACACCGTCAAGGCGGGCGGACGCAGCGGCTGCTGCTTCTACGAGGGTCATGTCTGACGCACGACAGGCAAAATCATAGGCGTATACTTATCGATCGTCCCGCAGAAGGGTGACGTTTTTTGCTCACCCGGAATATCGTTCAAAAGAGGTGACACGCATGGAGATACTTGCTATCATAGTTTTTTCGCTGCTTGTGATGTACTATCTGTACGGCACATATATCTCCGCTGCTGCCATGTTCAACAAACGCCTGATATGGAGCCTGAGGGCTGCCTGCCTTATGCGGGTGATATCGTTCTTATTCGTGCTCGCAGGCGTGGGGCTGTTTATTGCGGCACACCTCAAGGAAGAGATAATAACCTATTCGTACAAAAACGGCATAGTCTATGAGCACAGCTCGTACGGCGACAAAGACACGACGCTGATGATACTGTTTCTTATAGCCGCTGTGCTGGTGCTGGCTTCGATACCTCTTGACAGTGCGGGGCACGACAAACGCAAGCGCCGCATAAAGAACGCTGTGGTATCGCTTATACTGTGCACTGCGGTCGTCGCTATCGCTATGGCAGTCGTTTTTGCGAATTATCACAACAGGCTCGGTGAGGACTACTCGCCGAAATTCTACCGCTGCGATTCGCCGGACAAGTCGCACAGCATAATTATTTGCGAGAGGACGCACAAAAACGATGGCTTCGGTGACATATTCCAGGTCAAGGATCAGCGTGCGGTCAAAATAGGTGAGTTCACCACCGACAACGCTTTCCGAAACGGCGGAAAGTACAGGATAGGCTGGGAAAAGAATCAGGTAACGGTCTTTTATTCATACAACGAAAAGACCTCCGCAGTCAAAAAGGTGACGATGAAATTTGCCGAGATATAGGAGAAAAAATGAACGTTATTTTCGATATCGGAATGGTACTGCTGGATTTTTGCTTTGAGGACTTTGTGAGGACGCAGTTCGGCTTTGACGGCGAGACTGCGCAGACGGTCATTGACGCTATGTGGAAAAGCGGAGACTGGGGAGAGCTTGACAGAGGCGTGCTTTCGGACGAAGAGGTACTGCAAAGATTCATCTCGCACGCTCCCGACTGCGAAAGGCAGATAAGGCTCGTTTTCGCAAGGGTCGGCGAGTGCCCGAAGCTGCGTGAGTTTGCTGTCCCTATGATAAGACAGCTCAAAGCCGCCGGGCACAGGGTCTACTACCTTTCAAACTATTTTTCTTTTCTTATACATACAGCTCCGTGGGCGCTGGAGTTCACGCAGTATACCGACGGCGGGATATTCTCCTGCTTTGAGCATCTGACAAAGCCCGACAGACGGATATACGAGCTGCTGTGTGAGCGCTACTCGCTCGACCCGAAAGAATGTGTTTTCATTGACGACACGCTCGCAAACGTAACAGCGGCGCAGGCGCTTTCAATGAAGGGGATACAGTACACGGGGCAGAGCAAGGACGAGCTTATCAGCCAGATAGAAAACTAAAGACAAACGCCGTATTTATGCGGTTTTAAGGCTATGCGGAGGAATGTTCCCGCATAGCCCTTTTGTTTGCTTTGATATACACAGGCGGAAAAACTCTTCCTGCCGTAACTTTTTCCTACAATGCTACAAACAATAACATTGATGTATACAATGATATGTTGACATTACATTGTCGGCGGTTTATACTTGTATACAGAAAGCGAGGGGATACCGAAATGGACAGTATCGATTTTTCAAGGCTTAAAATGTTCCGCACCAACAGCGGTCTTACGCAGGAGGAGGTTGCGGAGAGGATAGGCGTTTCAAGGCAGGCGGTCGCAAAGTGGGAAAGAGGAGAATCCGTCCCCGATATCGACAGCTGTATGAAGCTTGCAGAGCTTTACGGGACTACGGTGGATCTGCTGGTGAGAAACATCGGAAAGCAGATGCACACGGGCGACGGAAAGCACATTTTCGGGCTGACCCGTGTGAACTCAAAGGGACAGGTGACGCTCCCCTCAAGCTGCCGCAAGGTGTTTGGCATAAAGCCCGGCGACATCATGCTGGTGCTCGGCGACGAGGAAAAGGGCGGGATCGCTATGGTAAAGATGGGCGGCGGGTTCATGGATGAGCTCGGAAAGCTCGTCAGCAAAAAATAAAGCGGAATCTATCGGCTGATAGTTGGGGGAAACCCTTTTGGAGAAGGGTTATCCCCCAAGCCCCCTTCCTAAACCTCTTAATATGTTTCGGACATATGGAGCAAGCCCCATATATAGAATAATTGAGAGTTCTCTCTTGAAAAGAATCTTTCTTCAAACTTCACTCTGAACCCTTGCTACTTTTTCGGTGTTAGGTGGCTTGTCCACCTAATGCCGAAAAAGCATTAAAAGTTTTAGGGGTGGGTGTTTGATAACCGTCCTTACGGACGGTTGAGAGACAGAGTAACCGTTACCACGGTTACTCTCGAAAACGGCTTCGCCGTTTTTGCCTTTCTTCAAAAGGGTCCTCCCCAACTGTTTCCCGAACATACTGCGATATATTCTGATTCATCGAAAAATTACAAGGAGTGAAACAAAGATGCTTGCGGTAGAAACAAAAGGACTTACAAAAAGATACAAGGACCTGACGGCTGTTGACGGGCTCGATCTGAGCGTTGAGCAGGGTGAGCTTTTCTCTCTGCTGGGTGTCAACGGTGCAGGCAAAACAACAACGATAAGAATGCTTTGCTGTCTTTCCGACCCGACCGAGGGCGAGGCTTATGTTATGGGCAAAAGCTGTACCTCCGAGAAGACGGAGGTAAAATCCCTCATAGGCATATCGCCCCAGGACACGGCCGTTTCAAACAGGCTGACGGTGAAGGAAAACCTTATGTTCATGTGCAGGGTGTACGGCTTTGACAGGAAAAAGTCTGAGGAGCGCACCGCTGAACTAATTGAGACGTTCGGTATGCAGAAGGTGGAGAACTCCCGTGCAAAGACGCTTTCGGGAGGATGGAAAAGAAAGCTCTCGATAGCTATGGCGCTCATAGGCGAACCTAAGGTGCTGTTCCTTGACGAGCCTACGCTCGGGCTTGATGTGCTTGCACGCAGAGAGCTGTGGAGGACGATAGAGTCGCTCAAGGGAAAGATCACGATCATTCTTACAACGCATTACATGGAGGAAGCCGAGCAGCTTTCCGACCGCATCGCAATTATGATCGAGGGAAAGACGGCGGCGCTGGGCACTCTTTCGGAGATAGAAAAGATTTCGGGCGAAACAGGACTTGAAAACGCATTCGTTGCGATAGCAGAGGGGAGGATGCACAAATGAACAGGGCTTTTGCTTTTTCGTCACGCAACATAAGAGAGCTTTTGCGTGACCCGCTGGGGTACATTTTCTGCATAGGTTTCCCGCTGATAATGCTCGTTATTATGACGGTGCTGGATCAGAGCATACCCAAAGAAGCGGTAACGGTCTTTCACATTGAAAAGCTTGCGCCGGGAGTAGCGGTGTTCGGACAGATGTTCGTTATGCTTTTCACCTCGCTGAACATCTCGACAGACAGGAGCGGAACGTTCCTGATGCGTCTTTACGCAACGCCAATGACCGCCTCTGACCTAACTGTGGGCTATGTTCTCCCGATGCTGATAGTGGCTGTTATACAGTGCCTTATCACATTCGTCACAGCGTTTATCATCTCACTCATCATCGGCAGCACGCTCAGCATAGCGGGTATGCTTGCAAGTATGCTCACGCTTATACCGTCGGCACTTATGTTCATAGGCTTCGGACTGATATTCGGCGTACTGTTCAATGAAAAGTCCGCACCGGGGCTTTGCTCGATAATAATTTCGCTCGGCGGCTTTTTCGGAGGCATATGGTTCGATGCCGAGAGCACGGGTGGAATGATGCTGAAAATGTGCAGGTTCATGCCGTTTTTCTACTGCACACGCAGCGCAAGGGCGGCGATGTCGCTTGACTTTACGGCAAAGGGATTTTTCATTCCTCTGCTGGTAGTTGCGGGCTGTGCGGCGGTGCTTATCTCGCTGGGCTGTTTCACGTTCTCAAAGAAGATGAAAGCCGACCTCGGCTGACAGTGCAAAACAAAAAAGCCATACGGAAGTAAAAGCTTCTGTATGGCTTTTGTATTCAATAAGGAACATCGGTCGTGGTTATCTGATATCTTCGGCTTTTTTATCAAAATAGTTCGGGTACTCCGGCTCGGGCTTCATCAGATTTATACTTCGTGTCATCAGATAAAACGCAGCGAAAGCTGCACAGACAATAGCGAGCATGATCGATGCGGCGTCCCACGCTATCAGCGCACAAGCCGCCGTCAAGACTGCGGCTGCGAGATACAGCTCGGGCATCTTTTTTATCGCTGCTATCACCGCACCTGCGATGATCACCGGCAGAAGCGTCAGGCTCGCCCACAGCGGGAGCGCTATCGTTTTCATATCCCTGTCGCTTCGGTACAGCACCGAGACAAACACCAGCATCACGCTTATTACCACGGAAAACAGCGACGCACCCTCAAATTTGAACTTGAGCACTCTCAGTTTCGCACGGCGTGATGCCATTCTTTCGTTCTCCGAGTGCAGTCTGATATTGAGTTTTATGCTCTCCTCGTTGTCGATGTGACTTTGTTTCAGCTGTTTCTCATCGGTCTCTTTAGTCTGCTTTTTGAAATCCTCGATGATGTTTCGGTACTCCTCCGGCGTGACCGCCCTGACCCAAAGGTCGTTTTCCATATCCGCAAAGCCTGCCTCGGTCAGAGCCTTTTCATCGTCGCCCTCGGGCTTGACCTGATATATCAGCGCTTTGTGCCACACTCCGTCGATGCGGTAATCGTCGGTATAGCACTCGACGCCCTTATAGACACCTTTCACTGTTTTTCACCACCGTTTCGTATTTTCGGGCTTTGCGGCAGCTTTTGCAAGAGCGATCATAAGGTCTGCACCCTTGTCGCTGTCAGACTCGTCTTTTCTTTTTGCCATGACCATCTCGGCAAAAGATCCCCTGCGCATCAGCGGTACACTGTCGGAGGAAACGGCAGTCGTGGCACGCTCCTGCCTGAGCGACTCGGTAAGGATCATAACTCTTGCGAGCTGCTCACGCTTCAGATCCTCGATACGTTCCTGTGCGATATATTCGTCGCAAAGCTTATAGCCCTCGCCCATTGTGGACGCCTGGAACGTTTCAAAGACGTGTATCAGATATTCAAGTGACTTGAGGTCACGGTAGCGCTCAAGGATAGGCTCTCTGTTAAAAGCCTTGTCAAAGGCTTCAAGCTCGTCGCCCGCCCTTACGAAAGCCTTTTGAGCTTCATCGAGCCTTGCTTTTGATTCCATGATGAGCTGCTTTTTGTCCTTGCCCCTTTTCAGAAAGACGATGAATGCGGGCAGAGAGGAAAGCAGGATAAGCAGGCAGATGACACGAACGAAAGCGGACTCCCATGCGCTGAGGTATATCCCCGTAGAGATCACAACGGCTGCGGCAAACACCAGATACGGAAATCTCTCCGTAAACGTCAGCTCGGAAAGTGAGTTTGCAGAGCAAAGCTTGACACGCTCCTTGGCGAGCCTGCGGTTCTTTTCGAGCTGCCCGAGAGTGAGCATATCCTCGTAGTATTTCTTTACGATCTTCAGCTGTTTTCTGGCGGAGACCTTTTCTTGCTCACTGCGGTCAAGCTCTCTTTCGACTCTTGCGCCGCAGTAGGTACAGGTTATCATGAACTGGTCTTCCCTGTAATGCAGATCCGCACCGCAGCTGGGACACTGATACTCTGTAAGTTTAACTTTCTCGGCTTTCATTAAAGCTTTTTCTCCTTCTTCTTTATCCTCATATAGACCTTTGTGCTGTCAGTATGGTGGATATAACCACCGTTTTCAAGAACGACCTTCTGCGAAGCGATATTATCCTTGTTGACACGCAGATAGAACTCGTCCTCGGGCAGCCTGTCTGACACCTCCTGTATCAGCAGCTTCAGCCCCTTGGTGGCATAGCCCTTGCCCCTGTATTTCTCGCCTATGTAATAGCCGATGTGGCCGCTGCCTTCGGCGAGCGACGGGCACAGGTAATGACGGAAACGGAACATTCCGACGATCTCGTCGCCGTCCCACAGAAAATATATAGTTTCGGGAACATAGCCCTCGGGCAGACCGATACCGCTTTGCGAATCTATCATCCCGGAAACGGCATCCTCGAAGTCCTCACGCTTTGTTCCGTACCAGTCGTATATGAAGCCGTTTTCGTCCTTTGGCATTTTATCGGTAAAATCAAATTCCTTTACAAGGTCCCTGTAATTTGCTTCAAGCAGATAAATCACGCCTGCTCCCCCCTTTTTTAATAATATATCACAACGTCATAGATATTTCAATAGAAATAAGGTGACAAGTTGATTTTTGAGTGTAACAGGTCATCAGCGGGCAGGAGGAAAAATGCTGTTGACGAAACGGGCGACTTATGATATAATTCTTTTGACCAAAAAATAAGGGGGAGAATTATGAAAAGCAAATTTTTAGCACTTGCTGTGTGTACGGCGATGCTCCTGTCGATGTCGGGCTGCTCGGACAGCTCATCTTCGCAAAGCGACGCTTCAAGCTCACAGGCAAGCTCATCACAGACCGACAGTTCGTCAAAGGCTGAAAGCTCGTCGGCAGTGGAAAGCTCGTCACAGGGCGAAAAGACTCAGCCGACCGAGCCAAAGTACAAGAATTATGCATCAATGACTGCCGAGCAGATACTTGCACAGCTGTCGCTCGAAGAAAAGGCGAACCAGATGGCACTGCCCGAGATAAAGGTCGTGACCGATGATAATATGAAGCAGCACTGCTACGGCGGAGTGCTCTCAAAGGTTGAGCCGCTGACCTCGTCACAGTGGAGGACGACTATTGACAATATCCAGAAAAATGCGATAGAGTCGGCAACGGGAATACCTATCATCTACGGACAGGACGAGGTACACGGAGTATATGCCTGCCTCAATGCCGTTGTTTTCCCGCACAACATCAATGCGGGTGCGGCTAACGACAAGGAGCTTATGTACAGGGTCGGACAGATCACCGCCGATGAAGCTAAGCTTTGCCATATGCTCTGGACATACTCGCCGTGCGTGGCTCAGTCGGTCGATCCACGCTGGGGACGCACATACGAAAGCTACGGAAGCGACCTCGGCAGGATAACCGAGCTTTCCACTTCTTTCACAAAGGGAATGAAGGACGGCGGACTGATAGTCTGCGCAAAGCATTTCTTTGCTGACGGAAACGTCGGGTACGGCACGGGCGAGCAGGGCGATATCAAAATGATAATCGACCGAGGCGATGCTACGCTGACAGATGCTCAGATCGACGAGCTTCTGAAGGTCTACAAGGCACAGATCGAGGCCGGCGCACAGACGATAATGATAAGTCACTCGGCTGTAAACGGAGTGAAGATGCACGAGAACAAGAAGTACATCGAGAAGCTGAAAAACGAGCTGGGATTCAAGGGCTTCATCGTCAGCGACTGGAACTCGGTTCAGAACACCTCTGCGGACACCTACGAACAGCAGATCATCAACTCCGTAAACGCAGGTATAGATATGTTTATGGAGGTAGACACCGCCGATGAGGTCGTTTCGACGATAGTGAAGGCTGTCAACGACGGAAAGATATCACAGGAGCGCATCGACGACGCTGCACTGAGGATAATCAAGGTCAAGAAGGATGCAGGCGTTTTTGACGACCCGATGTTTGAAAAGCTGCAGACCAAGCAAACGGAGGTCGGCAGCGACGAGTACAGAAAGGTAGCTCAGGAGCTTGTGGAAAAGAGCCTTGTGCTCGTAAAGAACGACAATAAGGTGCTGCCTCTTAAAAAGGGCGCAAAGGTATACATCACAGGACCTGCCGCAGACCACGCTCAGGCACAGTGCGGCGGCTGGACTCTCGAATGGAACGCCAGTCCCGAAAAGGATATTGAGGGTGCGACGACTATCCTCGGCGGCTTTGAGAAGCTTGCACAGCAGTACGGTATCACCGTTATCACCGACAAGAGCAAGGCTTCAGAGGCTGACGTTGTGATAGTCTGCGTGGGCGAACAGTCGTATGCCGAGTGGTACGGCGACACAGAGGATCTTAAGCTTTGCGGAAGCCACGGGCTTGAAGGCAACGCTGAGGCTATAAAGGAGGCCAAGGACCTCGGAAAGCCGACCGTTGCGTGCATAATCGCCGGAAGGAACGTTATCCTCGACGAGGCTGACGTAAAGGGCTGGGACGGTATCGTTATGTGCTATCTGCCCGGCTCGGAGGGTCAGGGCGTTGCAAACGTGCTGTGCGGCGGAGCAAAATTCACGGGCACTCTCCCGAGCCCGTGGTACAGCGACCTTAAACAGATAGGAACAAAGGACTGCTGGCTGAAACAGGGCTACGGACTGAAATACTGACAACACAGGGGAGATAATGAAAATGAAAAAAGATACGCTGACAATAGTATGGGGGATATGTCTTGTAATAATCGGGCTCGGGTCGCTTCTCGTTTCGCTGAACAACGTGTTCGGCTTCGGATTCCCGAAAACGATGATAGTGCCCATCGGTATCGTTGACCTGATAACGCTGCCGGTGCTGGCGTTCACTTCGGTCAGGTTATTCATGAATAAAAAGGATTAACCAAACAGCCTGTCTGTGTCTTTTGCACGGGCAGGCTTTTGCTTTGGCGCTGTTGACAAACCGACGGTCAAGTGCTACAATAAAGCTATCAAATAACAAAGGACTGATAAATTATGAAAACATACACCCTGAATGTTGCAGGTCTGCAAAGAGAGCTGCCGATACTCCCGGTCAACGAAAGCCTGAGCATCGCTGCTTTCGTGATGTTCTCAGATGTTGAGCTGACGGTTGCCTGTGCGGGCGAGCTGCTCAAAAAGGTCGGTGACTTCGATGTTATCCTTACCGCAGAATCTAAGGGCATACCGCTTGCTTACGAACTTGCAAGGCAGAGCGGAAAGTCTTACGTTGTAGGAAGAAAGAGCGTGAAGCTGTATATGTCCGACCCGATATCCGTCAACGTCAAGTCGATAACCACGCTCGGCGTGCAGACACTGTATCTGTCCAGAGAGGACGCCGAAAAGCTCAAAGGAAAAAAGGTGCTTATCGCAGACGACGTTATCAGCACAGGCGAGTCGCTCACAGCACTTGAAAAGCTTTGCGAGGAGGCAGGCGGTATCATCGCCTATAAGTCAGCCGTGCTCGCAGAGGGTGAGGCTGCCGACAGAGAGGATATCGTGTTCCTCGAAAAGCTGCCGCTGTTTCCGAGCAACTGAACAGAGGGAAAACTCTTTTAAAGAGGGCTTTAAAGTGATTCATCAAACTAATACTGACCAAAGGAGATGTGTTTTATGGACGTTGTTGGAATGTGGAAGATAGCCGAGGTCAATGCTATGGATAAGAATTTCAAGCAGAGCTGGAAAACTGTCGGGGAAATGGCTGCCGACCCTGAAATCAACCCGATGCAGAAGGCTATGGCTCAGGCCGTTTACCTGTTTGAAGCGGACAGCACGTTCAAGCAGCTGATGCCAAAGGAGGTCGCAGGCGGCGATGGCGAGCCTTACGACGACAAGTACGTTGTCGGGCACGTCGGCAAGTGGAAAGAGGAGGACGGAAAGATCTTCACCGAGAGCGACGACGGCTGGGACGAGGCTGTGCCGACCGATAACGGCTTCGAGGTGTTCGGTTTCTTCAGGATAGTAAAGGCATAGCGCCGCAAAAATCAAACCTATGACAACATAACGCTGTCATAGGTTTGTTTGTTGTTATTCCGCATCTATGGTCGAGATGCCGATAGTCATTTCTTCGAGAACGTCGAGCAGCACTCTGACGGTATCCAGAGAGGTGAGCATAGTGACATTATTCTGTATTGCGCAGCGTCTTATCTGCACGCCGTCCTCGTAATGCACTCCCGAGAGTATCGCTCTGGTGTTGAGCACATAGCTTACATATCCCGAACGGATAGAGTCGAGGATATCCTTGCTGCCCTCGCTTATCTTTCTTCTCACACGGGTCTTGATGCCGTGCTCTTTAAGGAAGTTGGCTGTACCGATAGTTGCCTCGATATTGAAGCCCATATTGTAGAACCTCTTTACCAGCGGCAGAGCCTCCTGCTTGTCCTCGTCAGCGAGCGTAACAACGACTGTACCGTAGTTCTGCATATGAACGCCCGATGCAATAAGCGCTTTATACATTGCTCTGTGAAGCTTCTTGTCGTAGCCTATCGCTTCGCCTGTCGATTTCATTTCGGGCGAGAGGTAAGCGTCCATACCGCTGAGCTTTGAGAACGAGAACGCAGGCACTTTTACATAGTACCTTTCCTTCTCTTTGGGGTATATCTCGGTTATCCCCTGCTCCTTGAGCGTCTTTCCGAGGTTTACAAGAGTTGCGATATCGGCGAGCGAATAGCCTGTCGCCTTTGAGAGGAACGGCACTGTTCTTGACGAACGTGGGTTTACCTCGATGATATAGACATTGTCCTGCGGGTCAACGATGAACTGGATATTGAACAGTCCGATTATGCCGATGCCAAGGCCGAGCTTCCTTGTATATTCAAGGATAGTCTGCTTGACCTTTTCGGAGATGCTGAACGACGGGTAGACGCTTATGGAGTCGCCCGAGTGTACGCCCGTTCTTTCTACAAGCTCCATTATGCCGGGGACGAACACCTGTGTTCCGTCGCAGATAGCATCGACCTCGACCTCCTTGCCACGGATATACTTGTCAACGAGCACGGGCTTATCCTCGTCTATCTCAACGGCTGTTTTGAGGTAATGCCTGAGAGCTTCCTCCTTGGCAACTATCTGCATAGCACGACCGCCGAGCACAAAGCTCGGTCTTACAAGCACGGGGTAGCCTATCTCCTCGGCTGCCTTAATGCCTGCTTCGATGTTAGTGACAGCCTGTCCCTTCGGCTGCGGGATATCAAGGTCAACGAGCAGCTTTTCAAAGGAATCTCTGTTTTCTGCTTTGTCGATAGCAGCGCAGTCGGTACCGATTATCTTTACACCAAGTGCTGCAAGCGGCTCGGCAAGGTTGATAGCGGTCTGTCCGCCGAGCGTTGCGATAACGCCCTCGGGGTGTTCAAGCTCTATGACGTTCATAACGTCCTCGACGCACAGAGGCTCGAAATACAGCTTGTCCGAGCAGGTATAGTCTGTCGATACCGTTTCGGGGTTATTGTTGATGATGATAGCCTCATAGCCTGCGGCTTTGATCGTCTTTACGGCGTGGACTGTCGAATAGTCAAATTCGACGCCCTGTCCGATACGGATAGGACCCGAGCCGAGCACTATCATCTTTTTCTTGTCTGAAACTATCGACTCGTTCTCCTGCTCGTAGGTCGAATAGAAATACGGTATATAGCTTTCAAACTCGGAAGCGCAGGTATCTATCATCTTATAGACAGGCTTTATGCCGAGCTTCTTTCTCAGCTCGAAAACATCCTTTTCCTGCATATCCCACAAAACTGCTATCTCCCTGTCGGAGAAGCCCATTCTCTTTGCATCGTAAAGCTCGTCCTTATCGCCCTTATTGGCGGCGAGCTTCTTTTCCTCCTCGACGATATTGCGAAGCTTTCTGATAAAGAAGCGGTCTATTCTCGTCGCATCGGATATCTCGTCAACGCTCACGCCGTTTCTGAGGAGCTGGGCAATAGCGTAGATACGGTCGTCGGTGCCTATCTTTATATAGTCCATAAGACCGTCTGTTTTCATATTTTCAAAGCGCTTGTGCTCGAGGTGGAAAAGTCCTATCTCCAGCGAACGGATAGCCTTGAGCAGACTCTCCTCGACTGTTCTTCCGACGCTCATGACCTCACCTGTTGCCTTCATCTGCGTACTGAGGGAGTTATTTGCGTCTGCGAATTTATCGAACGGGAATCTCGGCATCTTTGTAACGACATAGTCAAGCGCAGGCTCGAACGATGCGGGGGTATTTGCTATCTGAATCTCGTCAAGCGTCATTCCCACGCCTATCTTAGCCGAAACTCTTGCTATCGGATAGCCGCTGGCTTTTGATGCAAGTGCGGAGGAACGTGAAACTCTGGGGTTTACCTCGATAAGATAATACTGGAAGCTGTCGGGGTCGAGTGCGAACTGGACGTTGCAGCCGCCGTTTATCTGAAGTGCTCTGATTATCCTGAGGGCGCTGTCACGCAGCATATGGTACTCTTTGTTCGTCAGTGTCTGCGACGGGCAGACAACTATCGAGTCGCCGGTATGGATACCGACGGGGTCGAGGTTCTCCATATTACAGATAGTGAGTGCGGTATCGTTGCTGTCACGCATCACCTCATACTCTATTTCCTTGAAGCCCTTTATGCTCTTTTCGATAAGCACCTGGTGCACAGGCGAAAGTGCGAGGGCGTTTTTCATAACTGTTCTGAACTCGTCCTCGTTGTCGGCAAAGCCGCCGCCCGTTCCGCCGAGCGTGAATGCGGGTCTGAGCACGACGGGGTAGCCTATTTTCTGTGCGACCTCGATGCCTTCCTCCATAGTATTAGCTATATCAGACGGCAGGACAGGCTCACCGAGCGAGGTGCAAAGCTCCTTGAAAAGCTCTCTGTCCTCTGCTCTTTCGATACAGTCGCTCTTTGTTCCGAGAAGCTCTACTCCGCATTCTGCGAGTATTCCCTTCTTTTCAAGGCGCATAGCTATATTCAGTCCCGTCTGTCCGCCGATATTCGGCAGTATAGCATCGGGGCGCTCGTATCTGATTATCTTGGCGCAGTATTCAAGCGTCAGCGGCTCCATATACACCTTATCTGCGATAGCGGTATCGGTCATTATCGTCGCAGGGTTTGAATTGCACAGTATTACCTCGTAGCCTTCCTCTTTAAGTGCAAGGCAAGCCTGTGTGCCTGCGTAGTCAAACTCCGCAGCCTGTCCGATGACGATAGGTCCCGAACCGATGACAAGTATCTTTTTAAGGTCTGTTCTCTTAGGCATTGCCCTTCACCTCCTTCATAAGCTCCACGAACCTGTCAAACAGATATGCGCTGTCCTGCGGTCCGGGTGCACTTTCAGGGTGGTACTGTACGCTGAACACCTTGTCCTTTTTACACTCCACTCCCTCTATCGTATTGTCGAGAAGATTGATATGCGTTGCGGTAAGGTCGGTATTTTTGAGACTGTCGGGGTCAACGGCAAAGGAATGGTTCTGAGAGGTTATCTCTATCTTTCCTGTTTCAAGGTTCCTTACGGGGTGGTTGCCTCCCCTGTGGCCGAATTTGAGCTTATATGTCTTTGCGCCGTAGGCGAGCGAGATTATCTGGTGTCCGAGGCAGATGCCGAAGATAACGTGCTTTCCACGAAGCTGCTTTATCGTTTCTATAACAACCGGCACATCGGTCGGGTCGCCCGGACCGTTTGAGATGAACACGCCGTCTGGCTTATACTTCTCTATCTCCTGTGCAGAGGTGTCCCACGGAACGATTATGACCTTACAGCCACGCTTATTGAGCGAACGCACGATATTCATCTTCATTCCGCAGTCGATAGCGACTACGGTAAATCTCTCGTGCTCCGTCCTTGACAGCCACGGCTCACGGCAGCTTACCTTTGAAACTGCATCTGTCGGGATATTGGTGCGGGAAAGAATCTCCATTCCCTGCTGGAAGGTGGTATCCATTCCGGTAATGAGAACCTTCCTGCTGCCCAGATCACGGATAGAACGGTTTATCCTTCTGGTATCCACGCCGTAAACTCCGGGGATACCGTATTCCTTCATTACCTGTGAAAGCGTCTTGCTGCATCTGAAATTAGACGGCTCATCGTTATACTCACGCACTATGAGCGCACCGATAGTCGGCGTTTTCGTTTCATAGTCGTCATCTGCCATACCGTAATTGCCTATCAGCGGATATGTCATCACCACCGCCTGATATGTATACGACGGGTCTGAGATTATCTCCTGATAGCCTACCATAGAGGTATTGAAAACTATCTCGCAGACCTTATCGCCCTGCGCTCCGAAACCGCAGCCGTAAAATTCCTGTCCGTCTTCCAGAATAAGCTTTCTGTCAAATTTCATCTGCACCTGCTCCTTACCGTTTTTAAGCCCTTTTAGCGGATCCTGCCTTGAAAAAGCGTCCCTAATGTGTGACACTAAGGACGCAATATCTCTAACTGTTTATTATACAACCGTATACTCGTTTTGTCAATGACAATTTTATGACCGCTTTGCAAATTCGCCGTTATTCTCAAAGTATACTCTGTACCATATCAGAAATGTAAATACCGTCCAGATCTTTCTGCTGTTGTCGGCTTTGCCGTTTTTATGGTCCTCGAGCAGCCTTTCAAGCATCTGCGTATCAAAGAACTTCTTTGAGCTTTCGCTTTCAAAGGCGCTTCTGACTATATCGTGATACTTATCCTGCCTGAGCCACACTCTTATCGGCACGGGGAAGCCGAGCTTCTTCTTCTCAGCGGTCTTGCCCGTCTGCTGAGGTGTGTCCTTCTTGGCTGCGAGCCTCATAGCATACTTTGTGATATATTTGGTCTGTTCGGTCTTTTGCTTGTGAGTTACCCTGTACTTGACGGGTATGTGCTGTGCGAGCTTCATTATCTCCCTGTCCAGGAATGGCACTCTTACCTCCAGCGAATTTGCCATGCTCATCTTGTCGGCTTTGAGGAGGATATCCCCCGCCATCCACAGGTGGAGGTCGAGGTACTGCATCTTTGTAACGTCGTCAAGCTTCTGCACTCGCTTGTAGTAATGCTTTGTTATCCTTGTCGGGTCGGGAGCTTCGGTGGTTATTTTCAGAAGCTTCTTTCGCTCGGCGGGGGTGAACATATAGGCGTTGCCGATGAATCTTTCCTCGACGGTTTTTCCCTTTCGAACAAAGAAATTCACGCCTCGCTTGGCGGGGAGCTTCTCAGCTGCCTTTGCGACACCTCGTCTGAAAAGCCTCGGCAGCTTGTCGTACAGCGTTCCGCCCGGGTCGCTGTAAACGTTGTAGCCGCCGAATATCTCGTCGGCGCCCTCGCCCGAAAGTGCGACCTTTACCTTTTGCGATGCGATATTGCAAACAAAGAACAATGCGACCGCCGACGGGTCCGCAAGCGGCTCGTCCATATGGTACTGTATCATTTCAAGGCTGCCCCAGTATTCCTCGGGGGTGATGACCTTGCTGTCGTTCTCCTTGCCGATAGCCTTTGAAAACTCCTTGGCAAAGCTTATCTCGTTATACTTTTCATCGCTTCCGAAGCCGACGGTAAATGTCTTGTCAACGTTTGCGACCGCTGCGACGTAGCTTGAATCGACTCCGCTTGAAAGGAACGAGCCGACCTCGACGTCCGCTATCTTATGCGCCTTGACGGAATCCTTGAACGTATCGGATATACTGTTGACCCAATCTTTAAGCTCGGGCTTGCTGTCCGCTTCAAAATTGATATCCCAGTAGCGCTTGATATCGAGCTGTCCATCCTTATACTTGAAATAATGTGCGGGCATCAGCTTGAACACATTTTTGAAAAAAGTCTCTTTTGTCGGCGAATACTGGAAGGTAAGATACGTTTCCAGAACCGACTCGTTGAGTTCCTTTTTGAAATCGGGGTGTTCAAGAAAGCTCTTTATCTCCGAGCCGAACATGAATGTTTTGCCCATAAGCGCATAATACATGGGCTTTATCCCGAAATAGTCCCTTGCTCCGAAAAGCTCCTTTGTATTGCTGTCCCAGATGACAAAGGCAAACATTCCTCTGAGCTTTCCGAGAAGCTTTGTGCCGTACTGCTCGTAGCCGTGGACGAGCACCTCGGAATCGGTATTGGTCTTAAAGACGTGTCCCGCTTCGACAAGCTCCGCACGAATGTCCTTATAGTTGTATATCTCGCCGTTGAACACAAGTACGATGCTTCCGTCCTCGTTGAAGATAGGCTGGTCGCCCTGCGAGGATATGTCGATTATGCTCAGTCTGCGGTGACCCAGAGCTATACCCTCGTCAATGTACTTTCCGCTTGCATCGGGACCACGGTGCTTTATCCTGTCCATCATAGCACCGAGGACTGCGTCTGCGTTTTGTATCTTATTCGTAAATCCAACTATACCGCACATCAGTATCACCTCGTAAAATCGGTATATGGCGGAGCGAAGCTCTGCCAAGCAGTGAATAATGAAGAGTGAACAGCGAATAGTGAACAGTAAAAGTGTCGGCTTCGCAGGCGATACCTTCATTATTCATTATTCATTATTCACTTTTCACTATTCACTGTTATCGCTCTTCGAGCGATAACTTCTTATTTATGTATCTTCTCATCAAACTTGTTCTTTGTGCCTGCGCCCGAAACGTCCTCGGGATAGCACCCCGTAAAGCAGCCCTCACAGCAGCCCATTTTGGTATCGGCGAGCAGGTTTTTCAGCTCGCTCACCGGCAGATAGTCCAGCGAATCCGCACCGATAGCCTTTGCTATCTCAGCGATGCTCGAATACTTGTTTGCTATGAGCTTTTCCTCGTCGTCGATATCCGTTCCGAAATAGCAGTTGTGGGTGAACGGCGGTGAGGATATGCGCATATGCACCTCTTTAGCGCCCGCCTCACGCACGAGCCTTATTATCCTTGCACTTGTCGTGCCTCTTACTATCGAATCGTCTATCATAACTACTCTTTTGCCCGAAACGACCTGTCTAATCGCATTGAGCTTTATGCGCACTGCGTTTTCTCTCATCGTCTGGGTCGGCTGTATGAAGCTCCTGCCGACATAGCGGTTCTTTACAAATCCTGCTGCGTATGGTATCCCGCTTTCGACAGAATAGCCCAGGGCCGCATCGAGTCCCGAATCCGGAACGCCTATAACGATATCCGCATTGACGGGCGAAGTCCGTGCAAGTATCCGTCCTGCATTGAGGCGTGCCTGTGCAACGCTCGTTCCCTCGATGACGGAGTCCGGTCTTGCAAAATAAATGTACTCAAAAATACATATATGCTTTTCACTGCGGCAGTGTGTCTTTATCGAGCTTATGCCCTCGTCGCTGATAACGACTATCTCTCCGGGGAGGACATCTCTTTCAAACGCCGCACCGACAGCATCAAGAGCACAGCTTTCCGATGCAACAACGTATGCGCCGTCAGCGGTCTTTCCAATGCAAAGCGGTCTGAAGCCCTTGACATCCCTGAAGGCTATCAGCTTTGTCGCCGTCATAAGGATACAGGAGTAAGCGCCCTTGATAAGGGGCATAGCACGTTCCACAGCCTCCTCGGTGGAGCTTGTCACAAGTCGTTCCCTGACAATGGTGTACGCTATCGACTCGGTATCCGATGTTCCGTGGAATATAGCGCCCGACTTCTCAAAAGAACGTCTCAGCTCGGATGCATTGACAAGGTTGCCGTTGTGGACAAGAGCCATATTTCCCTTGATATGGCGTATAACAAGGGGCTGTATGTTATTGTGGTCATTTCCGCCTGTTGTAGAGTATCTGACGTGTCCGACAGCCATATTTTCCTGTCCGAGCTTATCCAGGACCTCTCTTGTGAACACCTCGGATACAAGTCCGTCAGCTCTCTTGTGGCGGAAAACGCCGTCATCGCACACGGCTATACCGCAGCTTTCCTGTCCTCTGTGCTGCAAGGCGAGCAGCCCAAGATAGACCATGTCTGCGACCTTTGCGGGCCTTGGTTCAAAAATGCCGAAAACTCCGCATTCTTCATGGATATCACCGATCACCGGTTTCACTGACCTTTCTGTCAGCGCACGCTCTGTCCGGGGGCAAAATGAAAGATTGTGAGTTCCTTCAACCGATTTGTTTACAGATGCAGACACCGCAGCACCGCCCGGATATATGCGCTGTTCCTTTATTATCACCGTTTATGATTATAATTCACAACAAGGCAAATGTCAATGATTTTTGCATATTCCAAAGTACAATCCTTCATTTTAGACAAAACTTTTCCTTTATTAAGGTATTTTCTCGTAAGGTTGCTCAAAAGCACCCCGTCAAGATCCTACATTTCAACGCCTGGGTGCGGAGAGTACAACTTGACATTACAACTTGTATAAAATTTTACGATTTGTATTGACAAATGCGAAAAAATGTTGTACAATGTATGCAGTAAAATGAAGTTGTATGTACAAGAGGTGACAGTATGGATGATTTCAAATACCTGAACATCGTAGAATGGGCAAAAGAATACATAAAAGCCAATCATCTTCACGAGGGCGCAAAGTTCTATTCGGAAAAGGAGCTTTGCGATATACACGGCGTCAGCCGTCAGACGGTCCGCCAAGCGCTGATGACGCTTGAAAACGAGAATATCATATGGCGCAAAAGAGGCAGCGGAACGTTCATAAGATCGTCCGCAAAGAGCGTTATACCGTCAAATTTCACCGTCGGAGTCATATCGACCTACTTCAGCGACTACATTTTCCCGAGCATCGTGACGGGCATCGAGAAGGTGCTGAAGGAGAACGATATCGTTATGCAGCTTTCGATAACGCACAACCAGGTCGCCGACGAGACAAGAGCCTTGAAAACGATGCTGTCGCAGGACATCAAGGGGCTTATCATCGAGCCTTCAAAGAGCGCTCTGCCCAACCCGAACATGAAGCTTTACGAGAGAGTGCGTGAAATGAACATTCCCGTCGTTTTCTTCAACGCAAAGTACCAGTGGGCTGATTTCCCGTGCGTTGCGATGGACGACGTTGCTGCGGGAAGGATAGTTACCGAGCACCTCTGGGATATCGGTCACAGGCGTATCTCGGGCATATTCGCACTCGACGACATTCAGGGGCACAAGCGTTACAGCGGGTATATGGACGCCCTGCTCAAGCACAACGCCCCCGCCGCAGAGCAAAACGTTCTGTGGTATTCCACGAGCGAGAGAAAGACATTCTTCAGCCTTTCGGAGGAGCGTATACTGCGGCTGCTGAAGGATTCGACCGCCATCGTCTGCTACAACGATAATATCGCTGTCAGCCTGCTCACGTTCTGCAAAAAACACGGCATAAGCGTTCCCGACGACATCTCGATAGTCGGCATAGACAACGCCAAGCTCGCAAGGATATGCGAGGTGCCGCTTACAACAGCCACACACCCGCACCAGCTTCTCGGAGAAAGGACCGCACAAAAGCTTATGGAGGCCATCACCGACCCGGGAGCTTACCAAAAGGACGAGTTGTTCACGCCCGAGCTTATCGTAAGAAAATCAACAAAGCCGCTGAAACACTGACCCGTGCCGCAGCCGCACTGCGAAAGGAGTTGTTATGAACATGTATTCTTCCACAAGATCCGAAATACACGCTCACGATGCAGACGTTCGCCGCATCGACGTTGACAAGATAGAACGCTTCCTCGAAAGTGGGCAGCGTGACCAGTGCTCAAGTGCCGTTGATTCGGTGTTTGAGGAGATAAACTACCCTGCGCTGGAATCGTTTATGCTGAGACTGTATATAACTATGGACATCTACGTTTGCGCAAGGACGTTCTCTAAACGCTTCGGGATCTCGGGCGACGAGTTTACAAAAGAGTTCGGGAGCATCGACGATATGCCCGGCAACCTCGACACCTTATCTTCCGCAAAAGCGTACTTTACACGCATGTTTGACAAGTGCATATGCTGGCGCATGGAGTCATGCCGCAACGAGAGCAGCGCTATAATCTGCAAAGCGAAAAGATATATCTACGACAACTATCACCTTGACGATATATGTCTCAAAAGCGTCGCATCTGCGGTAAATCTCAGCCCGACCTATTTCAGTGCCCTGTTCAAGAAGGACGTGGGAATGAACTTTATCGACTACCTCACGAACGTCCGTATAGACAAGGCAAAGGAGCTGCTTTGCTGTACTTCGATGCAGGTGTCGCAGATAGCCTGCCGTGTCGGATTCAGCGACTACCGCTATTTCGGACAGATATTCAAAAAACATACCGGAAAGACCCCGAGGGAGTTCCAGCACACCCACAATTCCTGAAAAGCAATACAACTACAACACAAATTTGCCATACAGCCTTACAACATCATAAAAAAACAAACAATATAGCGAAAAAATTAGGTATACTTGTACAGACAAGTGTAATATAATGATAGCACAATCACAGTGCGTTAAAAGTGCTTGTACTATCAGTTTTTTACAATTAATTTGATTGGAGGATTCAAAAATGAAAACTAAGAAATTTCTCGCAGTAGTAGCAGCATCGGTACTTTGTATGTCAATGGCAAGCTGCGGTGACAGCTCCAGCGGTTCTGATTCCAAGTCAGGCGACAGCTCCAAGAGCGGAAGCGGCAAGACCATCAAGGTCGGCATCATCAACAACGATCCTAACGAGTCCGGCTACCGTACAGCTAACGACAAGGATCTGAAAGCTACATTCACAAAGGAAAACGGCTACGACGCTGATTTCAAATACAGCCTCAAGAACGAAGAGCAGATCACATATGCTCAGAAGTTCATTCAGGACGGCGTTGACTATCTGCTCCTCTCCGCAGCTGACACAGCAGGCTGGGACAGCGTTCTCAACGATGCTAAGAAGGCTGGCGTAAAGGTTATCCTGTTCGATAGAACTATCGACGCAAGCGAGGATCTCTATGAGGCTTCCATCGTTTCCGATATGGACAAGGAAGGCGAGACAGCTGTTGAATGGCTCAAGGGTCAGAACCTCAGCGAGTACAAGATCATCCATATCCAGGGCGTTATGGGTTCAGCAGCTCAGAAGGGACGTTCGGGCGCTCTGCTTAAAGAAGCTGAGTCCTCCGGCTGGACTATCCTCACATCTCAGACAGCTGAGTGGAACGCTGAAAAGGCTGAGCAGATCGTTAAGTCGCAGCTCGACTCCGGTGCTAAGCCGACAGTTATCTACGCTGAGAACGACGATATGGCTAAGGGCGCAGTTGCAGCTCTTGACAAGGCTAACATCTCGCACGGCGTTGGCAAGGACGTTGTAGTAATGGGCTTTGACTGCAACAAGTGGGCTCTTGAGGAGCTGCTCAAGAAGAACTGGAACTATGACGGACAGTGCAACCCGTTCCAGTCCTCCTACATCGATGATGTTATCAAGAAGCTCGAAAAGGGCGAGAAGATCGAGAAGAAGACTATCGTAATGGAAGAAAAGGGCTTCGACGCTGAAAAGATCACTCAGGAAGATGTTGACAAGTACGGCATCTGATAATATCCCGTAACGGATAAGTTAAATTTAAGCAAACCTACACGGTGCGGCGTATATGGATAATGTCCGTATGCGTGCACCGTGTCTCTTTTTGACCTTTTTTAAGGGATTTTTGGTATAGTAAGGGATTTTTTGTATTATTTTGGAGGTGAATCCGCAAATGAGTGAGGGTGCTATTCTGGAGATGCGAGGCATCTGCAAATTCTTCCCCGGCGTCCGTGCGCTCGACGGTGTTGACTTTACACTGTGCAAGGGCGACATACACGCTCTTATGGGAGAGAACGGTGCCGGCAAATCCACTCTTATAAAGGTACTCACAGGCGTATACCCAAAAGATGCGGGTGAGATAACTCTTGAAGGCAAGGTCGTTTCGATAAGATCGCCTCAGGACGCTCAGAACGTGGGTATAAGCACGGTGTATCAGGAAATTACTCTTTGCCCGAACCTGACTGTTGCAGAGAATATGTACATAGGCAGGACCAAGGGCGCACTTATGAACTGGAAAAAAATGAACACTGAGGCAAACAAGCTGCTTCAGGGTCTGGATATTCCCGCAAAGGCTAATCAACAGCTCGGAAGCTGCTCTATCGCCGTTCAGCAGATGGTCGCTATCGCAAGGGCGGTAGATATGGACTGCAAGGTGCTTATCCTCGACGAGCCTACATCTTCGCTGGACGAAAACGAGGTAGAAAAGCTCTTCAAGCTGATGCGTGACCTTAAAGCCAAGGGCGTTGGCATAATCTTCGTTACCCACTTCCTCGACCAGGTGTACGAGGTGTGCGACAAGATAACCGTTCTTCGTGACGGAAAGCTCGTCGGCGAGTACGTTATCGAGGATCTGCCGAGAGTTCAGCTCGTTTCAAAGATGCTCGGCAAGGATCTGGACGATATGAGCGATATCAAGTCCGAATCCGACGTTTACAACGGCGAGGGCTCGGATCAGAACGTTATCGAGTGCGAGGGACTTTGCTCCAACGCAGGCATCAAGCCGTTCGATTTCTACATCAAAAAGGGCGAAGTCAACGGATTTACCGGACTTCTCGGCTCGGGCAGAAGCGAATGTGTGCGTGCTATCTTCGGTGCGGACCACATTATCGCCGGCAAGGTGAGAAAGAACGGCAAGGAGGTCAAGATAAGCAAGCCGATACAGGCTATGAAGCAGGGCATCGCTTATCTCCCCGAGGACAGAAAGATAGACGGTATCGTTGCCGACCTTTCGGTAAGAGAGAACATCATACTTGCCTTACAGGTCATGAAGGGCTTTTTCAAGCCGTTCACAAAGGCTCAGGCAAACAAGTTCGCTGACGAGTACATCAAGCTTCTGAGCATAAAGACCGCTTCGGCTGACACGCCTATCAAGTCGCTGTCGGGCGGAAACCAGCAGAAATGCATTCTCGCAAGGTGGCTGCTCACTCACCCGGAATATCTTATCCTCGACGAGCCTACAAGAGGTATCGACGTAGGTACAAAGATAGATATCCAGAAGCTTGTTCTCAAGCTCGCTTCGGAGGGTATGAGCATCACGTTTATCTCGTCCGAAACAGACGAGATGCTCAGGACCTGTTCAAGACTCGTCGTTATGCGTGACCGCAAGGTCGTTGGCGAGCTTTCGGGTGACGAGCTTACCCAGAATATGATAATGAACACTATCGCAGGAGGTGACGGTAACTGATGAATATGGTAAAGAAAATAGTCAGCAAGCAGATATTCATTCCGTGTGCCGCACTTTTGCTGCTTGCACTTTTTAACCTTATCAATGACCCGAGCTTCTTCAAGATAACCCTCGGTCATAACAGCGACGGCGACCCCGTCCTCAACGGCAATCTGATAACTATACTCGACTACGGCAGCGAGCTTGCTATCCTTGCGATAGGCATGACGCTCGTGACCGCTGCTACGGGCGGACAGGACATCTCCGTCGGCGCAGGTATCGCTATCGCAGGAAGCGTTATACTCCGTTTGCTTTGCGGTTCAAACTCGCACCCGACAGAGCTGCAGAACCCTCTCATAGTCGCTTTCATCATCGCAGTAGTTGTTTCTATGGCATTCAGCGCCTTCAACGGCGTACTCGTCGCCTACTTCAAGATCCAGCCTATGGTCGCAACGCTTATCCTGTTCACCGCAGGGCGCTCGATCGCAGCCTGGATAAACAACAACGAACTGCCTATCATCAGTACCAACTGTGACAAGTCCTTTGGCTACTGGGGCAACTACATTCCCGGCATTCCCATTCCGACACCGGTGTTCATCGCCGTTATAAGCGTGCTGATAATAATGCTGGTGCTCAAATTCACTAACCTCAAGCTTTACACACAGTCCGTCGGCATCAACCCCAAGTCCTCAAGACTTAACGGACTCAACCCCGAGCTGATAAAGATAACCTCGTTCGTTATCCTCGGCGTATGCGTTGCTATATGCGGACTTATCAAGGTCAGCCGTCTTCAGACTATCAACTACTCGGTAGTTGCCAAGGATATCGAAATGGACGCTATCCTTGCAGTCGCACTCGGCGGAAACGCACTCAGCGGCGGTAAGTTCAGTATGTGGGCTTCCATTCTGGGCGCTTACGTTATCCAGTTCCTTACCACCACGCTTTACAAGCTCGATGTCAGATCGGACGCTCTTCCTGCATACAAGGCTATCGTTGTTATAGTCCTCGTTGTAGCAAGTGCTCCTATCGTAAGAGAAAAGGTCGGCAAATTCTTCAAGAAATTCAAATCCAATGACAGCAAGGGAGGTGCAGCAGCATGATGAAGAAATTTAGAAGCATGTCCGATACTAATTTGCTGCTCACTATCACGATAGTTGTTTTCGCAGTAATGTATCTGTGCGCTGTCGTGTTCCTCGGCGAAGGCTTCAGGACCCCTCAGACATTCCTTAACCTTTTCAACAACAACGCTTCACTCATCATTATTTCCTGCGGACTCAGCCTTGTTATGATAACGGGCGGTATCGATATCTCCGTCGGCGGTGTTACGGCTCTGGTATGTATGAGCTGTGCTGTAAACCTCGACCTTCACGGCGGAAACGTAGTTACCTCGATGCTCATAGCTCTGGGTATCGGTCTTGCTTTCGGTCTGGTACAGGGCTTCCTCATCGCATATCTTGATATCCAGCCGTTTATCGTTACCCTTGCGGGAATGTTCTTCGCAAGAGGTCTTACAACGATAGTTCACACAGACCCGTTCAACGTTCAGAACGAGGACTTCGTCAAGCTCAGAGACACAAGGATAACTATCCCGGGTCTTGGCTCGACAAACAGAAAAGGCATATACGTTGATGCGTATATCGAAATAGGCGTTGTTATCGCCATCGTTATCGTGCTCGCACTGTTCTTTATGCTTCGCTGGAGCAAGCTCGGACGCAACTTCTACGCTGTCGGCGGAAACCAGCAGAGCGCACTTATGCTCGGTATAAACGTAAAGAGAACAAAGTTCTTCTCATACGTTCTCTGCGGACTTCTCGCAGGTATAGCCGGCTACGTTTACTTTATGCACGCTGGCTCCGGTTCGCCGTCGCATGCACAAGGTGCAGAAATGAACGCTATCGCTTCGTCTATCATCGGCGGTACGATGCTGACGGGCGGTGTCGGCAACATCATCGGAACTCTGTTCGGCGTTCTCTCGCTGAACACTATCAAGGATATCGTTTCCTCTATCGGTCTTCAGGACGCATGGTGGACAGGTATCACAGTCGCAGTTATGCTCTGTCTCTTCCTTATCATCCAGAGTATCGTTATGACAAGAAAGAACGCAAAAGGCTCTGCCGGCAAGGAAACTGCTGCACAATCTTAGATGTTTTGACTTACCGCTGCGTATGAGGCAGGCTTGTGTGCCTGCTTCAGCGCAGGTCTGAAATACGGGGGCACCCCCGCAGATAAAGGAGATAAACTATGGATATCGTAAAACAGATAGAGTCCGGCAGAGTATCTGTCGGCATCGAATTCGGTTCCACAAGAATCAAAGCCGTTATGGTAGACGAGAATTTCTCCCCTGTTGCTTCGGGTACGCACGACTGGCAGAACAGGCTTGAAAACGGCATCTGGACTTACACACAGGAGGACATCACTCTCGGACTTCAGGACGCTTACAAAAGCCTTGCGGACAACGTCCGTGAAAAGTACGGCATACAGATAACGAGCATCGCTTCTATCGGTATCTCGGCAATGATGCACGGCTACCTGCCGTTTGACAGCGAAGGCAAGCTGCTTGCAGGCTTCAGGACATGGAGAAACACTATGACTGAAGAGGCTGCAAAGGCGCTCACAGAGGCTTTCGGCTTCAATATCCCCCAGCGCTGGAGCATTGCACATCTCTATCAGGCTATCCTCAGCGGCGAGGCTCATGTTCCCCACATAAGCTTCTTCACCACGCTTGCAGGATACGTTCACTGGCAGCTCACCGGCGAAAAGGTGCTGGGTATAGGCGATGCATCGGGCATGTTCCCCATTGACCCCGAAACAAAGGATTACGACAAGAGCATGCTTGCCAAGTTCAGCGAGCTGGTCAAGGACAAGGGCTTTGGCTGGGATATCGCAGACATACTTCCGAAGATAGTTCCCGCAGGCGAAAGCGCCGGTACTCTCACGCAGGAGGGAGCAAGGCTGCTTGACCCCACAGGCACGCTCAAAGCAGGTTCTGTCGTTTGCCCGCCGGAGGGCGACGCAGGTACGGGAATGGTCGCTACAAACAGCATAGCTCCAAGGACAGGCAACGTTTCCGCAGGCACATCTATCTTCGCAATGGCTGTGCTTGAAAAGAACCTTTCAAAGGTTCACGAGGAGATAGACATCGTGACAACTCCGTGCGGAGACCCGGTTGCGATGGTACACTGCAACAACTGCACCACAGACCTCGATGCGTGGGTCAGAATGTTCGGCTCGCTGCTGGGGACTTTCGGTGTGGACGTTCCGAAATCGGAGATATACGACAAGCTTTACAGCTCGGCTCTCTCGGCACCTGCTGACTGCGGCGGTCTTGTAAGCTGCAACTACTTCTCCGGCGAGCACGTCACCGGCTTCACCAAGGGCAGACCGATGCTCATAAGGACGCCCGAATCGCAGTTCGATATCAGTACGCTTATGAGAAGCCTGATTTACAGCTGTATGGGCACTCTGAAGATAGGTATGGACATTCTTCTGGGCGAGGAAAAGGTCGAGCTTGACAAGCTGCTGGCTCACGGCGGTCTTTTCAAGGCTCCCGTTGTGGGACAGAGATTCCTTGCAAGTGCTCTCAACGTTCCCGTTGCGGTAATGGAATCCGCAGGCGAGGGCGGTGCCTGGGGCATAGCTCTGCTGGCAGCTTTCGCTGTGAGAGAGGATAAGTCAGAAGGGCTTGCAGATTTCCTCGACAAAAAGGTATTCTCAAAATTCGCAAGCAGCGTTATGCAGCCGGACAAGGCTGACAGCGAAGGCTTTGCAAAATACATGGAGGGCTTCAAGGCAGGGCTGAAGGTACAGCGCACTGCTGTCGAGGTCATCTGACAGACTTAAAAAACAGATACTGCCCCCGCTTGTTTGCAGCATCACTTTCAACTAAACCGCTTCATTTAAGCGGGGGTATGTTTTGTATTTGTTCCTATCTGTTTGCACACGGCAAACAGGCAGGCACAAGTACAAACGACAACTTATCATAGAAAAGGAGTACACTATGACATTCTGGTTTATTGTAGGTTCACAGTTTTTATACGGCGAGGAAACTCTCGCCAAGGTCGAGGCAGACGCCAAGGAGATAGTTGCAGGGCTTGACCTGCCCTTCCCTGTTGAATACAAGCTCACCGCCAAGACCTCACGGGAGATAGAGGAGACGGTCAAGCAGGCTAACTTTGACGATGACTGCGCAGGCATAATCACCTTCTGCCACACCTTCTCACCCTCAAAGATGTGGATAAACGGGCTGACAAAGCTACAAAAGCCGTGGCTTCATTTCCACACACAGTACAACAGGTCTATCCCCAACGAGGAGATAGATATGGACTATATGAACCTTCACCAGTCTGCTCACGGCGACAGAGAGCACGGCTTCATCGGCGCAAGGCTGAGAACGCCGAGGCGTATCGTTACAGGCTACTGGAAGGACAGCAAAACTCAGCAGCAGATAGCTGACTGGCAGCGCTCGGCTGTCGGTGCGGCATTCAGCAGGCAGCTGAAAATAGTGCGCTTTGGTGACAATATGCGTGAGGTAGCTGTCACCGAGGGCGACAAGGTCGAGGCTCAGATAAAGCTCGGCTGGCAGGTGAACACCTGGGCTGTGGGCGACCTCGTATCTGAAATGGACAAGGTGAGCGAGGCTGACATCGACAAGCTCGTTGACGAATACCGCAGTCTTTACGACATGGACGAAAAGGACATCGACTCTATCCGCTATCAGGCAAAGGAAGAGATCGCTATCGAGCGTATTCTTGTGCGTGAGGGAGCAAAGGCTTTCTGCAACACGTTTGAGGACCTTCACGGAATGAAGCAGCTCCCGGGGCTTGCTGCACAGCATCTGCTTTCAAAGGGCTACGGCTTCGGCGCTGAGGGCGACTGGAAGACCGCAGGCATCACGGCGATATTCAAGGCTATGTACCCCGACGGTGCAACGGCATTTATGGAGGACTACACCTACGACTATGAAAAGGGACTTATCCTCGGGGCGCACATGCTTGAGGTTTGCCCGAGCATCGCAAAGGCAAAGCCCCGCATCGAAGTTCACCACCTCGGAATCGGCGGGAAGGACGACCCTGCAAGGCTTGTATTCGAGGGAAGAAGCGGCAGAGCTATCGCAGTATCGCTGATAGACGTCGGCGGAAGAATGAGGCTCATTGCGCAGGCAGTTGAGTGTTGCGAGCCGACACAGACTATGCCTAACCTCCCTGTTGCGAGGATAATGTGGAAGCCGATGCCCAATCTTGAAACGGGTGCTCACAACTGGCTCATAGCAGGCGGTGCTCACCACACAGCACTTTCGTTCGATGTGACGACAGACAATATCCGTGATCTTGCAAGGATAATGGGCATCGAACTTGTGATACTCGACGAGAACACGACGCCTTACGCTCTTGAAAAGGAGCTCATGCTCGGCGACATCATCTGGAGATGATCTGGGCAGCGCCGCACGACAACCGGTCAGTGCCTTCGCTCTTGAATTTAAACTTTGTGCGTGATATACTGATAATATATTTTATCAAAGGAGCTATGCAATAATGGACATCAAACAGCTTAAACAGCGTGTACTTGAAGCAAATCTGCTTCTGCCAAAATACGGGCTGATAACCTTCACATGGGGCAACGTCAGCGAATACGATCGTGAAAGCGGACTTGTAGCTATAAAGCCAAGCGGTGTTGAATACGACAAGATGACAGCCGACGATATCGTTGTGCTCGACCTTGACGGAAACATCGTTGACGGAAAGCTGAAGCCTTCCAGCGACACGCCGACCCACCTTGAGCTTTACCGCAATTTTGAGGGAGTGAACGGTGTTGTACACACCCACAGCGATTTTGCTACGGTATTTGCACAGGCAAGAATGGGCATTCCGCCTCTGGGCACGACTCACGGAGATTATTTCTACGGAGAGATACCCTGCACAAGGGATATGACCCCCGAGGAGATAAAGGGCGACTACGAGCTTGAAACAGGCAAGGTGATCGTTGAATGCTGCAAAGACTACAAGGATATCCCAGCCGCTTTGGTAGCGAGCCACGCTCCGTTCGTGTGGGGCAAGGACTGCTTTGAGGCTGTTCACAACTCGGTAGTTCTTGAAAAGCTCGCAGGTATGGCGTACAGGACGCTTACTCTGAAGCCCGGCGCTCAGAATATGTCGCAGGAGATACTCGATAAGCACTATCTCAGAAAGCACGGCGCTAACGCCTACTACGGACAAAATTGATAATCTTCTATTCTTTCTTCATATCGCATACAAAAACCCGGTGAACCGTTGCATTCGCCGGGCTTTTGTTGTATAATTGTTTTAACGCAGTATGCTTGCTGAATGATCGGGGACAACTCTTTTGGGAACTTATCGGGGGGGACTCTTTTAGAGAAGACTCCCCCCAGAACCCCCCCGAGAAACCTCTTAATGATTTTCAGAGTATAGGGCGTTATGCCCTATACTCTGAAAATGACTGACAAGTTCCCGGAAGAGTACAGAGAGAAAATCTTGTTTAGAAGGCTCTCCCGGTATGTTTCCAAGAGAATATCCTCAGTCATCCGGCAGGCACACTGCATCGGAACAACAACACAAATCAACACAAAGGAGCTGTGACTATGAAAAGATACCTTGATGAGAGCTTATCTGCGCAGGAGCGTGCGGAGGCTCTGGTCGATGAGCTGACCGTTGAAGAAATGGCGGGCTTGCTCAAATACGATTCCGAGGCTGTACCACGCCTTGGGATACCCGCATACAACTGGTGGAACGAGGGGCTTCACGGGCTTTCCCGTTCGGGCATCTCGACTCTGTTCCCGCAGGCTATCGGTCTTGCAGCGACTTTTGACAGGGCACTTTTGCGCCGTGCGGGTGAGATAACGGGCATTGAGGCGAGGGCAAAATACAAGTGGTACAGCAAATTCAACGACATAGACAAATTCAAGGGCATAACGATATGGTCGCCCAACATCAACATTTTCCGTGACCCACGCTGGGGCAGGGGGCAGGAGACCTACGGTGAGGACCCATATCTTACGGCGGAGCTTGGCATACAGTATGTCAAAGGCATACAGGGTGACGGCAAGGTCCTGCGTGCGGCTGCGTGTGCAAAGCATATGGCTGCACACAGCGGTCCCGAGGAGACTCGTCACGGCTTCAACGCAAAGGTGAGCCTCAAAGACTTAGGCGAGACATATCTGCCTGCATTTGAGAGGCTTGTCAAGGAAGCAAAGGTCGAGGGTGTAATGGGAGCATACAATGCCGTGAACGGTGAGCCTTCCTGTGCAAGCCCGTATCTTATGGGAAAGCTCAGGGACTGGGGCTTTGACGGTTACTTTGTATCGGACTGCTGGGCGATAAGGGATTTCCACGAGGCGCACCACATAACCAACGAGCCGAAAGAGTCTGCCTCGCTTGCGATAAAGGCGGGGTGCGATGTGAACTGCGGCTGCACCTATGAGCATCTGCTGACAGGCTACCGAGAGGGGCTCATATCCAAGGACGAGATACGCAAAGCCTGTGTTCACGCAATGCGGACGAGGATACGGCTCGGAATGTTCGACAAGACCGAGCATTTTGACTATCCGTACAGCATAGTTGCCTGCAAGCAGCACAAGGCGGAGTCGCTCAGGGCTGCGCAGGAGTCGATAGTTCTTCTCAAAAACAACGGTATCCTTCCGCTTGACGAGCAAAAGCTAAAGACTATTGCGGTCATCGGGCCGCAGGCAGACAGCCGCATAGCTCTTGAGGGCAACTACACGCCCAAGGCGGACAGGTACATCACGCTGCTTGAAGGCATACAGGACAGATTTCCGGGACGTGTCATCTTCGCAGAGGGGTGTCATCTTTATCAGGACAGGGTATCGCAGATATGTCTTGCGGGCGACAGGTATTCCGAAGCGCTTGCGGCTGCGGAGAACTCGGACGTTGTCATAGCGTGCGTGGGACTTGACTCGACGATAGAGGGTGAGCAGGGCGATGCGGGCAACGAATACTCCTCGGGAGACAAGCCCGACCTTATGCTCCCCGAGAGCCAGCGCAGGCTGCTGGAGCTGCTCAAAGGCACGGGAAAGCCGCTGATAGTCGTATGCTGTGCAGGCGGCTCGATGAATATGCTTGTTGATGCCGATGCGGTGCTTCACGCATGGTATCCCGGCTCGGAGGGCGGAAAGGCGTTTGCGCAGATACTTTTCGGGGACATCTCCCCGTCGGGAAAGCTTCCTGTGACATTCTACGAGACGGCAGACAAGCTCCCCGATTTTGAGGACTACTCGATGAAAGACCGCACCTACCGCTACGCAAAGGACAATATCCTCTACCCGTTCGGCTTCGGGCTGACCTATTCGAAAGTAAAGTGCTCGGGGTTCAGCTATGACAGCTTCTGTGCGTCGGTCGATATAGAGAACACCGGAGAATTTGACACCGACGAGGTCGTGCAGGTCTACATCAAGGACACCTGCAGATATGCTGTGCCTAACCACAAGCTCTGCGGCTTTGAAAGGGTACATCTTGCAAAGGGTGAAAAGAAAACCGTGAAGCTCTCGCTTGACAAGGATATGTTCACGGCAGTTGACGAAAACGGCGAAAAAGGGGTGTTTTCACACAGCTTCACGCTTTATGCGGGCGTGAGCCAGCCAGACGTGTTGAGCCAAAGGCTCTGCGGGTGCGAAGCGGTCGAGCTTGAAGTACAAGTATAGTGTCGTTTTCAAAACTTTTTTCTCACAGCGCTTGAAATAAAAGGACTTATGTGGTATACTGTTCTCAGTACCACAAAAGGAGTCGGTTATGAGTATATTTGCACAGCGGCTGGAAAGCGTGATGAAAGAAAAAGGTATCCGCCAGCACGACCTTTGCACGATGACGGGTATCTCAAAGTCCTTTATAAGCTCCTATCTTGCAGGTCGGTTCGCTCCGAAGGCTGATAAGCTCGCACTTATCGCAAAAGCTCTCGGCGTTTCGGAGGGCTGGCTGATGGGCTACGAAAACTCGGTGAAATACTCCTACAGCCCGGGCAACGTTGCAAGGATAGCCGTAAAGGACAGCAACGGCAGGGTGATATCCTACCGCCCTGTCACATATACAAACGCCTCAAAGGCAAACAAGCTGACCTTTTACATTTGCAGGGACGGAAACAATTTCCCGCAGATAAAATCGGGAGATATCCTGCTTGTGGAAAAGTGTGCTGACTTTGAGGACGAAAAGCATATGTACGCCATAAGAAAGGGAAAAGACGGAAAGATAACCTTCCGCCGGCCCCGATTCAACGGCGAGGTGCTTGTGCTCAGCGGAGAAAACACCGCACCGACGATATATCTTGACGACTACCACAGCGAGATAATCGTTATAGGAAAGGTGCTTGAACTAAGACGGGATATGTCAAAGGAGGATGAGGAAGATGAACACGGTCATTGATACTATTCTCAAAAGGAGGAGCATAAAGGCTTATACCGACGAGCAGGTCACGGACGAGGAGCTTGAACAGATACTCAACTGCGGGCTTTACGCACCAAACGGAAGAAGTGCGCAGGCACCTGTTTTCGTGGCTGTAAGGGACAAGCAGACAAGAGACCTGCTGTCAAAGCTCAACGCTCGTGTTATAAGCGAGGAAAGTGACCCGTTCTACGGCGCACCGTGTGTGATCTGTGTGCTTGCGGACCGGAAGAGGAGCACCGCTGTTGAGGACGGAAGCCTTTGCATCGGAAATATGTGCCTTGCCGCACAGTCTCTCGGGCTCGGCTCGTGCTGGATACACAGATGCCGGCAGGTATTTGATTCGGACGACGGAAAGGCTCTGCTTGAAAAGTGGGGTGTACCGGGCGACCTTATCGGTGTGGGCTTCTGCATCGTCGGTCATTCGGCTCAGCAAAAGGAAGCTGCACCTCGCAGGGAAAACAGAGTTTTCTATATAGACTGAAAATAAAAAAGGGGGAGTTCGGTTATGAAAATGACAAAAAAAATAACAGCTTATCTTGTATCGGCGATCCTGGCTGTCTCTATGATGACAGGCTGCTCTGAGGACGAGAAAGCCACACCCAAGCCGTTAGGCATAGGCGGTCAGACAAGCGGAGCTGTCACCGACGGCAGCGAGAGCACGACCACAACGTCTGTGAGCGAGCCTGACGATGAGACGACCACCACTACAACGACTTCGGAAGAGACTACTACGACCACGACTACCGAGGAGACCACTACAACAACTACTACTGAGGAAACTACCACAACAAGCGAAAGCACCACAACGTCTGCGAGCGAAACGACCGCCGGTACATCGACATCAAAGCAGGGCACGACCACAAAGCTGTCCTCGGTGATACCCGATATAACCGTGAGTGTAAACGCACAGTTCAACGAGGCTTTCCGCACACAATACGACTCAAATCTGAAGGTTGCAAAGGATTACAGCTGGTATGTCCACAAGGAAAAGGTATTGGTCAATACCGCAACCGAGTACGGCGTTTATGTCTGCTATGCGATAAGGAAATCCGCTATACAGACAACAGTGCTGCCGGGCGTTTACAAGGTAAAAATGGTGAACGGCAAGCCGAATGTCACCTTCTATCAGGTAACTGGCGCTAAGAACGATACTATTGCGGCATACGAAAAATACACCGTTTCGAGATCTTCCTCGATGATGCAGACCGTGTTCAGGTCCTACGGCAAATACGTCGGCGGCCAGACCACGACCAAGCAGTAATAAGATACAAAAACGGCCCGAGCATTTGCTTGGGCCGTTTTTTCTGTATAGGTAATACCGCACGACCATTGTGCGTCAGATGCGCCGTCAGGTTTTTCGTTAGATCAGCTAAATGAGGTGCAGGCTTGCCGGCGCTAGTCAAGCCGAATTTGGGTAATATGACGAAAAAACTGCAAGCAGATGATGTGCAAAGGCATTGAACGGTGGTTGTGCGGTGTTGCCTATATGTTATTTTGGCTGTTTCATTGTCAGAGAGATACGCTTGCGCTTTAGGTCAACGCCCAGCACCCAGACCTTTACAACGTCGCCGACCTTGACTACCTCAAGCGGGTGCTTGATAAACTTATTGCACATCTGCGAGATATGCACAAGTCCGTCCTCGTGGACGCCGATATCAACAAATGCGCCGAAGTCGATAACGTTGCGCACGGTGCCCATAAGCTCCATTCCCTCCTTGAGGTCCGAAAGCTCCATTACGTCACCGCTTCTCATCAGCGGCGGGGGAAGCTCGTCTCTGGGGTCACGTCCCGGCTTTTCAAGCTCCTTTACGATATCCTCCAGCGTAGGTATGCCCACTCCGATATCCGCTGCAAGCCTGCTTATGCCGACGCTTTTTACCTTGCTGTCGATAAGCTCCTTGTTGCCCATATCTGCCACGGTGAAGCCGCATTCTTTGATAAGCTCCTTTGCAGCACTGTACGACTCGGGGTGAACTCCCGTATTGTCAAGCGGGTCCTTTGCACCCGGCACACGCAGAAAGCCTGCGCACTGCTCAAACGCCTTCGCACCGAGCTTTGCGACCTTCATCAGCTGTTTTCTGTCGGTGAAAGCTCCGTTTTGTTCACGGTAGGCAACGATATTCTTTGCAACGGTGCTGTTGATACCCGATATGTACGAAAGAAGCGAGTATGAAGCTGTGTTGAGGTCAACTCCGACAGAGTTCACACAGTCCTCGACGACGCCTCTCAAAGCCTCGTCCATACGTGCCTTTGGCATATCATGCTGGTACTGTCCGACACCGATAGCCTTCGGGTCTATCTTAACAAGCTCTGCAAGCGGGTCCTGCATCCTTCTTGCGATGGACACCGCCGAACGGAGCGAAACGTCATAGTCGGGGAACTCCTCCGCAGCGAGCTTTGAAGCCGAATACACCGAAGCTCCCGCCTCGGAAACGACCATATAGGACACCTTCTGCGGTATCTCTTTAAGAAGCTCGGCGACAAACTGCTCGGACTCTCTCGAAGCCGTGCCGTTGCCGATAGCGATAGTCGTTACGCCGTTTCGTTCTATCATCTTTGAGATTATGCGCTTTGCCTTTTCGGTCTCCTTCCTCGGCGGAGTGAGATAAACGATGCTGGTATCCAGCACCTTTCCCGTTTCGTCAACGACAGCTATCTTGCAGCCGTGAGCGTATCCCGGGTCAAGCCCGAGCGTTACGGTATCCTTTACGGGCGGCGCCATAAGAAGCTGTCTGAGATTTGAGGAAAATACCTTGATAGCGCCCTCCTGTGCGTTCTGCGAAAGCTCGGAGCGTATCTCACGCTCGATAGACGGGTAGATGAGCCTCTTGTAGCTGTCAACACAGGCAGCCTCGACAAGCTTTCCGCAGGGCGTTTCGTTCTTTACGAAGCGTGAGGTGACAGCCCTTTCGCCTGCGCCCTCGGGAACATCGATGCTGACTTTCAGAGCACCCTCCTTCTCGCCTCTGTCAAGGGCAAGTATACGGTGACCTGCGACCCTGCTGACGCTTTCGGAATACTCAAAATAATTCTGATATACCGCATCTGCGTCGTCGGACGATGCGGTGGAGGATATCTTTCCTATCTGCGAGAACAGTGTTCTGAGATACTTTCTCAGCTCCGCAGAATCGGATATGTCCTCTGCGATGATGTCCATAGCGCCCTGGAGCGCTTCCTGGGCATCTGCCACGCCCTTTTCCTCGCTGATGAACTTCTCGGCTTCGGCATAGGGGTCGGCACTTCCCTGCTCTGTCAGAAATGCCGCAAGCTCCTCCAGACCCTTTTCACGGGCAACGCTTGCCCTTGTCTTTCTCTTAGGCTTGAACGGACGGTAGATATCCTCGACCTCAACAAGCGTCATTGCGTCATCGATAGCCTTTTGTATCTCCTCGGTCATCTTCTCCTGCTCGGTTATCGACGCTGTGACCTCCTCCTTGCGCTTTTCGAGATTGCGCAGATAGGTGAGCCTGTCAAAAAGCTCTCTGAGTATCTGGTCGTCAAGCGAGCCGGTGACCTCCTTGCGGTATCTGGCGATAAAAGGGATGGTCTTTCCGTCATCTATAAGCTCAACGGTGTTGTCCACCTGCTCCTGTTTTAAATTGAATTCCTTTGCGAGTGTGCTGTTGATATCCATTTTCATTCTCCGTTTCTGATGAATTTCTGATACAATTATAACACATTTGCCCGTGAAAGTCAAAACTCTTCTCATAAATAATGCACAAAATCGTCACAAAGTCAAAAGAATATGCGTAAACGCTTGACTTTTTGAGAAAAAAGTAATATAATTTAAAAGTGAATGTATTTGATAAGATGTGATACTATGCGTTTTTGCATCTTTATTGATTTGAATACTTACAGCCGTTGTTTATCAACGGATATTATGATTTAGGAGGATCTAAGGTGAAGAAAGTAAAAAAACCTGTGTTCTTCATCGTGCTGATATGCATACTGGCGTTTGCCTATCTGACATTCTTCGGTGTGAACACATACTACGGCGACACCAAACACACCTATATAAAAGGTGCAGAGGAAATACGCTGGGGCATAGATATCCAGGGCGGTGTCAATGCGACATTCGAGCCTGCGCCTTCGTCTGAAGGCAGCGAGCAGCCCGAGCTCAAGGATATCTCAAACGACGATATGGACGCCGCAAAAGCTATAATCGAGCAAAGACTTGTCGGTCTGAACATTACCGACAGCGAGGTCTATGTCGATTATACCAAGAAAAGAATAATGGTTTCGTTCCCGTGGCAGGCCGGCGAGGAAGACTTCGACCCTGAAGCTGCCGTTGCCGAGCTCGGTGAGACTGCTATGCTCACCTTCCGCAAGGGAAGCGAAAAGACCGGCGAACAGGTCCTCACAGGTAAGGACGTTAAAAAGGCTACCGCTTATGCGGATACCGATAAGGACAGCGGAGCTAACGGATATGCCGTGAGCCTCGAGCTTAACGACAGCGGAAAGAAAGCCTTTGGCGACGCTACCACAGAGCTTGCATCAAGCAAGGGCCAGATATCTATCTGGATGGACGATACCTGTATCTCGGCTCCGACCGTTCAGTCGGCTATCACAGACGGCAACTGCCGCATCACAGGCAACTTCACCTGGGACGAGGCAAGCAGCCTTGCAAACAAGATAAACGCAGGTGCGCTGCCGTTCAAGCTTTCTACAACAAGCACCAACATCATTTCCGCTTCTCTCGGTGAGGGAGCTCTGAACGCTATGCTGCTTGCAGGTATCATCGCATTCTGCATCATCGCAGTATATATGATGATATTCTACCGTCTCCCGGGATTTGTGGCTTCTATCGCACTTTTCGGACAGGTAGTCGGAACGATCGCCTGCATCTCGGGCTTCTTCGGAAATCTGCCTTCGTTCACTCTCACGATACCGGGTATCGCAGGTATCATACTTGCTATCGGTATGGGCGTTGACGCAAACGTTATCACGGCAGAGCGTATCAAGGAAGAGCTTAACAACGGCAAGACCCTTAATGGCGCTATCGAGCTTGGATATAAGAGAGCGTGGAGCGCTGTGTTCGACGGAAACATCACCGTCGTATTCGTAGCAGTTATCCTTATGGGTGCATTCGGACCGACAGACAGCGTTTTCGGTACGCTTCTCAAGCCTCTGTTCGCAGCATTCGGTGCTTCCACCGCAGGTACTATCTACTCGCTGGGCTACACACTGCTGGTAGGTATCATTCTCAACTTTGTATTCGGTATTTTCTGTTCAAGACTTATGCTGGCATCTCTTTCCAAGTTCAAGTTCCTCAGAAACCGCAAGCTTTACGGAGGTGCTAAGATAGATGGATAAGAAAGAACCAAAGATCTTAAAGGTCTACGAAAAAAGAAAGATCTTCTACGCAGTCTCCTGTCTGCTTATCGTGTCATTCGTAGTGCTGACATTCGTTATCAAGCTCAATGTGGCTATCGAGTTCAAGGGCGGTACGATCCTCACATATTCGTATGAGGGCGATATAAAGACCGACGAGATCGAAAGCGTTGTAGCAGACACGGTAGAGGAAAAGGCAACGATAGTTCTCGGTGAGGACACCGCTTCAAACACCTCGACGATAAAGATCCAGTTCTCGTCTGACGAGGGCATCAGCGACGCCAAGCAGAACGCTATAAAGACAGCACTCACCGAAAAGTTCAAGGACAACGATATCAAGGTACTTGAAACTACCGACGTTGCCGCTTCAAACGGTCTGGACTTCTTCCTCAAATGTCTGGTTGCCTGCGCATTCGCCGCAGTAATCACGATAATCTACATCGGCTTCAGATTCAGGAAGATAGGCGGTATCTCCGCCGGTGTATTCTCGGTAGTCGCTCTTACACACGATATGTGTATGGTTTACGGCTGCTTTGTTATCTGCCGCTTCGACATCAACGCAAACTTTATGGCAGTTCTGCTGACGATACTGGGCTACTCCATCAACGCTACGATCATCATCTACGACCGTATCCGTGAGAATGAAAGGCTCGTTGGCAGCAAGTATGAGCTTGACCAGCTCGTGAACCTGTCCATAACTCAGACAATGGGACGTTCGATACACACGACAGTTACAACGGTCCTTGCGATGGCAACGGTATGTATCGTTTGCTTCATCGCAGGCGTTTCCTCGATAATCAGCTTTGCGTTCCCGCTTATTATCGGTATGATCGCCGGTGTTTACTCTTCAAACTGCATCGCTCCGACTCTGTGGGTAATGTGGGAAAAGCACAAGGCTAAGAAGGGCAAGGGCAAGGCTGCAAAGAAAGCGAAGAAAACTCAGAGAAGATAATATATCGACCATAAAAAACTGCCGGACAGATCTGTTCGGCAGTTCTTTTTTGCTGTAAACATGAAAATACCGCAGCCTGTTTAAGACTGCGGTGTTTTTGTTTTATTCAAGAGAGCCGTAAACTATCGAGGACACGCTGCCGTCAGAACCGAAGATAAAGGTGAGGTTGCTGTCGCCCTTTTTGTAAACGGAAGATGTGTCCGTTGTCGAGGTCGGCTCACCGTAGACCTCCTTGACCTTATCCTTTGCATCGCCGATAGAGATGCCCTCCTCGGTAGATACCGAGTCGTCCTTCAGCTCAACATTGAGCACAAAGTCGTTCTTGTCCTTGGGGTAGGTCCTTATAACGACGCCGCCGTAGGTGTAGACCTTGTCAAGTCCCTGATAAGCACAGGATTCGGACTCAAAGTACTTTGTAGGCTTGCCGAGCTTTTCAGCGATAGGTGCCATATCGTCGTTTACTGCGATAGCTGTTCCCTTCATAGTCAGCTTGAAGCCGCCGTCGGATTTTTTCGGCTCGTCGGTCTTTGAGCTTTCGCCCTTACTGCTGTCGGCTGATGCCGAGCTGCTTGCTGCGGTGCTGTCGGCTGCCTTGCTCGACTCGTCCGAGCCGCAGGCAACGAGTGTCAGGCACAGTGCTGCTGTGACTGCAAGAATAATAAAGTTTCTCAATACATTCGTCTCCTTCTCTTCAGCGGGAATATGGGAGATAAGCTTTCCGTTCTCCTTTATTTCCTCAAGCTGCGATTTCTTTTCATTTTCGTAATCCTCAACGAGCTTGCTGTAATACTGTGAAAGCTCCCCGTCCGAACGGTGGTCGGCAAGTCCGCAGTTTTCAACGAGCCATTTTCCGAAATGGTCGGACATCTTTTCGGCACCAAACACGTTCAGGTGAAGACCCGCATCGTAGGTGTCGTTATTCATATCCAGACCTATCTCGTCACGCTGTTTTATGAAATTGATATAATCAAGCCCGTTCTTTTTCGCATATTCGCTGACCTGCTCGTCCCACTGGTCGTACCAGTGCGGATAAACTATCGGCGCTTTAACCAGAACAAGCTTTACGCCTTTGTCCTCACAGAGCTTGCGCATACGCTCGAGGTAGTCCATTGCATTCTTGCTCAGAGTATAATCCGCAAGAGGCATCGGGTCGGGGAAATCTCCCTCGGGGCGGACATCCGCTCTGAGGTAATAGCCGTTGTGCGTTACCTTATCCTTTGAGAACATATGCCTGAAGTCGTCGTCCTCAAGCTTTGACCAGCGGGAATGGAAACGCAGAAGCGGGAACACATAGTCAAGAGTGTCCTCGTCCTTTGTCTTTGAAGCCTTTACGGCATCGTACTTTGTCTTTGACCACTGCATACCGTCCAGCGTCATACGGTTGTATGCCTCGCTCTGAGGCTCGTCGTGCATCAGCGAATAGACGTTGTAAACGACTACCTTCGGCGTTTCGTGGCGAAGCGTATCCTCGACAAGGTAGTAGGACTGCCATGTGAGCTGCTGGGCGCTTCCTCTGATATACGAGGTTATGCCGTATTTTTTCCACAGCTCTGCGGTCGAAAATGTTTCATAGACCTCACAGTCGCCGACCATTATTACATCGTGCTTGGTTTTGTCCTTGTAATACTCCTCGACCATTGAGCCTTCAACGACGCCCGTCTGATACTTAGGCACGAGCATTCGCTGGCACAGCCACAGCACGGTTATCCAGAAGGCGAGGAAGAAAACGGCGATTATTACCGTTTTTATTTTCTTTGATCTCGTTTTCATGCTTCACCCTCCTAAAACTGCGTGTAGATGAACTGCGAGGAATCGTAGCCTACGCCGTAGGCACCGAGAACGATTATCGCAACGATCATTACAGCCATAAGATTGTAAAACACAAGGGGAGATCTGTTATAAACTCTTTCTCTGACGCTTCCCTTTCTTGCCTTGATGATGCTCACGCCGAGAACTACGGCAAAGCCCACGGCTATAACTGCGTAGTCCGAAGCGGTAAGCCCGATATTCATTAGCGAGCCGTCATAGAAGGTGGATATTCTGAAAGAGCTTATCATGCTCCACATCATTTTAAAGGTCTGGGCAACGTCCTTATAGCAATCGAACATTCTTATCGCAGACATCAGGCATATCGTCCTGATTATCTGGAACACCTCGTAGCCGACCTTGCCCTTTACATGGAAGCGTGAATGGAATTTCGCATAGACGGGTTCAAGCTCCTGGGATATCATTATAACTGCGTAGTTTGTGAGACCCCACGCAACGAAATTCCACGCTGCGCCGTGCCATATTCCCGTTGCGAGCCATACTGCAAAGCAGGACAGATAAACTGTCACTCTTTTTCCGATCCCTGCGGGCAGGTGGTTTCTTGACCACTTGGAGAGCTTCAGCATCGGTCCGCAGACGGATATCGGGTAGAAGATATAGTCGGTGAACCACGAGCCCATAGTGATATGCCAGCGGTTCCAGTATTCCTTGATATTCTTTGAGAAATAAGGCAACTTGAAGTTCTCGGTCACCTTTATTCCCATAGCCTCGGCGATGCCTATGGTTATGTCGATACCGCCCGTAAAGTCGCAGTACAGCTGCAGCGCATAGAAAAACATCGCACACAGCACATATGCGCCCGTATACTCGGTGCTTCCCGTAAGTGTGGTAAGTCCCGTAACGACACGGTCTGCGATTATCACCTTTTTAAAGTATCCCCATACGATACGCATAGCGCCGTAGGAAAGCTTCCTGCTGTCAAATCTGTGCTGAGCCAGCAGCTGAGGTCCGAGGTCGCCGTAGCGGCTGATAGGTCCCTGTGCGAGCTGCGGGAAGAACGAAACGAACAGCGCAAACTTGAAGATATTATGCTGCGCCTCCTGCTTGCCGCGGTAGACGTCTATCACATAGCTGAGCGACTGGAAGGTATAAAACGATATGCCCAGCGGCACTATCAGGTCGACAGGCTTGAGCTTTGCCGCACCCGAAAAGATATCGTTGATAGTTCTGATAGCGAAGTTTGTATACTTGGTAACGCACAGGATACCGAGATTGAGCAGCAGACAAAGCAGCAGCCATCTCCAGCGCCTGCTTTTCATCTTGTCCTTATATGTCTGCTTCTGCTCCTTTGAGAGCTCGCTTTTATGCTCTTTTATGTATGCCTTTTGCTCGGTATTTATCTTCTCGACCTTAAGTGAGGTGAACCATACCGTAACGGTGGTCACGCCTATAAATATAAGGTATCTCGGGTCGGCTATGGTATAAAACGCATAGCTGACGATGAGCAGAAAGCACCACTGCACCTTTTTGGGTATGATGTAGTAAAGAAACACCGTACCTATTATGAAGCAGATAAAAGGGATAGAATTAAACAACATAACTTTTCTTTACTCGTCCTCGAGGCGGCTGATAAGCTCACCCAGAGCCTTTGCCGAGTTGAAATTCTCGGGGATTATCTCCTCCGCAGGTATAGTAACGTCGAGGCGGTCGTCTATCTCGGATATAAGTGTGATTATATCCAGAGAATCGAGTATCCTGTCATCGACGAGGTGCTCCTCGCTGTCGTAATCGACATCGGGATGAAGCTCTGTCAGTATTTCAAGTAATTCTTCCATTTTTAACTCTCCTCTTTCCCATCGTTTTATCAGATCATCTTCTGCAGGCTCACCCTGTCGGTCTTTCCGTTGGCATTCAGCGGAAGGCTTTGCATTCTGCGAGCCTTATTGGGCAGCATATAGCGGGGAAGCTTCTGCTTGAGTGTTACAAGCAGCTCTCTTTCCTCCGTATCACCCGAATAGAACAGTATGATCTTGTCTTTATCCTTATCATAAACACAGCAGCAGGCTGTTACCTGCGGCAGAGTATTTACATTCGCCTCTATGTCGCCGAGCTCGATGCGGTAGCCCATATGCTTTATCTGGTGGTCGCAGCGGCTGACGAATACCAGCTCGCCGTTTGCGTCATAGCGTGCTAGGTCGCCTGTTTTGTAGCAGCGCACCGTTTTTCCGTCAAGCGTCATCTGCACAAAGCGTTCGGCGGTCTTTTCCGGGTCGTTGTAATACTCCAGCGCCAGCGCATCGCTTGACACACATATCTCGCCGACCTCGTCACCGTTGACGGCGCTGCCGTTTCTGGCGAGGAACACATTACAGTTTGACAGCGCTCTGCCTATCGGCAGGGTATCGCCGTTTTCAAACTCGCCCTTTACGATATAGTAACAGCATATCCCCGCAAGCTCCGATGCGCCGTAAAGGTTGACATACATAAGCCCGGGCAGCTCGCTTCTCCAGTAATTCAGATGCTTAACGGGCATCACCTCGCCCACGAAGAACACCTTTTTAAGATACTGCGGCTTTACAGCGGAAAACGCTTTGAGCTGAGAGACTATCGAAAGTGCTGTCGGCACCCACGATATCATTGTTATTTTCTTATCGTTGAGATACTCTACCAGCTTTGGCGGCATAGCAAAAAGCTGTGAGGGTATTATCTCAAGCGTAGCGGACGATGCAAGCATAAGGTACAGATCCTTTGCCGAGGCATCGAAGAAAAACGGAGTCTGGTTGCCGATAACTTCGTCTTCCGAGAAATCGAATGTGCCCATATAGCTCTCAATAAAGCTTATCACGGCTTTATGGCTTTTGAGCACGCCCTTTGGCTTGCCTGTCGAGCCGGAGGTATAGACCATATAAACGGGGTCGTCGGCATTGATGCACGCAGGTTCCCGTTCGTTATCCCCCATATCCTCGGGAGTGAGGAACAGTCCCTCAAAGCCAAGCTCGCTGACAAGCTCTTTGTTGCAGTTTTCGCCCAGCACGACTGTCATCTTTGTATCGGAAAGGATCGAGAGCAGCTTTTCCTTTGGCATCTGCGGATCTAACGGGACATAGTAATTGCCGCTGTAAAGCACCGAAAGGAACATCATCAGCGACTCGGCTGAACGCTCGACAAAAACTCCCACGGGCTGGTTTTTCAGCTCCCCCGGTATGCTGTCTGCCATTTTAGCGCAGTCACTGCGGAGCTTTTCAAAGGAGTAGACACTTTCTCCCATTCTTATTGCCGCTTTATCCGGACAGCGCTCGGCTGAACGGAGCAGATATTCCAAAACGCTGACCATACAGTTTACTCTCCTCAAACGCTTCATTCAAACAATAAAGGCAACGATGCACAACGTAAGAATGTACCTTTGCCTTAATCAAATACCACGATCTAGGTCCCCTGCCTCACAGTCGGCGGTCATCTTAGTTTTCCGGCGGCGGGAATGGATCCCGCACCGAAGCCCTGAGCGGGTAACGCCGCAGCAAGCGAAGCTTGGTTTGTCGTGACTTGTATGACGGAGCGATGCCCCTTATTGAATATGGGTCTATGCTGTTTTCATCCCGAAGCAGCTTATTTTTTCAGCTTGGGCGATGAATAATCGACTCTGCTCTGCACAGACTTTGCGGCGAACTCGGGCATACCCTCGGTCTTATAGACATGTGTGCCGGGATAGTATTTCTTATCCCAAGCCTTCATCTCGGCGTCGGTCGCCATAAAGAAATAATCGTGTCCTGCCTTGAACGGAGTGGAGTCAAAATGATACCAGCCGCCGTTTATATGAACGATAGACCAGAAATGCCTTGCGTCCTTTTCAGAAGTACGCACCTTGATCATATCCCTGTTCTCGATGCCCGCCTCATCAAGCAGTACCTTTGCAACAGAGAAATATGTAAAGCAGTCGCCGGAATGCTTTTTAAAGCCGTCCCTTGCGCCGATTCTGTAATTTGTCTTGTTTGAATCGCCGGTATAAGTGATATTGTGCCTTGTCCAGTAGAAGATAGCATATGCCTTGTGCATATCGTCCATTTTTTTGTTGGTTATCTTGGCGATCACAGCCTTTGCCTGCTTGCTGATATACTCGTCGATAGCGCTCTGCTTTTCTTCGGCTTTCTTCTTGACGGTGACATTTATCTGAACGACCGTCTTATTGCCGGACTTATCGGTAACGGTATATACAACAGGGTATTTGCCGACGGTGTCGATATTCACCTTTGAGCTGTCTATCTCGATGCTCGGAGCTTTGTCGGTATCGTCGGATACCTTGATGTGCTTTTTATAGCTTATGCTCTCGCCGACAAAGACCTCAAAATCCGAAGCCTCGGCCTTTGGCGGAGTTTTATCGGCACTTTGTGCAGAGCTTTGCGGAGTGGTCTGCGTATCCGACGCAGAGGTCTGTGTTTCGGACGCATTTGACGAAGAGGCTGACGTTTCGGGCTGTGATTCACTGCCGTCAACATCATTGCTGCCTGCTGCCTTTGAAGCGACCACATGGCTGTCAGCTGTCAGAAATACGAACAGCAGCAGCACGACAGCTACTGCGCCCAGGCTCTTGAGCAGGACCGATGTGACAGGTCTTGATTTAACCAAACTAAACATAGTCGTTCAAGACGGTAAACAGGTTCCTCGGACCGCCTTCGGATTCACTCCTTTTATGTGATGATAGAACAGGGGCAAACGCCCCCATATTCCATATAATTATAATACCATCTGCATTTTTAGTCAAGGCTTTTCACTCATTGTTTAAAAAATTTACAATTTCAGTTAAGATTGCAGCAGGCGCAAAAGCGCACAAACAGACGTATACTGCGGCGGGTATAGTCCGCAAAGCTATGACAGATGATTTCATCGAGGAGAATCCTCACAAGCTTTGAAATTCTGCCGACAAAAAAAAGAAGCCCGGTCGCCCGAGCCTCCTTGATCATATTTGATTTTCGCTGTTTTCGGGCGGCTGTCGGCTGAGCTTTACGGCAGAGATCATCATCAGCACCAGCACGGCAATATCGGCATACGATAGGAAAAAGCTGCCCACGTTCCACAAGATGGTGGAAACTATGTCAAGAAACCCGCACCTGTTATGCTCTATAAGAAAAGACAGGTTGCTGTTGTTGTTCTGGCACAGTGCAATAGCGATTAACAGCCACGGCAGGGCGAGAAACCCGAATATTGCCGAGTTTACGGCTATGAACACCGAGCCTTTGCCCTTTGAGCATTTTCTGACCGCACAGACCGAAAACACGAACCTATATACAAAAGCGAACATTATCCCGACCAAATAGGGTGTGAACCCTTTGGAATCACTGAAGCCTATACTGTAAAGCAATAAGAACAGAGCTAAGGCAAAAACTGCCGAGGACAGCGCTTCAAACTCAGCCAAGCCTTTCAGCTTACGTCTCGTATCCATTTACAGTCCTCCTTTTTGCGTTTTCTATATATAATACGATCTGAAACGCCAAAACTGTGCATTTCGATCTCAATTTTGTACACCTGCACAACTGCGGCGCTGTATTATTGTATCTATTGCACATATCATCAGCTGCGGGGACGCATATCGTGGTTATTGTCATACGGCTGCTGTGAGCCGAAAGCATAGGGGTCTATCGGCGGCAGGCTGTCGCCCGATGCGCCGCTGAACGGGTCTATCCTGTCGGAAAGGTACACCTGCTTTCTGTTCTGATCTGCCCCATAGGTCATCACCGAGAACAAAACGATATCAACAGCGGACATCACCAGGAATATCACATCTATATTCTTATAGATTATCAGCCACCTTTTATTCATTATCTGGTCTATCATCACTGCGAACCACAAAACGCTCAGCACAAGTGAGATAACGCAGTGACAAAAGGTCTTACGTGACTTGTCGGGAAGATACGCATTACGGAAGCTATAGCTCGAGGCTATCGTTCTGTAAATGTGCCCTATCGCATAGATCACCGTAAGCACGGTAAACACACTGCGTCTGCTCGGGGCAAAACGGTTTTTTACAACGTATGATAGGTTAGAAAAATCTATGATCAGGTAGATCATTATCATTGCGGCAAAGGTACAGGTAAACACGGTAAAGAACGCCGCTGCTTTCAGTTTTTTGCTGCCTGTCGGCATAATATCACCCCATTTTCCATTGATCTGTCTGTTTTTGCAATAAAAAGGAGCAGGCGAGCCTTTACGTCTGCTCCGATAGATCTGTCAGCTTAATGCACGTTGTCCGTCGTGCTCGGGTCGTTGGTGATGCTCACGGTGTCACGGTCGGGCTGCATATGCTGAGGTGCGGACGGCGGGGTCTGTGGTGCGGCTTGATTTGCGAACTGTCCCACTCTGCCCGGGTCTGCAAAAGGCGGCTGACCGCCGAAGCTGCTGTCGGGATAAGGCGGACGTGGACCGCCGAACTGCATATTCGGATTCGGAGCGCCAAAAGGCGGCTGCGGCGGATTTCCGAACGCATTTGCCCCGCCGTAGGGAGGCTGACCGGGTGCGCCGTAGGGAGGCTGGCCGGGTGCGCCGAAAGGTGGCTGACCGGGCATTCCGTAGGGATTGGGATTGCCGTAGGGAGCGCCCATAGGCATATTATTGTAAGGGTTCTGCATCCACGGATTATACATATTGGGTCTTTGTCTGTTCTGCGCTGCGCCGACGATCATTATTATCAGAAGCACGATATCCGTTATCGCTAACAGCAGCAGGAAGACAAGTATCGTTTTAACGTCCGAGATGGTATTGACCGTGTAGTTTGCGGACGAAACTGCGGCAAGTACGATAAGGAACCATATGATCGACATCACCAGCAGTGCTATGCAGTTGCCAAGGATAGCGCCTGAACTTTCTAAGCGATCGGATTTTCTGAACGTGAATATCGAAATGATGAGCCTGTAAATATGGTACATAAGGAACAGCACCACAACGACAATTATCGTGTTGCGTTCATCCATCCTGTACGCAGCTATTCCCGAGGTGTTGCTGATGAACCTTATCAGCGCATAAATAAAATAGGCTGTTACGATCGACGTTGTTACTGTTTCGATAATGCCTGCGACTTTTAGCTTTCCGCTTCCTTTTGGCATAGCGATCCCTCCGTTTATTTCAGCTGAACAGCTGTTTTTATGTCTTCATTTTACCACATTTTATTCTTTTTGTAAAGCACAAAAAGATCCGATGTGAAAACATCGGATCTTCTGCTCTCCCACATAATAGTTTTTTTGCTTTGCTCAGTTATCTTTTCTAAGTCAGCAATAGTATATTGTTACCCCACTGAATGACGAATCTCCGGTCAGCATAAGGAACTTGCCGTTCTTGGCAGCGTCCTTGGGACCTTTTTCCTCAACTCCGCCCATTTTGCAGCGAAGCAGATTCTTTACTGTCCACTCCTTCGGGATATACAGCTCGACTCCCGAGAATTCAGCCTTTATCTTTACTGTTGCCGAATTTCCCTGGATAACGGCTTTATCGAAATAGACCTTTGTTCCTCCGAACGAGCACACGATATCGCAGCTTCTGAAGTCCTGGCTGTCGATATATCTGCTCGAGCCTGCAAAGCGGGTATTCATTTTCAGGTCGCCCTCAAGAGTCCCGACGTTCTCGCTGGTCCAATTTTCCGACTCTTCATGCTTGGTGAATGAATCATCGCCGTTCCACACGCTTTTGAACCATTTAACATTTCTCGGAACAAGGAGCGAGCAGCCTATGCTGAGGAACAGTGCCGCACCCAGAATGGGCCACGGTGTGAATCTCTGTATACCGAGCTGTTCACTGAAGATTATTCCCCAGATCGCCACAGGGAAAAAGATGCACGAGAAAATGAGGTGGATAAAGCCTTCAACAAACACAGGTATCAGGAGTGCCGAAAGCAGTATGTTCCAGACGTTGACTGCCTCTATCTCCGGCAGGAGTCCCGCTGCTCTGCAGATTATCAAAGCACCTATACCTATGAAAAGCAGACCCCACAATACGTTTTTTATACCAAATTTCTTCATAAAGAGTCCCTCCTTTTGCTGTCTTTTTGTTAACCTTTCAGCACGTGAGCTGTCAATATCGAATAGTCGAAAATGTTGACCGGTATCACAATGTTTCCGATAATGCAAAACCAGTTGCTGCCCATTCTGCTGATGCTGCAGCTTTCGTCGGTCAGCTTTTGCCTGCAATAATCTATCACCCGGTCATCGGGGTCGATTTTGAGATTATCTCTTATGACCTGTTCACTTATCTCTGAAATATTGATCTTATCAATATTGCTGAGAAGCTGCTGTCTTTCGTTCATACATTTCACCCGTCTTTGTTCTCCCCTGTCTGACGGTAAAACACATTCTTTCTATTTTTGTGTCAAAGAGCGTCAGAGCCTTCTTCTTTCATCCAGTCTTTGTTTCATGGCTTTGTAGTATATTCTTGACACATACACGATCTTATCTGTTCCCATAAACCTTACGAGGCTCGACGCTGTTATATTCTTTTCTACCGAATAGACCATGTTCAGATTGAGGATAGCTGATTTTGAAACTCTCATAAAGTTTCTGGGGAGCATTTCCTCCAGCTCATACAGCTTTTTCTTTATCGTGAAGACATCGTCCTTGGTGTGAGCGTCGATACCCGCAGGAGACGTTTCAAAGAAGAGTATCACGTCTATCGGCATGAAGTACTCGGTATTATCCTTGAAAAACGACAGCTCGGGTTTTGCTGTTAGCTCGGTAAGTGCCTGTTGTATCCGTGCGGTGTTGCTGTCAAAGCTGCGGCATCTGATGACGACCTCGTCCTCTGTGACGGTATCGTCGATCTCTATCCTTACTTTCACATCTCCACCTCCACTGTCGTCATTGTAATACAACCGACCGAATTTGTAAATAGCTTTTCACTAACAGGTGATTTTTAAGACCTAACAGGTAAAAAATCCGTGCCAAACGACACAAAAGGCACAGGCTTTCCCCCGGGGTTCTTCCTTTTTGCGGTTCAACTACCGCCTTGAAGGTCAAGGCAAAGCATTTTCGCCAGCGCTTTGGGGTCAAGCGGTTTTAGGATATGCGTATCCATACCCGCCTCGAGGGCTTTTGCGATATCCTTGGGGTCATCGCTTGCGCTGAGCGCAATAATGGGGACTGTCTTTGCATCGTTCCTATCGAGTGCTCTTATGGCTTCAGCGGCTTCAAATCCGTTCATCACGGGCATATTCAGATCCATAAGCACAGCCGAGAACTCGCCCACGCCCGAGTCTGAAAACAGCTTCACGCCCTCCTCGCCGTTTTGGGCAAGCACGGCTGAGGCGTTCAGCTTTTCAAGCATAGCAAGTGCGATCTGTGCATTTATCGGGTGATCCTCGCAAAGCAGCACTTTTTTGCTCATAAAAGCTCCTCCTGTCCGACAGGGGACGTAGCCCAGTCTATTAAATAGTACAAGTTTAACTAATTTTATCACAGCGCCCTACAAAAGTCAAGGAACAGCCGCATATACAAAAAGGGTACGGCATAAACCGTACCCTTCAGATAGTCGTTATCAGTTGAGAACAGACTTCTCGGTCTCCTTATCGAAGATGTGGATCCTGTTAGGATCGAGAGCCACCTTGATGGTATCGCCCGAGCGAGCTGTTGTACGAGGAGAAACTCTTGCTGTAAGGTTGATGCCTACGCAGTCAAGATACAGATAAGTCTCAGCACCCATCATTTCAGTTACTTCTACAACTGCGTCTACAACGCCTGTTGTAGCCTGTGCGAGGAATGCAGGCTCGTCGTGGATACACTCAGGTCTTACACCGAGAACGACCTCCTGGTCGATCAGCGGATAAAGTGCATCGTCATCTGCCTTGCCCTCAGGGATCTCAACAGAATATGTCACGCCCTCTTCGCCTCTTGAAGCAGCTCTGCCGAACTCTACAACATACTTGTTGTCATACTTACGCAGAACAGCGTCGATGAAGTTCATCTGAGGTGATCCTATGAATCCTGCAACGAACTGGTTTACAGGGTTCTGATAGAGGTTTGTAGGTGTGTCGATCTGCTGGATATAACCATCCTTCATAACTACGATACGGTCACCCATTGTCATAGCCTCTGTCTGGTCATGTGTTACATAGATGAATGTAGTACCCAGCTTCTTATGGAGCTTAGCGATCTCGGTTCTCATCTGTGCTCTCAGCTTAGCATCGAGGTTTGAGAGAGGCTCGTCGAGAAGGAATACCTTAGGATTACGAACGATAGCTCTTCCCAGAGCAACACGCTGTCTCTGACCGCCGGAGAGAGCCTTCGGCTTTCTGTCGAGCAGGTGAGCGATGTCAAGGATCCTTGCAGCTTCCTCAACCTTTCTTGCTATCTCGTCCTTAGGCACCTTTCTGAGCTTCAGACCGAATGCCATGTTATCAAATACTGTCATGTGAGGATACAGAGCGTAGTTCTGGAATACCATTGCGATATCTCTGTCCTTAGGTGCAACATCGTTTACAAGTCTGTCGCCGATGTAAAGCTCACCTTCGCTTATCTCCTCAAGTCCTGCGATCATTCTCAGTGTGGTAGACTTTCCGCATCCGGAAGGGCCGACCAGAATGATGAATTCCTTATCCTGTATCTCAATATTGAAATCGGATACAGCGATAACTCCGCCGGAGTATTTCTTATAAATTTCTCTCAATGATACACTTGCCATATTAAGAGGACCTCCTATAATAAATTTACTAATAGACACATTAGCTATGAGACTATTGTACCAAATTCCGTACCTTTGCGCAAGAGTTTTTTTAACTAAACTTTGTTATAGTATTATATTAATATTGACGAATTTTCACAGATAGATGGAATATATTTACATCAAATCTTTCAATGTGTCAATAATTTTTCAACATCTTTGTGCATTATCTCTAAACAGCTTCCGACGGGCAAATATGGGTCTAAAGGCATTTCCCCGATAGCTGTCCGCTTGAGGAACACGACCTCGTTGCCTAAAATTTTAAACATTCTTTTGACCTGGTGAAACTTGCCCTCGTGCAGGACAAGGGTACACTCGCAGTCGTTTTCGGGCGAGCCTTCAAACTCGGCGGGCAGACATTTCTCGCCGCCGTCGATAGTCATTCCCTCTGCCATTATCTGCTTATAGCTTTCCTCCCACGGCTTTTCCAATCTTACCGAATAGGTCTTAGGGACGTGGCTTTTGGGCGAAAGCATCTTATGCGCAAGATCTCCGTCGTCGGTGAGCAGCACAAAGCCCTCGGTATCCTTATCGAGCCTGCCCGCAGGGAACAGCCCTTTTCGCATCAGCTCGGACGGGACGAGGTCGAGCACGGTCCTGCTTTGCCCCTCTTTGGTGGAGCAGACCACGCCCTGAGGTTTATTGAGCATTATATAGATATGCTTTTTATAGACGAGCCTTTCGCCGTCAACGATTATCTCGTCGTCGGTGTCAACGTGTGCATCGCTCCTTCTTGCGAGCTTTCCGTTGACGGTTATCCTGCATTTCAGGCAGAGCTTTTTCACATCTGCTCTTGTTATGCCTGCTTTCTGCGAGCAGACGAGCCTGTCCAGTCTAAGCTTCTCGCCCATTCAATCCTCCATAGGTTTTACGGTCTTGATGTAAACTTTTCTTAAAAACAGCGCACACAGCGTCATTGAAACGACCTCGGCTATCGGGAAAGCCCACCAGATAGCTCTGAGTCCGATGAACTTTGACAGCAGATACGCCGCAGGCAGGAGCACGATTATCTGACGGGAGAAGGATACTATCATCGAGTAAACTCCCCTGCCAAGCGCCTGGAGCGTGGATATCATCATTATACTGAAGCTTGCGATAACGAAGTGCAGGCTGATTATCCTCAGTGCAGGCACGCCTATCTCGAGCATCTCATCACTTGCATCGAAAAATCCGAGAAGGATCTTGGGTATAGTGAGGAACAGGATCATTCCCACTGCCATTATCGAAACGGCATATATCGAGCCGTACTTAAACGCCTGTATCATTCGCTTTTTCTTTCTTGCGCCGTAGTTATAGGCAACTATCGGTATATAGCCGTTGTTAAGTCCGAACACGGGCATAAAGATAAAGCTCTGGAGCTTGAAATAAACTCCCAGCACAGCTACTGCGGTCTCGGAATAGCCGATAAGTATCTTATTGAGCGAATAGGTCATCACCGAGCCGATAGACTGCATTATTATCGACGGCAGACCGACTGCGTATATCTTCTTTATCATTTTCAGCTTCGGCGGGTATTTTTTGAGGCTCACGACTATTTCCTTGTTCACTTTCATATTGAGCACAAGTCCGAGCGCTGCCGCACAGAACTGTCCGATGACCGTTGCCAGAGCCGCACCCGAAACACCCATTTTCGGGAACGGGCCGAAGCCGAAGATAAGGCAGGGGTCAAGTATCAGATTGATAATAGCTCCCAGACCCTGTGTATACATCGAATAGATGGTTTTTCCGGTAGACTGCAAAAGGTTTTCAAAGGTCATCTGCATAAACAGTCCGAGGCTCGCAGTTGCCACGATGTACAGGTAGTCCTTGCCGTACTGTCTTATATCGGCATTCTGGGTCTGGACGTTGTAGAACATAGCTGTAAAGCAAAGTCCTATCACAACGAACAGCAAAAAGCTGAAAAACGCAAGAAAGATGCCGTTGTTTGCGGAGCTGTTCGCCTTTTCAAAATCCTTTTCTCCGAGTGATTTCGATAAAAGCGCCTTTATGCCGACACCCGTTCCCGCACCGACAGCTATCATAAGTGTCTGTATCGGGAAAGCCAGAGAAACGGCTGTGAGTGCGTCCTCGCTGACCTTTGCGACGAATATGCTGTCCACGATATTATAAAGCGCCTGAACGAGCATAGATATCATTATCGGCAGAGACATCGACAGCATAAGCCTGCCGACCGGCTGCGTGCCCATTTTGTTTTCCCTGATGTTTTCCACTCTTACACTTCCTTACTTTTCTCTGAAACTGCACTTAACAATTTATTATAGCACATTTTCACAAAGATTGCATTACAATTTTGTAAAACCGTACAAAAAAGCAGCACCTTTTCAAGTGCTGCTCTGAAGTTTCTATTCTTCTGTCTTTGGCTCGATAGTTTTGATGTAAAGCTCCTCGAGCTGTTTTTCGTCCACCTCTGCGGGGCAGGCGCTCATAAGTTCGCTTGCGTTCTGCACCTTCGGGAAAGCGACGACATCTCTGAGCGAATCGGCATTGCAGATTATCATAGCCAGTCTGTCCAGACCGATGCCCATTCCGCCGTGCGGCGGTGAAGCATATCTGTACGCATCTACGAGGAATCCGAACTTTGCGTCTATCTCCTCATCGGTCATACCGAGCGACTCGAACATTCTCTTTTGAAGTGCGGGGTCGGTGATACGCATAGAACCGGACGAAAGCTCCGTTCCGTTGAGCACAAGGTCGAACGCCTTTGCTCTTACCTTTTCTGGTGCGGAATCGAGGAACTCGATGCACTCCTCCATAGGCATTGTGAACGGGTGGTGGGCAGCTACCCACTCGCCGGTTTCCTCGTCCTGCTCAAAGAACGGCATCTCGGTTATCCACAGGAAGTTATAGCCCTCCTTGACAAGACCGAGGCGCTTGCCGCAGATAAGTCTTATCGCACCGAGGGTATTGAGCACTACCTTGTTCCTGTCTGCGCAGATGAGCACCAGGTCGCCCTTTTCGGCGCCGACAGCAGAAAGTATCCTGTCAAGGTCGCCCTCGCCGAGGAATTTCTTGAACGAGCAGTTCGGCTCATCAGCCCAGCGGATATACGCAAGACCCTTTGCGCCGATGCCCTTAGCGTGCTCAACGAGCTTATCTATCTCTTTTCTTGTATATGTTTCTGCGCCGCCCTTTGCAACGATAGCTCTTACCGAGCCGCCGTTCTCGACAGCCGACTTAAATACGACAAAATCAATATCCTTTACAGTTTCGGTGATATCCTGTATCTGCATATCGAAGCGGGTATCGGGCTTGTCCGAGCCGTACTTGTTCATAGCGTCCGCAAATGTCATTCTTGGCAGCGGAAGCGGGATATCGACATCAAGTATCTCCTTGAACAGTCTTTGCACCATACCCTCAGCCATAACGAGGATATCCTCGACATCGACAAACGACATTTCAAGGTCTATCTGTGTGAACTCGGGCTGTCTGTCGGCACGCAGGTCCTCGTCACGGAAGCACCTTGCGAGCTGGATATACCTGTCGTAGCCCGATATCATAAGCAGCTGCTTGTATATCTGCGGAGACTGCGGAAGGGCGTAGAACTTGCCCGGGTGTACTCTTGACGGAACGAGGTAATCTCTTGCGCCCTCGGGTGTCGAACGCATCATCATCGGAGTTTCTATCTCAAGAAAATCGTTCTCGTAGAAATAGTCTCTTACCACCTTTGCTATCTTGTGGCGGGTGATAAGGTTATTCTGGAGCTTGGGATTCCTCAGGTCAAGATATCTGTACTTGAGCTTCAGCTCGTCCCTTACCTTGTCAGAGTTTGTGACCTCAAACGGCGTTGTTTCGGCTTTTGCAAGTATGCGAAGCTCCTTTACGTCCACCTCGATAAGACCTGTGGGGAGATTCGGGTTTATGCTCTCACGGGGTCTGATAACGCCCTTTGCGATAAGCACGTCCTCGGCTCTGACCGTTCTTGCCTTTTCAAAGATATCCTTATCGGTGTTGTCGTTGAAGGCGAGCTGTAAAAGTCCCGTACGGTCACGCAGGTTGATGAACAGCAGGTTGCCGATATCTCTTACCCTGTCGGCAAAGCCGCATACAACGACCTCGCTTCCCTCGGTCTGCGGTACCTGTGTGCAGTAATGTGTCCTGCGCAAGCCTTTCATTGTGTCAAGCATTTTGATTACTTCCTTTACTGTATTGTAGTTGTTTATTTATTTTCATTTCCGTCTTTTTCCGTGTATTTCGGGAAAACATCGAAGAAGCTGTAGATATAGCTGCTTTTCGTATCCCAGAACAGAAAGAATATCCCCGCCAGAAGCAGCACGCCGCAGACTATCGCCCCGTACTCCTGCTTCAGAGAAAGGCAGACAAGCCCGCTGAGCAGCGTCAGCAGCATCCATATTATGCCGAAAACATATGTAACTATCGGTTTGCGGAGCTTTCCCTTTACCAGCGTTCCGTGTTCGGATTTCTCATAAGTCCCGAAAAAGCCGGTCTCGCCGCCGTCACGCTTTTTGAACTTATGGTAGCAGACCTGGAACTTTTCGCCCTCACGCCTGCCGTAGTACAGGCTTTCCAGCTTATGCGACTTCATGAATTTTCCCGTTGAAAGGATATTCAGCGTCGGGCGGAACTCGGTAAGCTCCCCGTCGAGCTTCCTTGCGAAGCGCTTTGGCGGGAGCGTTGTTTCAAATTCATACTTTTTGGGTATTATCAGCAGCATCAGCTTTCGACCTTATCCTCATAATCGTCGGGGTCGAAGATCTTATCGTTTATCTTTATCTCTCCGCCCTGTGTTGCATCGACGTACATTCCGTAGATAGTTCCGCATTTGGTGCATCTGAACTGGTGGAACAGCTTTCTCGAATAGAACCTGCCCTGCTCGTCTATCACCTCTTCAAGCGGACAGCTGGCATACACTATTTCAAGGTCGCCCTTTATGACCGTCCTCAGGAACGACTCCACACACAGCGTATACTCCGCAGGGTTGTGTATCTGTACTATAGGTATCAGCTCGCACTGATCGCATCTTTTGCTCATTGTGATCCTTCCTTTCATCAAAGTCCGCCGAACTCGCTTTCGAGCCCGCTGAACATACTGTTTACCATAGCCTGTGAAAACTGCGGGACGAAATCATCGCCGATAGAGATATCAGTCTGCTCGCCCGTTGCCATATTCTTCAGCTTTGCCTTACCCGACTCTATCTCGTTATCTCCGAGCACTATCACAAATTTTGCGCCTATCTTGTCGGCATATTTCATCTGCGGCTTCAAGCCTCTTTCTACGAGGTCATACTCCACGAAAAAGCCCTCGTCACGAGCCGCCCTTGTGAGGCAAAGCGCTTTGTTCACGGAAGCCTCGCCCATTGTGGCAAAGTACAGGTCACAGGTCTTGTCCTGCATAAAGTCGCAATTCTGCTTCTGCATCACCAGAAGCAGTCTTTCAAGACCCATTCCGAAGCCCAGCGCAGGTGTCTTTGCACCGCCGAGCTCCTCGATAAGCCCGTCATAGCGTCCGCCGGCGCAGACTGTGCCCTGTGCGCCAATCTCGGTGGTAATGAACTCAAAGACTGTTCTTGTATAATAGTCAAGTCCTCTGACTATCTTCGGGTTTACGACATAGTCGATACCCATTATTCCGAGGTACTCTTTTACGCCGTCAAAGTGCTTTTTGCAGTCATCGCACAGGTAGTCGAGTATCACCGGGGCATCCTTTGCGATAGCCTGGTCCTCTGCGGATTTACAGTCGAGAAGCCTCATAGGGTTCTTGTCGAGTCTTTCCTGGCAGGTGCGGCAAAGCTCGTCCCTGTGCGGTTCAAAGTACTCTCTCAGCGCCTGTCTGTACTTTTCTCTGCACTCAGGGCAGCCGATAGAGTTGAGATTAAGAACTATATTCTGCAAGCCGACCCTGTCGAGCACGCTTTTTGCAAGCGAGATGACCTCGGCATCGGCTCTGGGGCTTGCGCTTCCGACCATTTCGCAGCCGAACTGGTGGAACTCACGGAGCCTGCCCGCCTGGACGTTCTCGTGTCTGAAGCAGGACAGGATATAATAGACCTTCTGCGGGAAGCCTTCGTTCATAACGCCGTTTTCGAGCATTGCTCTCATAACGCCTGCTGTACCCTCGGGGCGCAGGGTGAACTGCGAATCGCCCGCCGCAGAGACGGTATACATCTCCTTCTGGACAACGTCGGTAGTTTCGCCGACAGAGCGCACGAAAAGCCCTGTGTCCTCAAAGGTAGGTATCCTTATCTCCTTGAAGCCGTACTGCTGTGCGGTCTCTGCGGTCAGCTTCTCGACCGTGTGCCACATATACGACTTGCTCGGTACAACGTCAGCCGTTCCCTTTGGTTTCTTCGCTAATAATGCCATTTTACTCACCTTTCCTTGTAGTTTAAAAGAATAATAACAGGTTTTTTCGGTCCCAAAGTAACCGTTACCACGGTTACTTTAGAGAATGGCGCAGCCATTCTCTGCCTTCTTTCTCGTAAAAAAAGGTGGCGGGTCAAGGGCAGCGCCCTTGTCGCCGTCCGCAGACGGCGAAATGCCCGTGCCGTCAGGCGCTCCGCAAGAGGTGAATTCAAAAATAGTCCGGTGGACTATTTTTTGAAGAGGAGACGCCCTGCAAGAGAGGGCGTCTCCTAAAAAGGCAAAGCCCTCACAGCTAATATTATAATCCTAATGTTCAAATCTACAATAATATATAATAACCTATTTCAACTTAATAGTCAACACTTTCCGACCTCATACATCTTTCTAAGCCTCAGTGCCTCGTTAGCCGAGAAGCCGAGTTTCTCGTAAAACGGCGCTTTATCCGGCATCGCCGCAAGCTCCACAAAAACCGTCGTGCCCTTGACGGAGCTTCGGTCGATAAACGCCATAAGCTCGCCTATCAGAAGCCTGCCGATACCTTTTCCCTGATATTCCGGACGCACCACAACGTCCTTGATGTAATACTCAAGTCCGAGGTCACCGACCATTCTTGCCATCGCAGCTATCCTGTCCCCGTCAAAGACCGAAACACGAAACAGAGTATGTTTCATCGCAAGATCGACCTGCTCAAATGTCGGTGCGCCGCCCCAGACGCTCTCCCACAGTTCTATAAACTGGTCTGCTGTCAGCTCATCATGCTTTACGGTCAGTTTTTCCATACTGCTCCCTTCAAACAAAAAAACGGTCACCCCACAAGGGACGACCGTGATCGTGATACCACCCTAATTACAGAGCCGCACACAGCACCTCTGTCACTCTGAGGCCTTTAACGCAGACCCTACGCCCGCCCTTTTTATCAGACGGAATGCTCCGGGGTGTCCTTCGTCCCTGACCCGCACAGGCTCTTTCACCGTACAGCCCTCGCTTAGGTGCGCAGCACAAGGCTTACTCTCCCCTTCACAGCACATATTATTATATCAATACTTTGTCGGATTAACAATGTCTCTCCAGTCAAGATCTCCTCTTTCGAGAGAATGTATCAGTGCCTCCGCCGTAGCAAGGTTCGTTGCAACGGGGATATCGTGTACATCGCACAGTCTGAGCAGATTAGCCTCGCTCGGCTCATGCGGCTTTGCAGAAATAGGATCTCTGAAAAACAGCAGAAGATCTATCTCGTTGCAGGATATCCTTGCAGCTATCTGCTGGTCGCCTCCCTGCGGACCGCTGAGATAACACTGAATGGATAATCCGGTAGCTTCAGACACCTGCTTGCCGGTCGTTCCCGTAGCACACAGGCGATGTTTGCTAAGTATTCCGCAATATGCGATACAGAATTGCACCATCAATTCCTTCTTGGAATCGTGAGCTATCAGCGCTATATTCAACATATGCCCTCCATTTCCTTAAATACAAAGGCTGTTTTACAGGCCAGTGTATTTCAAGTTACATCTTGATAGCAAGCGGTATGTGTTCTCCCTTTATCCTTCGTGAGATCGCCGAGAATGCCAAAAAGCCCATCGAGCTCGACGACAGCGGCACGCCCTTGCCTGTTGCAAGCGGTATTGCCGAATCCTCCGGGATAACTCCGAGCAGCTGTACTCCTACGGTGTCTATGATAGCATCGAGGTCGTCCATATCCTCAAACTCGAATATCCTCTTGTTTGCCTTGTTGATAACAAGTCTCTGCTTCTGGTTGCCCCTCTTGTAGAACTCGTCGCTCATCATCTGTGCGTCTCTTACACACACAGGATCAGGTGTTGTTACGATAAGTATAAGGTCGGAGTTGGTCACTATATCAAATACCGAACCGTTGATACCAGCAGAGGTATCTATGAGAATGTACTCAAAATACTTTCTCATTTCCTGTGTGATCCTCTCGATGTCCTCAGCCTTAAGCTGTACGAACGGGTCAGACGGTGCACACAGCACGCTCAGATTGGATGCGAGCCTTACGGTCGTGGTCGCTTTGTTCACATCACAAGTGCCCTCAAGCACATCGCCGAGATCGTATGTGATGTTTCCCTGCATACCGAGCATGATGTCCATACATCTCAAGCCGAAGTCAAGCTCTATGATAAGAGTTCTGTTGCCCTGTTTAGCAAGAGCATAACCAAGACACGCACTTATCGAAGATTTACCTGTGCCGCCCTTTCCTGAAGTAACCGCAATAATTTTTGACATGGATCCATTACTCCTTTCAAATGCAGACCCTGCCCCAGCAGGATCTCAGGCAATATATAGAACCCTGTAATTTGTTCAATAAGGGGCATCGCCCGTCATTCAAGTCACGACAAACCAAGCTTCGCTTGCTACAGCGTTAGGTCTCAGCTTTCGCTTTGGTCGGCACTTCTCAGCCTAACGGCTGAGAGGTCTCCACTGGAGACCCGTGCCACTTAGGGTTTCTGTGGGGGATTCATTCCCGCCACCGAAAAACTAAGATGTCCGCTTCTCGTCTGTCGCCTCGGTCGTTGCTTATGCTGCGCATAGGTGTCCACCGGACACCCGCAACCTAAGAGGCGGGGGACTTTGGTCGTGGTTAAAACGCTGTGAGCGATATCTCAGACCGCACCTTCACATCCCAAAATCGCAGAGTGCATCAATTTAGTGTTACCTACAATCTATTTTACCACATATTTTGAAATTGTCAAAGCATATTTCGATAAAAAAAACAAAATCGTTAATTGCTATCAATTTAGCATTTCTCTTTTAGTAATTATGCACAATGCTTCTCAAATATAATCAACAATACAATGCTGTCACAGGAAGATATAGGCATATTTTTTTATTAACGAATCGTGAACTCAGCGCATCATTCTGCTTTCCCGGGAGCAGATGCTTTTTCGGGGTCATATTTTCCGCCCAACGGCAATATATATGTACAAACCTGACAAGAACGGAGGAAAAGTTATGTTTATAAGAACAATAAAGATCAAAAGACCGAATCTGCTCGCTGCGGCGCTGGTGGTAGTGATAGTGTGCCTTATAGCCATCGTGGGGCTGACGGCGTACAGGGTCACCGCAAAGAGCGAATACGAGCTGAAAAACGAACAGCAGCGGCAGGAATTCATCAAAGAGATGGGCTGGGAGACAGACGAGGGTTTTGACGACTGCAAGCAGATAACCATTCCCGAGGAGTTCAACGATGTCTACAACAGCTACAACGAGCTGCAGAAGCAGCAGGGCTTCGATCTGAGCCGCTACAAGGGCAAGATCTGCGATATCTACACATACAAGGTGCGAAACTACAAGGGTCACGAGGGCACGGACGATGTCAACTGCAATCTGATCATCTTTGAGAACAAGCTTATCGGCGGAGATGTGTCCTCGGTGGAGCTTGACGGGTTCATGCAGGGGCTGAGGAGTTCGCAGAAGTGATTGACAATCGGCGGAGCCGGTACTATAATAGTTGCAGACACACAATACAAAATAAAGGCGGTGCGGCTATGAAGGTATACGGTCCCGACTTTTTCAAGGATTTTCACTGTATCGGCTCGGAATGCAGGGACAACTGCTGCAGAATGGGCTGGGACATAGAGATAGACGATGCGACCTATCGCTATTACCGTTCGCTTGACTGCGGGCTTTGCGGGCATATTTCCGATGACGGCAGCGAACACTATATCAGACAGCAGGACGGACAATGCCCTTTTCTTGACGAAAACGGGCTTTGTTCTGTTGTTCTTAAATACGGTGAAGAGCACATTTCCGAGATATGTACCGAGCACCCGAGGTTCTATCGGTGGTTCGGAGACTACAAGGAAGCGGGCACGGGGCTTTGCTGCGAGGAATCGGTAAGGCTGTGGCTCTCTCACGCAGGCAGCATCGGCTTTTGCGAATGGCAGACCGACGAAGCGCCCGACGACCTTGACTTTGACCCGGTGCTTTTAAAGTCGGTCCTGGGTGCAAGAGCTGAGCTTATCGGGCTTTTTCAAAACAGCGCACTAACGCTTTCTCAGAAGCTGAAGGCTTTGCTGATTTTCGGGCTGAACACGCAGCAGTTCACCGAGAACGATGCTGCCGAGGGCTTTGACGAGCTTGCCGATATCTTTGCGGACACGCAGAGAGTAAAGGAGCTTATCGGAGAGCTTGGCGGCGGTACGGACGTAAAGGACAGGCTCAAAGCGTGCGGGCAGGTCATCGGTGTTTTTGAGGAGCTTGATTATTTAAAGGACGTATTCCCGAGCGCACTGGACGGGATAAAAGGCAGACTCGGCGAGATAACAGACAGCACAGAGGCGTTCGGCAGGGCGTTCCCCGAAGTTGAAGATCAGCTTTGCGCAGTTGCGGTCTACAATATTTTCAGATATCTTCCCGAATGTGTTTACGGCGAGCAATTTCTGCCTATCGCAGCAGGCTGTATTCTCAACGTCTGGTTTTTGAAGCTGTGGGGCACAGCGCTGTGGCTTGACGGGAAATACTCGTCCGATGCGATGGCTGATGCGGTAAGGGAATACTCAAAAGAGATAGAATACTCCGACAACACAGCAGAGCTGTGGGAGTGCGTTTACACCGACAGCAGGCTGTGCGCAGACAACATAAGGCTTATCTCGGAGGTGTGAGAATGGGACTTGTGAAAAAGAAAAAGCAGGCTGTTCCTCCCGAGTGCGAAGGAATGCAGATAAAGGTGATGTCCAGCACCTGCACGGGCGAAAAAACGATAGGATTTTACGATCGAAAGACCCGTGAGCTGAAATACTGCGAGCTTGTCGAAAACGAAAACGACATCAGAAGATTTTACGAAAAATACGGTTTACAGCAGGACGACAGCTGAATAAAACGATATTCACCTCGCATAATATATTGTGAGGTGATTTTTTATGGATCTGAGTATCAGACGTTTCAGTTTCAAAAGATTTATCAACGAGCTGAAGGTCAAGCCGTTCATCGTCGCTCTTGCCGTTCCGTTCGGCGTTCAGCTGATGAGCTATTTCGTGACCAAAGGCTCAATGGACTTTTATTCACAGATAAGCAAGCCCCCGCTTGCTCCTCCGGGCTGGCTGTTCCCTGTCGTGTGGACGGTGCTGTACGCTCTCATGGGCATTTCAAGCTACATCGTCTGGAACGAGCGCTCGGAGTACTCAAAGGAGGCGCTGACGATATACGGCATCCAGCTCGTGTTCAACTTTTGCTGGAGCATATTCTTCTTCGTGATGCAGGCTTTCCTGCTGTCGTTCGTGTGGCTGTGCGGACTGTTTATTCTGATATTTATTATGATAATGGCGTTTCATAAGGTGAACCCCATAGCCGCATACCTGCAGATCCCGTATGCCCTCTGGGTCGTCTTCGCCGGCTACCTCAACGCAGGTATCTTCCTGCTCAACTGACAAATCGGAGCTTATCGCAGTATGTTCGGGGAACAGTTGGGGAGGACCCTTTTGAAAAAGGGTCTCTCCCCAAGCCCCACCCCTAAAACTTTTAATGCTTTTTCGGCATTAGGTGGACAAGCCACCTAACACCGAAAAAGTAGTAAGGGTTCAGAGTGAAGCTTGAAGAAAGATTCTTTTCAAGAGAGAACTCTCAATTATTCTCCAAATATACTGTGATAATCCGGATTTATCGACCGATAACTGAGGATATTCTCTTGGGAAAGATTTTCTCTCAAACTCTCTTTTCTGAACTTTCAACGTGTTTCGGATATATGGGGCTTGCTCCATATGTCCGAAACATATTAAGAGGTTTAGGAAGGGGGTCTGGGGGAGAACCCTTCTCCAAAAGGGTTTCCCCCAGCTATCAGCCGCTAAATGCTTATTTATATGATTGGTCACAATTCAACTCTTGCAATTTCACATATTATATGATATAATGCTTATGTATGTATTTTGTGAGGTGACGGCGGGTGAACAGGGAGCTTGTGATATTACTGCTCAAATTTGCAGGCATTCTGGCTGCGGTAATGGGTCTGATAGTGATATGCTGCGTGATCACCCCGAAGATCGCCCGTAGGATCGAGAAAAAGCTTCCGCAGGACGAGGCTGCCGACGACGGTGACGAGGGTGTAAAGCCCGAGGACTACACAGTTACCGGTCCGTTTGACCCGCAGAAGCTGGACGAATACGATCTTAACTACAAAATCTATAACAAGGACATATATGGAGTTGATTTCAGACATGGGAAAAAACAAAAACGAAAAGATGGTTGATGCCATTACATCAATGGACGAAGATTTTGCAAAGTGGTACACTGACATCTGCAAAAAGGCGGAACTTGTCGAGTACACGAGCGTAAAGGGCTGTCTGGTCATCAGACCTTACGGCTATGCTATCTGGGAGAACATCCAGAAGGATCTTGACGCACGCTTCAAGGCGCTGGGTCACGAGAACGTATGTATGCCGATGTTCATTCCCGAGAGTCTTTTGCAGAAAGAAAAGGACCACGTTGAGGGCTTTGCTCCCGAGGTAGCGTGGGTAACGCACGGCGGAAGCGAAAAGCTTGAGGACAGGCTTTGTGTACGTCCGACATCGGAAACACTTTTCTGCGAGCATTACGCTAATATCGTTCACTCTTACAGAGACCTGCCGAAGCTGTACAATCAGTGGGTATCCGTCGTAAGGTGGGAAAAGACAACAAGACCGTTCCTGCGCTCCAGAGAGTTCTTGTGGCAGGAAGGTCACACTATCCACGAGACCCCGCAGGAGGCTATCGAGGAGACAAGGCGTATGCTGGACTGCTATGCTGATTTCTGCAAAGAATCGCTGGCAATGCCTGTTGTCAAGGGACAGAAGACCGAGAGCGACAAGTTCGCAGGTGCGGAAGCTACATACGCTATCGAGGCTCTTATGCACGACGGAAAGGCTTTGCAGGCTGGCACATCGCACTATTTCGGCGACGGCTTTGCAAGAGCGTTCGGCATACAGTTTACAAACAGGGAGAACAAGCTCCAGTACCCGCACCAGACATCTTGGGGCGTTTCGACACGTCTTATCGGCGGTATAATAATGACACACGGCGACGACAACGGACTTGCTCTGCCGCCTGCTGTTGCTCCGATACAGGTAGTTATCGTGCCTATCGCTTTCCACAAGGAGGGTGTACTTGAAAAGGCAAAGGAGCTTGCGGACAAGCTCAAAGCCGCAGGCGTAAGGGTCAAGCTCGACGACAGCGACAACTCGCCGGGCTGGAAGTTCGCAGAGTACGAGATGAAGGGCGTTCCCGTCCGCATCGAGATAGGTCCGAAGGACATAGAGAACGGTCAGTGCGTGGCTGTAACAAGGCACAACAGAGAAAAGACCTTCATCGCTCTTGACGAGGGCCTTGACGGATTTACCGAGGCTGTTAAGGAGAGGCTGCAGGCTGTTCACGACGGACTGTACGAGAGGGCGCTTGAAAACCGCAAAAACAGGACATATTCCTGCAGGACGCTTGATGAGATAACCAAGGCTCTGGAGGAGAACGGCGACGGCTTTGTAAAGGCTATGTGGTGCGGCGACGAGGCTTGCGAGGACAAGATAAAGGAGCTTACAGGCGTTGGCTCAAGATGTATCCCCGACGAGCAGGAAAACATCAGCGATGTTTGCGTTTGCTGCGGAAAGCCCGCAAAGCATATGGTGCTGTGGGGCAAGGCTTATTAATACGTTTCTTAAAAGGGAGCTCTTCTCAGAAGAGTTCCTTTTTTTGCGTATTCACCCGCAGGTGTCACGGCATGTCAGCGGTATGCTTGCAATATGCGCTTTTTTGTAGTATAATGTCATAAGTGGTCAGAAAACATCAGCTTGTATTAAAATGCACAAAAATCTGCTTGATTATTTGTGAATGTTTTTGCAATAAAAAAGCCGGTGCTCAGACGTATATAGATCACAAAGGGGGATAATAATGACCGACGCACAATTTGATGCGGCGATAGGTCTGATAGTCCGGGGTGACAAAAGCGGTCTTAAAGAGATATATAACGCTTATGCAAGACAGATCTGTCAAGTCATTACGGGCATTGTGAAAAACCCGCAGGATGCCGAGGATCTTACCGCTGATCTTTTTATGAAGCTGTGGGAAACCGCTTCACAGTATCGTCCGGGAAGCGGGCACAAACGCTACATAACTGTAATGGCACGAAACCTTGCGCTTGATTTTCTGCGCAGGAACAACCGCCTTTCCTTTGAGCTGGACGATGAGGAGCAAAACACGATCGTTGCAGATACACAGGACGTACAAAAGGATATTGAAGAAAAAATGGGCTTTTGGGCTGCGCTGGATTCTCTGAATCCGAATCAGCGGCAGATAGTGGATATGCATATAGCTATGCAGATGACATTGAAAGAGATCAGCGAGGCGATGAAAATGCCCATGGGCACGGTGGCCTGGAACTACCGTACAGCGATAGAACGACTAAGAAATCTTTACAGAGAGGATGAGGTATATGGCTAACAGAATACAGAACGCTTACCGCAGTCATATGCAGGCAAACTCTCCTGATATGGATATGCTGTGGTCAAGGATAGAACAGCGCATCGACGCTAAGACACAGACACAAACACAGACACAGACACAGCCCGAACAGACCGTTTCACAGCAGCCGAAGATAACGGTCAGACGCAGCAGATTCGCTGCTTACGTCACGGCGGCAGCCTGCCTTATCGCAGTTGTTGCAGGCGCATTGATATACATCAAGGCAAAAGATATGGAGATAAAGACCGATACCAACAGCGGAAGCTATGCCGAGGATGCCGCTGCTTCCTCCGGGAACGAGAGCTATGCAATGGCTAAGATCAACGATGACAATGTTAGCTCAGCCGAACCGGCAAAAGAGAACGATATGACCGAAGAAGAAAAGAAGGATAAGGATCAGAATAGTGTTCCCGGCTCGGATTCTCATGACAGCAAGCGGGAATACAAAGCGGATATAAACAGCGGCAGGGACAAGATAAATAATAATACCGCAAAGACCACCGAAAGCTTATCACCGCCGGATATACTGAAAAAGGTCATGGACTCCGATGAATATAAAAACGCAGACCAGACGACCAAAGAAGCGCTTGTTTCCAAGGCTGCCAACGATCTGCTGAAGGCAAAGGCGATAACTGATTTCGCTATCGAGCACACGCAGGGAAAGACCTTTATCGAATTAGAGCTTCCCGGCGGAGTGAAGGAAACTTTGGAGATAAAATAATTCAAAAAGCACTTGACAAATCACAAAGAATGTGCTATTATCATACTCGTAAATAACAGCCATAAACCTATGAGCGAGAGTAAGTAGCTTTATGCAGCTGCTTCAAAGAGAGCCGTGGACGGTGAGATCACGGTAAGCAGACATATTGTGAATGGACTCGTGAGGGCGAACCGAAACGGCGTGAGCCGGAGTAAGCAAGACGTATAACCTGCGTTAAGGGTCAGACGTATGATGGTACGTTGAGCACAGCGTAAAGCTGATGAATTGGGTGGCACAGCAGGAAGAATTTATCCTGTCCCGTTTTGAATGGGACAGGTTTTTTGTTTTTGTACGCCCCCGCAATACAGAAAGGATGGAACCATTATGAGCAGCACAAAAGAGATACCTTACAAGATCTATCTTGACGAGAACGAGATGCCAAAGCAGTGGTACAACGTTCGTGCAGATATGAAAAACAAGCCTGCACCGCTTCTCAACCCCGCAACACACCAGCCCTGCACAGTTGAGGAACTGAGCCACGTTTTCTGCACAGAGCTTGCTAAGCAGGAGCTTGATGACACAACGGCGTATATCGACATTCCTTCGGAGATACTGGACTTTTACAAGATGTACAGACCTTCTCCGCTGGTAAGGGCATACTGCCTCGAAAAGACACTCGGCACGCCCGCAAAGATATACTACAAATTCGAGGGCAACAACACCTCGGGAAGCCACAAGCTCAACAGCGCTATCGCTCAGGCTTACTATGCAAAGAAGCAGGGTCTGAAGGGCGTTACGACAGAAACAGGCGCAGGTCAGTGGGGCACAGCTCTTTCGATGGCTTGTGCATACCTCGGACTTGACTGTCAGGTATATATGGTAAAGGTATCCTACGAGCAAAAGCCTTTCAGACGTGAGGTAATGCGCACCTACGGTGCAAACGTTACTCCTTCGCCCTCTATGACAACAGAGGTAGGAAAGAAGATAAATGCAGAGTTCCCGGGCACAAACGGCTCGCTGGGCTGTGCTATCTCGGAGGCTGTTGAGGCAGCTACATCGCAGGAGGGCTACAGATATGTTCTTGGCTCGGTGCTTTCTCAGGTACTGCTGCATCAGTCTGTTATCGGTCTTGAATCAAAGGCTGCGCTTGACAAGTACGGCATCAAGCCGGATATGATAATCGGCTGCGCAGGCGGCGGCTCGAACCTCGGCGGACTTATCTCGCCGTTCATGGGCGAGAAGCTCAGAGGCGAGGCTGACTATCAGATAATCGCTGTTGAGCCTGCTTCGTGTCCTTCTCTCACAAGAGGAACATTCGGCTACGATTTCTGCGACACGGGTGCTGTTTGCCCGCTTGCAAAAATGTATACTCTGGGAAGTACCTTCATGCCTTCTCCAAACCACGCAGGCGGTCTGCGTTACCACGGTATGAGCAGCGTTCTTTCGCAGCTGTACCATGACGGTCTTATGGAGGCTCGCAGCGTTGAGCAGACAAGCGTATTCGCTGCTGCCGAGCAGTTCGCAAGAACAGAGGGCATACTCCCCGCACCGGAGAGCAGCCACGCTATCAGGGTCGCTATCGACGAAGCTTTGAAGTGCAAGGAGACAGGCGAGGAAAAGACTATCCTGTTCGGTCTTACAGGCACAGGCTATTTCGATATGTACGCTTACGAGGCATTCAACGACGGAAAGATGACCGACTATATCCCGACAGACGAGGAAATAGCAAAGAGCGTTGCAAAGATGCCGAAGGTAGACTAAAACACAAAAAACATAAAAGAGGGCACTCAGTGTCCTCTTTTTTTGTCCGCAAAGCCGCACGGGCGCAAAAACAGCCGCAAAGAATGATTCTCTGCGGCTGTTGTGCTGTTGTTTGCTATGTGAAGTTGTATCGCCGTCCGTCCTTATAGGCTATTATCTGAAGTTTGCCGGTGAACTTTTCTCTTTCGGCGGTCGGCACGATAACGGAGTAGCCCTCTTTGGTCTTGACAAGATCGAACTCCTTGCCCATCATAAGCCATGCAGCCTCATAACGTTCGTCAGCCTTCCAGATTATCTCGGTAAACTGCTCGTTCTTCTTTATATCAAGCTGGCCGTAAGACATCGCAACGTCCTCTTTCGGAGCATTCTTGACCTTGGCATAGGAAGGATTGAATTTAATTCCCTTCATGCTGTCAAAGTCAAAATAATTACTTGTCATCGCATAGTCTTCAAGCTCGAAAATAACGCACTGAGGCTTGAAAAGGTTGAAATATGCGGGCATGTTCGCCGCATTCTTATAGCCGTGTATCTGCACGCACTCGCCGAACGCATTTTCAAGGAACTTATGACCGTAGCGGAACATACCGCTGCCCTGGAACACAAGTGCCTTGGGACAGCCCTGTGATTTGCGTGTATCGTTTATAACGTAATCAAAGGAATGGAAGGTGCTGTCGAGCATAAGTCCGCTGTACTTATCTGCGATGCTCTTTGTCGGGGTCTTGGGGGTATATACGGGTATCTTCTCGTTTATCGGGTACTTTACGCCCGAAAGCGAGGTCTTTGTCTCTGTCGTGATATCGAACTCGGACTCCTCGTTGATATGCAGCTTGGGGCTGGTCGCTTTGAGCTTTTTCAGCGCATTGAGCGTACTGTAATAAGCGCCCGTTTCGTTGAAGCTGTCAACGTCGTATTTCTTATTGAACACAGCCTTGCCCGAATCCTTGGTCTGAATGAGCGTCTGGGTGTTGTCAACGTAGTTTATGCCACGCTTTTTAAGCTCCTCCAGGAACTTATCCACATAGCTCCTGTCATACTTCACACTTGAGGGGAGCTTCTGAGTAAGTACAGCTGCCTTTGACGGGTCAAGCACGAACAGGAACGGAACTTTTTTGTGTTTACAGTATTCCTGCATTTGCTGTATCATATCCGCTATGGCGATATATCCTTCGTCAGAGCCTTTCTGCTCCTCGGTGATGCCTGCGCCGAACACCTCTGAGTCCTTTCCGTAGATATACGGTGTATTCACCATTTTGCGGAAAACGACGTCGTTTATCACAGTATATCCGAGTATCATCTTGTCACGCAGACCTATCCTGTCGCTCAGGTAGTTTTCGAGTCTGTCCTTGAAATCGACCGACTTGTTCGCTGCACTGCCCACCGGCGACGGAGCAAGCTTGCTGTTATCTATCTCAGACACCGCATCGGGCTTGAAATTGAACAAAGCCAGAGGCACTATCAGCATAGCCGTAAACATTATTATCGTAAATACTTTTACGCCTTTCATAGCTTATCGATCCTCCTTTCGCCGATGCTATTTCATATACATAAACGGTATATAGTCAGAGCTTGCCATAAACATAAGTGCCAGTGCGAAAAGTATCAATCCGAGCATCTGTCTGAAGAACACAAAGCCCGCAGAGGATTCTCTCCTGCTTTCAAAGTGGCTCTTAACGCCCTCAAAGCCGAGCACGGTCGAACCGAACAGTGCGATGGCCGCAAATGCGATGATCTGCCAGTCGAAGTAATGCAGGAAGCCGAACGGCACGCTTTCGTTGGAGGTTATACCGAACATAAGCTTGAACCACTCTACCATCTGGCTGAAGTCTGCAAATCTGAAGATTATCCAGCACAGGTATACAATGACCATAGTGATAAGCCATTTGAAGAACGAGGGTATAGCGTTGTAAAAACCGCTGTTCTCCATAAGCTTTTCAAGTACTCTGAATCCGCAGTTTATCAGTGCCCATACGAGGAACGTCCAGCCTGCGCCGTGCCAGATGCCCGAAACGACGAACACTACAAGCACGCCGAGCAGAGATTTGAGCTGTCCGTTTCTGTTTCCGCCCATAGGGATATAGATATACTCCTTGAACCACTCGTGCAGGGAGATATGCCAGCGTCTCCAGAAATCGCCGATAGAGGTCGCAAGGTACGGGAAATCGAAATTCTTTTCAAACTCGAAGCCGAATATCCTCGAAAGGCCCAGAGCGATATCCGAATATGCGGAGAAATCAAAGTATATCCTGAACATGAACAGAAGATTGATGCCCCATGCGGTGAGGCTGTCTATCTTCGATGCATCGGCGTTTGCGATGCACACCGCAAAGGTATCTGCAATAAGTATTTTTTTGGCAAAGCCTATCATTATCTTGTCAATGCCCTCAAAGAGAGTATCGACAGACAGCGCTCTGACGCCGCACTGCGGTTTGAAATCTCTCCACAGGACTATCGGTCCGGCAACTACCTTCGGGAAGAAGCAGATATACAGCGCACAGTCTATCGGGTTCATACTTTCCGCTTTGCCTCTGTAGATATCGACGATATACGAAACAGTGGAAAGCGTTATGAACGAAATGCCTATCGGTGCGATAAGCGATTCGGGCTTTGCTGTGAAATCGAATGTCAGAAGCTTTGAAAGGAAGCCTGCGCACTTGAAATATACGAACACTGCGCCTGCTGCGGCTACGCCGAAGGTCATTATTCCGAGCAGTATCCAGTCACGCTTTTTCTTCTTGGGCTCGCCGTCCTCGTCCGTATCGTCGTCGTCATCGTCGTCGTACGAATACATCGCATTATAGCCACGGTTCTTGAAGTCCCGCTTGAACTGAATGCCCCAGCCGACGCCGTAGACGATAGCTATGTACAAGCAAAGCTTAAACATATCTCCGATGCCTGCGAACGCATAGAAAACAAGACTGATGATTATCAGAACGATATCACACACCCTGAATTTGCGGAATATCTCCGCAAGCGGTCCTTTGCTGCTGAGCAGATTGAACAGATAGTACAAGATCACGCTCAGCGGGAAGAAAACGAACAAGAAGGTATAGGTCGTAAATCCCATAATTATCTCTCTCCATAAGCTTCATTTCACGGCAGCTTCTCAGCTGTGCCGCACTCTTTCAGTTCGGCACGCAGCGCCGCACCGATGCCGGGGTCACGGCAAGGTGAAAATGCGTTTTCTAAAGACGGTTTGTCTGCCAAAACAGAATACCGTGGTTAACATATATTATTATATCACAGTAATTTCTATATTTCAACCCTTTGCTGCCATAAAAATCAAGTCCGCAGCAACAAAAAGTTTGATCTCGGGGGACACAAAGCGGAGCTTTTACTGTGCAAACAGTCGGATAATGCAGAAAGACCCGCAGAGTTTACCTCTGCGGGTCTGAAAAGCAAGTATTAATAGCCTGCGTTGCGGATCATATTAACAAGATCATCAGGAACTGCTACTTGTCCGCCGAAGATGACCAGCTGCTTAGCCTTCTTCTTTGCCAGGTAGTCCTTCTGGTACCAATACAGATCATATTTTTTAGCCTTCGGATCAATTACGATCTGATCACCGAGGAACAGAGGAGCCTTCATCATTGCTGCGAGCACGCCGCCTGCGAGAGCGTCAGGGAAGTTTTTACCCTTTGCTATGCAGATAGCATCACTCTTGAGCACATTTTGCTCTGCAAAGTAAGAATTAAGCTTTGTGCAGGTCTCGTATCTGTCTGTACCGGAGAATCTTACAGCAGAAGCATTGTCAAGTGTCTTCTTGATGTCTACCCATACCTTATCGGATACAGCTGCGGGTCCGCCTATAACATAAACGTTCTTTACGCTGCCCTTGATGCTGTTCAGATACTTCTTGGTAGCGCTGCTCAATGCTGCGTCAGTCTTAACATAGATTATCGGAGCGCCCAAGATAGCTGCGACAGGTGATGCGGAAAGTGCATCAGCATAGCCCTTATCCGTTGTGAAGAATACAGCTTTCGGAGCCTTTCCTGTCTTTGCCTGGAGCTTCTTAGCCACTGCAACAGCTGTGTCGATGTAGTTGCCTGCACCGATAGTTGTTACTTTCAGACCGTTCTTCGTGAGAGTTTTTGTAACGCTGCTGTCAACAGAACCCTTTGTATTAACAAGAATAACGTTCTTAGCGCCGAGTCTCTTTATCTCCTTGAGAGTCTCAGGAAGGACCTTGCCCTTCTGGACTGTAAGGATAGGTGCATTGTATGCTTTTGCAAGAGGAACTGACACGAGTGAATCGTGGAAGTCGTATCCTGTTGTGATGATAACTGTGTTTGCCTTAGCAAATGCCTTCTTGGAGATCTCAACAGCTGTGCCCTCACGGGTCGCACCTGCGAGACGCTCACGCTCCTCACCGACATTTACAGTGATCGTAGCAGAGACTCCGCTTGCAGTCTTGACTGTGACAACAGCCTTGCCGCTCTTTCTCGGAGTAATGTTGCCCTCGTTATCTACCAAAGCTACGTCAGTGTTGCTGGATGTGAACTCAAGAACATCGGTGGTCTTCTGACCGTTCTTTGTTGTGAGCAAAGGATTGAGAGTATATCTTCCGGAGGTACGGCAGATAAACAGCATCTGACCCTCTTCGAAGGTTATCTTGGAAACCATCTTGTTGTTGTCAACAAATGCGATGTAGCTGGAATTTGATTCTGCATATGTCTGTGCGGTAGAGCCACTTGAAGCGTAGAATGCTACCTTCGGCTTTCCTGTCAGACCGGAGAATGCGTCGTAGGTGAAATTAACGGTCTTATTGTTGCCGTACTTGACTGTCCTGAGGCCTTCGCATCTGTTGAATGCCTTGGACGAGATCGTCTTTACGCTGGTCGGGATAGTAACATTTGCGATGTAGTTGTTGGAGGAGAACGCACCTGCGCCTATCTCGGTAACGCTTGAAGGAACGGTGAAATTCTTGCCCTGCTTCATAACCGGGTACATAAGCAGCTTGGAGCCGTCCTTGGAGTACATTACGCCGTTGATGCTCTTATAGTTTGCGTTCTTGCTGTCGATAACGATAGCCTTCAGAGGATTGATAACACCCTTTTTAAGGTCGTCCTGAGTGTATGTGAACGAGAAGTTCCATGCGCTCATAGAGATATTATCGGTAGCTGCGGGGATAGTCATCTTTGCGATGCAGTGACAGTCCGCAAAAGCAAGATTGGATATAGTCTTAACGTTCTTGGGGATAACAGCAGTACCCTTTGTGGTGCTGTTGATAGTGCTGAGCTTAACGCAGTTGCTGAATGCGCTGTCGCCGATGGTATCAAGAGTTGTCGGGAGCTTGACGCTTGTGAGAAGCTCATCGTTTGCAAAGAGGCTCTTTTCAAGAGAAATAAGGTTCGAGCCCGAAAGGTCAACGCTCTTGAGCTTCTTGCAGTTTGTGAATGCACCCTCGCCGATGATGTTTTGGAAATCCTTGTTCTTCGGCTTTACGATAGTCATATTCTTCAGAGCTGTGTTTGCAAAAGCGGTCTTGCCGACAGAGACGATGCTGCTTGGCAGTCTGCTGTTTGTAGCAGTTGCGGATATCGTCACGAGATTGAGGGCAGTACACTTATTGAACGCACTTTCACCGAGGTTGGTCAGGTTGCTTGCGTTAGGCAGTATTACCTTTGTAAGTGCAGCACAATCCTCAAATGCATGGCTTCCTACCGAGGAAATGTTCTTGGCAGCTGACAGGTCTGCTGTTTTGAGAGCCTTGCAGCCCTGGAAGGTACCGTCCTTGATCTCAGCGACCAATGTCATAGCGACCTTGCCCTTTGTGGTAACAGGCAGGTTTTTAAGGCTCGTGCAGTTCTTGAATGCGTTAGCGCCTATCTGCTTTACTGTATCGTTTATGGTTACCTTTGTAAGAGATGAACATTCTTCAAATGTTGACTCTCCTATCGAGGTGACCTTACCTTCGAACTTGACTGTTTTAAGGCTGTTGCACTTATAGAAAAGTCTTGGGTGGATAACCTCTACCTTGCTCGGGAAGCTGAGCTCCTGGCTGGAGGTACCGTCGAGCGTCGAGCCTTCGAGTGACGTGCAGTTTGCGAATGCCTTTTCGCCGAGCGTTGCAAGCTTGCTCTTTGTTTTGCTGAGAATGTTGAGGTACTTGAACGACGAGCAATCCTCAAATCCGAACTTCTGAACAGCTTCACAGGATGCAGGCAGCATGATCGTGTTCTTCATTGCCTTCTGGTCGCTCGGTCTGGCACTTGTCAGTGAAGAACAGCCCTTGAATGCGCTTTCCTTTATTTCCTGAAGGTTCTTGGAATAAACGACTGTTTTCAGTCCGGCGCAGTCCTGGAACACGCCGCCCTTGATCGTGGAAACGGCATTGGGGACAGTAACACTCGTCAGAGAACGGCAGTTATTGAATGCCTTGTCTCCGATATCCTTTACACTGGCCATGGAAACGCTGGTGATACCCGTGCAGGACTGGAAGCATGTTGTAGGTATATATGTTACCTTAGGAGGTATGATGATCTGGTTCGACTTCAGGCTGGAAGCCTTGCTTCTCGGTGCAAGCGAAAGAACAGGACAGCTTGCGAACGTTCCGCAGTTGAAGCCGCACAGCTTCTCGTCGGAGTCTGCTCCGTCAGCCTCAGCATAGCAAGCTGCGCCGAAGAAGTTGAGATTATCCGAAACGATGACTTTCTTGAGCTTTGTGCAGAGGTTGAATGCTGCGTTGTAGATCTTGGTACACTTATCGGGAAGCTCTATCTGGACAAGTGATGTACACTGCTGGAAAGCACCGTTGCCGATAAACTTGCAGGCTGCTTTATTGCCTGTTTCAAACGTAACCTTCTGCAGAGCTGTGCAGCCCTGGAACATCGTATGAGGTACTGCGATGATATTCTTGGGGATAACAAAGCTCTGAAGAGCTGTACAACCCGCAAACAGACCCTTTCCGAGCCATTTGAAGGTTTGTTCGCCGGTCTTGTGAGAAGGTTCATTTTCAAGGTTGTCCGGGTCACCCGCAAGGATCGGAGGAAGTGTGTTCTTTGTGGTATTGCCCGCATAGTACACCTTTGTCAGACGTGTGCAGTTCTGGAAAGCTCCGTCGCCCAGGGCGGTAAGCTTTGAGCCGCTTTTAAAGTTCACCTTTTCAAGGCTCGTGCTGCCCGAAAATGCTCCCGCACCGATACCCCATACGGTAGAGGGGATATCGTAGCTCTTTACTCCCGTACAGTTGCTGAATGCATTTTTTCCGATAAAGGTCAGAGAACCGTTGAGCTTAAAGCCGGTGACCGTCTTACAGTTTGAAAAAGCGCTGTTTCCGATCTCCTTGACTCCCTCAAGATTCATTACGTTACCCGAACCCGAGGCACCCTTGAAATTAGGACAGTTGTTGAATGCGCTGTCGCCTATGTAATCTACAACGCCGCCGAAATCAACTGTCTGCAGGTTGTTGATGCCTGCGAACATACTGTCGCCGATCTTGATATGCTTTTTACCCTTGAACTTAACCCTGGCAAGCCTTGAATAATAGATATCGTTACCGTATCTGATGTTGTTGAATCTGTAGTTCAGCTCAGTGTACAGAACAGTTCCCGAAGTACCCGCATTTGCTTTATTCAATGCGTTGAAGATATCATCGGTGTTTATGGTGATCTCAGCGACATTGGAAAACCAATACTGCTTTTCGTCCACAGGGGACAGCTGGAGATATTTCTTGGTACCTTCGCTGTCTATTTTGACATAGTTGAATTTGAACTTTGCGCCTCCGAGAATGATCTCTCCCGTTTCTTTATAATCCACAGCGCTTGCAGAAATGCTTATATCAGGGATTATCTGAGATATCTCCGACATCGGCATCGCTGATGCTACCATCAGAAGTGCGAGCACTCCCGACACGACCTTTTTTCTCATTTGAACGTTCTCCTCCTTAAATCATCTGTTTTTCGTTTTTGTATTCCGATCACGGGCTGCATAAAATGCAAACCGATATACAAAATTAGTATAACACATCATTAACGCAATTTCAATAGTTTATCGAAAAAAACTCAATATTTTTTTACTTTGCTGCGGCACGGGCTTCCATTTCGGTATACAGTCTGTAAACAGGCTCTAAAATAAGGTAATCCTGTGCAACAGTTTCAAAAAGCTTACTGCTGAAAAGCTCCTTCGTATCGGTCCCGTCATAGCACATACAGACCGACTTGCGGTTGAGCCAGTCCCACAGCCCGGGGTCGGCGTCGGGGAAACGGTTTTTCTTATACATTTCCCCTGCGAGGTAAAACCTGCTCTGCTTCTCGCACGCTTTTTTCGCCGCTTTGAATATCTTGTCGCCCGAAAGCGCCATTTCTCTGAGCTGCTGCATTGCGGCGGTGCCTGTTTTGTAATACCCGCAGCCGTAGCCGAAGCCGTGCGTACCGACATAGAAATAGAACTCCGGCACAAGCGCATAGGCTTCTCTCGGACGTCTGACCGATATCCACAGGCTGTCCCTGAAGATAGCTCCGCCCTTGACATACCTTGCATCACGGTAAATGCGTGAGATACATTTCGGGGTACATATCAGCCTGTCGTCTATTTTCGAGATAACGGGGGAAACAGTTTCAAGAAGCTCGGTGAACGGCTTTAGCACAAGCTCGTCGTAATCGGACTTGTGCTGTCTGAACCATTCCCTGTCGTTGCGGACGTAGTTCTCGTCGAGAAATTCAAGTGTTTTTAACGTAAACGGCATTTTATCAGCTCCGTTCTTTCTTAAGAGTTATCCGGGCATATCCCGGCAGATGCTTTTCAAAGTCTGCAAGTCTGTCAGCGTCACGGTCCTTGCTCAGGACGATGTAATACTTGCGGTACTGCTCTATTATATAAAGTGCTCCGAACGGCGTCTGTATGCTGTTCACAAAGCGCTTTATCCTGTCCAGCGGGACACGGAACGAGTTTATCACCGCAAGCCCGTTTTGCGAAAGCAGGTCATACACCTGCGAAACGAACTCTTCGGAGTAAACGTCGGGGTGGATCACATCGGCGACATAGATATCGGTATAAACGAGGTCGAAGCTCCGTTTTTTCGTGTTGTTGCGGACATACTCAAAGCCGTCGCCGCAGATAAGCTCGAAGCGAGGACTCATCTGCTCGGTGATAAAGTAGCGCTGTGCGATATCGACGAACTGCTTTGAATACTCAACTCCGACCGTCTCGCAGTCCTTGTAATGCAAAAGCAGGAACCGGGGTATCGTACAGCCCGCACATCCCAGCACAAGTGCGTTCCCCGGGGCGCTTTTGCCGAAATATGCGTCTATCAGCCTTTGCGATACCTGATAAACGGGCTGAAAATGCCGTCTTGGGTTCTTATAAACTGCCGAATAGATATAAGAGCCGTTGTTGTCGAACTCGATAGCCAGCGTATCTGACGAGTGAAAAACGGGGAGCGAATACTGCACTATGTGATAGCAGACGTTCTTGCCGCCGTCGGTATCTCTTACCGTTTCAAGCACCGTGCGCTTTCCGTATTTTTTTATTTTGTCAAAGTCTGCTTTTCTCATAGCTGTTCCTTTTTTACTGCATTGTTTTCAGCTCTGCAGGCACTTCTCCCGATAAGCTGCTTGGGGGAAAACTCTTTTGTAAAAGAGCTTTCCCCCTTATGAACTATCGTATACTATTCAGCCACCTCAACGGGAGCATCGGCGGCATTCTTCCTCACGCTCTCTATGCCGTTCTTGCAGGAAGCCTTCGCTGTATAGCCTTCACTTGCGGCGATGACCTGACCGTTGGTCGCTTTCAGGCGGAAACGTATCTCGCCCTTTTTGTCGGCATATATCTCGAACTTAGGGCACTTTGCGGTTTCAAAGCCCTCGGTGGTCTGGTCCTCGATATTAGCCACAGAAGCGTTCTTTGCAACGCTTGCGCAGCCGTTTTTTGCAGAATCGGCAGTGGAGAACACTTCTTCGCCGATGCAGATGACCTCGCCGTTGGTCGCTTTGAGTGACCAGGTGTAGCCTGTCGATGTCTTTTTAACGATAAATTTTCCCATTGATCTGACCTCACTTTCATTAATTATTGTACATATATTATAATACGGTTTGTCCTATTTGTCAATAAAGGCGTAAAAGTTTGTACATTTTTGTACATAACGCACATCTGAGACTATCAGTTTTCACAAAAGCCGATGTCGGTCAAAGCCTGTGATGGGCAGTCCGAAAACGGCGCATCTGCGCTGTGTTACGCAAAGTAACAGCGATGTTTCGGCTGTTCCCTTGCAATTTTGCGCTCAGCCGTGCTATAATACAGAAAAAAAAGACAGGGGGTCAGCAAAATGACATTTGCACAAAAACTGAAGGACGCAAGACAGCAGGCGGGATATTCGCAGGAAGAGCTTGCGGGCAAGCTGAGCGTTTCAAGGAGTGCGGTGGCGAAATGGGAGGCAGACAAGGGAATGCCCGACATAGAGAATCTCAGGGCTATCGCAAAACTTTTGAATGTATCCATCGACTATCTGCTCGACGAGGGCGAATCGCTGTCGATGAACAGGCTGAGAGAGCCCGTTGACCTTGAAAGCTTTGAAAAGATCGGCAAGGCTCGCTCAAAGCAGGACGCTGCGGTGCTTGCGAGGTTCCCAAAAGCAGTTCAGATATACGCACTCGTCCGCAGCAAAAAGCTCTCAAAGTTCGAGGGGCTGCTTGAATGGACTGTGATGCCGACGTTCGGTATATTTGAAGCTGCGGATCAGATAAACGATAACGACCCGTACTATCTTGTCGAAACGGACAGCAGGCAGTATCTCGTCTGCGTTACAAAGGAGTTCATCGACACCACCGAGCTTGCACGGCACATAAGCGAAAAACAGTTCGTTATCGGCACAAACAAGTTCAAGCGGCTCTACACGCTCAAATAGGCTCAAAATAAACTCAAGCGATACTTTTAAACAAGTTGGAAATGTGAACATAACAGACGAGCTTTCCATTCGAACATTCAGCTTCCGGTCGCCCCTAAAGCGTCCGTCAGGACGGTTTGCCCCTTTTCGGGAACAAAATCTAAAAATATGGACTGAACACAGACATCATAAACAAGCAGCGGCACCTGTACGCTATGTACAGATGCCGTTATTTTTACAGCTCTATTATCTGTGTCGCTATTTTTTTCCTGAAAGCCTCGTCGTGCTCGACGAACAGCATTGTCGGGCGGTACTCCAGCAGCAGCTTTTCTATCTGCATTCTTGAAAAGATATCAATATAATTCAGCGGCTCGTCCCAGATATACAGATGTGCGGGCGTTATGAGGCTCGATGCAATGAGCAGCTTCTTTTTCTGCCCCTGTGAGAACTCCCCGATGTCCTTTTCAAACTGGACACGTTCAAACCCGAGCCTTCGCAGCACCGAGCAAAGCAGGCTCATATCGAGTCCTCTGCTTTCGCAGAATACGGGTATGCTGCCTTTGAGGTCCGATGTGTCCTGCGAGATATACGACACGGTAAGCCCCGATGCGGTCTCAAGCGTTCCCTGCTGTTTCAGCGTCGGGAAGCGGTCATATCCGCAGCTTCGCAGTATCGCTCTTATCAGCGTTGATTTTCCGCTGCCGTTGCTGCCGTGGACGGCGATGCGCTCGCCGTTTCTGACCTCAAAGGAAAGTCCGTTTACGACAAAGCCCTCGGCGCCCTTGTACCCGAGGCACAGCTCACGGGCACAGACGGGTGTGCTTTTGTAGTGAACAAGCGGGGTCAGCTTGAGGTCATCAGTCTTTTCGAGGTCACACAGCAGGTCCTCCTTTTGCTCTATCTCCCTGTCTATGCGCTTTTGCATCTGCTTGACACGGCTTTGCATCTTCTTTGTCTTTGCTCCGATGAACGAGCGTGAGCTGATGCAGCGGTCGTGCTCCTTTACGGGGTCGAAGCCTATCTTGGTGCTTTCGCTCTTGTCAGCCCAGTCGGCGGTGCGCTTTGCTGCCCGACGAAGCTTTTTTATTTCTTTTTTATGCTTTTCGTTTTCGGCAAGGGCAAAGGAGTCCTTGCGCTGCTTGTTCTCCCACCAGCTTGAAAAGTTGCCGTTTTGCACCTCGACGGTCTTGCGGTTGAGCACAAGAACGTGGTCGGTGCAGGCGTCGAGAAGATCCCTGTCGTGCGAAACAAGGATAAACCCCTTTTTATGTGAAAGATACTCACGCACCTTTGAGCGTGCATCGCTGTCAAGGTGATTGGTCGGCTCGTCGATGAGCAGGAACTCGTTTTCGCCCGAGAACAGCACGGCTAACAGCACCTTTGTCTGCTCACCGGGACTGAGCGTTTCAAACGGGCGGAACAGGATATCAGCCTCCTCGCCGAGCTTGGCAAGCTCGCTCATCACACGCCAGCTCTCGCAGCCGGGCTTTATCTCGTCAAGGAACTCCGCTGCTGTACGGGCGTACTGCTGCGCCGACAAGCGGTAGGGGAAATACTCAAAGACCGTGCTTGCGCTGACAGCGCCCTTGCAGTCGTGCTTTCCCATAAGCAGCTCAAGAAACGTAGTTTTGCCCTTTCCGTTCCTGCCGATAAAGCCGAGTTTCCAGTTCGTATCCACCGAGAACGACACGTTCTCAAAAATATTATCAAAGCTTCCCTCGTAGCAGAATGTGAGGGAATCAACATTTATCAGTGACATATACACATTCCTCCTCCCGACAGTTTTTATGCAACAAAAAAAACTGTCCGCTGCCGAACAGTTGATATGCTCATATAACCTCACGGGAGAACGGGCGCAAAGCCGCAAAAACAAAATGTATGCACAAAAAAGAGAGGTTATGATGAACATAATCCACTTTTGGCAACATGAAATAAGGTACGGACGCAGTGCGTCCATACACAGGGTCTTATCCTTCCATGTTTTCAAAAGCAGGTTATCTTCTCATCCTGACACCTCTCATTCAGATTTTGCGGTATTGTGCTAAGACGTAGTATAGCACAGCTTTTTCGCTTTGTCAAGGGGGCTGAATAAAAATTCACCCCGAATATGTATCATAGCACCAGACGTGCCAGTTCCCGCTGAACGGCTCGTCGCTCTCTGACGGAAGATGCTGACCGCCTGCCGAACTGAAGTCAAAGTCCTCGTCGATATACACCAGCTCATAGCATCTGACATCGTGGCTGTTCGCTCCGTCGCCGCTGAGCTTTTCCTGTCTGGCAGCGACCGACACTGCGGATCTGCCGTTTTTGTCGCAGACTACCGTGACCGACGAAAAAGCGGGGAAGTCGCTGTCCTTGTGATATTTGTCCCTCAGTTCCCCGAGAATGTCGCTTATCTGCTTATCGCAGCCCGTTTCGTCTGTTCTGATGACAGTTCTGCTGCGCTCGCCGGTGTGTTCTTTTGCAAGGGCGGCAAGCCTTTCAAAAGTCTGCTCATTTGAATAGTAAATATCCTTTATACCGTTGTAGCGTGTCTTGTATGCAATGAACACAGCAATAAGCGTCAGCAGTATCGCCCCGCCGATAACAGCAGGGATGATATACTGTTTTTTAAGTTTGCTTTTCATTTTATTCTCCGTTCTGTCCGTCCCATCGTCCGTGCGGTGGGCTGAGCTTCTGAGGCCGCCGAAATTAAAGCGGCAGCTGCCCCGGCGGTCCTTTTCTCCCTTTTTCAATATCCCCAAGCCACTACTTCCCAGTCGCCGTCCTCCTCACGGGCGAGGTGTATCATATAATCGTCCCTCTCCCCGTTATGCTTGGCGCCGTTGTCGCAAAGCCAGACCTCAGTGGTGTAAAAACGGATACACTGTGTATATTGCTTTTCGTGATGTGAACCGAGGTCTCTGACATATTCCAGCTCCCCGTCATAGTCCGACGGGTCTTTTCCGTATGAAAGCTTCAGCAGTTTGCAGTTCCTCCAATTCTTCAGCATATATTCCAGCGCCGCACCTGCTGCCTCTGCCCTTTCCTGCTCGGTATACATCCCGGACTCACCGAGGCTGAACCGAGCCTCTCCGATATCCAGCGCAGCACCACGCTCCTCTATCAGAATGACCGCACATCCCAGAACGAACAAAGCTAAAAAGCTGATGACGACCATTACTGCACCCGTTCTGACCGCCCTTATCACAGTCCTTGTGCTCTTTGGTGCACTCATAATACCTGTCCCCTTTCATATCCGTATACCCCTATTACGAATGAACAGGCGGAAAATGTGCAAAAGTTTCTGAACTTTGTATAACTGCACAAATTTCCAGCCCGAAAGCTATGCACCTGTAACAAAAACACCTTTTGCGGAGCTGCCCGGAAAAGGTGTCGTTTTTTCATCAGCGCTTGTCCCTGTCGACCAGCGAGAGCAGAAGCGCTCCTATAATAATATAAACAACTGCGAATATAAGCGGCAGGCTCCACATTTTCAGCATATTCGACGCTTCATACAGGTAGTCGTCACTCTTTGGCGCCAGCTTCATCGCATTAACGTTTGCGGTGATACATATAGCGTTCAGTCCCCACTTTGATATCATCAGGTAGGACACCTTATCGGTGAAGCCCTTTAAGTCGAATATCATTCCCGACATAACGAGCTGCAGTATCAGTACAAAGGGCATGACCGTCATAGCGGTCTGCGGGGTCTTTACGGTACAGGATATCATCAGTCCGAGCATATCCGAGGAAAAGATTATCACGAAGAACGTGACCGTCATTTCTATAACCACGGGGAGCATAACGCCCGAGGACGGTATGGTATCTTTGTTGAATATCATCGTTATAACGGTGACGATTATAGCTTCGAGCAGACACTGTATCAGCTCAAAGAGCGCATGTGCATTGACGTATGCGAACACGCTCATTCCCGAACGGTGCTCACGCTTTATTATATCTCTTTCCTTGCACACGGACTGTATGGAATTGAAAATGCCTATCCAGATACACGCACAGACAAGTGCGAACGCTCCGTTTCGTGTTGCTCTGTAATCCTTGAACATATCCGAGCCGGTAACACAGCTTATCAGGAATGTGATTATGGCAGAGCTGATAAAGACCTTCCAGCCGTTCTCGTTAAGGAATATCCTCCAGCACTTGCCGAAATATACCCTTATCTGTTCGCTTATTGATGAACGCATTGTCGATATCTCCCTTATCTGTAAAGTCCTCTGAATTTGTTTATGAAAAAGTCCGGCTCGTCGTTGACCCTGCCGACTATCGCTTCGAGGTTATCGGTGTCAAAGAACGCATACGAATCCTCGACTGTTCCGAAGAACGAAACGTACCCGCACTGGTCCTGCTTGCTCTTTGCGAGAACGAGCACCTTGTCAAAATTCTTGGCGATACGGTTTGCGCCGTGCGAGATTATGACGATTATCTTGCCCTCGTTCGCTATCTTTCGCAGTATCGCCATAAGCTGAATGGTATAGTGTCCGTCGATACCGCTGTCCGGCTCGTCGAGGAAGAACACCTCGGGGTCGGAGATATACTCTATCGCAACGCTGAGCCTTTTGCGCTCGCCGCCCGAAAGCTTCTTGACGAGGCTGTCCTCTATCTTGTCCAGATTAAACAGCTTCAGCGTCTGCATTACCTTCTTTTCTATCTCCTCATCGGGGAGCTCGTCGGGCAGCTTCATTTCGGCTGCGTTTCTGAGGGTATAGTAAACGCTGTCGTTATCCCTCATAAGGTCGGACTGCGGAACGAAGCTTATCTTCTGCCGGACGGCTTCGTCGTCGGCATAGAGGTCGATGTTGTCGTAAAGTATCTTTCCATCGGCTTTTTCGTAGCCCAGTATCGCATTGACGAGTGTTGTCTTTCCCGCACCCGAGCCGCCGAGGATAAGTATCATCTCGCCGCTTCGGAAGGTGACATTGATATCACGCAGCAGTGCGTGGACGTTGAACAGCTTTCTGACAGTTCTCTGGACGATATGTATCTCCAGCGTTGAGCTTTTGTTCATTCCGAGCATATCCGCACGCACGTTCTGATAGATTATCCTGTCGCCGAGAAAGACAAAGTTGATATTGACTATCCTCACACAGTCGCCTATCCTCAGATAAAACGGCGAGGCTATCCTCTGATTGTTGAGGAAAACGCCGTTTGTGCTTGCGTGGTCGGCTATCACCCAGCCGTTTGCGTCACGCAGGAACGAGGCGTGGTCGCCCGAGATAGCCTGCGAGAACACGGTTATATCCTTATCGACGCTTCGTCCGACATTTATAGCGGTAGTCAAGGAATCCAGCATCACCGTTTCGCTCGTGAAGCCTGCCGGATGGTCGAGCATGAAAATAAGTGTTACAACGTCCGCACTCGACTGCGGTGTACCGTTATAGATATGAAGGACGTCTCCGTTCATCAGTCTTACCGGGATATTCGGCGCAAGTGCGGCACCGTTGTAAAAAGTGCCGTTCATACTGCCGTTATCGGTATAGAAGCAGCCCTCATCGGTGCAGGTTATCTTTCCGTGATGTCTGGAAACGAAATCAGCTTCGACTGCGATATCCACGACATTTCCCTTGGTCGGTCTGCCGACGGTCATTTCACCGCCGAGCGTCACCGCCCTCATCTCACCGCCGCTGACAATGACAAGCTGTCTGCCTGCAAAGCGCTCGTTATAATACACTGTGTTTGACATATGCTCATTCTCCTTACGGTATCAGCTGTTTATACGCTTGAACACTGCTTCCTTCTTCGAGTTTGTATCCTTTTCTATCTCCTCTGCGGTGACAAAGGACACGCTGTATCTTCCGACTTCCTTTTCGATAGCCATTTGCTTGTCAAGCGGACAGTCGACTATCGAGAGCCTGAAATAGCCCTTTTTGAGCTCCTTGAGGTCGATGCCGTCAAAATAGGATACAGCTATGGTCATACCCTTTATATCCTTTACGCTGTCAAGCGACTTCAGGGGGTTATTGTAAAACAGGACGCTCTGGTACTTCTTGCCGCTTGCAAGCTCTATCTGTGAAATCTGGTTGTTGCTGAGGTCAAGCACATACATACTGTCCTTCATAGACGCTGTCATCTTTTTCAGCGGAGTCATATCGCTTATCTTGTTATGTGCAAAGCTTATGCAGCTGAGCGAGGTCATAGCACTTATCGGCTCCAGCGACTCTATCCCGTTATTGTCGCCCGAGATAGCTGTGAGCTTTGTGCAGTCCTTGACAGCATCGAGGCTCGTTATCTTGTTATTATTGAAGCTGAGGCATTTCAGCCCTGTGGCTTTGCTCAGCGCCGACAGGTCGGATATCTGGTTGTCGTCGATAAACACGGCGTAGAGCGACTCGCTGCTCTTGCTGAGCAGGGAGATATCGCTTATCTTATTTGAGCTGATGTTGACATATTTGAGCACGGTGCAGTTCGTAAGCCCGCTGATATCGGGTATCTGGTTGTCGCTGCACTCGAATTTCTCGAGCCTTATCAGCTTTTGCGCTCCGCCGATGTCGGTGAGCTTGTTATGGTTGAGGTTGAGCTGTTTCAGGTCGCTGCAGTCTGCAAGCGAGTCTATCGAGGTTATCTCGTTGCTGCTGACATCGAGGCTTGAAAGCGTCTTGTTCCCCTGAAGCGCAGAGAGGTCTGTTATCTTATTTCCCGAAAGGCTGAGCGAGGTGATGTTTTTGTCCTTCAGTGCGGAGATATCCTTTATCTTGTTGTTGTCCGCCTTGAACGTATAGAGCCTGTCGAGATTTGAAACGGGTGAAATGTCGCTGATATCGCAGTAGCTTGCCTCAAAGCTGCTCAGCTTCTTTCCTGCCTTGGAGATAAAGCTGATATCGCTGAGCTTCGGCACGCCCAGAAGCTCTATGCGGTAAAGCTCGGGAAGCTTGCTTATATCAAGCTCGTTCACACACTCGTTGGAGAGGTCGCACTTTTGTATAACGATACTTGTAAGCGCCGACAGCTCCGAAAGGGACTTTATGCTGCCAAAGCCTGCACATTCCTCTATCGAAAGATATTTGAGGCTGCTCTTCATTACAGAGAGCGAGTCGATAGTTTCCTGCGGTATCTGGCACTTGCTGAAATAAAGCGAGGTAACGCCCTTTCCGTTTGCCGCTTTGATATCATCGGGCGTAACGATCGTATTTGAAAAGCTTGCGTACTGTGATTTTTCGTCGATGTTCTTTCTTCCGCCGCTGGCGTCGGTCTGTATCATTCTGCTTCCGTCGGTGCCTGCGGTGACATATCCGACATTGGAAGCATCCACGCTGGAGCTGTCGCTGCTCTTTGCGCCCTTCACAGCAAGTACAACGCACACAGCGACAGCTGCGATCACAAGGAGCACAAGGAACACGACAAGCACTTTTTTGCGTTTGCGCTGTTTGACCTTCTTAGCGACCCTGCGGTCTATCTCGCTGCTCTCGGAGCTTGGGAACGGTGTATTCTGCGGCATCTGGGGCATTTGCTGCACCTGTGGCTGCGGTACGAACTGCGAAGCGTTCGGTACGTTCATCTGCGGCTGAGGATAAAACGGCTGCTGCGGCATCTGCGGCGCAGCGGGTGCTCTGAAAGCGCCGTTTTGCATCATAGCATTCGCCTGATCGGGTGAGATGCATCTGGTGCTGTCATCGTCCTGCGGTGCATGCGGGATCTGCACATCAGCCGGCTTTGAGCCGTCCATATACTCCACCTTGTCGGACAGCGATATACTGCTCAGCTCGCCGACCAGCTCCTGAACGCTCTGATATCTGTTCTGCTGCAAAACGCTCAGACCCTTCATCAGAGCTGCTTCAAAGGAAGGTGTGACCTTGACGCCAAGCTCGGACGGCCTTTTCAGCTCGTCCTTGTGCAGCCTGTCGTTAGCTTCGTCGGGAGTGATGCCTGTTATACACTTATATATAGTTGCGCACAGGGCGTAAACGTCTGTCCACGGTCCCTGCTCGCCCTTGCTGCGGTACTGCTCCTCGGGAGCATAGCCCGGCTTGAGCATCAGAGAAAGGCTCCTGTTGCCGTCTCCCGCAGAGTTTCTCGCCGCACCGAAATCTATGAGCTTAACGGTGTTTTTGAGTATCATAATATTGGACGGACTTATATCACGGTGGATAAGTCCCTGCTTATGCACCTTTTCGAGCGACAGCATAACGGGCATAAGAATAGTGAGCGTCTGCTCGGGTGTGAGCACGCCGTTTGTTTTTATGTAATCTCCGAGGCTTATGCCGTCGAGGTATTCCATTACTATATAGGCGGTGCTGTTTTCCTCAAAGAAGTCGATAACGTTGACGATGCCGAGCTCGCCTGTGAACTTTGCAAGAGTCCGTGCTTCGTTTAAGAACCTTTCCCTGCCCTTTCTGAAAGCGTCCTGCCCCTGCGGTTCGGAGGTCTGTGTAACGTTGGGAGAAACGCTGCTGTTCCTGTTTACGATACCGGACGGGAAGTATTCCTTCACAGCGACTGTCCTGTCGAGCTTGGTATCCTTTCCGATATAGGTTATGCCAAAACCGCCCTCGCCCTTGGCTATACCCACGATGTACCTGCCGCAAAGCACTGTGCCCGGAACGAGCATATGCGGCGGAACTGTTACTGCCGTGCTTTTCCCGCAATGCGGACATTTTTCGCTTACCTGACCGATCTCATTCATGCAATAGCTGCATAACACGGATCATCCCTCCTTGATATTTATCACGACAGCTGTGTTGTTGTCGTTGTCACTGTTTATCTCTGCACCGCAGAGCTTTCTCATTGTCCCGAGCCACTCACCGGGCGTTTCGGACTGCTCCAGCGCACTGCACATCTGCTGTTCGACCACGCCGCCCCAGAAGCCGTCGGAGCATATCAGCAGGCTGTCGTATGACGAATTGTCCAGCACTGTGATATCTGCCCTTATATCCTGCTTGCTGCCCAGCGACCTTGTGAGGATACATCTGTCCTCGTGCGTGCGTATCCCTTCGGGGGTTATCTCCCCCAGATCGACACACATCTGCGCAACACTGTGGTCGGTACTCTGAAAGACTATCCTGTCGTCCTTGAACGCATATATCCTGCTGTCGCCGATATTAGCTGCGACGGTATGCTCTGCGTTTATCAGCACGGCACAGATCGTAGTCTTCATTTTCATTCCGAGCTCCCGCTGCTTTAGCAAAAGCCCGCTGTTTATCTCCTCCAGCGCTTTTCCGAGGTCGAGCGCAGCGTTCGCTTCAAAGCGCTGCTTCAGCTCGTCAACGGCAAATGCCGAGGCTACCTCTCCGCCGCGGCAGCCGCCCAGTCCGTCGGCAACGGCGGCGATAAGTGCGCCCTCCCGTTCACAGACAAGAAAGCTGTCCTCGTTTTTGTCACGCTTTCCGATATCGGAATATGAATCGTATAAAAATCTCATTTTGTTCTCCGATGCAATTTGTCATGGGCAATACCATATACCATATACATAGTTAATTATACACTCATTTCCCGCCATTGTCAACACAAAATAGCTTTACACACCGCCTTTTGTCGGGCAGAAAAAAAGACCTGCGGGTCCATACCGCAGGTCATACCGTTCTGGTCCGTATTACGAAAACAGCTTCTGGGTATTGCTGTCAAGCTCGGTCATCGTTTTGACGATAAAGTCCTCTGGTTCCTCAAAGCCGCCCTGCACCCATTTGGAGATCACCGAAAGGCAGCCCTGTGCACGGTAGCAGCTGAGATATTCAAGCCGTTTATCCTTTGTATCCGAGGTCTGCTTTTCTATCTCGACCTGTCTGAAAACACCCTCGATGATATTGCTCAGCTTGCTGCGCATCTCGCCCGTGGTCTTGGGACTGAATATCATTCTGAAAATGGTGCGGTTATCAGAGATATAGCTGATGATGTGCGCAAAGAAGTCACGCAGCGGAAGTTCCTCGAGCTGAAGCACCATAAGTCCCAGCTCAACGAGAGTGCTGTCCTCTATCTTCTCGTAAAGATCGTACACATCAAGATAATGCTTATAGAATGTTACCCTGTTCACATTTGCCTTGTCACTTATCTCCTGCACGGTGACCTTATGCAGTTCCTTTTCCAACAGAAGCTCTGCGAGTGCGTCGCAAAGTGCCTTTCTGGTCTTTTGCGTGCGGCGGTCAACGGGTTTTTCGCTCATTTTACATACCTCTCTTTTTTGGTTTATATATGTTTCCTATCGTATTATAACACAGTTTCCCGAGGATTGCAATATATTCAACGGCTATGTTTTCACAGTTTTTTTGATACAATTCAGGTTGACTGTGTAAATTAAGCAACACCGCGGCGCAAAAGTGTAGCTTAAGCTACAGGCACCCGCATTATTGTCTATTGAAAACTGCGTAAATGCGTGATATTATATAGTCACACCAAGAGAAACAGAGTTAAAAATGAAAAGGAGAAATCAAAAATGACAAACACAAACAAGACAAGAAAGACAAACAGAAAAGTATTTGCAGTGATCAGCTCGGCACTCGTTGCAGCAGCCATCGTAACAGGAACAGCAGTCGTTTCCGCATCTGCTTCACCTATCGAGAACGCACCGCAGTCATTTGTCACCACACTTTCTGACAAGCAGTTGAAGGCAGCTGTAGAGAACGGTACAGAAAAGACAGAGGAAGTCAAGCAGAGCACAGAAGAAAAGAAAACAGAACAAGCACCCAAGACCAATGAGACAGGCAAGCACGAGGGCGAGTCGGGCTGCAACTATGTCGATGAGAACGGCAAGCACCCCGGCGAATCGGGCTTCGGATATATAGAGGATAACGGCTGGCGTCCGTGCTCAACAGGAGGATTCAACTTCGAGGCAGTAAAGAAGAACGCTGAGGCACAGGCAGACGAAGAAAAGACCAACGAGTTAGGCAAGCACCCCGGCGAGTGCGGCTACAACTACGTGAACGAGAACGGCAAGCACCCCGGCGAGTGCGGCTACAACTACGTGAACGAGAACGGCAAGCACCCCGGCGAGGCAGGCTTCGGCTACGTTGCACCGAAGGAAGATACTAAGGACACAGTTACAGTTGACGGCAAGCACGAGGGCGAGTCGGGCTGCAACTATGTAAACGAGAACGGCAAACACCCAGGCGAGGCCGGCTTCGGTTACGTTGCACCGAAGGAAGATACTAAGGACACAGTTACAGTTGACGGCAAGCACCCCGGCGAGTGCGGCTGCAACTATGTAAACGAGAACGGCAAGCACCCCGGCGAGTGCGGCTACGGCTACGTTGCACCGACCGAAGGCTGATATAAAAACGACAAAGCGTTAGTACAGACAGTACCGACGCTTTTTTGTGTCCGCACAAGGCCCGGAGCGCTGTCTACGGAGCGTGGATTGACGGGAGGGGCAAAATCGGTTATGATAATCGTAACGACGGACGAAAAGAGGTGAGGATCAAAATGGACCAGGTAAAAACAGGCGAGCTTATCCGTCGGCTCAGAACTCAGATGGGGCTTACCCAGAAGCAGCTTGCCGAAAGGATAAACGTCAGCGACAAGGCTGTCTCAAAGTGGGAGTGCGGATGCGGCTGCCCCGACATTTCGCTTATAGCTGCGCTTGCTGATGTTTTCGGAACAGACGCAGGGGTGCTGCTCTCGGGCGAAGCTGAAAAGAACGAAAGTGAGAAAGGAAACATGAAGGCTCTTAAATTCTATGTATGCAAGGACTGCGGCAACATCATAACGTCAACGTCCGATGCAGCTGTCACCTGCTGCGGAAAAAAGCTTACTGCGCTGGAGGCGAAAAAAGCCGAGGCCGGCGAGATGCTGAACGTCAGCGATATCGGAGGTGAGCTGTATATCACGACAGACCACGAGATGACAAAGCAGCATTACATATCATTCACAGCGCTGATAACCGACTGCAGCGTGATGCTGTTCAGGCATTATCCGCAGTGGGAGCTTCAGCTTAATATCCCGCTGTACCGCCGTGGAAGGCTTTTGTGGTACTGCACCCGACACGGGCTTATGTATCAGGAACTGTCATCGCAGCAGCATCTTCACAAAGCAAAAGCGCCCGCACTGCTGCACGGACGCTTTTACTGAATATTCTCTGTCATCTGATCTCTCCTTTTGTGTAATGTATTATCCGTTTCATCTTACGGTATTTGTGCAGATCTTATAGGTAACGTAAATTGCGATGCCGCAGAAGATGAAAGAAGCGCCGATACCGATGATCGTTGTAAGCATTTTGTTTTCCTCCCAGTTTTGTTTTGTTTTTGTTGTTTTGTGTCTTTTTCTCTTGCTGTGTCTATATAATAGCACGGTTTTACGGGAATTTCAACAGACAATTCTCCCGCCCTGTGTAGCTTATGCTACACCTTGCGGCTCATTTGTAGCTTATGCTACACGCAGGCTGAAACTGTAGCCCGAAAATGTCTCGGCGAAACGATACCTGCGGTTTATTGACAAGCCAGCCGCCGTGGAGTATAATGTGCTTGGGAACGGAGGCGGTAAAATGGCACAGCAGGCAAGACGCGGCTTTATGCCCACAGACACAAGGGATTTCGGCGAAAAGGCGCTGCCGATACTGCGAAAGGCAGCTGAGGAGATCTATTATCTTCTCAACAGGGGCTACCCTGTCACAAGCACGACAAGATTTGTCGGAGACAGATATCAGCTTTCAGAGAGGCAGAGGCTTGCTCTTGCAAGAACTATCTCTCCCCAGAGCAGCATAGCTTCACGCAAAAGCCGTGAGGTCACGGACATCAGCGGACAGACTCTTTACATTGACGGATTCAACGTGCTGATAGGTCTTGAGATAGCCTTTTCAAGCTCAATGCTGTTTCGCTGCATGGACGAAACGGTGAGGGATCTCGGAGGGCTTCACGGGACTTACAGACTGATACCGCAGACAGACCTCGGCATCAGAGCTATGCTCGACACGCTTGGAAAGCTCGGCGTCGGCAAGGCAGTTATCTACCTTGACAAGCCGGTATCGAACTCGGGCAGGCTGAGGCAGCGGATAAACGACATTTCGCAGGAGCTCGGCACAGGCTTTGAAACGCAGGTGCTCATCGAGGAGCAGGTCGATTCTATCCTAAAGACCAAGCCGCTTATCGCTTCGGCAGATGCAATAATACTTGACGAGTGCGCAAAGTGGTTCAACCTTGCAAGGCACATCGTACAAACGCAGATAGGTGATTATGACTATGTGGATATACTGCCGCACTGAAAAAGCTGCCGTACACATCACAGGATACAAAAAAGTCCGGGATACGCTCCCGGACTTTTTATCATTTATTCTCTATAGCAGTTATCTTATCTATCCTTCTCTGGTGTCTTTCGTCACCCGAGAACGGGGTGTCGATGAAGATATCCACAAGGTCCAGCGCTGTGCCCTCGCCGACTACTCTTGCGCCGAAGCAGAGCACGTTTGCGTCGTTATGCTCTCTGGAGAGCCTTGCGGAAAAATAGTCCGAACAGCAGGCTGCCCTGATGCCCCTGACCTTGTTTGCGGCGTAGGACATTCCCAGTCCCGTTCCGCAGATAAGTATGCCAAGATCGCACTCGCCGCTTGTCACCTTTTCGCATACCTCGACCGCTTTGTCGGGGTAGTCGCACCTTTCCCCTGCGGCACAGCCGACGTCCAGAACCTCAAAGCCTCTGTTCTCCAGATGCGCCTTTACAGCGTTTTTCAGCTCGGGAGCTGCGTGGTCGTTTCCTATTGCTATCTTCATTTTTCTTCCTCCTGTTTCTGAGAATGTGCCTTGTCCTTTTCAGCCTTTGTTGCCTGCAGATACGACACCTCCAGCTTATCCGCCGTTGTGATGAGGTCCTCGCTGTCAGCCGCCGCAAGGCACAGCGACGATGCTCTTTGCAGCACACAGGCTGCGTTTGCCACGATCACATTTTCATCGTTCTTGAAATACCTGTCCTTTATAAAAACTGCGTTGTCACCGACAAGCATAACGGGCACGGACGTATCGTAGCCCTCAAACACCTCGGCGTCCTTTGCGACCCTGTCGGGTGAAACTCTGACAGGTGCTTTTGCACCTCCATCGAACTCGCCGACATAGGATATATCGGGTCTTGCCCTCATAACGCTTATTATCCTGCCGGTAAAGCCGCAGCAGTTATAGGCAAGCGAAAGGAGCGTAGAAACGCCCGCACATTTAAGTCCCTCACAGCCACGGCACATTCCTTTCACCGCACCGATGCCTATCCTCAGACCTGTATACGAGCCCGGTCCGTCGGACACGGCGGCACAGTCTATCTGTGACAGCTCATATCCGCTTTCGGCGAGCGCCTGCTCGACCATCGGCAGAATGACCTGAGAATGTGTGAGCTTTGTATAAACGGATTTTTCCCACAGTATCTTCTCGCCGTCGGACAGTGCGACCGAAGCTACCTTTCCGCTGGTGTCAATTCCCAATATCCGCAAATCTTTCATCTCCGTCCAATGTGATGATGCGTGTGCTGTCATCAACACGCTCGATGTTTATCCTTATGCAGTCCTGCGGGAGCTCGTCGGCGATATTCTCGCTCCACTCCACCGCAAGCACGTTGTTGCCGTCAAGGTAATCGTAAAAGCCTGTCGTTTCAAGGTCCTCGGCTCCGCTGATGCGGTACATATCAAAGTGGCAAAGGCTCCTGTCCCTGCCGGCATACTCGTTCACCAGCGCAAAGGTCGGGCTTGTGACCTCGTCGCCCAGCCCCATTCCTACCGAGATGCCTCGGGTTATCGTGGTCTTTCCCGCACCCAGCCCTCCGCTGTATGCTATGACCTCGCCGCCGCACAGACGCTTTCCTATCTGCTCACCCAGAGCTATCGTCTGCTCGGGACTGTATGTGGTAAAACTGTATATCAAATCCTCACCCTCACGCTTTGTCAAAACAATAATTGAGCATCAGATCCACCATTCGCCCGTAGGACTTTCTTCCGTCGGTCACGCCGTTGGCTTTGAGATTTGCTTCCATGAAATTGCCCGATATCTCGCTGACCGTCTGGGAATTGAAAACGGTATCCTTTGCGTTTTTGACGCTGTCCCAGTATTCCCTGTTTGCGTTGATATCCGCCCACACCTCGTCACATATAGCACTGTCTATCTTCGCTTTCTTTTCATCGTCGGCATAGTCGAAGATCTTGTTGCGGACGTAGGTAAGTGCGGTGAGATAGCCTGCGTAGTTGTAATACGGGTCGTCGCTTCGTATGCAGGCAAGGAAAGCGATGAAATTGGCTTCGTCCTCCTGTATATATCCCTTGGTGTGCGCAAGCTCGTGGCACACGGTACAGGGCAGCTTGGCTTTGTAAAAATCGTTGTTGTAGTTCGCCTCCATAGAAAACGGGAAATAAATGCCCGTAAAATCCATCTGGCTCATAAAGAACGAACACATTATAGGCTTTGGGCGGACATAGTATCCGTCAAGGTTCTTGAACTCGCTGCTGAGGTTTTTGACTGCCTTGCGTGCGGTCTCGTCAAAGTCGCAGTTCATAACGATACGCTTGTCCTTATCTCTCTCGACCTTCTTCGCAGCCTCGTTGACCTTTTCGACTATCGCATCGCAAAGCTGTTCGAGCTGCTTGTCGGTATGCTCGTTCACGGGGATACCGTTGACCTTTGCAAAATCAGATGTCTGATACAGCACAAAGCAGTTGTTCACCTGCACGACAACAACGAATGTGATTATCCACAGGTATATGTACCCGAACACCTTGCCGACCTTTTTGCGCCTGCCCTTTTTTATGATAAGCAGGACTGTCATGGCTATCAGCGAAGCGGGTATGCCGAACACGGCTATCATAATAAGTATCTCGCCCACCGAAAACGGGAAAATCGAGGTCAGCCTGCCATAGGTTGCGACCCAGACAGGGTAGATATAAGTCCTGTACCAGTCGGCAAAGGCAGTGCTGTTGAGCGCCGCAGTTTCGATAAGTACCGCAGCGAGAATAAGCCCCAGCGCAGTACACAGCTGTATGCTCAGGGGAAATCTTCGTTTTTTCTTTTCGGGCTTTTTCTGTTCGGGCTCGGTCTGCTCCTGCTTTTCGGGGGAAGCTTCCTGCGGAGCCGTTATCTCCTCTGTGATCGTCTGCATAGGCTGTCTCCAATAAGATATCATATTTCATATTTTAATATACCACGCATGAAAACGTTTGTCAACAACATCGCAGCAGGTAATAAATGCTGATGACCGCCGCTTTACATTCAAAGAAAAAAATGCTATAATCAGCAAAGAGGTGATAAAATGGCATCCATAATGATAATCGACGACGACACATATATAAACGATATGCTCCACGATGCGCTGACAGGCGAGGGATACGCTGTAACAAGGGCGTATTCGGGCACGGAGGCGGCGATGCTCCTGTGTGACACAAAGCCCGATCTGATACTAATGGACCTTATGCTGCCCGGGCTTTCGGGCGAGGAGCTGCTGCCGAGGATAAAGGGTATCCCGGTCATCATAGTCAGTGCAAAAGCCGATACAGCCGACAAGGTCGGTCTGCTGCTCGGCGGTGCTGCGGATTACATCACAAAGCCTTTTGAGATAGACGAGCTGCTTGCAAGGATAACCGTTGCGCTGAGAAAGTCTGCGGCTTGCTCCGACAAAGATCTGCTGAGCTGCTGCGGGATAACGCTCGACACGGCGGCTCACACCGTCAGCGTTTCGGGCAGCGAGGTCAAGCTGACAAGGACAGAATATGCGATACTCAAACAGCTTATGCTCAAGGCAGGGCAGGTCGTTTCCAAAACGGCGATACTGGATCAGATAAGCCTTGACACGCCCGACTGCACCGAGGACTCGCTGAAGATACACGTTCACAATCTCCGGCGCAAGCTTAAAAACGTTTCGGGGAAGGACTGCATATCCGCCGTCTGGGGCATAGGTTTCATGCTCACAGACAGCAACGGCTGACTGCGCTTTCCCGTCTATTAAATCTTAACCGTATCTTAACTGTCTTCTTAACTGTTTTCTTAACCTGTGCATGGTATGATGTTCTCAGAACACTAAGGGAGGTCACGAGATGGAGTACATACTTAAAACCAACGGGCTTTGCAAGCAGTATAAGAGCTTCAAGGCGCTGAACGGTCTTACCATGAATGTTCCCAAAGGCTCGATATACGGCTTTATAGGGAAAAACGGTGCGGGAAAGACTACGCTTATCAGGCTGATATGCGGGCTTCAGTTCCCGACAGAGGGAAGCTTTGAGATCTACGGGACAAAGAACACCGACGCAGGTATATGCTCGGCACGCAGACGTATAGGTGCGGTCGTGGAAACACCGTCGATATTCCCCGAGATGACAGCGCAGGAAAATCTGAAGCACCAGTTTCGCATAATCGGAATACCGAGCTTTGAAAAAGTTGATGAGCTGCTGGAGCTGGTCGGACTTGCTGACACGGGGAAGAAAAAGGCAAAGGATTTCTCACTGGGTATGCGCCAGAGGCTGGGCATCGCTATCGCACTTTGCGGCGACCCCGACTTTCTGATTCTCGACGAGCCGATAAACGGGCTTGACCCGCAGGGCATCATCGAGGTCAGAGAGCTTATACTAAAACTCAACCGTGAGAATAACATTACCGTTCTGATCTCAAGCCATATACTCGACGAGCTTTCAAAGCTTGCGACACATTACGGCTTTATCGACAAAGGTGCTGTCGTAAGGGAAATGAGTGCGCAGGCGCTGATCGATGCGTGCAGAAAGTGCATCATGCTGACGGTCTCCGACACTGAGGCTGCGGTGAAAGCACTTGAAAAGTCCGGCTTTAACAGCGAGTACAAGTTACTTGAAAACAACCGCATCGACCTTTACGCACAGCCAAACATCACCGAGCTTGTCCACGCCTTTGACGAGCAAGGCTGCGAGCTTATCACTGTAAAGGAGCATGACGAGACGCTCGAAGGCTTCTTTATCTCTCTGGTGGGAGGTGACAGCCATGACTAAGCTTATTCGTGCGGACATGATAAGAATGTTCAGAACAAGGGCTATGCACCTTATGATGCTGCTGTTTGCAGGTCTTATGATACTTGAGGGCTGGATAGCTTCGGGCGAGGATGTTGAGTCGGAAGGTCACGTGTTCAGCAGCATTATTTTCGGAATGGGCTCAATGCTGCTGCCGATGTTCGTGAGCATAGGCATTTGTCTGATAATCGGTGCTGAATTCAATAACGGCGGCATACGCAACAAGATGACGGTCGGTCACACAAGGCAGGGTATATACGGCTCGTGGCTGATATGCTCGTTCGTGATAACGCTCGTTATGGAGGCTGTGCTTATCGTATCGTCTCTGGCGGCTGGATTTATCTTCGGAAAGAACATTGATATAAGTGACATAAGCGTAAAGGCGCTGGTGATAAATATTCTCGTTATGACCGTTTGCACACTCAGCTTTACTGCGCTGATAGTGCTTTTCTGCACGCTTTTCACAGGCTACAAGAGCGTTGCGGTGGCATTCATCTACAACGAGGCTTTGATGATGATATTCTCGTTGATGGGAGAACTATTCAAGAGCAGCGAGGGCTATAAGCTGGCGAGCAGGTTCTTTATACAGGCGCAGATGAAATTCTATACTGCGATCGAGGTCACGGATTCCCCGTGGCTGACCGTGCTTTGCTCGGGCTCACTGGGAATTGCGGCAACGATAGCGGGTATAGTTTCGTTCAGAAATCAGGATATGAAATAAAATGAAGATAGTTATCGTGAACGGCTCGCCCCGAACGAACGGAGCGACCGCAAGGATACTCCACGCCCTTGAAAGCTGCCTGCTTGACCGTAAAGACGTGAGCGTAGAGTTCATAGACTTATCAAAGCAGGACATCAAGCCCTGCATCGGCTGCATGAGCTGCTACAAAACCGGAAGATGCCATATTAAAGACAATTCGGAAAGGCTCTCGGAACTGATAGCTTCTGCTGACGGGCTGATAATGGGCAGTCCGACCTATGCCAGCAACGTTTCGGGACAGCTCAAAACATTTATCGACAGAGGGCATTTCGTTATGGAGCAGCTGCTTTACAAAAAGCACGGGATAAGCGTGGCGACCGGTGTGAATTACGGAAGCGGCGATGCGAACAAGGTCATATCAAAGCTGATGAGATACTCTGGGGCTTACCTTACGGGCAGCATCGTTTGCAACACCCCGTTCGGCAGCGACCCGTGCAATGAGAAAATGCTCGCCAGGATAAGCAAACTGTCCGGAAAGCTTTACAGAGATATAAAGGCAGAAAAAAGCTATCCCGTTCAGAAGCTCGTACACAGCGTAGTTTTCTCCTGCGGCATAAAGCCGTTCGTAAAGAAAAACGCATCGGACTACGCCGGTACGGTGAACAAATGGAGAGAAGCGAAAATAAAGATATGATGTGAGGTGAAAGGTGTGCTCGTTTATGCAGTTATCGGCGTACTGGCGGCAGCGCTGTGCTTTTGTGCGGTAAAGATAGTGCTTATGAAACGTTCCGCAAGAGAGATACGCTCGCAGTTTGCCCAAAAGCTGAACGACGACACCAACACGCAGATAGATATCACATCTGCTGACAAGGATATCCGTGCGCTGGCGGACGACATCAACAAGCAGCTCAGCGTTCTTCGCACAGAGTACCTCAAAAACAGCCGTGGAAATCTCGAGCTGAAAAATGCGATAACCAGCATCTCCCACGATCTCCGGACACCGCTTACGGCTATCTGCGGCTATCTCGATATGATAAAAAAGACCGATGACAAGGAACTGATACAAAAGTACCTCGGCATAATCAGAGAACGTGCCGAGCTTATGAAGCAGTTGACAGAGGAGCTTTTCAGATACTCCGTAATACTCTCTGACGATACCCCGAAGAAGACCGAAGATGTTTGCGTCAACCGGATGCTCGAGGAGAGCATCGCAGCCTTCTTCCCTGCGCTTTCGCAAAGAGGCATCACTCCGACGATAGACATAACAAAGAAACGTGTCGTGAGAAATGTTGACCCTGCGGAACTTGAAAGGGTGTTTTCAAACATTCTCAGCAATGCGGTCAAGTACTGCGAGAATGATCTTGATATAACGATGACCGAGGACGGAAGGATAACATTTTCAAACACCACAGGCGGTCTTTCCCCCGTGCAGGTACAGCAGCTGTTTGACAGGTTCTACACCGTCGAGGCAGCAAGGAACTCCACGGGGCTGGGGCTTTCTATCGCCCGAACGCTCGTTGAACGGATGGGCGGACAGATAGGTGCGCAGTACACCGACGGCAGACTGGTGATAACGGTAGATCTGTAGAACAAAACAAAGGAAATGAAAACGCCGATACTTACCACTTGGATAAGTACCGGCGCTGTTTATTGTTCACTTGTCAGAACAGTCCGTAGATATTTCCCTTGTTGTCGCAGTCGATATCGAAAGCTGCGGGGTGTTTCGGCAGACCCGGCATAGTCATAATATCGCCGGTGTAAGCTACAACGAAGCCTGCTCCGGCGGAGAGGCGAACGTCACGCACGGTTATCTCAAAGTTCTGCGGCTTGCCCAGCTTGGTCGGATCATCAGACAGCGAATACTGTGTCTTTGCCACGCACACAGGGATATTGCCGAAGCCGAGGTCGGTTATCTCCTTTATAGCCTTTTCAGCCTGCGAGGTGTAAACAACACCGTCGGCTCTGTATATCTCTGTCGCAAGTATATTCAGCTTTTCCTTGATCGGCAGCTTCTCGTCATAAAGAGGCTTGTAGTCTGAGGGCTTGTTCTCGATAGTTGCGCAGACTTTTTCTGCGAGGCCTTTTCCGCCCTCGCCGCCCTTGGCGAATATCTCTGCGAGCGAATACTCAACGCCCATTTCGGCACAGGTCTGCTTGATGACCTCTATCTCGGCATCGGTGTCGGTGTGGAAGCGGTTGATAGCAACGACAACGGGCACGCCGAACTTGTGCATATTCTCGATGTGAGTTTTAAGGTTGACAACGCCCTTTTTCAGAGCATCTACGTTCTCGTTCGTAAGCTCTGCCTTGGGCACGCCGCCGTTGTATTTGAGCGCACGGATAGTTGCAACGAGCACAACGCAGCTCGGCTTCAAGCCCGCAAAGCGGCACTTGATGTCAAAGAACTTTTCTGCGCCTAGGTCGGAACCGAAGCCTGCCTCGGTTATAGTATAATCTGCGAGCTTCAGGCACAGCTTTGTAGCTCTTACCGAGTTGCAGCCGTGGGCGATGTTCGCAAACGGACCGCCGTGCATTATCGCAGGCGTATTTTCAAGCGTCTGAACGAGGTTAGGCTTGAGTGCGTCTTTCAGCAGAGCGACCATAGCGCCGCAGCCGCCGAGCTGTTTTGCATAGACAGCGTTGCCGTCAAGATCGTAGCCGACGAGCACCCTTTCGAGCCTTGCCTTGAGGTCGTCAAGGTCGCTCGCAAGGCACAGGATAGCCATTATCTCCGAAGCGACGGTTATCTGGAATCCGTCCTGTCTGGGGAAGCCGTTTATCTTGCCGCCCAGGCCGACGATGACCTCACGCAGAGCACGGTCGTTCATATCCATACATCTTTTGAAAAGGATACGTCTTTCGTCGAGACGAAGCGGATTGCCCTGGTGGATAGAGTTGTCTATCAGCGCACAAAGCAGGTTGTTAGCCGCCGTGATAGCGTGCATATCGCCTGTGAAATGCAGGTTGATGTCCTCCATTGGGACGACCTGTGCATATCCGCCGCCAGCGGCACCGCCCTTGATTCCGAAAACGGGTCCGAGCGAAGGCTCACGCAGAGCAAGGATAGCGTTCTTTCCTATCTTCGCCATAGACTCGGCAAGGCCTACGGAAATAGTGGTCTTTCCCTCGCCGGCGGGTGTGGGGTTGATAGCGGTGACAAGTATCAGCTTGCCGTCGGGCTTATCCTTGGTCTTTTCGTAAAGGCTCTCGGAGAGCTTAGCCTTATAGTGACCGTAAGGCTCAAAGTCCTCCTCGGAGATGCCCAAATTCCTGGCTATCTCGCCTATTTTCAGCATTTTCGCCTGCTTAGCGATCTCGATATCTGACAGCATTAACATCAAATCCTTTCGGTGAAATAATGACATAATGATTATAACACATAATCACAGCTTTTGCAAGGGCGAAATGAACAAAGAAAAAGCAGCCCGAAGGCTGCTTGAATTATTTTTGTTTTGTTCCAAATTGAACAGTCGACCAATTTATCGCTGTAATCTCGTCAGGGAACTGCCCTATGTAAGTTCCTGTGGAATCTTCCGACCATTGTGCAAAATTCTCTACCGCTCCATCAGTTGTATCATAAAAAATATATACATATCCTAAATCTTCATCGTTTACCTCACCATCAGCAAATATATCATAAACTGACTTTAATATAGGATTTGTCGATTCCTTTAATGAAGCTACTGATACTTTTCCATCAGTTTCTATTTTTCCAACTTCAATACCATCAGATGCCATATCCGCAGCCTTATTATTCACGGTAGTAAAAGCAAGTTTTGCATATGAATTGGCTATTCGTAGTTTTCCACTACTATACGGTATTCCCACTCTTGATGCTTGTGTTGTAGCCGTAGTGGTCTGCTCTGTAGTTGTAGTCGTTTCAGCTGTCGTTGTAGTCGTCGTCTCGGGCTCGCTCTTGGCGGTCGTGGTTGTCGTTTCCGCCTGTGAACTGCTATCTGCCTTGCTGCTCGATGCCTTTTCGTCGCTCTTGCTGCTGTCTCCGCAGGCTGTGAAACAAGCCATTGTCATAGCAAGCGCAAGTATTGCTGCTAAAAATCTTCTTTTCATAATATACCACCTTTCATTTCGGTTCAGCTTTTTGTATATTATACCACTGTTTCCCGGTTTTTGCAATACCCTGCACCAAAATTTCTTACTTCTTACCTCCTACATCTTACCTCTAAAAAATACTTGTATTTTTGTGTCGGATATGCTATACTATTAATGTATATGTTCTTTTGAACGCCATTTGACTGTGAAAAGAAAGGAGAGCCCCGTATTTTCGGGGATTTGCGTATGGATAAGATTTACGACTTGGGCATAGACGTAGGCTCTACCACCGTCAAGACGGTCATCGTTGACGACGAGGGCAGGTTTGTCTACGACAAATACGAAAGGCACTTTTCAAGAGTGCGTGAGACTGTTGCCGAACAGCTCAGGCTCATCGGTGAACAGTACAAGGGCGACAAGTTCCGCATCGCTATCACAGGCTCGGCAGGGCTTGGCATCGCTCAGGCAAGCGACATCGCTTTCGTTCAGGAGGTGTACTCCGCATTCGTTGCGGTCAACAAGACCTACCCCGATGCCGACGTTGTTGTTGAGCTTGGCGGCGAGGACGCAAAGATAATCTTCCTCACCGGCGGCGTTGAACAGCGTATGAACGGTTCCTGTGCGGGCGGTACGGGTGCTTTTATCGACCAGATGGCAAGCCTTCTGGACATCACCCCAGACGAGATGAACGAGCTTGCTCTGCAAAGCACAAAGACCTACCCGATAGCTTCACGCTGCGGAGTTTTTGCAAAGTCCGACATTCAGCCGCTGCTCAACCAGGGTGCGAAAAAAGAGGACATTTCGGCTTCTATTTTCCAAGCCGTTGTCGATCAGACCGTTTCGGGTCTTGCGCAGGGCAGAAAGATCGAGGGCAAGGTGCTGTTCCTCGGTGGTCCGCTTACATATCTCAGTGCGCTGAGAAAGGCTTTCAAGACAACTCTCCTGCTTGATGACGACCACGCTGTGCTGCCGGAAAAGTCAAGCTGCTATGTGGCTTACGGTGCGGCGCTGCACGCTCACACGCTGGCAGCCGAGGCAACTATCGAGGAGACTCTCGAGCGCATCGCAAACGCCAAGACGACCGACAGCATCACCACCGGCGACCCGCTGTTTGAAACAAGAGAGGACTACGCTGCTTTCGTTGACAGGCACAGACAGTCCGACCTCAAATACGAGGATATCCGCAC
>CADAES010000005.1 GCA_902786975.1 uncultured Ruminococcus sp.
GGGATATACTATGGCTAAACAGATCATTTACGGTGAGCAGGCAAGAAAGGCTCTTCAGAGCGGTATCGACCAGCTCGCAGATACAGTTAAGATAACACTTGGACCTAAGGGTAGAAACGTAGTCCTTGATAAGAAATTCGGCGCTCCGCTTATCACAAACGACGGCGTTACCATCGCAAAGGAGATCGAGCTTGACGATCCTTTTGAGAATATGGGCGCACAGCTCGTAAAGGAAGTCGCTACAAAGACAAACGATGCAGCAGGCGACGGTACGACCACCGCTACATTGCTTGCACAGGCTCTTGTAAGAGAGGGCATGAAGAACATTGCTGCGGGCGCAAACCCGATGGTACTCAGAAAGGGTATGGCAAAGGCTGTTGACGCTGCTGTTGAGAGCATCGTTGCTAACTCTAAGAAGGTCGAGGGCAGCGACGACATCGCAAGAGTCGGCACAGTTTCTTCGGCTGACGAAACAGTCGGCAAGCTTATCGCCGAGGCTATGGAGAAGGTATCCTCCGACGGTGTTATCACCATTGAGGAGTCAAAGACTGCCGAGACATACAGCGAGGTAGTTGAGGGTATGCAGTTTGACAGAGGCTATCTCTCACCTTATATGGTGACCGATACCGACAAGATGGAGGCTGTGCTTGACGACCCGTATATTCTTATCACAGACAAGAAGATAGCAAGCATTCAGGAGATACTCCCGCTGCTTGAGCAGATAGTAAAGGGCGGCTCAAAGCTGCTCATCGTTGCAGAGGACGTTGAGGGCGAGGCTCTTTCAACGATCATCGTAAACAAGCTCAGAGGAACATTCACCTGCGTTGCAGTCAAGGCTCCGGGCTTTGGCGACAGAAGAAAAGAGATGCTTCAGGATATCGCTGTTCTCACCGGCGGCGAAGTAATTTCCGCAGATCTCGGTCTTGAGCTTTCGGAGACTAAACTTGAGCAGCTCGGCCGTGCAAGACAGGTAGTTGTTCAGAAGGAAAACACCATCATCGTTGACGGTGCAGGCGATAAGGAAGCTATCAAGGAAAGAGTAAACCAGATCAGAAACCAGATAGGCACAACGACCTCTGACTTTGACAAGGAAAAGCTCCAGGAGAGACTTGCAAAGCTTGCAGGCGGTGTCGCAGTTATCAAGGTAGGTGCTGCTACCGAGATAGAGATGAAGGAAAAGAAGATGCGTATCGAGGACGCTCTCGCAGCTACAAAGGCAGCTGTCGAGGAGGGTATCGTAGCAGGCGGCGGAACAGCTCTTATCAACGCAATGCCAAGCGTAAAGAAGCTTGTTGACGAGCTTGACGGCGACGAAAAGACAGGCGCACAGATAGTTCTCAAGGCACTTGAGGAGCCTGTAAGACAGATAGCTGTGAACGCAGGTCTTGAGGGCAGCGTCATTATCGACAACATCGTTCGTTCAAGAAAGGTCGGCTACGGCTTCAACGCATATACCGAGGAGTATGTTGATATGATACCCGAGGGTATCGTTGACCCGACAAAGGTAACACGTTCAGCACTGCAGAACGCAGCTTCGGTAGCATCTATGGTGCTCACCACAGAAAGCCTCGTTGCCGACAAGAAGGATCCGAAGGCTGACGCAGCACTCGCAGCTGCCGCAGCAGGTGCAGGCGGAATGGGCGGAATGTACTGATAGACCTCCCTTGTGGTCAGGCAAAGCCGTCTGAAACTCTTTGAGCCTGATATCAAGGCAGGCTTGTGTGAAAGAGGTCAGAGGCAGGAAGCAGGACCCCGCTTTGTGATAAACTAAAATTGCCGCATTATCGTAACAGATAGTGCGGCATTTTGATTTTAGAGATAGGGTGTAAGGAAAAAGCTGACCGTTAGGGTCAGCTTTCTTGTTTGCGTCTTTGATTAGATAATACTATTCGTATGTACAATTTTGTTTATGTCTTTCTTTTTTTATCAGTCTCATTATTATCAATACTATGATCGCCGGAAGAATTATGAATACAAACACGATCGCAGCAATTACCAAATACTCTAATTGTCGGGCTTGTTCTCTTGTCGTAGTCTTTTCCCATTCAAGTGTGACCTTGTTATTCTGCACATCATAATTGACATAGCCCCAAAGATATCCACTGTCATTTTCCAGCTCAAATGGTTTTGACGTTTGAATAATACTGCCGTTTTTATCAACAACGGCGACCTTGAATTTGGGATTCAATTCGCGCAGCTTTTTCATTCTGTCCGTTGCTTTCCACATTCTTGTATATGTATCGCCCTTTAACACAAAATTATTAAGCGAAACCGTCTGCCCGCCGTATTCCTGCGTTTTTATTTTCATTCGTGTGTAATTATCCTTGAAATGACAGGAAAAGCTGATATATCCGTCATCATCACGAAACTCGGAAAGCTCTTTGGTGTCAAAGCTGCACTGTTTCATATTTGCTTCGTTATAAGCAGTATAATCGCTGTCATCTACCGACAACTGAATAAGAATATCTATGTATTCACAGTCTTGTGTGAGATTAGATGACTTTACCTCAATGTCTTGTGCTTCCTGAGGCATTGCATAGGCTGTTATGGCGTTTGCCGAAAGCAGAAACAACGCCGCTATGAATGAAAATATCCTTTTCATATCTATTCTCCCTCGATATACAGCACGCCGAGAGTTCCCGGGCCGCAGTGGGAGGAGATAACGCCGCCGGCTTCGGTATCCAGCACCTCTTTGAAATGATCAAGCCCTTTGAGATAATCGCACACCGAGTCCACAACGGCTTGGTCGCAGGGCGGGTGAGTGACGAACACTCTGTCGGGCTTTGCTCTGAGCAGATCCTCCTCCATTTCCTTTGCGTAATTCAGGATTATCTCGCTGTACTTTCCTCTGTACTTTTTGCCCGCACCCATAACGCCGTCCTTGACGTGGATCTTCGGGTGGAGCCTCAGCACTCCGCCCGCAAGCGCAGCAAGCCCGCCGCAGCGCCCGCCTCTGTGCAGATATGTCAGAGTGTCCACGACAAAGCTCGACCGCACTCTCGGGATAAGCTTTTGTATCTCGCTGACTATCTCGCCGGCGCTCATGCCCTGCTGTGCCATAACGGCCGCCTCAACAACAAGGTGACCTATGCCCGTTGACAGATTCCGTGAGTCGATGTAATGCACCCTGTCCTCGGCGTCGAGCGACTGTGCCGCAAGGCGTATGACGTTGCCCATATTGGACATCTCCAGCGATATCGAAAAGGCGATTATCTCGTCGCCCGCATCGAGCACGGGCTTTATTTTTTCAACAATGTCATCAAGCGATGCCGCCGAGGTCTTTGGGGTAGTCTTGTGCTCATCCGACCACTTGAAGATGTCCTGCGGCGTGATGTTCACCCTGTCCTTGTACTGCTGCTCACCGAGGATAATGTACAGCGGCAGCAGCGTTATGCCGTATCTCTGTAAAAGCTCGTCCGAAAGGTCACAGGTGCTGTCCGAAAATATACGTATCATAGCCGATACTCCTTTCTGCCGTGTCGGTTTTCTTAAACGTCAGTATAGCACAAACCTTCGGCTTTTTCAACACTTTTGGGCATATAGTTGAAAATTTGCTTTCGGGTATTGAAAATTGCGTATTAGTATGGTATAATAATTTGATAGATATTCTCAAAAAAAGGAGGAGCGCTTTTTGGCGCTTACAGTGCGATATGGATATTACATCAATGGCGGCGATGCTTGCCGAAGAAACAAGTGAACAGATGCAGAACATATATATCCCGCTGCCGCTGGGGCTTCACACTGGGTTTTGCATAATAGCGACCATAGTTTACATACTGGAGATATACAGGAAAAAGTCGCTGCACTACCTGTTTATGATGCTTGCGGTGGACGCAACGATGCTGATGCACGCTTTCCCGAACGCGACTATGGTAGCGGTGCTTGCGGTGATGGAGGTGCTGTTGCTGGGCACGGCGGGCGTAATGGCGTATATGGAGCACAAAAAGAGAAAGCTTGCCGAAAAACAGGCTGAACAAGCTGTCACGGAGCAGACCGACACAGACGTACAGCCACAGCAGCAGGGCGGCGAAGCGCAGTCCTGACAACGAGCAAAGCGGTGAAGCAAATGAAGATAGTTATATTGGATTCGGAAACCGTTTCACGCAACGATGTTTCGCTTGAATGTATAACCTCGCTGGGTGAGTGTACTGTATACGGCTTCACTCCCAACGACGAGATAGCAAACAAGATAGGCGATGCCGATGCGGTGATATGCAACAAGTGCCTTATCACCGAGGAGGTGTTCTCTCGGTGTCCGAACCTTAAATACGTCGGGCTGTTTGCAACGGGCTACAACAACGTTGACACGCAGGCGGCAACACGTCACGGCGCAGTAGTCTGCAACGTTCCGTCTTACTCGACCGACTCGGTGGCACAGCACACCTTTGCGCTTATCCTCAATTATTTCAACAAGATACGTGAGTACGCCGACGAGGTGGACAACGGTGCGTGGGTGAACTACAAGCTGTTCTCCTATTTCGGCATACCGACCTATGAGCTTGCGGGAATGACGCTGGGCATAATCGGCTACGGCGACATCGGCAGGAAGGTCGCACAGATAGCGAGGGCTTTCGGTATGAACGTGCTTGCGTACACGAGGACTCCCGCAAGGGTGGACGAAAATGCAAAGGCTTGCTCGCTGGACGAGCTGCTTGAAAACAGCGATGTGATAACTCTGCACTGTCCGCTGACAGAGCAGACGAGGGAGCTTATCAACAAAGACACGATAGCAAAAATGAAAAAGACCGCATTTCTTGTGAACACCTCACGGGGCGGCGTGATAAACGAGCGTGACCTCGCCGATGCGCTGGACAGTGAGCGTATCGCAGGTGCGGGGATAGATGTTCTGACGCTTGAGCCGATGCAGGAGGACTGTGCTTTGCGAAACTGCAAGAACTGCACAGTTACACCGCATATCGCATGGGCACCGAAGCAGACAAGAGAAAGACTGCTGAAAATAGTCGCACAGAATATAAAGTGCTATATTGACGGCAAACCGCAGAACGTGGTAAACAAATAACAGATCGGGGGTTATTGGTATAACTGAAACGATCAGAAAAGCTGCACCGGAGGATATATCAAGAATAGCCGAGATCCTCGTGTTTGTAAAAAGAATAAAGTACCGCCCCATCTTTCGCAATGATGAGTATTCATTCGGGGAACTCCAGGTCCTTTCTGTCGCAGAAAAGTATTCAGAGCCGGCAGTACTTGATAACATTCTTGTTTACGATGACGGATTTGTTAAGGGACTGATCCGTATAGAAAAAAACGAGATCGTTGAACTGTATGTCGACTATTTCTTTCAGGGTCAGGGTATTGGTTCCCGACTTATTGAATATGCAAAAGAATACTACCCTGTTGAATTCCTGTGGGTCATAGAGAAGAATACCGATGCTGTCAGGTTTTATGAAGCACACGGTTTTCACCTTACGGATATAAAGAAAATTGAGGCAGGCACAACAGAGGTAAAAATGGAAAGATAGATCCCGATTTATCACAGGAACAAAAAGAAAAAAGAACAGTTGGTGAAAAAATGATAGATATGAGAAAAAAGAAAAGAGTTGTGGTGAAGATAGGCACATCGACGCTCACACACCACAAAACAGGCAGGCTGAATATACGGCGTGTCGAAAAGCTGGTAAAGATACTGTCTGACCTTCAGAACGAGGGCAAGGAGATAATCCTTGTTTCAAGCGGTGCGGTCGGTCTCGGCGTAGGAAAGCTCGGGCTTGAGGAAAAGCCGAAGGACACCCCGACCAAGCAGGCTTGTGCGGCAGTAGGGCAGTGCGAGCTGATGTATATGTACGACAAGCTGTTCGGTGAGTACGGACTTACCGTGGCACAGCTTCTGCTGACCAAGTTTATACTTATGGAGGACAGGAAAATAAATGTGCAGAACGCACTCAACAGGCTTATAAAGAGCCACGTTATCCCCGTTGTCAACGAAAACGACACGGTGGCTATCGACGAGCTGGAGCTTGAAATGGGCGAGAACGATTCGCTTGCGGCAAACGTTGCGGTCATCTCAAATGCAGACCTTCTGATAATCCTGTCGGACATCGACGGACTGTTTGACAAAGACCCGAAAAAGAACGACGACGCTCAGCTTATCCCCGTTGTCGAGGAGATAACCGACGACATCATCGCCGTTGCGGGCGGTGCAGGCTCAAAGTTCGGCTCGGGCGGAATGGCTACAAAGATAAGGGCTGCCGAGATAGCAAATGCCGCAGGTATCGACCTTGTCATTATCAACGGCAGATACCCCGACAACCTCTACAAAGTCTTTGAGGACAAGACCGTCGGAACAGTCTTTCAGGCACAGACCACAGAAGCATAACAACCTATCAAGGAGGAAAATAAATGGGCTACATTCAGGACTTAGGCAGCAAGGCAAAGGCTTGCAGGGAGCGAATAGCTACGGCGTCCACTATGGAAAAGAACGACGCACTGCTGGAGATCGCTTTTGTGCTTCGCCGCTGCAAGGGTGAGATAATCGAGGCAAACGCCATCGACATTGAAAACGCAAGAGCAAGAAAAATGAGTGAGTCGCTTATCGACAGGCTGACGCTCAACGAAGCAAGGATAGAGGGAATGGCTCAGGCGTGCGAAAAGCTTGTTGCTCTCAACGACCCTGTCGGCGAGGTCATTTCCGGCTCGACCAGACCAAACGGTATGAGCATTCGCAAGGTCAGAGTACCTATCGGCGTTATCGGCATAATCTACGAGGCAAGACCTAACGTTACCGTAGATGCTGCGATACTCTGCCTTAAAAGCGGAAACTGCTGTATCCTGAGAGGCGGCAAGGAAGCGATAAACTCAAATATGATACTTGTCGAGCTGATGCGAAAGGCTGTCAGCTGTGCGGGACTTGACCCCGATATCATACAGCTGGTAAGCAACACCGACAGAGAGCTTGCAGTTGAGATGATGAAAGCCAACGGCTATATCGACATTCTTATCCCCAGGGGCGGCGCAAGGCTGATACAGGCTGTCGTTCAGAACGCAACTATCCCTGTGATCGAAACGGGTACGGGCAACTGCCACGTTTACGTTGACCAGTCTGCCGACCTTAAAATGGCTGTGAATATCGTTGACAACGGCAAGACACAGCGCCCGAGCGTGTGCAACGCAGTGGAGACCTGTCTTGTACACAAGAGCGTTGCGGAAAAGTTCCTGCCGATGCTCAAAACAAGGCTTGACGAGCACAACGTTGAGATAAGGGGCGACGAGATAACAGCATATATCCTCGGCAGAGACAACGTTACGCCTGCCGATGAGGACGACTATGCGACCGAGTTCCTCGACTATATCCTCGCAGTCAGAGTCGTTGACGACTTTGCGCAGGCGCTGGAGCATATCAAAAAGTATTCGACGGGACATTCCGAGTGCATCGTGACCGAGAGTCTTTTTGCGGCTACCGAGTTCCAGAAGCGTGTTGACGCAGCAGCAGTTTATGTGAACTGCTCGACGAGGTTCACCGACGGCGATATGTTCGGTCTGGGCGCAGAGATAGGCATCTCGACGCAGAAGCTGCACGCAAGAGGACCTATGGGACTGACCGAGATGACGACGATGAAGTATCTCATCACCGGCGACGGACAGATAAGAGAATAAACTGCAAATCAAATATACTTTGTAAGGAGAATGAAAAATGAACAATTCCGAAAAGACAATGGACAAGATCGTTGCACTTTGCAAAGGCAGAGGCTTCGTTTACCCCGGCAGCGAGATCTACGGCGGCCTTGCAAACACATGGGACTACGGCCCGCTCGGCGTTGAGCTGAAAACAAACATCAAGGCAGCCTGGAGAAAGAAATTCATTCAGGAGAACAAGTACAATGTAGGTCTTGATTCCGCTATCCTTATGAACCCGCAGACATGGGTGGCTTCGGGTCACCTCGGCGGCTTCTCCGACCCGCTTATGGACTGCAAGGAGTGCAAGACAAGACACAGAGCCGACAACCTCATCGAGGACTTTGACGGCACAAACGTTGCAGGCTGGTCAAACGAGCAGATGATGAACTACATCAATGAAAAGAATATCCCCTGCCCGAGCTGCGGAAAGCACAACTTCACCGACATCAGACAGTTCAACCTCATGTTCAAGACATTCCAGGGCGTTACCGAGGACTCCAAGGCAGAGCTTTATCTGCGTCCGGAAACAGCTCAGGGTATCTTCGTAAACTTTGCAAATATCCAGAGAACGACAAGAAGAAAGATACCGTTCGGCGTTGCTCAGGTCGGAAAGTCTTTCAGAAACGAGATCACTCCGGGCAACTTCATTTTCCGCGTGCGTGAGTTCGAGCAGATGGAGCTTGAGTTCTTCTGCAAGCCGGGTACTGACCTTGAGTGGTTCGAGTACTGGAGATCTTTCTGCAAGAACTTCCTGCTCAGCCTCAACATCAAGGAGGAGAACCTGCGTCTGCGTGACCATTCCGCAGAGGAGCTTTGCTTCTACTCCAAGGCTACAACTGACTTTGAGTATCTGTTCCCGTTCGGCTGGGGCGAGCTGTGGGGCGTTGCCGACAGAACAGATTACGACCTCACACAGCATATCAAAACCAGCGGAAAGACCCTTGACTACTTTGACCCCGAGACAAACGAGAGATATGTTCCTTACGTTATCGAGCCGTCCCTCGGCGTTGAAAGACTGTTCCTGACAGTCCTTGTCGAGGCTTACGACGAGGAGAACCTCGGCACGGAGGAAAAGCCCGACGTGAGAACGGTTATGCGCTTCCACCCTGCACTTGCACCTTTCAAGGCTTGTGTCCTGCCGCTTTCAAAGAAGCTTTCCGAGCAGGCAGGCGAGGTGTACGATATGCTTGCAAAGAAGTTCAGCGTTGACTACGACGAGACAGGCTCTATCGGCAAGCGTTACAGAAGACAGGACGAGATCGGAACACCGCTTTGCGTTACCTATGACTTTGAGTCCGTCGAGGACGGCTGCGTAACTGTCCGTGACAGAGACACCATGGAGCAGGAGCGTATCAAGATAGAGGACCTCGCTGCTTACATCGAAAAGAAGATAGAATTCTGAATAATACAACAAGGCATCCCTCATTTTGCAGGAGGAATGCCTTGTATTTATGCCAAAGCTTATTTTTCACACAGCGTTTTGTTTCAAAGCAGATACGAGATCACTGCTTATTTTTGCTGTTACCGTATGAGAGCGGTTCAAACCATTCTTCCGATATTTCCATGTATCTGCATTGCATGTTATCCATCCGGGCTTTAAGATCAGCTATATCGTTAAAGACAGGGGTCTTGTTACTCTTCTTGGCATCTTCTTCAAACGCAAGCTGCTTGTCAAGCGGATAATCGGCAATATTTATATGAACGTAATTGAACTTTGCCCACAGCTTATCAAAATCCATTCCTTCGGCATAGCTTACAAAAAGCGTGCCGCCGCTGAATTTGTTTTTCTTTTCTCCAAGCGATGAGGCTTTTATCGGATTGCTGCACAGCATAAGTACATCCACACCTACACCTTTCACGTTTATTTCAATAAACTCGGAAATGGAATTGTTGTTCAGGGACAGCAGCCTGTATCCGGAATCAAAGGATCTCAAGCCGTTGACATCAGTGATCTTGTTGTTATCCAAAACGATGTATTTCAGTTCTTCAAGTCCCCACAGCTCCGAAACGTTCTCTATCAGATTGTTGGAAGCAGAAAACTTGAAAAGCTTTTTGCTGCCGCTTAGCGGAGCAAGGGTCTTGATCTTATTGTTGTCGATAAACAGCAGTTGAAGCTTTGCAGTACCCTCAAGGAAGGAAATATCCGAAAGCTGATTGTTTCTAAGATCGATAGCTTCAAGGGTGTTACTGCTCTTTTTCAGTACATCTGCGTTTGTAAGTTTATTGTCGTTGAGAGCCGCATGGGTAAGTACAGTGCAGTTGACGATCCCGTTCAGATCGGTAAGTTCGTTTCCCGCTGCATATAATTTTTGGAGCTTGATGGCTTTTTCAAGTCCGCTGAGCGAGGTGAGCTTGTTTCTGTTTACGTTTACAACACAAAGCGTTTTGATCTCCGAGAGCGCCGAGATGTTAGTAAGTGCATTATTGTTTAAATACAGATAGGTCAGATTAGAAAGCTTCCTGAGATCTATCGAAGCAAGCTGTTCGTCGGTCACGCCGCAGTTGATAAGACCCAGAGAGTTAAGACGTGTCAGCTTGCTGATGCCTTTGAGCAAGGGAAGCTCTTTGCAGTCGGTTATTTTCAGCACAGCCAATCTTTCGGGGAAGTCCTCAAAGCTTACATCGCTGTCGAAGGTACAGTTATTGATGGTGATCGAACTGAGCTTTGGATTAGCACACAGCTCCTGAATGGTCTGTTTGTTTATTTTCTTGTTTGCCAGGGCTGCGTCCGTCGGTTCGGGTGTTTTTTCTTCCGAAGTATCGGTAGAAGTATAGGTATAAGATGAAGCAACAGTTTGCTCGACCGATACGGTGTCATTTCCGTCGTCTTTTCCCGACAGCAGTGCAAAGGCGGCTATCCCTGCGCCTATTACGACTATTGCAGCTATCGCTGCGACGATCACCTTTGTTCTTGGGTTCCCGACGGTCTTAGCCGGGACTTTCGTCTGCGGCGTCGTTATCGGCTGAACATCCAACGGTTTTCTATCATAGTTCTGCTGCGGGCTGTATCCATTTGCCCGCTTGGCAGAATTATTCTGTGCATCGGGCGTTTTGAACTGCGCAATGATCGGCTGAACAGATACCGATGAAGCCGTTTCATTTACAGGCTCGGTCATTGCGGTCATATTATCGGGCTGACTGTTTGAAAGCTTGTATGTGCGGTCATCGCCCGCAGCAGCAGAGGTATTCCCGTCGTTTCCTAAATGGACCGTGACATCGTTATCCGACGGAGTATTGCTTAAAGAGGCGTCCTTGCCGGCAAATCCGTCCATAAGCTCATCTATCGTCCTGTACCTGTCCTTTTGAAGAACGCTCATTCCTTTCATAAGCGCCTTTTCAAAATTCGGATCTACACTTATGCCAAGTGCCGAGGGTGACTTGATCTCATCTTTTATCAGTCTTTCAAGAGCTGCGTCGGGTATTATCCCGGTGACGCATTTGTAGATAGTTGCACAAAGAGCGTAAATATCAGTCCACGGACCCTGGTTCCCTTTTCGGCGGTACTGTTCCTCGGGAGCATATCCGGGTTTAAGGATCACGGAGTAGCTGTTTTCTCCATTCGTATCCACATACCTCGCTGCTCCGAAATCAAGCAGCTTTGCACCCTTCTTTGAAAGTATGATGTTTTGCGGGCTGATATCCCTGTGGATAAGACCGCTGCGGTGTATCACCCTCAGAGAATTGATGACCGGGTCGAGTATCTCAAGCACGCTGTCGGGAGAAAGTCTCTGCTTATGCTCCAGGTATTCTTTGAGAGTTTCGCCTTCAAGGTATTCCATTACGATATAAGCAGTATTGTTGGTCTGGAAATACTCCCGCACATTAACTATTCCTTTTTCATCGGAAAAACGTGCTAAAGCTCTTGCCTCAGAAAGGAATGTATCCTTTCCGCTGGCAAAGAGCTCCTTTTTATCAGCACTCAGACTTTGGTGTACGTCAAGTGATTCTGTATTATAACGGTTTGCACAGCTGGCGGGGAAATACTCTTTAATGGCGACCTTTATATCAAGCATAGTCTCCCTGCCTATATAGGTGATGCCGAAACCGCCCTCGCCGATAGCTGCACCGACAAGATATTTATCGTTCAGTCTTGTTCCGTATGGCAAATGGTGAGGCGGCGCTTTTCCCTCCCGTGCTTTACCGCAAAAGGGACACTCTGTGTCGCTGTCTTCCAAAGGCATCATACAGAAATAGCAGTATATCATTTTCAAATCTCCTTAATCACAGCCTTGATGGGCTATTCAATTTATGGAACGAAACACAAAGCAATCATTTGCCAGCACAAGACGGTCGTTGTCCTTGAGCCGCACTCTTTTCATCGGTTCAAGCCGCACATTGTTCAGGAAAGTACCGTTCGTGGAATCGTTATCGGTCAGCCAAAAACCGTTCTCGTCTGCTTCGATAAAGCAATGCACTCTCCCGATGGCGCTGTTGCCCTTGATATAAATATCGCTTTTTTCCTCGGAACGTCCCACCGAGGTCAGGGCTGCTTTAAGCAGGTATTCCTCGCCGAGGTTTTCTCTGACAAGCTTTGCAAAAGCTTTTTGCTCCTCGGGCTCGTCCGACGGAGTATCGCCGCACTTTTCCCGGTTCGTTCCAAGGTCTTGTGCCGTTTTGTTCTCAAGTCGAGGAAAGGGCTGACCGGTCGTGCCTCTGCAGGCATTGAAAAAATCAGGCTTGTGCAGCTTTTCGTAAAACTTGTCCTCGCTTTGGAGAAGATACTTGTAAATGCACTGATTTGCTGTCAGCTGCATTTCCATTCCGGGAGTGAGCTGTACATCTTCAAGCATTACCGAAACAAACGGCTTCTTTTTAAGTATCGCATAAGTGATCTCACGGCGGCAATTATGAGAATCGACGGATTTTTTTGAAATGAACGCAATGAAAGCTTCGCAGCCGTTAAGGTGAGACGCTATAGTCTCCGGCCACTCGTCACCGGGATCTATCCCCTCGTCATACCAGATAAGATACCCTTCCCCGGATAACCTTTCGATTATAGGGAACACCGCATCGCCGTCAGCGTGACAATAGCTGGCGAATATATACTTTTCGCTGCCTTCATAGGGTTTGGCACAGCATCTTCTCAATCCTTTTCACCTCTTTATCACCGCCGCTGCGGTTCAGTTCTTTTTGTGTTCGGCGAACTTCTTGAAATCCGAAAAGCTGTGTCTTGCCGCAGCCACATTATCCAAGTCTTCAAGGTCAAGCTCGTCGCCGGTCTCTTTCTCGATCAGCTGAGAGAGCTTATCGCCGCTGTCAACGATCCTGGCGTCTGAGAGATCTTTCAGGTATTTATCCATTTGTATATCCATTTGTACCACCCTTTGTTTCAGAATTTATGCTTTACGCATATATTGTGTCCTGTTGCTGCTCATCGCCGTAAAAACGACAGAGCCGAAGAATGTCTGTGCCTGACTGCTATCATTTATATTTACACTCAGGCGCTGTAAGTGTTACAGATAAGCCAGAAAGGTCCTTATGCCATTTGTCTGCTTGCAAGCTCGTAAAAAAGCCCTTTCTTTTCCATAAGCTCCTCAAACGTTCCCTGCTCTGCGACAGAACCCTCATTCAGAACGATTATCCTGTCACATTTTATTACGGTGCTGAGTCTGTGGGCAATAATTATCCTTGTAGCCCGCATCTGTTCTATCGTATTGCAGACGATATTCTGTGTGATGTTATCCAGAGCGCTCGTAGCTTCGTCGAGGAACAAGATCTTTGGCTTTGAGACCATCGCACGGGCTATGAGTATCCTTTGCTGCTGACCGCCCGAGATAGTCGAGCAATCCTCGCTGAGTACGGTATGCAGTCCCATAGGCATCTGCCTTATGTCTTCTTCAAGCCCAACTGCTCTGACTGCTTCCTCTACGTCCTTCAGATCAGCATTTTCGGAGGTAACAGATATGTTCTCAAAAATGCTTCCCGAGATAAGCTTTCCGTCTTGAAGCACGACGCCCATTTTCTTGCGCAGCTCTCTTTTATCCACCCGGTCGATATCCTTGTTGTCGTAGTAGATCTTTCCGGACATCGGCTTTTCAAAACCCAGCAGCAGCTTTAACAGCGTGGATTTCCCGCACCCCGAAGGCCCGACAATTGCAACATACTCTCCGGCTTTGATCTTTAGATCTACATTTTTCAGTACTGCCGGAGAATCGGCAGAATAAGAGAAACTGATATTATTGATCTCTATCTGCCCCGAAATATCACCCGGCAGCTCACAGTCACCCGAGGCTTCTGTTTTTTCCTTTAAAACAGGCGACAGTCGTTCGATCAGCGGCTGGATCGATCTCAGACCTCCCAGACTGTCTGACAAGTCTATTACATAAACCGTAAAGCATGAAAACAACGTTGTGAAGGCTATAAATCCGCCGAGGCCGATCGCTGTCCTACCCTTTATCACTAACAGGTAAAACACTATCGTAAACAGGTCGGCGGCTATAAGCTTTAGCAGACCGCCGCAGTTGACGGTGTTGTTCTTTTTTTGCTCCGTGTTTGTGTACCGGATATACGGCTTCATATATTCATACAGTGCCCTGTCCTCAACGCCTGCCATACGCAGCTTTGAGATACCGTTGATAAACTGGAACATTATTGAATCGGCTCTTGCTTCGAGTTCCAGAGAACGGCGGGTCTGTTTGGTCACAGCCGTGATTATCAGATAACTGCAAAGTGCATATAGCAGCGCAAGTCCTGTTCCGACCAGCGTCAGCTTAACGGAATACCGCAGCATTGCAGCAATGAAAACGGCAATGTAAACTGCGTCAACGATCAGCAGGATAACAACATTTGCCGCCGATTCTGCGGTCTGCCCGGCACTCATTACACGCTGAGCAAGGTCGGCGGATTCGTAGTTCCTGAAAAAGCTTTCCGGTAAATTGAACAGCCTGTCGTAGACTGCGTTGTGGAAATCGTTTGCTATCCTGCTCGTTATCCTGAATCTGATGATATTCTTTACCACCGTGAACAAAACATTTGCCAGCATAAACGAGATAAGCAGACTGCCTATCTGCAGCAGCACTCCTTTTGAACCGAGAGGGATATATTCATCATATATCTTCTGGCTGACAACAGGGGTGATAATGCCCATAAGAGCACATACCAGAAGCATCAGTATCAGCAGGATAACATCAGATCTTCTGATGCTCCCCGCACAGAATCTTATCATATCCTTTTTAGTCAGCTCCCTGCCCGGCAGAGATCTGTACAGCATTACCGCTTTCGGAGATATCCTTTTTGCTGTGTCCCGTGAAAGCTTTACGCTTTCGTTTGCAGCCGTATCATACAGTATATACGAGCCGCCCTTGGGCAAACACACCCTGGGATCGCCGTCCTCGTCAAATACCACAAGCGCACCCAGATCCTTTTTGTACCAACCGTTTTCAAGTATCACATCACGGTATGCAAAATGCGAGATCCTTGCAATATCTGCAACAGTGGGTTTGTTTTTGCAGGCTTCGCATATCTTTTCGTAAGGTGCGACATCTATCCCGCATTTCAGCCCGATGAGACTGATGCTGTCATAAAGGGAATCTCCGCTTTGATCGAGCTTAGAGGAGATGCTCTCCTTTCCGAATGCGCTGAGGATCATTTCCGAAAGCTGGACGGAAACCTTCTTTTTATCCCTGGTGCTCTTGTAAATGAAGCTGTCCTCAGATACGGTGTTGATCCTGTACTGATTGACGATGCCTTCGTTGTAACCCTCGATCTCATAACTGCTGATATCTGCCTTTTGACAAAAGCGGGTCTTGAGCACCCGGGTCGATCCGTCATCTATCGCTTCGATCACGGCTTCGTCCAGTGCAGCAAAGCAGAACCGCCATTGCCTGTATTCTGCATCTCTATAGCAAAACGACGGCAATACCTCTCCCGGAGAAGCTTCATAGATGAACGATCTCCGTCCCGGCTCGCCTTTTTTCAAAGGTACGATATATACCAGCACTTTTCCTTGTTTTACTCTGAATGCATCGCTGTCGTTGTCGGTAATATGGTACTCGCTGCCCTTTAAGAAGATATTATTGTTTTTTTCGGCCAAAATAATACCTCCTTAAAGATTTTTGATAAACTCGCTGTACGGTCCGTCAGATGCTGCAAGATCACTGTGAGAGCCTCTCTGGACGATGCTTCCGTTGGAAATAACGATTATCTGATCGCAGTCACGGATAGCGCTCAGACGGTGTGCGACTACCACGCAGGTACACCCTCTGCGTTTGATGTTGTCGATTATTTGCTTTTCGATGATAGGGTCAAGCGCACTTGTGGCTTCGTCCATGATCAGCACCGTCGGATTAGTCGTGAGTGCTCTTGCGATCTCAAGCCGCTGGCGCTGTCCTCCCGACAGATTTGATGCTCCCTCGGTGAGTTTGAAATCATAGCCGCCGGGCTTTTGCGAGATCAGATCGTGTATGCACGCATCTCTTGCCGCAGCGATCATATCGTTTTCGGAAACGTTCTCGTTCCACATTGTAAGATTGTCTCTTACGCTTCCCGAAAACAGAGTTGTATTCTGACTTACCGTGGAAATGCTTGCGTTTATTATCTCGTTGGGGATATTCTCCGCAGGGATACCGTCCAAAAGCACCCTTCCGTTCCACGGTTTATACAGACCGCTTACAAGCTTTGAAACTGTCGATTTGCCGCAGCCGGAGCTTCCCACTACTGCTATTGACCGGCCCACAGGGATCTTAAAGCTGAGATCAACGATCAGCGGCGGCTTCAGTCTGCTGTAGCCAAAAGAGACATTTTCCAGTTCAACAGCGCCCTCGAGCTTCAGCGTCATGCTCTTTTTCTGAACTGCCTCATCAAAAGCGCTGTCCTTTTCATATCTCATTATATCGTCAATGCGGTCGATATCCGCCTTTGTCGTATGAAGATTTTTTGCAAAGCCTACCAGCTTATCGACAGGCTCTGAGAACATTCCGAACATAGCGGTAAACGCAACGAGCATTCCGACTGTCATTTTTCCGTCGATGACCAGCCCGCTGCCTATCAGCAGCAAAAGAACGTCTGTGATCATTTTAACAGCGCCCGGAAAAGCGTTTATTATCTGCTGATCTCTGTTCAGCTCCTGTTCAAGTGTTACTGCCTTAGCGTTGCAGCCGAGTATGCGGCTTATATACCCTGGTTCTGCACCCGACGCTTTCAGCGTGCTTGTTATGCTTATCCCGGCGCACACCGTTCCCGCCAGCCTGCCCGAATCCTGCTGAAGCTTTGCGGACGCATTGGCAAGCATTGCGGAACTCATCTTCATTATAATAAGGTCAATGATGACCGACACCAATGCTGCGGCTGTAAGAATGGGACTGTATACGATAAGCAGGAACAGATAAAACGCAGCCACTAATACGTTGAGCACAGTTTCAGCCAGCTCTCCCGCAAGGAAGCTGCTGACGTTTGCGCTGCTCTTTACTCTGCTGACCAGGTCACCTGCATATCTCTGATCAAAAAAGCTTATAGGGAGACGAAAAAGGGTATACAGAAATTCTCTTGCCGACAGCAGGACCGTTTTTTTCTGTATTTTCGCAAGAAGTCTGTCTCTGTATAATTTAAGGCATATTTTCAGAGTCAGCGATCCTATCATAAACAGGATCAGCATATTGAACCAATCGGTGTTTCCGCCCACAAGTATATCATCGATAAAGACCCGGGACAACACCGGGAGCATAAGCCCGGGGAACACCAACAGAAGCCCTATGAACAACAGCTTGAAGATCAGCCCGTATTGACCCTTCAGCTTTTTTTTCATAAAGTCGAGCAGTCCGGTCTCTTTTTTCTGCTTTTCAAAGCCTTCGGCCGGCTTGAATGTCATAACAACGCCGGTAAACGCTTCGTCCAGCTCCTCAAAAGTCAGCTTTCTCCGACCGTTGGCGGGGTCGTTTATGTAGGCATACTTGCCCTTGAATCCTTCAAACACAACAAAGTGGTTAAAATTCCAATGTATGATGCAGGGCGTCTGAATAGTTTTGAGATCCTCTGGCTCTTTTCTGTAACCGTGACATTCCAGCTTGTATTTCCTGGCACAGCGCATAATGTTCCCGGCAACGCATCCGTCACGGGAAACGCCGGTCTCGATACGCATCTGTTCAAGAGGAATATGCTTGCCGAAATATGCGAAGATCATTGAAAGAGAAGCGGCACCGCACTCGGTAGACTCCATCTGATAAATAGTAGGAGTCTTTACATAATTACTCATAAAGCTCCTCCCGTTCAGTTGCCCAAGCCGCAGAACAGCTTTGAGATCGGCGAGCTTTCGGCTGTTACGATCTTGGCTGATACAAGGGAACCGTTTGAAAGCCTCGGAGCACCGTCTTTTTTACCCGACCACTTGGGATCACCGTTTTCGCTGACTATCTTGCATATCACCGCATATACCGGACCGTTTTGTAGGAATGAATCAGCGAGCATATTGTTCCTGCCTGTTACAAAAGCCATATTTTCGGTATTTGCCGTATATTTGCCCACCGAAACGATCTGCGCTTCAAAATGACCGTATTTGTCGGTGTCTGCCGATGACGGGAAGACAAGCACCTTCATTCCCTTATTAAGTTTCTGTGCCTGTTCAGCCGGAGCATAGCACACTATCACCTGTTCATTCTCACTTTCCGGAGCATATCTGACGGCTTCCGTTCCTACGGTAAGCATCTGACCCGATCCCGCAGTAATACGAGATACCGTCCCTGCGCAGTCAGCTTTTATATCGTGTTCTTTTCCGTCCGATCCTTTTACAGTCAAAAGGGTCTGTCCTTCGCTGACCTTATCTCCCTCTTTTACCGAAACATCTGTGACGATCCCGCTGTAGTCGGAGTAATATGCTCCCGCATTTTCCGGAGCAGATACGATACCCCTCACGGTCACGGTGGTAGGAAGAGTCCCGAGTACCGACCAGACAAGCACGGCAATTATTATTATCAGCACTCCGATCAGTGCCAGCCAGGACATCGGCGAAGAAATGACTACGGCTTTATCGAGCTGTTCCGGGTCGGAAAGCTTTTCAAGTGAAGATTTACGGTACAGATCTGCCATTTATCATCTCTCCCAGATATAGTTCTTTTCTTCGTATATTTTCCGCAGGCTGTCAAGGGCTCTTGTGTGGATGACCCTGACGTTTGCGTGAGATATATTCAGGATCTCGGCTACTTCTTTATCGGGCTTTTTCTTGAAATACTTGTATATGATAACAAGACGCTCACGGTCCTTCAAAAGCTCCAGTGCCGCAGCAAGATCCGAGTTTGCCCGTTCCATATACATAGCTTGTGTTATCTCGTCCTCAAATCCGCCGTCGGAAAGATCAACGTCGTCAATGTCCGTGGACTCTTTACGGTCACGGTAATAGTTTTTCAGACGGTTATTTATGATGACGTTCAGCCACGTTCCGAAAGAAGCTTTTTGCGGATCGAACTCCTCAAATTTTTCATAGCAGGAAAGGAATGCTGACTGCACTATATCTTCGGCTAAGGCAGCATTGTTGATCTTGCTGAGAACGCCTCTGTATGCTTTGTCGCAGTATTTGCAGTAATACTGTTCAAATTCTTTTTCCAATGCTTCTGTCATTTTTTTCACATCATTTCATTTATATTTGCCGCCCCGAGGGCAAAACAAAAAGCAGTACATCCGTTTTACTGGCATACTGCTCCTATAAAAATATATTCTCTGTAATATAAATATAAAAAGGTGCTGTGCGTCAGTCTGTATGTCTGATCATAAAGACGCCGCATTGATCTTTCAACTCTTTTCATGTAAGATTTTTATAAGAATACGTAGTCGTTTCCGGTTTGTAGTATTATAACACATATATAATAAAAAGTCAATGTATTTCGAGGCGTTCGGGGTTTCGGGGCAGAGCATAAGGTCAGAAACATCTGATGCCGGAATAGATATCCGAAAAAATATTTATCTTTTTTCTCTTTTTGTTGTAACATCTTCTGCGAGCGTGTGTATATAGAAGCGAAAGACAAAAATCGAAAAACAGATCGAAAAAAGTTTTTCAGAAAAAATGTAACACTTGCTCATGAGACGTGTATAACACAACAGAGAGCCGAAAGCTCCGAAAAATCAAGAAAAGAGGTAAGAATCATGGAAGAAAGAAATATTTACACAAGAAAGATGCTTAAAACCTTTACTGCATTTATCATTACCCTCGCAGTAATAGCAACTCTTATCCCCGGTATGGGATTCAAGGCAGACGCAGCCTCGCTCAAAACAGCAGTTTTCCCGGTAAACAACGGAAAGAAGATCGCTTACAGTTACGGGTACTCCAAATCCTACGGCGGAAATCACAGCGGTATCGACATTCACGCCGGCAAGGACAACAGAGTTTACTGTGCAGTTTCCGGAAAGGTCATAAGCGTAAACAACAAATGCAATCATTACAGCAGCTACAACGAAAAGAGCAAGGATTATAGGAAGTGCAATCATATCAACACCTACGGCAATTCCGTATATATCCTCGGAGATGACGGCTGGTACTACATCTACGGTCATGTTGCAAAGAACTCTATCACCGTCAAGAAAGGTCAGAAAGTTAAAGCAGGCGTAGCAATAGCTAAGATCGGCTCGAGCGGCGCCTCCACAGGTCCTCATCTCCATTTTGAGGTAAGAAAGAAGCTCAGCTCGGCTTCCTCAAGAGTCAATGTAAACAAGAACGTTGTTTTCAATTATAAGAACGGCCCTTACTACAACGGATCTTTTGACGGAGCGCTCACGGATATAATAAAGAAATTCGCTTCGACCGATACTATCGTGAACAATAAGATATACACTATCTCTCCCGCAGCTTGCTCCAATACAGCGATCGCAGTCAACGGAACATCAAATAAGTCAAATGCATTCCTGAAAGCTTACAACAAAAACGACAAGGCTCAGCAGTGGAAAGCAGTCAAGTCCGGAAAATACTTCTTCTTTGTCAACGTTAAATCCGGAAAGTGCCTCGACGTTTCCGTAAACTCGGTAAACAGCGCCTCTAACGGAAAGAACGTATGGACATATACAAAGCAGACCTCAAAGTCTACTATCCCCACTCAGCTCTTCAAGGCAGCTTGCAAGAACAACGGTTTCAGAAGCTACTATCATGTAACGCTCTATAATACCAAGTTCAGCCTCGATGCAGCTGGAAACAGCCCGAAGAAAGGCAGCAACGTGCAGATATACAAGCTGACCGGCTCGGACAACGAAACTCAGCAGTGGATCTTCAAAGAGGTATGACATTCCCTCGGGATCAGATCACACGAATAAAAGGCGGCATATTCCTTCACTTCGGCGAGGGAATATGCCGTTTGTTTCAGTTATCCTCTATGATCAGAATATCGGCGAGACCGGATTCGATGACCTGCATTATTTCCGGGCTGACCTTTCTTAGTATCATCTCACCGCCGTTTTCATCGGTTATCCTCTTTGCAGCCATAAGCGAATTTAGAGCAGCTCCCCCGATATATGACACGCCGGAAAAATCTACTACGATACGTCTGAAAACGGAAAGTGCCCCGATCAGCTCATCTTCAAAATCAAAGGCAGCTTCATTTTTGATGCTCCCGGAAACGGATATTATCAGTTGGTCTTTGTCACGTTCTTCGTTTATCGACAAAAACTCCGTTCCGGAGTCATCGGATATGATCAATGTGTTATCCTGTATCCTTCTTTTTTTCATTTCTTTTTCTCCTTGTAAGGCATATTGTGATACAACAGCTTTGCGGGATCTTCAAAAGCTATTATATATGAACAGGACGGATATGTCAAGGTGCATTTGGATCACTGTGATCCTGCTACTGCATATCGGGGCTTGTAAATGAAAAGCTCCCTGACGCATTGTCGCATCAGGAAGCTGTTATACGCTGTATTTCTTTTGGTCCGTTAGTGGCTTGTAAGCTCTGCGGGACTACGCCTTGGAGGCTTTTTATTCCCACTCGATAGTTGCGGGGGGCTTGGTCGTGATGTCGTAAACTACACGGTTGATGTTCTTTACCTCGTTTACGATACGACTTGCGCAGACCTCGAGCACCTCGTAGGGTATCCTTGCAAACTCTGCGGTCATAAAGTCTGTCGTTGTAACGGCACGCAGAGCAAGAGTGTAATCATATGTTCTGAAATCGCCCATAACGCCTACCGAGCGCATATTCGTCAGCACTGCGAAGTACTGGTTGATGCTTCTGTCAAAGCCCGCCTTGGCGATCTCCTCACGGAAGATGAAGTCTGCGTCCTGAAGCACCTCCAGGCCCTCGTCGGTTATTTCGCCGATTATCCTTATCGCAAGTCCCGGACCCGGGAACGGCTGTCTCCAGACAAGCGTGTCCGAAAGTCCCAGCTCTGTGCCGAGCTTTCTTACCTCGTCCTTGAAAAGCATTCTAAGCGGTTCGATTATCTCTTTGAAATCGACATAGTCTGGAAGTCCGCCGACGTTGTGGTGCGACTTGATGACTGCCGCATCGCCGCAGCCCGACTCGATCACATCGGGGTAGATAGTGCCCTGTGCAAGATAGTCCACAGCGCCTATCTTTTTGGATTCCTGCTCAAAGACTCTGATAAACTCCTCGCCGATAATCTTACGCTTTGCCTCCGGCTCGCTCACGCCACGCAGCTTGTTCATAAACTGCGCCTTAGCGTTGACACGGACAAAGTTTATATCCCAGTCCTTAAAAGCCGCCTCGACCTCGTCGCCCTCGTTTTTACGCATAAAGCCGTGGTCTACAAAGATGCAGGTCAGCTGGCTGCCGACAGCCTTTGAAAGCAGCGCCGCAGCTACCGACGAATCGACACCGCCCGAAAGTGCGAGAAGCACCTTGCCGCTGCCGACTTTTTCACGTATCTGCTTGATAGCGGTCTGGGCATAGTTGCCCATTGTCCAGTCGCCCTTGCAGCCACAGATATTGCGGACAAAATTATATATCATATCAGTTCCGTGAACGGTGTGGTTGACCTCGGGGTGGAACTGTACAGCGTACAGCTTTTTGTCGGCGTTCGCCATACCCGCAACAGGGCAGTGATCGGTGTGAGCGGTTATCTTAAAGCCCTGCGGAATGTCGCTGATGTAGTCGGTGTGGCTCATCCAGACGGTGTTCTTTTCGCCCAGACCGGCGATATCAAACAGCGCACAGGAGCTGTCAAACTCGGTCTCTGTCTTGCCGTACTCGCTGGATTCGCAGGTCTGCACCTTTCCGCCGAGAACGTGCGCCATAAGCTGAGAGCCATAGCAGATGCCAAGCACAGGCACGCCAAGCTCGAAAATACCCTTGTCAACGCTCGGAGCGCCCTCACCGTAAACGCTCTGCGGTCCGCCGGTGAAGATAATGCCCTTTGGAGAGAGAGACTTTATCTCGTCAAGGGTGATCTTGTTGTAGGGCTTGACCTCGCAGTAAACGCTGCATTCACGCACACGCCTTGCGATAAGCTGGTTGTACTGTCCGCCGAAATCGAGTATCAGCACAAATTCGTGATCCATATTTACTCCCCTTTGCAAACGGTTTGCCGAAAAAAATATCAGCACCGTAAATGATGCTGATATTATAACACATATTTTTTTCGGTGCAACAAAGATTTTATTAACAAAAATCTGTTTAAGGTTTATTGCTGGTCTCTTCTCGCACCACAGTTTCTACGGCTGAACGTTCTTTGTGCCGTCTGTTTTTGGGATAAAAATCATTTTGAGCAGCATAATATGTATTGACCACGAACCAAATCCCCCACCAAGTCCTGTTGTAAATCGTCTTTTGTTATTTGATTCTTTTATCCCTAAGAATTGCACAAACCAATCAACAAACATAACAAGCAGTAATACAAAGCTAAGAATTAGTCTTTTCTTCTTATTTTTTGTGGGAATAAGCAGAGCAAGCAATTCGCCTACCAGAACTCCACAACAACGAGCACACACGGGGAATTGATATCCTTTTAAAAAAAAGCTTCTCTCAGGGAGCTGGTGACAACCCGCATATGCTCCGAGTTGCATTGCGGTTTTCCAAGTACGAAAAAAGAGAGTTTCTGAGTTTTTCATTATCGGAATTTATGTCCGCAACTCATGCAGCAATATGTTATTTGGGTTGTTGTCTTGCGAGTATCCTTAAATTTTCCTTTGGTTTTACCCATACCACACAAACCACAGAAAAAACCTATTCCTCCCGTCAACATCATTCCGACACATGCTTTACATCCGCCAAAGCCTTTGTTGTGACGTGTGTCTATTATCTCGCCTGTTGTTATCTGCTCGCTGACTGCTTGAATGTTTTCGCTTCCACATTTCGGACAAATCATAATATCACGCCTTTCCACAAAATATAAAAGAAGACCAACTTAAACATCTTGTACATATTATACAACATAATGCAAATGATGTCAATATCTTTAAGGTATATTAAATTAAATTGTATTATAATAAATTAAATATTTTTTAACTTTGAAATAATTGAGTTTTATATTATAATACTATTTGTAGGAGGTGAGAGAATGAACGGCGGAAAAGTCATTATAACGCTCGATGAATACAGGCTTTCACGCGGTATAAGCAAATATAAGCTTATCAAAAACTGTAATTTAAGTCCTGCCCAGCTCAACAGCTACTGCAACAACAAGGTCGCACGCATAGACCTGCCCGTGCTCGCCCGAATATGCGATTACCTCGAGTGCGAGATCAGCGACATCCTGAAATATGTTCCCGATAATATAGATTGACCCTTTTCCAAGTCCGAAAACGGCGGGGAAAGGGTCATTTTTTTGCATAATTTACACTTTTGGCAGAGATATTTTAAAAAAATCCTTGAAATAGCGTGAGGATTGTGGTAAAATAATCGTGTATTGTGTAGTTAAGGACAACTAACATATCTGCGTTCCTTTGCGGTAGTAAGGTGCACAGGAACGGCGTTTTCCACGCATTCTTGAAAGGAGAGTAAAAATGAGCGACATCAACACCACTGTGGACGAGCTTGAAAAGCCCGTTGATGCGGCGGGAGACGAGCCGGCTGAAAAAACAGACGACAAAGCCGAAGCTGTCATTTCCGAAAAATCAGACGACAACAAAAAATCAAAAAAACCCAAAAAAGAGTTCGTTCCAAGGACGGATAACAAGAATTTCTTTACAAGAGGCCTTATCCCGTCGTGGAAATATATGGGCTATGCTTTTACGATCTACGCATTCCTGGCTATCTATTTCCTGTGGGGAATGATAACGCTTCTGAAATACGGTTACGAGAGGGACGATTACAGCTGGCTTAGGTACTGTGCGATACCTGCGGGAGTCCTTGCGGCTATCGACATATTCCAGCTTATCAGAGTTATCCTGCGCAGCCGTGGCAGCAAAAAGATAGGTGAGCCTGTCAACAGGTTCTGGCTTGCGCTGATATTCTCGTTCAACTCGATGCTGATGCCCGACCTTATAATGGGCTCTCCCCCTGTCAAGAGAAACGTTCTTTACACGCTTCTGGGTCTTATGCTCTGCATGGCGCTGTACCTTATCGGATGTACGGTGTTCAAGAACCCCAAGGTGTGGTTCGGCATAATTAACGGATTTTTCGCATTCTACGGGTTTATGCAGTATTACATATTCCTGTTCAGAGGTGCGCCGATACAGTTTTCGGACCTGTTCAACATCGAATCGGCTAAGGAGGCAAGCGACCTTTACAGCTTCTCGTTCGAGTGGCTGCCGCTTTATGCCGTGGCGAACGTCGGTGTGATGATATGGGTGTTCATCAAGGTCGGCATCTCGCCGATAAAGGTCAAGGCAAGGCTTATCTCCGCAGCAAGTGCGGTGACCTGCGGTATCGTGCTGGTTTTCGTGGGCAAGTTCGCTTACGATGTCGGCATAAAGAACAGGTATATCATTATGAACTTTTCCGGAAACGAGAACAAGCTGACCTACTCAAATGTCGGCTACAATCTGATGTTCTACTTTGACGGAATGTACAACCACGTTTACGAGCCCGACGGCTATTCGGACGAAAAAGCCGAGGAGATACTTTCGCAGTACAAGACCGAAGATGTGCAAAAGGCTCAGAAGCCTATAATCATCGGCGTAATGAACGAGTCGTTCGCCGATTACAGACACATCGGCGACCTTAAAACGAGCAAGGATTTTATGCCCTGCGTAGATGCGCTGAAAAATGAATCCGTACACGGCTACGTTACTGTGTCGGCTTACGGCGGATATTCCTGCAACTCGGAGTATGAGTTCCTCTCGGGCAACACTATGGGTTTCCTGCCCCCGAACAGTGCGGCGTTCACGCAGTATGTCGAGAGCAAGCAGGACAGTCTTGTTTCCTACCTGAACTCGCTGAATTACCACACGATGGCTGTAACACCCTGCCGTCCGGGTCTTTGGAATCTTGAAAACGCATACAAGAACCTCCAGTTTGACGACGCTGTCTATAAGTGCCACGAAAAGCTCCCGGGCGTACAGAAGATAAACGCAAACATTTCAGACAGCACTGTATTTGAGAGCATCAAGAGGACTGTCGATCTGCACAAGGACGATATCGACCCGCTGTTCATCTGGACGACGACGATGCAGAACCACGGCGAGTACACCGACAACAACCGAAAGACCACCCCGCACAACATCGACATCGAGGGCATAAAAAACAAGGAAGCGGAGATATATCTTGACTCGATATACCTTTCGGACAAGGCGGTCGGTGAGCTTGTGGACTATTTCCGTGACTACGACCGTGAGGTCATAATAGTTATGTTCGGCGACCATTTCCCGCACATAATGGACTTTACCGAGGAGCTTTACGGACAGGACGTTTCGACCCTTTCGATAGGCGACTATGCAAGACTGCACCAGACACCTTTCTTTATCTGGAGCAACAAGGGCGTTGAAGCTAAGGAGATAAAGCAGATAAGCCTCAACTACCTCTCAAACGAGGTGATGAAAGCCGCAGGTCTGCCGCTTGCGCCGTATCAGCAGGAGCTTGAAAAGGTGCGTGAGGAGATTCCCATTATCAGCATGTTCGGTTTTATGAATTCTGACAAAGAGTGGTTCGACATCAACGACAAGGACAAAAAGACCGACTATCTGAAAAACGAGTACAGCATAATGCAGTATTACCGCATATTCGGCAAAAAAGAAGAACAGTGACCGCTATGCAGACGATAAGGATAGGAACGCTTGAAATAGAAAAGACCGCAGCACTTGCGCCTATGGCATCGGTGGCGGACAAGGCTTACAGACTTATGTGCAAGGAATATGGCGCAAGCTATCTCGTCAGCGAGATGATATCGTCAAAGGGGCTGTGTTTCGGCGACAAAAAGACCGCAAGGCTTTGCGAGATAGAACCGGAGGAAAGACCGTATGCGCTTCAGCTTTTCGGCGAGGAAAGCTACTATATGGGCAAGGCGGCGTATATGCTGAACGAACACAGGCCCGATGTGATAGATATCAATATGGGCTGTCCCGTTCCGAAGATAGTTTCCAACGGCAGCGGCAGCGCTCTTATGAAAGATCCGCAGACTGCTTCCGATATAGCCAAAGAGGTCGTGAAAAATGCGCAGTGCCCCGTGACGGTCAAGTTCCGTGCGGGCTGGGACGAGCAGAGCAAAAACGCAGTGGAGTTCGCAAAGATCCTTGAACAGGCGGGCGTTTCGGCTATCGCTGTTCACGGCAGGACGAGGACGCAGTTCTATTCGGGAAAAGCCGACTGGGATATAATAAAAGCCGTAAAGCAGGCGGTGAAGATACCTGTTTTCGGCAACGGCGATGTGTATGACGGCAAAAGCGCAAAGGCGATGTACGACTTTACGGGGTGCGACCTTGTGATGATAGGCAGAGGCTCTTACGGCAGACCGTGGGTGTTTGAGCAGGTGAAAAGATACCTTGAAAGCGGTGAGGTAATGCCCGAGCCCGACCTTGAAACAAAGCTTGCCGTGATGAAAAAGCACTGTGAGCTTATTTGCAGATACAAGGGCGAAAAGCAGGGTATGAAAGAGGCACGCAAGAACGTGCAGTGGTACATAAAGGGCTTAAAGGGAAGCGCAAGGCTGAGGGGCAGATGCTCCGAGCTGGTGGAGCTTTCGGACCTTGATATGATGATAGAAGCGATACGAACGGAGAATAAAGATGAGTGAACAACAGCAGCGCCAGCCCGATATTTTTGATAAGCTGGTGCACCTTAAAATATTCCGCTGGTTCGAGCCGTTTTTCCAGAAGAACAGGGAAGTGCTGATGTATCTGTTCTTTGGTGTGCTGACCACGGCGGTCAGCTTTGTGACAGCGGGTGTTTCAAAGTATCTGTGCGAAAGTGCAGGGCTTGGCAAGGGCGCAGTTTCAAATATCAGCACGGTCATTTCGTGGATATGCGCCGTGACGTTTGCATATGTGACCAATCGGATATGGGTGTTCGATTCAAAGGTCGAGGGCAAAAAGGGACTTTTTGCGGAAATGGTGTCGTTCTACGGCGGAAGGCTTTTCACTCTGTTTGTGGAAATGGGAATAATGTGGCTGGGCTACGACCTTATGGACATAAACTACTGGGTGACAAAGATATTCGCAAACGTCGTCGTGCTGATACTCAATTATGTTATAAGCAAACTGATCGTTTTCAAAAAGAAAGACAGCTCGGTGTGAGCTGTCTTTTTTTACAAGCTTTCATAATACACTTAGAACAGTGTACATATCGCACAATAGATAAACGCTTTATTTTGGGGGCTTTCCGGTCGCCCCCAAGCCCCTTCGGGTATAAACTTTATAGATTACATTGAGGTTTAATACCGTATCGGCAGTCTGAGACAGCTCGGTGTGAGCTGTCTTTTTTCATTTTTTCTTTTTCTTTTTTGTCAGCTTATCGGAGCTGATAATTACTATGTCGTTCTCACGAAGCTTTGTGTTGTCGGTGGCGAGGACTGTCAGCTCGTCACGCAGGATTATATACACGTTTGTATCGTACTCCATTTTCAGCTCCGAGACTGTCAGACCTGCGAGCTTGTTTTTGTTCGTTACAAGTATCTCGCCGACCTTGTCGATATCGGGGTGTTCAACGTCGGCGTTCTGATCCTTCTGGTACTGCTCGACAAATCCTGCGCTTATGATACCTGTGGGGATAGCGACCACTCCGACGCCGAGAAATGCTATGAATATCGCCATTATCTGACCGACGGGAGTTATCGGGTAGATGTCGCCGTAGCCGACGGTGAGCATTGCCGAGACGCTCCACCATATGCCGGAGAAGGCGTTTTCAAAAACATTCGGCTGAGCCTCGTGCTCGACGCTGTATATTCCCAGCGACGAGGCGAGCATAAGGATAACGATTATAAAGATCGAAGAAAAGATCTGATTGCGTTTATTGTAGATTACATTTTTGATGACGTTGAACGAATCGTACTGCGAGTTTATCCTGAACAAATGGAATATCCTAACCACACGGAGCATTCTGAAAACAACGAAGCCCGTGAGGAAGAATGCGGGGATTATCGTCAGCAGATCGACGATGCCGTCGAAGGAGAACAAAAACCTGCCGACTGCACGGAACTTGTTCTTCTCGGGGTAAAGGAAGTCTGCGGTAAAGATGCGAAGCGCATACTCCACGCAGAAAAACCCGACCGTGACATACTCGACTGTTTTGCAGATATTGTGGTAATCGGAAAGCGATGAGAACGTCTGCAAGAACATAGCGGCGATATTTGCAAATATGACGAGCACCAGCACGATGTCAAACGCCATGCTCGGGGCATCGTCTTTTTTGCTTATCTGCATTATTTCAAAAATACGTTTTCTCAACGCTCACGCCTCCTGTTTGTGAAGCTTGATAAGAATACGGTCTATCTTCTGTTCGTCCTCCATTTTAACGGTCATCTCAAACGGCGGGCAGAGTATACACTCGTCGTTTTCGGGTATCCTGTCCAGCATATCCATTATCCAGCCGCCCATTGAGTTCATATCCGTCTGAATGGTATCCTCGTCGAGCTCCATTCTTTCGAGAAAATCCGTTACCGAAAGGTCGGGGGAGATATCGACCGTTGTATCCGAAAGCTTTACGAAGCTGGTATCGTCGCCGTCGCTCTCGTCGTATATCTCACCGACAAGCTCCTCGATGATGTCCTCGAGCGTGGCGATACCCTCCGTTCCGCCGTACTGGTCAACGACCACCGCCATATGCACCTTAGCCTTCTGCATTCTTTTGAGAGCGTCGGAGATGCGGATAGTTTCGCTGATATAGACGGGCTTTTTCATTATTTCGCTGATATCCTTTTTCTTTTTGCCGAGATAAAGCTCGAAGAAGTCCGACTGGTGTATAACGCCGACGATGTGGTCGATGTCCTTTTCGTACACGGGCAGACGGCTGTACTTTGTGGAAATGAAAAGCTCCTTGATATCCTCGAGGCTGTCGTCTATCCCGACGGCTTCGATGCTGACACGGGGAACGAGTATCTTTTCTATCCTTATCTCGTCGAATTCAAGCGCCGAGCGCACAAGGTCGGATTCCTGCTCCTCCAGCACGCCCTCGTCCTCTATCTCCTCGATTATGTATTTAAGCTCCTCCTCGGTTATCGAAGGCTCTTCCTTTTTATCTCTGCCCGCAAGCTTGGAAACGAGCTTTGTCAGTCCCGAGAATATCCATATCAGCGGTGTGATGATGAACATGAACGCTCTCAGCGGTGCAGCCATGAATATCGAGAAAGATTCGGAGTTTTCCTTTGCAAGGCTTTTGGGTATTATCTCTCCGAAGATAAGCACCAGCACGGTCATTACGAGCGTTGCAGCGCCGACGCTGGAGCTTCCGAGGTGCTTTGTGAAAAGCACTGTTGCAAGAGCTGAGGAAAGAATGTTCACAACGTTGTTGCCGATAAGTATCGCAGTCAGCGCCTTGTCGAAATTCTCGCATATATAAAGTGCGTTGGCGGCGCTTTTGTTGCCGTCGTCTGCAAGCTTTTTGAGTCTTATCCTGTTGCATGATGAAAATGCGGTCTCTGTTGCAGAGCATATCGCAGATATGAGCAGCAGGATGAGTATTACAACAATGTCCATTTTCTATCTCCAAAATCAAAGCGGTCAGCTGTCTGAAAACTATGATAACACATCTTTGTACAAATTGCAAGACCCGAAAAAAGCGGAGCAAAACGCTCCGCCTCGGAATTCAGTATTCTCTGTCAGTAGAGTCCAGCATAGCGTCGGACTGTTCTATCCACTCGGGCTTTGCCTTTTTCAAAAGCAGGTCAAAGTTCGGCTTTCTCTCCTTTGTGTTGTGGCAGTCGCTGCCGAACACGAAATCGCTGCCGCTGCCGATGACGCTTTTTACGAACTTTCGGGTGAAATGCGTTTCAAAAGCCTCGATGTTGAATTGGAACACGGCATTGAGTGAGAGTATCTTTTCTATCTGCTCCTTTGAAAAATCGTCGAGATACCTGTGCGGGTGAGCGATAACGGGGACAAGACCGTAGTGATAGGCGATGTTGTCTATCTCCTCGCACATCCAGCCGTGAAAGCCCGTATAGGGGAATTCGAGAAGTATGTAGTTTGTGCCCTGGTAGGCGAGCTTATCTATCCCCTCAAGCTCGGATATGTCACGCTCTATGGATATCTCTGCTCCGAGAATGATGCTGTCTATGGCGGGCTGAGCCTGCATCAGCTTTTCAAAGGCGTGCCGGCGCTTTTGCAGGAAAGCCTCGACGCTGCCCTCTCTGTGAGCATAGAAATGCGGGGTAGCGGCGATGCGTTCAACGCCCTGCTCCTTCAGCATCTGTATCATTTTAAGTGACATCTCGACATTGCGTGAGCCGTCGTCGATGCCGGGAAGTATGTGGCTGTGATAGTCTGTAAGCAATGTTTTGTTCTCCTTGAAATAGTCTGTCTAAACGCTGACGGTGTCCTTGTGCGATGATACGTCGGTGTCGTAGTCCTTGTAGTCGGTCTTTTTGATGACCGTTTTGCTGTTGAACTCCTCGGGCGTGGTAAAGGTCGGCACCATTTCGTGCAGAGCCTGTATTGCCACAGCCTCGTTGTTTTTCTGAGCTGCCTCCTTGAGCTTTTCGAGATTGTCGATAAAGCTGTCGGGGTCGATGTCTATCTGACTGCCGATGAATATGAGCTTGTTGGAGGTCTTTTTGAGCCCCTCCTCGTCCATAAGCAGCTCTTCCTTTATCTTTTCGCCCGGACGAAGCCCCGTGAACACTATCTTTACGTCCTCGTAAGGCTTTTTGCCGTACATTCTGATAAGGTTCTCTGCAAGAGCAACTATCCTGACGGGCTTACCCATATCCAGCACGAACACCTCGCCGCCCTTTGCGAACGATGCCGCTTCAAGCACAAGGCTGACAGCCTCGGGGATAGTCATAAAGTATCTGATTATGTCGGGGTGGGTGACGGTAACGGGCTTGCCGTCCTCTATCTGCTTTTTGAAAAGCGGGATAACAGAGCCGTTTGACCCGAGGACGTTTCCGAAACGTGTGGTGACGAACTCGGTGGTGTTGTCCTCCTGCTTGGAAAGGTACTGCATTATCATCTCGCAGCATCTCTTTGAAGCGCCCATTGCGTTTGTCGGGTTGACCGCCTTGTCGGTGGATATCATCACGAACTTTTTGACCTTGTGGAACTGTGCTATGGTCGCAACGTTGAACGTGCCGACAACATTGTTCTTGATAGCCTCCATAGGGGAGACCTCCATAAGCGGAACGTGCTTGTGTGCGGCTGCGTGGAAAACAAGCTCGGGCTTGTACTTTTCAAAGATCTGGTTTATCCTGAAATAGTCACGCACTGAGGCGATGAGCGTTACGAGGTTGAGCTTTGAGCCGTATTCCATAGTCAGCTCCTGCTGTATCTCGTAGGCATTGTTTTCGTAGATATCGACGATTATTACCTGCTTTGGCTCGTATTTTGCTATCTGGCGTACCAGCTCTGAGCCGATGCTTCCGCCGCCGCCCGTAACAAGGCAGACCTTGCCTCTGATAAAGCTCTTTATGTCGTCGTTGTCAAACCTTATCGGCTCACGTCCGAGCAGATCCTCGACACGGATATCGTGTATCTGGTCAACGATACGGTTGTTCTCGTCGTTGAAAACAACGTCGCTGATGAAAGGAATGACCTTTACGGGCAGAGTTGTCTTTGAGCAGATGTCAAGGATACGCTGTCTTTCGCCTTCGGGACAGGACGGAATCGCAAAGATTATCTGCTGGATATCCTTCTCTTTGACAAGCTGCTCGATATCATTGGACGTTCCGATGACCTCGACGCCGCAGATGACAGTGCCGAGCTTTGAAGCGTCATCGTCAACTATGCATACAGGCTCGTAGGGAGCGTCCTTTGCCTCGGGAAGCTCTCTTGTGCTGAATATCTCACGCACGATAGTTTCGCCCGCACTGCCCGCACCGATTATCATTGTGCGCTTGTAATCAGACGAGCCCGACACCGTGGGGTGTATCTCGATGAATGTGTGCTTGAAAACAAGACGGAAAAGGCAGATAAAAATGATGGCGAACGCCCCGTGAACGATAACAAAGACCTGGTGTATCTTCACGTTGGAAACAGCGATGATCGTGTAGGTTATCGCCTGTCCCAGAACCACACCGCCGATGCAGCTGAGGTAGTCCTTTGCGTTGAAATATCTCCAGGCACGCTTGTACGCACCGAAGATTATCAGGCAGCCTATGCAGCAGATCATGCTGATAACTATCGAAATAAAAAGCTCCTTGGAGAAAAGCGTGTAGCTGTAAGCGTGCAGACCGTTGAACAAAAAGTTGGCGGTAAGCGACGCAGCAGCTATCATAAAAGCGTCTGCAAAGGCAAGGATTATTTTTCGGAATCTGAATTGTTTGAATACATCTTTCATTAAATTGACCTCTTGATAAAGTGTTTTGGCACAAATAAGATAAAAAAATCACCAAACCGTATTGACAAAACGGATAAAGAGTGATATAATATACAAGCTTAACGAGGTGTGGCTCAGTTTGGTAGAGCGCTGCGTTCGGGACGCAGAGGCCGTGGGTTCAAGTCCCGTCACCTCGACTAAGAAAATTCCGTTGCATCGAGCATTGCGAGATGTGGCGGAATTTTCTTTTGTCGTCGACGGGACTTGTCCCCGAGTTGAACGCAGTTCAACTCGTTAGCGTGAAACATCGCAGATGTTTCACGGTTAGTCACCACTCGACTAAGAACAAAGTCTAAGACCTACCTAAAACCTGATGTGCCGAGGAAACCGAGGCATAACAGGAATTCTTTTTTTGTCGTGCGACGGGAGCTTGCTAACCGCTTTGACCATTGGTCAAAGCGCTGGAGAGAAGCCTGCGGCTTCTCCGCCCGGTTGAACTTTGTTCAACTCGCAAGCGACAAAAACCGCCTGCGGGTTTTGTCGGTTAGTCACCACTCGACTAAGAACAAAGTCTAAGACCTACCTAAAACCTGATGTGCCGAGGAAACCGAGGCATATCAAGAATTCTTTTTTTGTCGTGCGGCGGGAGCTTGCTAACCGCTTTGACCAACGGTCAAAGCGCTGGAGAGAAGCCTGCGGCTTCTCTGCCCGGTTGAACTTTGTTCAACTCGCAAGCGACAAAAACCGCCTGCGGGTTTTGTCGGTTTGTCACTACTCGACTATAATAACGGGTCTTTTCTTCGTTGCATCGAGCATTGCGAGATGTGGCGGAATTTTCTTTTGTCGTCGACGGGAGCTTGCTACTCGTTTTTGTTTATTCTTCCCCGAATGTGCGGGGAAATAGCAAAATGTCCAAAAGGCTAAATTTTACCTACTTATTATATACCCAAAACGTTGTATTGTCAACAATAATCAGCTTTGTATGCGCTTTTTAATCGTTTTGCACAATTTTATCAGCCAAGCCCTTTTGTTTTCGTTGTTTTAAGGCATTTCCCGTCCGAAACGAAATTTTCTTAAATTTCCCTCCCGGGGGGCTTGAAATTATCGCTTTAAAGTGATATAATAAGACAGATACTTTTTAAGGAAAGAAGGATTTTTAAAATGATGGACATCAAGATCGAAAAAACCACTGCACCCAAGGCTAAGCCGACGGACGAATCCAAGCTCGGCTTCGGTCACATCTTCACCGACCATATGTTCGTTATGAACTATGATGCGGGCAAGGGCTGGAACAACCCGAGGATCGTACCTTACGGAGATTTCCCGATCTCTCCTGCGGCTATGTGCCTGCACTACGGTCAGGAGATATTCGAGGGCCTCAAGGCTTACAGAACTGCCGATGGTACTATCCAGCTGTTCAGACCTCAGGAGAACTACAAGAGAATGAACAACTCCGCAAAGAGAATGGTCATTCCCGAGATCGACGAGGAGTTTATGCTTTACGCAACAAAGGAGCTCGTTAAGATGGAGGCTGACTGGGTGCCGCATTCCGACGGAACATCGCTGTACATCAGACCTTTCATTTTCGCAACAGACCCCTATGTAGGCGTTAAGCCCGCAGACCACTATCTGCTGATGATAATCCTTTCGCCTTCCGGCGCTTACTATTCAACAGGCCTCAACCCTGTTAAGATCTATGTTGAAAACCAGTATGTCAGAGCTGTAAGAGGCGGAACAGGCTTTGCTAAGACTGCTGCAAACTACGCTATCTCGCTCGCAGGACAGGCTGAGGCTCACGAGCAGGACTATGAGCAGGTACTGTGGCTCGACGGTGTTGAGAGAAAGTACGTTGAGGAAGTCGGCTCGATGAACATCTTTTTCGTTATCGACGGCGAGGTCATCACTCCGGAGCTGACAGGCTCAGTTCTCCCTGGCATTACAAGAATGTCCGCACTTGAAGTATGCAAGAGCAAGGGCTATAAGGTCAGCGAGAGAAGGATATCTATCCAGGAGATCGCTGATGCTTACGACAACGGCAAGCTCGACGAGGTGTTCGGTACAGGTACAGCCGCTGTTATCTCGCCTGTAGGTCATCTCAAGTGGGGCGACAAGGTAATGACTATCAACAATAACGAGATAGGACCTATCTCCCAGATGCTCTACGATACTATGACAGGTATCCAGTGGGGCAAGATCCCCGACAAGTTCGGCTGGATTGAGAAGATAGACTGATTGATACAATTAAAAAGCTGACCGATTAGGTCAGCTTTTTTTATATCTGCGTTTAATTTCCTCTACAAGTTTTTCGCCCGCCTTTTCGGGAACAGAGAGCATAGTTTGCATTAAAACGAAAACGTGGTCTGTTATAGTTTTCATTTCCTTTGCGCTTATCGGGTTATCTGAAAGATTAATAAACTCATTGAGATTCATATTGTACTCAAATTCTTTTTTGCCGTTCTCGTCGACTTTGTTTAAAATGCCATCTGCAATACCATAACCCACAATACCTTTTTTGCTTTCGTATAAAAAAACCGTATCATTTGCTTTGAGTTTGCTGATTTTTTCTTTGAAACCGTCATTATATGCTGCTGCTTTGTGCTTTTCAATCATATCAACGTGATGCTGTTTATTCTTACTGCGTATATCGGTATTTACAATATAATACTTGTTTTCGGGCTGGATTTTGTTTTTGTCTTTTGAATAGCCAGTAAACTCGATAAACTTTTCATCACCTATCTGATAGACAAAATAGGTTATCGCATCAATATTCAGTCCTGTTTTGCGCCAATAATTTATTGCGTTTTTAGCTTTATCATCTACGCCGTTTGTTACGATAAGGAAATGCTGTTGTGTGTTAAAGCTATCCTTATCAAGCGGAGTGTCAAGATTGAAATTACGCTGATGTGCTTCAATTAGTTCTGTTTTTTCCTCGTTGTCTTTCGTATATTCTTGATAATGAGCATTAAGGTTATCATAACAAGAATTTCCAAACTGCTGACCGTAACCCAGAACCTGAAGCAGAGTATCATCAGTTCCTTTTACGCGCTTGAGTTCAAGTATATACAAGTCACCGTTTTTATCAAGAGCCATTATGTCAGGTGCTTTTTGCCCTTTCTTTTCGGTGAAAATCGTCATAAGTTCCTCGGTGTTGATAAAGTCTTCGATATTGTTGGCAATAATGTTTTCAAGGTCTTTTTCTTTCCATTTGAAATCTTCAAGCTTTGATTGTTTGACCATTTCATATCCGCTTACTTCTTCATTGAGTTTGTACAGCATTTTATCCTCCCATTATCCTTTTCATATCATCGGGCAGCGGTGCTTTCACCGTTATCCTTTCGTGTGTTACGGGGTGGGTGAAGCTGACCTCGCCGCAGTGCAGAGCCTGCCTTTTGATAAGTTCGCTCTTTTCGCCGTACATATCATCGCCGACGAGGGCGTGCCCGATATGCGCCATATGGCAGCGTATCTGGTGCGTTCTTCCCGTTTCGAGGATAAACCTGCAAAGGCTGTATTTCCCCTGCCTTTGCACGACGCAGAATGTTGTTGCGGCAAACTGTCCGTCCTCACGCACACAGCGCTTTATTATCGAATCCCGTTCACGTGCTATGGGTGCGCATATCCTTCCGCCGCAGATGTCTGTTCCCTCGCAGATGCCGTAGTAGACCTTTTCACAATGCTTTTGCAGGGCGTTGGCACAGAATCTGCTCTTGGCGACGATGACGCACCCGCTTGTGTCACGGTCGAGGCGGTTGACGCATCTGAATACCGTGCCGGGACAATGTGCGGCAAAGAAATTTGAAAGTGTATCGCCGCGATGCTTTATCGACTCGTGGCAGGGCATCAGCGGAGGCTTGTTAAAAACGGCAAGGTGCTCGTCCTCAAACAGCACTGCAACGCTGAGCAGGGGGTTGGGCTCTGCGCCGCCCGATTCGTTTTCTGCGATGACTATCTCGTCCCCGCAGTGCAGGACATCGACTGTGCGTATCGGCTCGCCGTTGCGGGTCATACCGCCCCGGGTCCGTTTGAGCCGTGTTATCAGCTTGCGGGAAAGTCCGTGCTCACGCAGAAGCTCCGAGAGTTTTCTTCCCTCGTCCCTTCGGGAGCAGATAAATCTTACTTGCGGTATTTTTCCCACCTTCTTATCATCGAGGGCATCTTGTCCTGCCAGTAGCTGCCCATAATGTCCTTTATCATTATGTTATACGACGCTGCCCAGAACGGGTAGATCAGAAAGAACGGATATATCATAAGAAGCAGGGGGACATATATCATAAACGACAGCAGGACGGAGAAATACTGTCCGTAATGTCCTTCCATAAGCTTTGCGGAAAGGTCGCAGGCATCGAAGATATTAGTTCTTGGGTTGAGCGACATTATATACGGCGCAAGCGACAGCGAGGCACAGTATTTAACGAAGATGCCCAGCCAGATTATCGTGAAGCCTATGCTTATCATAAACACGAAAAGCCCCAGCGAGGTCAGCTCGTCTGTCTTGCTCAGAATGCTCCAGCGAAATATGAACGTGCCCGAAAGCACTGCTGGAACGAGCATGACGAGCTTGAGGAAATTCAGTATCAGCGAGTTGCGAAGCGATATCCGTATAAACTCGTTGGTGTGCGCAAAGATATACTGTCGGGTGGCGATACAGTCCTTATCCATAGAGATATCGACGAAAAGCCTTCGCACGATATGCCTTTGGTAGGTGAGAAAGCTGAGTATTACCAAAGCATGTATCACCCACATCAGAGCGACCCACGGTATCTTGAAGATGTTGGTGAGGTCGTAATAGTAACCGAGCCCGAGCTTGTCAAGAACGAGATACAGTGCAAATATCCACAGTGCGACCATACACATATTCGTAAACATCTGAAGTGTGATGCTGAGGCTGTTTCCGATATGGCCGCTGAGCGCCGAGCGTGCGGAGTTTTTTATTTCTTTGACACTGAGCAATTCGTACCAGTCCTTTCTTTTAGAGGTAAGAGGTAAGAAGTAAGAGGTAAGAGAAGCGGTAAGAGAAGCGGTAAGAGCCAACGGCTCACGACGGCAGGCTGTCCTCGTCGTCGGCGTAGCTGTACGCCTCTATCTGCTCATGGGCAGGGTAAGTGCCCATTACCTCGAAAGCTTCGCTCCTTTGCCACATCGAGGCGGTGACCATGACCTCAAAGCCCTCGCCGAAATCGCAGGAATAGTCCATCGGCTGGCGCTTGGGCACGCCGAAGCAGGAGAGCATATTCATTATTATCCCGCCGTGGGTAACGACAGCAACGTTAGTGATGCCCTCGTACATCATATCCGAGATTATCATCTGCAAAGCCTTATAGCAGCGGTTCACGACATCTCTGAGCGATTCGCCGTTCGGGGGCGGGTTGTCAAGACCGCCCTTGATGAACTGCTTGTATTCGTCGGTGTCCATTATATCTGCGATCCTCTTGTTCTCAAAGTCGCCGAAATCCATTTCCACAAGCTCGGGAAGCTCAACGGTCAGCCTGTTCGGCTGGAGTATCGAAACAGTCTGCTTGCAGCGCTTCAGCGGGGAGGTGTAAACCTTCTGTGCGGGGGGGTACTCGTATTTCTCGAGCTTGTCGTAAAGCGCCTGTGCGCCCTCGCTGCTCAGAGGCAGGTCGGTGATGCCGATGTAGCGTCCGTCGGCGTTTGCCTCGGTCATTCCGTGGCGAATAAAACATATCCTGTAACCTTTCAATCATATCAGACCTTTCGTAAAGTTAAGAATAACGGCGGTTCCCTGCCGTAATATTGGGCACTATTTCTATTTACAAAACGGAAAAAATGTTGTATAATAATTCTGTATATGGTAAGTCGGAAAATGCAGGGGAGGCGTGTAAAATGTCGGGCGATGCCGCAGCTTCAAGAGGCAGCGAAAAAATGCTTGAAATAGGTGAAAAGCTTGCGGCGGTGAGAAAAGCCAGAGGGCTGACCCAGGTCGCAGCGGCGGCGAAGGTCGGCTGCACGCAGTCCTATCTTTCGGGCGTTGAAAACGGGAAAAAGGCTTTTTCGATAAGCTTTGTGCTTGAGCTGATAAAGCTTTACGGCGTGAGCTACGAAACGGTGTTCGGCGAAAACAGCGCAGACACATGGGTATTTGAAGCTCCCGAAACACAAAGCAGCGTCACCGGGGCGCTCAGCCTGCTGGAGCAGCTTGTGGAGTGCTCGGATTCGGCGGTGCTGGAAAAGGGCATAGACGAATACATAAAGCTTTGCATTTTCGGCGTTTTCAGACAGCTGTACGAAGCAAATCCCCATAACACGGCAAAAATGTTCTCGACGGACAGCCGCAGTACGACAGAGGCGATAAGCAGGCTTTCGGAAAATATGCCGCAGCTTATCGACAGTCTTATAAAGAGCTGTCACATAAGGCGTGACCGTTTTGAGCTTCCTGTTGAGAGGGGGCACGAGCTGCGCACATTCATAAGAGAATGTGAGGAGCTGCTCGGTACAGAGTAAGTATAACACATTTTTTCAAGCATTTCAAGACCAATGCGGCAGGAGGCAGTAATGAAAGGTCGCAGGATAAAACTGCTGGCGGTATCGTTTGCGGTGCTGGTTCTCGCAGCGGGTGCATTGATGATGTTCCTGAAGGGGGATAAAAGCAGCGAAGCCAGGGAAAAGACTGTCTTTGCTATGGACACTGCCTGCACCGCAAGGGTGTGGGGAGCAGACCCCGAGGCTGTCACGGATGAGATAAACAGGCTGGACAGGATATTTGACTGTCACAGCGGGGAGTCGGAGATATCGAGGCTCAATTCGGACGGCGGCGGCAGGCTCTCGGCAGAGGCGGGCGAGCTTATCAAAGCGTCGCTGGAGCTTACGGGGCAGTATCCGCAGGCGGACATCTCGATAGGTGCGGTGACAAAGCTTTGGAACGTTACGGGAAAGGACCCGAAGGTCCCCTCGGACAGCGAGATACAGCGGGCGCTGAAAAGCTGCGGCTGTGAGAACATAAAGCTTGACGGGGACAGCTGCACGCTTGAAAACAATGCACAGATAGATGTCGGCGCAGCCGCAAAGGGCTATGCGCTTGACAGGGCAAGACAGGTGCTTATCGACAGCAAAGCCGGGGCTGCGGTAGTTTCAATGGGCTCGTCGAGCCTTGTGTTCGGCAAAAAGCCCGACGCAAAGCCGTTCACCGTTGCGGTAAAGGACCCGTCGGACAAGCACAGGCTGCTTTTGAAATTCATGGCGGACGAGTGCTTTGTATCCACCTCGGGCGGCTATGAAAGATTTTTTGAGGCAGACGGAAAAAAGTATATCCACATTTTTGACAAGACCACGGGCAGGCCTGCCGAAACGGACCTCGTCAGCGCAACTGTCATCTGCGATAACGGTCTGAAGTCCGACCAGCTCTCGACTGCCGTGTTCATCGGCGGAACGAAAAAGCTCGGCGAGTTCTTTGCGGACAAGAGCATAAAGCTCATAGCTGTCGATACCGACGGAAATATCCATATCTCAAAAGAGCTTGAGGACAAAATTACACTTGAGGATAAACAGCATAAAATGATTGTTGAGAAATAACAAGGGGGAAAGTCTTGATATGAGGCTCAGCGGCATACGCCTTGAACATAAGAAGAATACCGCTTCGTCGCAGAGCGTTCCCGCACCGATACCGAAAACGGTGAGGATAGCTATGCAGCAGTGCGCAGGTGCAGCCTGTGATGTGCTGGTGCAAAAGGGCGATAAGGTGCTCGTCGGGCAGAAGATAGGCGACAGCGGAAAATATATGTCCGTGCCCGTACATTCTTCGGTATCGGGAACGGTAACGGGGATAAGCGAGCTTCTTCAGGTCAGCGGCAGAGTCTGCAAGTGCGTTGACATCGAAACGGACGGCGAGCAGAAGGTCATTGGCGGTATCGAGCCGCCTGTTGTCAGCGACAGGGAAAGCTTCTGCGATGCGGTCAGGAACTCGGGCTGCTGCGGTCTTGGCGGAGCAGGCTTCCCCACACACGTCAAGTTCGGCTACGACGATAAGAAATTCAGCGTGGATACGCTTGTTATAAACGCTGCCGAGTGCGAGCCGTACCTTACCGGCGACCACAGAGAGATGATCGAAAATACCGACAGCATTTTCGACGGCATCGCAAGCATAAAAAAATACCTAGGCACCGAAAACGTGTTCATCGGCATCGAGAACAACAAGCCCGACGCTATCGAGAAAATGACAAAGGCGGCTGCCGAAAGGGACAGCTCGGTAAAGGTCGTTGCGCTGAAAGCAAAGTACCCGCAGGGTGCGGAAAAGGTCATCGTTTACAACCTCACCGGCAGAGTGGTCAGGGAAGGAAAGATACCTGCTGATGTGGGAGTCATAGTGATAAACGTTTCTACCTGCGGCTTTATCGGTGACTATATGAAAACGGGTATGCCGCTTGTGAAAAAGCGCATCACCGTCAGCGGCGAGTCTGTCGGCACGCCCTGCAACGTTATCGCACCGATAGGCATCTCCTTTGAGGAGCTGCTGCGGTTTGCCGACTGCGATATGGATAAGCTGGGCAAGGTCATAACAGGCGGTCCGATGATGGGTATAGACATCTTCGATCTTACAGACCCCGTGTGCAAGACGCACAGTGCGATACTTGCGCTCCCCAGAGAGAAAAAAGAAAGCAAGAACGTTCTCATCTCATACAAGACGCAGACAAACTGTATCCGCTGCGGAAGATGTATACAAGCCTGTCCCGTGGGACTTATGCCCACCGAGCTTGAAAAAGCCTTCGACCGCAAGGACAGGGATATGCTCAAAAGGCTGAAGGTGTCACTTTGCATGAACTGCGGCAGCTGCTCGTATGTCTGCCCCGCAAAGAGAGATCTTGCCGAGAAAAACCAGCTGGCAAAAGCCCTGCTGAGGACCTGACGAGGAGGAAGTAATTTGAGTAATCTGACCGTGAGTCCCTCTCCTCATGTGAGGAGCAACCAGACCACTGCAAAGATAATGCTCCATGTTCTGATAGCCCTCGTGCCCGCAATGGTAATGTCTGCGGTGCAGTTCGGAGGCAGAGCGCTGATGCTTACGGGTGTCTGCGTGCTTTCGGCGATGCTGTGGGAAAAGCTGAGCTGCGTTATAATGAAAAGACCCGATTCGACAGACGACCTTTCGGCTATGGTAACGGGTATGCTGCTGGCGTTCAACCTTCCGCCGAGCCTGCCCTACTGGATAGCGGTAATAGGCTCGTTCATCGCAATAGTCATCGTTAAGCAGATATTCGGCGGGCTGGGACAGAACTTCGCTAACCCCGCTATCGTGGGAAGGATAGTGCTGATGCTGTCCTTTACGAGCGAGATGACGACCTGGACGATGCCTGCGTGGAGCTCAGTCGATGTTGTCAGTGCACCGACCCCGCTGCGTGACGACAGCGGATTATACAGCTATACCGACCTGTTTTTAGGCAAGTGCCCGGGCTGTATGGGAGAGGTGTGCAAGGCGGCGCTGCTGCTTGGCGGCGTGTACCTTGTGATAATGAGGATAATACACATACACGCTCCGGTCGCTTTTGTGGGAACGGTGTTCGTGTTCTCGTGGCTTGCGGGAAAGGACCCCGTGTACCAGATACTTTCGGGCGGACTTATCTTAGGAGCTGTCTTTATGGCGACAGACTATGTCACCACGCCGATAACCCCCAAGGGCAAGGCGATATTCGGCATCGGCTGCGGAATAATAACCTGCGTGATAAGGTTTTATGCGAACTATCCCGAGGGCGTGTCGTTTTCAATACTTATAATGAACATCGCAACTCCGTATATCGACATGGCTACACGCAAAAAGCCTGTGGGTGCGGACAGTGAGAAGAAAAAGAAGGAGGCAACGCATGAAAAGTAAGATCATGCCGCCCCTTGTGCTGACGGTGATATGCATAGTGGTCTGCGGGCTGCTGGTCATAGCTCACAACGCTTCTCACGCCGACAAGACAGGCGTTGTCACTCCCGAGATGAAAAAGGGCTGTGAGGAGATATTCGGCAAGGGCGATTACAGTATGCTTATGAAGCAGGACGGCCACGAAAAGGAACCGGTGACGTTCGGCGTAAAGCAGGTGGACTCGGTCATTGTTGACAAGGCGAAAAAGAGATGTCTTTTCGAGCTGACCTGCGACGGCTACGCAAAGGGAGGACTGCACCTTCTTATAGGCATTAACGACAACGGCAGCATAGAGGGAATGCATTTTCTGTCGGTCGGAGAGACTCCGGGTCTTGGCGCAAAGGCAGCCGAGAAGGACTATACCGACAAATTCAAGGGACTGAGCGTTGAGTCGGACATAGACGGCGTTGATGACCTGACTGCGGCGACCTATTCCTCAAAGGGCTTGAAAAAAGCCTGTGAGCTTGCACTCGAAACGTACAGTGTCCACAAGGGGGAGATATTCGCATGAACGAGCAAAGAAAAGCTATTTATGAGTTCACAAAGGGAATAATAAAGGAAAACCCCGTTCTGGTCACTCTGCTGGGAATGTGCCCCACGCTTGCGGTGACAGTGCTTGCCGAAAACGGTATAGGAATGGGGCTTGCGACGACGTTCGTTCTGGTGTGCTCAAATGCGGTGATATCGCTTCTGAAAAACGTTATCCCAAAGGCGGTGCGCCTGCCCTGCTTTATCGTTATAATAGCAGGCTTCGTTACGTTCATAGATTTTATGATGAAGGGCTATCTGCCGCAGCTGCACTCGGCGCTCGGCGTATTTTTGCAGCTGATAACGGTAAACTGCATAATCCTCGGAAGGGCGGAAGCTTTTGCCAGCCGAAACAGCATCGGCCGCTCGGTGCTTGACGGACTGGGAATGGGCATCGGCTTCACTCTCGCACTTTTTGCGATGGGCTCTGTCAGAGAGATACTCGGGCTTGGCAGCTGGTTCGGAATGAAAATACCTTACCTGTGCGACAACCCGATGACAATATTCATAATGCCTGCGGGAGGATTTTTCGTGCTGGGCTGTCTTATCGCACTGGTGAACAAGATAGCCAACCGCAAGCCGCCTGTGGAGATATCCTGTGCAAACTGTCCCAACGCTTCGGCGTGCAAGGGTCAGTGCAAGGCTGAGGAGGGTGCGTAAATGACCTATATACTGATACTTGTGGGCTGTGTTTTCGTAAACAACGTCGTGCTTTCGCAGTTTATGGGGATATGTGCCTTTCTGGGCGTTTCAAAGCAGATAAAGAACTCTCTTGGAATGGGCGGTGCGGTAATTTTCGTAATGGTTTGCGCCACGGCGATAACCTATCCGCTGTATATGCTGCTTGAAAGATTTGAGATAACATATCTCAAGACGGTAGCGTTCATTCTTGTTATAGCGATGTTCGTCCAGCTTGTCGAGATAGTGATGAAAAAGAAGATGCACGCACTTTACAAGGCGCTGGGCGTGTACCTGCCGCTGATAACGACTAACTGTGCGGTGCTTGGCGTTACGCTTGGCAACATCAACAACGAGTACACCTTCCTTGAATCTATCACAAACGCTTTCGGAACGGGTATTGCGTTCACGCTTGCGCTGCTTTTGTTCAGCGGAGTGCGTTCGAGGATAGAGGGGAACGATTTTCCCGAGGCGTTCAAGGGCGTGCCCGCAACGCTTATCGCAGCTGCGATAGTTTCGGTGAGCTTTATGGGATTTACGGGAATGATGTGACGGCAGCGAACTGAAAAAAGGAGAAGACCCGGGTATGGATATACTAATAACTGTCGGGATATTTGCAGCGTTCGGACTGGTCGCAGGGATACTGCTGACGGTGGCGTCAAAGGTCTTTGAGGTCAAGGTGGATGAGCGCATTGAAAAAGTCAGCGAGGCTTTGCCGCAGGTCAACTGCGGTTCGTGCGGCTTTTCGGGCTGCAGCGACTACGCCGAGGCGATAGTCGAAAAGGGCGCTCGCTGCGATATGTGCAAACCCGGCGGCGAAAAGACCGCAAAGAAGATAGCGCAGATAATGGGTGTTGAGGTAAGCGTCGGTGAGCCGGAGGTAGCTTTTGTGCGATGCCACGGCGACTGCCACATAACTCCGCACAAATACGAATTCGGCGGCGTTCAGAGCTGTGCTGCCTGCAACAGGTTCTACAGCGGGAGCAAGACCTGCACCAGCGGCTGTCTGGGCTACGGCGACTGTGTGAGCGTCTGCCCGCAGGGTGCGGTGAGCATTATCGACAGGATAGCCAAGGTGGACAAATCAAAGTGCATCGGCTGCGGACTGTGCGTAGATGCCTGTCCAAACGGGCTTATCGTAGTGCGAAAGATATCCCAGACCGTGGACGTTACCTGTTCGTCAAAGGATATCGCCAAGGTCACAAGATCGCTTTGTGAGGGCGGCTGCGTCGGCTGCAAGCTGTGCGAGAAAAACTGTGAGCAGGGAGCTATCCACGTCGTCGATAACCACGCTGTCATAGATTATGATAAGTGCAATAACTGCGGTAAGTGCGCCGATGTCTGCAAGATCGGCTCTGTTATGCGAATAAGCTGATGTGTAAAAGCACGGCTGCGGCTGTCATTCACCACAAATAACGGACAACTCGCCACACAAATCAGCAAAAAGGCAGAAACTGTGCTATGATATGATCAGATAAGCAGACGAGGAGGGAGAAACTATGGGAAGCATACCAAAGGACTGGCGTGATGAAGCCTATACGCTTCCGCTTGCCGATCTTAAAAGGATATATGATAAAAAGAAAAACATAAGAACGCTGACGACGTCGATACCGTTTATGATCGCACTGATGATCCTCTTTGCAGCCAATTATCTTGTGATATTCGGAGCAGGGCTTACCGCAAGGTTGCCTGCCTGGTTCATCTTAGCGGGGCTTATTTCGATAACGGCGATGTTCCTGCGCTTCTTTTTTGGTTTTACCTACAACGGAGCTAAGGCAAACAACATGGTGCTCATAGTTTCGGGCACAGATCTGCTGATACAGTTCGCAATAAGCTTTTGCTGTTCAAACCTTTTGTATTCTGCGCTGTCGGTCATCTTTTCGGGGTATGTGATCCTTTTGCGCCCCTATGTGCTTTCGCTGGACAGCGACATCGCCTTTCTGCGTGCGATGCCGACATTCCCGTTCAACGGCAGGGTGTCAGACCAGATGATAAATGTTGCAGAGCACAAGCGCAAACTGCAGCTTATCGAGTCTGCAAAGGGCAATATTTACAGCGACAACGCCGAGCAGATATTCGATATGCCCATGCCCGAGATGCCGCAGTACGAAAAGGGCGACACTCCCGAGGATTACCTGCAAAGAAAGCATATGTACATCGACGGCAAGTTCACCAGGACCTCGCTGACCGACGAGGAGTATGACAGGCAGGACGACGAGCTTTACGAGCGAAGAATGTTCACCGACAAGCAAAAGAAAGCGGCGCCGGTGCTTACGCCAAAGCCGATAGAGGACGACGGACGCTTGCAGGAGTTCGATTTTACCGACCACAGCAAGCTCAACGAAACATATCTCGTTTCACAGGACGTTTTCACCGAGGACCTTGAGCAAATACCAAGGAACAAAAAGGTGCTCAAAGATGAGGACATCGTGCTGGCAGAGGGTATCACCGCCGATGATTTCGATTTCTCCGAACGCCTCAAGGCAGAATAAATGCAAATTAAAAAGACCGCACTCAGCGGTCTTTTTTTATCTTTATTTACATTACATAGAACAGCAGCTTGCCGTAGGTCGGGTACGGCCAGTACTTTTCGCCCACGAGTGATTCGATCTCGTCTGCGGGCGCTCTCAGCTCGTTCATTGCAGGTATAACGGCATCTCTGAATGCGTTTGCCTGCTGCTTGATATCGGTGACTGCCTTTGCACCTGCCAGCGCTTGTTCAAGCTTGCCGAGGTTCTTATAGGTCTTTGCCGAAAGCTCGGACAGCCTTTTCACCATATCCGTTTCAAAGCTTACGTCGGCTCCGCAGTTCTTTGCAAGCTCGGCTGTACCTGCAAGCTCCTTTATATAGGACGCAACGGCGGGGAGGATATCCTTCTTCGCCATATCTATCATCGTTGCAGCCTCGATAGAGATCGTCTTGCTGTACTCGTCAAGCAGTATCTCGACTCTGGAATGAAGCTCTGCCTCGGTGTAAACGCCGTACTTTTCAAAAAGTGCGATGTTCTCGGGCGTTTCAAAGCAGGGGACAGCGTCGGGCGTGGTCTTGAGGTTGAGCAGACCTCTTTTTTTCGCTTCCTCACACCACTCGTCAGCATAGCCGTTGCCGTTGAAGATGATATTTGAATTTTCCTTGATAGTCTTTTTGATAAGGTCGTCAAGTGCGTCCTGGAAGTTATCCGCCTTTTCGAGAATGTCTGCGAACTCGTCAAAGGTCTCGGCAACGATAGTATTTATCACCGTGTTCGGACCTGCGACAGAAAGCCTTGAGCCGGGCATTCTGAACTCGAACTTGTTTCCTGTGAAAGCGAACGGCGAGGTCCTGTTCCTGTCGGTGGTATCCTTGGTGAAGTGTGGGAGAACGTCAACGCCTATCTCCATTTCGACACGCTTGCCCTCGTACTTCGTGCCCTCAACGATAGATGTGAGTATATCGGTCAGCTCGTCGCCGAGGAATATCGAAACGATAGCCGGCGGTGCTTCGCTTGCGCCGAGGCGGTGGTCGTTGCCTGCTGAAGCGACAGAGGCACGCAGTATATCCTGATGCTTGTTGACAGCCTTTATTATAGCTGCGAGAACGAGCAGGAACTGTGCGTTCTCAGCGGGTGTTTTTCCGGGATTGAGCAGGTTCACTCCCGTATTTGTGGAGAGCGACCAGTTGTTGTGCTTGCCCGAGCCGTTGATGCCATCAAACGGCTTTTCGTGGAGCAGACATTTGAAGTTGTGCTTTCTTGCGGTACGCTTCATTATCTCCATTGTGAGCTGGTTGTGGTCGGTAGCGATATTAACTGTGCTGAATATCGGTGCAAGCTCGTGCTGTGCGGGAGCGACCTCGTTGTGCTTGGTCTTGGCGTAGATGCCAAGTCTCCACAGCTGCTCATCGAGGTCCTTCATATATGCGGCAACTCTTGTTTTGATGGTGCCGAAATAGTGGTCGTCAAGCTCCTGTCCCTTTGGTGCGGGTGCGCCGAACAGCGATCTTCCCGCAAAGATAAGGTCCTTTCTGTGGGAATACATCTCTCTGTCGATAAGGAAGTATTCCTGCTCTGCGCCTGCGTTTGCGATGACTCTCGTAGCGTCCGAGCCGAACAGTCTGAGTATGCGCAGCGTAGCTTTGTTGATAGCGTCAACAGAACGCAGCAGCGGCGTTTTCTTGTCCAGCGCTTCTCCGCCGTAGGAGCAGAAAGCGGTGGGTATGCAAAGGGTATTAGCCTTGACGAATGCATAAGATGTCGGGTCCCAGGCGGTGTAGCCTCTTGCCTCAAAGGTGCATCTCAGACCGCCGGAGGGGAAGCTTGAAGCGTCAGGCTCGCCCTTGATAAGCTCCTTGCCCGAGAATTCCATTATGATATGACCGTCATCTGCGGGAGAGATGAAGCTGTCGAGCTTTTCAGCGGTCAGACCTGTCATCGGCTGGAACCAGTGGGTGAAATGCGTGCAGCCCTTTTCGACAGCCCAGTCCTTCATAGCGTTCGCAACGACGTTGGCAAGCTCTATGTCAAGCGGAACGCCGTCCTCAATGGTCTTTTTGAGCTGCTTATAGGTAGCCTTGGGGAGCCTCTCCCTCATTACCGACTCGTTGAAAACGTCCGAACCGAAAATACCGGGCACATTAGTCATATTATCCATTCCTTTCCCTGTTCAATAAGGGGCATCGCCCCGTCATTCAAGTCACGACCGGGCGTTAGCCACTTAGGGTTTCGGTGGGGGATTCATTCCCGCCACCGAAAGACTAAGATGACCGCCGCATAAGAGGCGGGGGTCATAGGTCGTGGTTATCAAACGATTTTACTCCACTTTATTGAGTATACTTTATAAATATGTCATTTTCAAGTCGTTTTTATATTTTCTTATTATACTGCAAATTCGCCTATAAATATCAGAGCTTTTTTGTTTAAAACCGACAATTTCAAAGCTGAGAGCTGTCTCTTATCTCTTACCTCTTACATCTTACATCTAAAAAAGCGCCCCCTTTTGCAGGGACGCCTTTACGGTCATCAGATGTCGATGATATCGGTGCTGTCGCTTCTGCCGTCTCTTATGGCAAGCTCGGTCGAATCGCTCTTGCTTATCCTGTTGACTCTGTGAGCGATTATAGCGCAGTCGATAAGGTTCACAAGCCCTGCTGCGAACAGGCATATGCCAAGCAGTCTCATAGCCCAGCCGAACGACATCATCGGGTTGAGCACCAGAAGAATGCCCACGCCCATAGTTATCATAGCGGGAACGCCCGTGGTCTTCCACTCGGGATAGCCTGCCTTGCGCATTTTCAGAGTGCCCTGCAGGTTTACGATGCCGTTTATCAGCATATACATTCCGCTGACGATAGCAACGACCTTTGCGATGATATCCGGCTGAATGAAAACGAACACGCCTGCGGCACACAGAAGCAGTCCCGCAACAAGCTTCGCACCGTGGTCAAAAAGTCCCTCGGAGCTTTTGGTAAAGTAGATTATCAGCATCACAGCGCCGTAGCACACGAGCAGACCTGCGATGATGTAGCCGATGGTGTCGGTGAAAAATCCCGGGTCGAAAATAAGCGCTATTCCGAGCACTATGCAGAATACGGACAGCAGCCAGAAATTCTTGAAAATGTTTTTTACTGTTTGCATGGTCAGTTCCCCTTTGCTGATTGATTTAGTCAGTCGTTGTTTTTCATTTTCAGTCTTGTTGCTTTGATGACCTTCAGACGTGAAAATTCCTCTCGGTCTTTTTCATCGAGTGAATCTGTGATGTATTTCACAATGTTCTGATTTCTCGGGATAATGATGTTCTGCAGGGCGTTTGCACGGCGCTGGGTCTTGCGTATCGCAACACACAGCCTGTATATCCCCGTTTCGACCTCGGCAAGCACGGCGGTCATCTCCTTCACCTTTTCAAAGGCGATGTAAGCCCTGTCCAGCGAGGAGTTCGTCCTTGCAAAGCCGTAGTATATCTTTGTCGGCTGTTTTTCAAGCGTTACCGTGGGAAGCTCAACGCCCATAACGCTCTGTGAGTTTATGCTTATACCGTTCTCGATAGGCACACACTGTGCAAACGGAGTGACGACGCCCAGCGAGATATTTGCCTGCTGAAGCGCCTTGTAAGCCTCGGAGTAGGTGCCCTCAATGGATGTACGCAGCATCTGCGCCTTGTCAACGAGCTTCATCAGCTCACGAATAAGGATATTTCGTTTTCTGTCAAGCAGGTCGTAGCCCAGCGTTGCGAGCTGCAAAGCCTTTTTTGACAGCATCAGATTGCCCTTGGTAGGGAATACCTGCTGCTCCATTGTGTCACCGCCTTTTAGATGTAAGATGTAAGAGGTAAGAAGCAAGATTTAGATGTAAGATGTAAGAGAACGTACATAGTTCTGTTATTCTCACAGTGTTAGCCTTTGCTTGAAGAATAACCGAGGGTGTTCTTCTGGAAAGAAATCTCTCTGAACTCTCTCGGGTATCTCTCAGTTATTTTTCGTTATTGGGGTTGTAAACCCAAATAACGAAAAATCATTAAGAGGTTTCTGAAATGGGGATAAGCGACCTTACGGTCGCTTGCGAGGATATTCAACGAATATCCTCGGGGGCTAAAATGGCGAAGCCATTTTTGGCTTCTTCTAAAAGAGTTCCCTCCGATTACTCTCCGAACAAAGTCTTTGCTTTATCGGGGTCGTAGAACTTAGAGAGGTGTTCGTCGTCAACTCTGTCAAGCTCTGCCTTTGGCAGCGTTGACAGCAGCGACCAGCCGAGGTCGAGAGTTTCCTCTATCGACCTGTTGACATCGAAGCCCTGGTTTATGAAATGCTCCTCAAACAGCTTTCCGAAGCGCATATACGCCTTGTCGCCCTCGGAAAGCTCTTCCTCGCCGATTACCGAGGCGAGCGCTCTGGCGTCCTGTACCTTTGAGTAAGCCGCAAACAGCTGGTTTGCGCACATCGAGTGGTCTTCTCTTGTGTAGCCCTCGCCGATGCCGTCCTTCATAAGTCTTGAAAGGCTGGGCAATACAGCGACTGCGGGGTAAGTGCCTGTCTGTTCGAGGTGTCTGTCCATAACTATCTGACCCTCGGTTATGTATCCCGTAAGGTCGGGTACAGGGTGTGTGATATCGTCGTTGGGCATAGTCAGTATCGGTATCTGTGTCACCGAGCCTGTCGAGCCTTTGACTATACCGGCTCTTTCGTATATCGAAGCGAGGTCGGAATAAAGATATCCCGGATAGCCCTTTCTTCCCGGTATCTCGCCCTTTGAGGACGAGAACTCACGGCAGGCCTCTGCATAAGATGTCATATCCGTCAGTATAACGAGGATATGCATATTGTGCTCAAACGCAAGGTACTCCGCACAGGTCAGAGCGCACCTCGGGGTAAGTATCCTTTCGATGATAGGGTCGTTTGAAAGGTTGATGAACATTGCAACTCTTTCAAGAGCGCCGCTTTCCTCAAAGCTTCTTTTGAAGTAATCGGCAACGTCGTTCTTAACGCCCATTGCGCCGAACACGATACCGAAGCCCTGTCCGTTGTCGTCGGCTATCTTAGCCTGTCTTGCTATCTGCACGGCGAGCTTGTTGTGGGAAAGTCCCGAGCCTGAGAATATTGGGAGCTTCTGACCTCTGATAAGCGTCATAAGTGCGTCTATCGAGGAGATGCCCGTGTTGATGTAGTTTCTCGGATAAGTTCTCGAAACAGGGTTCAGAGGGCTTCCGTTGATGTCCTTGAACTTGTCGGGAGCGATATCGCCCAGTCCGTCTATCGGGCGGCCGGAGCCGCTGAATATCCTTCCGAGCATTTCCTTTGAAAGCCCCAGCTCCATAGGCTTTCCGCTGAATTTGGTGGTGGTGTTTGTCAGCGAAAGCCCCTTTGTGCCCTCAAAGACCTGAAGCACAGCCTTGTCCTGAGATACCTCGACGACTCTTGCGAGCCTGCGTGTGCCGTCGGAAAGGTCTATCTGTGCTATTTCGTCAAAGGCAACGTCCTTAACGCCGTCGAGCACGACCAGCGGTCCGTTTATCTCCGACAGACCTACATATTTCAGTTCCAACTATGCCACCTCCGTCAGCTTCTCAAAGTCCGCTGCCATTTGCTTTTCGTACTCCCCGAACATCTCGGGTCTGTCGTTTGGTATATCGTATTTTATCTTGATTATCTTGTCAGACCAGCCCGTCTTGAGTATGCTGTCATACAGCACGCCGTCGGAAAGCGCCTTTTGAGCGAGCGTATAGAAATCGACGATAGTTTTCATCATCAGATACTGCTTTTCGAGCGGAACGTAGGTGTCGTCCTTGTGGTAGGCGTTCTGCTGAAGGAAGCCTACACGCACTATCCTTGCAGTTTCTATCAGCAGCTTCTGGTCGTCGGGGAGAACGTCCGTGCCCATGAGCTTGACTATCTCCATAAGCGTATTTTCCTCAACGAGAATGCTGGATATCTGCTGGCGGACGTTCATAAAGTTCTCGTTGACGTTTTCAGTGTAGAACTTTTCGAGGTCGCCTACATACTCCGAATAGCTGGAGTTCCAGTTGATAGCGGGGTAGTGTCTTGCATAAGCCAGCGACTTGTCAAGCGCCCAGAAGCAGCGCACGAAGCGCTTTGTGTTCTGAGTTACAGGCTCGGAGAAGTCGGAGCCCTGCGGCGAGACCGCACCGATTATCGTTACCGAGCCTTCGCTGCCGTTGAGGTTCTCAACGTAGCCCGCACGCTCGTAGAACTCGGATATCCTTGAGGGAAGATATGCGGGGAAGCCTTCCTCTGCGGGCATTTCCTCAAGACGTCCCGATATCTCACGCAAAGCCTCCGCCCAGCGTGATGTGGAGTCTGCCATTATGGCGATGTGATAGCCCATATCCCTGTAATACTCCGCAAGCGTGATGCCCGTGTATATAGATGCCTCTCTTGCTGCAACAGGCATATTTGAAGTGTTTGCGATGAGCACTGTTCTGTCGGTCAGCGGGCGCTGTGTGTGCGGGTCGATAAGCTCGGAGAACTCCTCCAGCACCTGGGTCATCTCGTTTCCACGCTCGCCGCAGCCGATGTATACGATGATGTCCGCATCGCACCATTTTGCAAGCTGGTGCTGAGTCATCGTCTTGCCTGTACCGAATCCTCCCGGGATAGCAGCCGTACCGCCTTTTGCGATAGGCAGCACCGTGTCGATTATCCTCTGTCCCGTGATAAGCGGTCTTGTGCCGGGGAGCCTTTGTTTGCAAGGTCTCGGCGTTCTTATTGGCCATTTCTGGCACAGCGTCAGCTCCTGCTGTTCACCGCTGTCGGTCTTTATCTTCACGACTGTATCGCTGACCTTGTACTCGCCGTCGGGCGCACGCCAGATGACCTCGCCGCCCTTTGAAAGAGGCGAGAGCATACATTTGTGAGTTATGAGCTGTGTCTCGGGGCAGGTGCAGTAGATGTCGCCTGCGCTGAGCCTGTCGCCGACGTTCACGGTAATTGTGCAGGAGTATTTTTTCTGCGTGTCCACCGAGGGAACGTTTGCGCCGTCTGCGATAAATGCGCCTGAAAGCTCCTCGAGCTTTTTAAGCGGACGCTGTATCCCGTCGAAGATGTTGTCGAGTATCCCCGGTCCGAGTGTCGCACTCATAGCCGAGCCTGTGCCTTCAACGCTCTCGCCGGGCATAAGTCCCGTTGTGCCCTCATAGACCTGTATGGTCGTAAATTCTTCGGTAACTCTGATGACCTCGCCGATAAGGCGCTTTTTGCCCACATAGACCATTTCCTGCATCGAAAATGTGCGTGAGTTTTTCACCTTTACAACAGGTCCGTTGATAGAATAAATCGTGTCCATAAATCTGACCAATGCCTTTCAAACTATATCTGTGCAAGCCCCGAGGCTTTGGGAAATCTCTCTTTTTCCTTTTCAAAGGAAGCGTCGAACGTGCAGTCGAATGCGATGTTGCAGTCCGAGAACGCTACCATCACACCGCCGAGCTTAATGTTATCGGAGCCTTGCGGTGTGAGCCTGGTGCTCTTGCAGAGCTTTGTGCCAAGCTCAAGGTCACGCTTTGCAAAATAAGCCGTGCCCTCCGAATCGGGTCTTTGTGCGGTGCACTTTTCAAGCCGTGCCTTCAGCTCGTCTGCGTATTTGTCGCTCTGACAGAACTTTTCAAGCTCAGCCTTCACATTGTCAAAAACTCTGGTCATCATTTCGTTCCTGTGTATGAGGATATTGCGCTGAGCCTCGAGTCTGCGTGAGGATACCTCACGGACTTTTTTTGCCTCGGTCTCTTTTTCCAGAGTGCCGATGATATTTAGAAGCTCGTTGTGCGTTTCCTCCCGTGCCTGCGTGAGCCGTGTCTTCTGCTCCGCCTCAGCCTGACTGATGATGGACTGAGCCTGCTGCTGAGCCTCGGAAAAAACAGCGAGCTTGAATTTATTTAGCTTTTCAGTCTCGTTTTTCATATAATGACCGCTGCCCGAAAGCAGCTCCTCCTTAGTAAGATTCGTAAACATCAATGCACGGCTGACTTATCACAGCTTGATGCCGACTGCCTCGGAAAGATATCTGGAAATCGTGTCGGATATCTTCGAGGTAGCGTGTCTGTCGGGTATCTCCACTATCAGCGGTGTCTTGCGGGTGAGCTTGTAGTCGTAGACCTTTTCGGCTATCTGTTTTACAGCCTTTTCGGTCATAAGCACGATGCCCACGTCCTGCATTTTCATAGCCTCGTCAAGCGCCTGCTGAGTTTCCTCTGCGGTGTGAGTGACGATACCCTCTATGCCTGCAAGGCGCATACCCATCTGGGTGTCGATGTTGTCGCTTATAAGATAAAACTTCATTGTCTTTCGTCCTTTTAAGCTGTCTGGTGAATAACTGCGGATACTCTTGCCCAAAAGAGTTCCCTGCGGGAAAGTCCCAAACTACTTGGAAACGTTTGAGATGATAAGGATAGAGATAAGCACTCCGTACAGAGCGATACCTTCGCCGAGAACGACGAAGATGAGGGCTTTTACGAATGCCTTTGGATCCTCGGAAACGGCTCCGATAGCTGCCGGAGCGCCTGCTGCAACTGCGATGCCGGAGCCTATACACGAAAGACCGACAGCGAGTGCGGCTGCGAGGTAGCCAAGACCCGTACCTGTGGATATAACAGCGGCAGCGCCACCCTCACCTGCGGCAGCACCGATAATGTCGCCGATAGGAAGTATAAGAGCTATCAGCATAACGCCCGCAAAGGAGCAGAGGTTGCCGATAAATGCTTTCTTGCAAGCCTTGCCTGTTTTGAGCTTTTTAGCCATCAGTATAAACGGAACGCACAGCAGCGCAACTGCGATGAGTGGTAAGAAATAGATAATCATTTTATTTTCCTCCGATCAAATAATTAATTCTTTTATTCGGGCGTTGCCGAGAACTTTGTTCCCACAGGCTCGAACGGTACGCCGTCGCTTTCGCTGAAACGGCTGAATATCTCGTAAAATTCCAGACGGATGATCTGAATGGCAACTATCATTCCCTCCATTGCCATTACGAATGCGTTTCCGATGACCAGTACGACCGGCTGAGCCGCTGCGGAAGCGCCGTCCATCAGCGTCATTACCACAAGCATCATACCTGCGTGGGAGAGCACGAAGCCTCCGACTCTGAGGAACGACATCGTGTTGGAGATGTATGAAAGCAGGAACTCGAACATCTCAAAGAAATTCTCGACGATAAATCCGCCGACCGTCATCTTTTCGTCCTCGTCAGCACTCAGTCTGAATTTTTTATACTTGACTGCTATCGAGAACGGCACACGGCAGAAGATGCACACAAGCGGTATTACTATCAGACAAAGCACGAACGGCAGGGACATTATCTTCATATCGAACATGATCGTTCCGACCAGTCCCGCAGCGACGGAGCTGTAGAATATCAGTCCTGCGATGCCGTTGCAGCCGAATATCGCCTTTTCGTAATCCTTCTGCTTGAAGCCGACGTAGATGTTTATCAGCATCGACATTATTATCAGCGCAACGCCGATTCCCACGGCGGTAACGAGTATAAAGTTCGTCTGTTTAAATACCTTCAGCGGCAGGAAGTCCACACCGAGCTGTTCATACATCGGATCAAGCAGCTCCTCGAAGCCGAATACCGAGCCGTACAGTGTTCCGAACACCATGCTCGAAAGTCCGCAGCGCACCATCATACCGCCTGCGTTTTTGTTCAGCTTTTTGCCGACCAGCAGACCCAGCAGCACTACAAGGAAGCCCTGCCCGAGGTCGCCGAACATTATTCCGAACAGCACCGTGTATGTCACCGCAACGAATGCGGTCGGATTGAAGCCGCCGTAATTCGGCAGGCCGTACATTTCCACCAGCATATTGAACGGGCGTGTGAACCAGCTGTTTTTGAGTATCGTCGGCGGTGTGCAGTTCGCATCGGCGTCGGGCGGCATATAGGATACCACCACCGATTCAAAGCCCTGCATCAGCTCGCTGAAATGCTTTTTGTCCTTTTTGGGAACAAAGCCCTTTATGTAGAATTTCCCGCTCATAAAGCCGACCTTTTTGCGAAGCTCGAACGTTCCGTGCAGATAGCACAGTTTTGAGTAGGCTTTCAGTATCTCGTCCTTTACCTGCTGTGAGATGAGCTCCATCTGCCTGCTGCATTCGTCAGACTCCGCCTGCTGCTGTTCAAGGTCCTGCTTCAGCTTTTTCAGAGCTTTGTCCGAGTCGCCCTCGACAAAGCCCGGCAGCGTTATGCGTTCAAAGTACATCGAACGGAACAGGTCGTCGATTATCGCCTTTTCGTTCTCGGGGCAGAAATACATTCCCCAGCAGTACAGGCTCTCCGTTTCAAATGGTACGAAGAAGAAGTTTTCGTCGTAGTAGTCCAGCTTCTCCAGGTTGTCCGTCGGAAGCCTGCCTATCCTCGCTGCGACATATTTGCAGGAGAATATCTCCTTGAAGTCGCTGTTCATACCTTTGAGGTGGTCTATCTGCGTGATAGCTCCGTTCACCTCGGATATCTTCTGCTGCGCCTGTTTGCGCCGCTGGCTTATCTCCTCAAAGCTCTGCCCTATCTCCTTTGCCCTTTGTGCGAACTCCTCGGGAGTCCTCGGGGCGTAGCCGCTGTGGTCGGTCTGTTCAAGCTCTATGCCCAGCTCCGAGGCGAGCCGTTCAAACTCCTTGAGCTGTGCGCTGTAGCCGTTTTTTTCATTGAGCATCGTCAGCCCGTTCGCCGTGCCCACGCTTGAAAACGCAGGCTCGATGTGGAAGCAGCCGCTCTCACAGCATTTGTCAAGGCACAGATCAAGCTCGCTCATCTGACCGACGAGTGTGACAAGCTCCATCTTTTCTATACCCACTTGAGCATTTCTCCTTTCCTGATCGCTCAGCAGATCAGAATGTTGTTTTCGATATATGACGGGTCAACGCCGTAGCGTATGCCCTCGATTATGTGTATGATATTTGAGGTCTCGTAGCCGCAAAGCTGCGTGAATGCGTAAAGCACGACAGGCGCATTGAAGCTCCTGTATATCTGATGCTCGAGCCTTCGGAACTTTTCACGCTGCATACCGACCTCGAGCGTGCTGACGTCGGTAAGGTCAGCCTGAGCCTCGTTTTTGTTGAGCCATTCGAGCATCTGCTCGGGCGTGTCCAGCTCGTAGTAGCTGTCAAGCTTCTTTCCGATGTTGGATATCTTTATCTGGTGTTTTTTTATCTGCTCTGCCGAGAAGCCGAAATAGGCTTTCATACGGTAGGCGTTTATCTGGTTGAGAAAGTCGATGTCCTGCTTCACCATTCGCACCACCTCATCACTCTGGCTGTCGGGGAAGGCTTCCTCGGCATTCTTGATGATGTTGGTGTAATACTGCGTCCTCAAGCGCCTTTCGCACTCGGTGTAATCGACCGTGCCGTCGTCGGAAAGCGCCGCACGCACAAGCGTCTTGTGGTAAGGCGTTCCCCTCAGCAGCTTCATCAGTTTGTTGAAGTCGTCTGCACTGCTCAGCTCCAGCAGGTCGAGCTTGGTGTGGTTGATGACGTAGCCGGGCAGGTCGTTGAGGTAGGAACGGTCAACTCCCGTGTTTATGCTGTTTATCAGCATCAGTATACAATCTATCTCAGTTTTTTCGATAAGAAAATCGAAAAACGGTATCTTGTCCAGCTGCTGGAACTGGCACAGTCTTATGTATGTGTCAAAGTTCTCTTTTTCAAGCAGCGTTTCAAGAAAGCCTCTGTGGACGGTGTTGGGGTCGATGTCTGCGAGAACGCTCGCAAAGCGTGGCGTTGCGGCAAGATACTCCGTTATCTCCTGCACCGAACGCTTGGTCAGCATCTCGTGATAGTTGTCCTTTGTCAGCATTCTGCCGTGTATGGCACGTATCTTTGAAACTGTCGCATTTGACGACAGACCGTCAAGCATCGGTGGTCACTCCTTTCAGAAGCGGGAACGCTTCGGTATTCACACAGGCAGCAGGCAAAACAGCGTTCTCAGCGGACGCCTTTGCCAAACGGTGCTGTCAGCCCGAGATTATCTTTTCGGTGATGACCTTCTCCCATTTCTTGTGCTTTGAAGCGTAAAGGTCGTCTATCTTCGCTATCTTTTCCTGTTCTTCCTTTTCGGCTTTGCTCAGCTGGGCGTCGGTCTCGGCCTTTGTCCTGGACTCCAGTTTTTTCTTGTAAGCCTGTGCCTTTTCCTCGACCTCACTGCGCATCGACGCTATCTCCGAATCGGTCTTCTGCTCAAGCTCCGCCTGTCTGCGGTGAGCTGCGATTATCTTTTCGTCAGCGAGCCTGTCCGTTTCGAGTATCTCTGAAATAATGTCCACGATATCACTTCCGTTCCCTTTGCTGGAAAAATAAAAACTCTTAATGTTATTTTACACCTTTTTAATAAACAAAACCACCATTATATTATTAACGAAATCGCTTTTGTAACAAATTCATTAATAAAAAGCGCTTTGTATGTGTCCGTGCTGAGACTGAAAACCCAACCGGTTGATGCCGGCGGGCAGTCAGACACAATATATAGATAAACGGCTCTGCGTCTGTGCAAAACGCACATAAAAACCCGGGGCAGATGCGGTTTTTTCTCTTGTGACAGGCTTTGTAATTGCTTGACAAAATTCTTCAAAAGTGTTATATTCGTATTTATCACAAGTACATCTGTTCACAGGAGGTGGACTAAGTTGGCAGGCGGCGAAAACAGACTGGTGATAGTCAGCTCCGAGGTGCTTCCCGAGGTGATAATGAAGGTGCTCGAGGCAAAGCGCATGCGGGCAAGAGGCGAGGCTTCGACCTCTGCGGAGGCTTGCAGAGCCGTAGGCATTTCAAGGGGAGCTTACTACAAATACAAGGACTGCGTGTTCAATTACGACGAGCGCCTAACCAACAATATCCTGTCGATATATTTGATACTGCGTGATGAAAAGGGTGTGCTGAGTTCGATAATCTCAAAGCTTTACGAGCTTGGGACGAACATACTCACCATCAATCAGAATATCCCCGTCGATTCGGTCGCAACGGTCACCGTTTCGGTGCGTTTTGACCACGGACAGTTAAGCCCCACGGAGCTTACCAGGGAGCTTTCAAAGGTCGGCGGAGTAGTAGATGTCAAGCTCATTTCGGGCGAGTGAACAAAAGTATTAGAGAGGAAAGGTCAATTTATGAGCAAGGTTGCAGTAATAGGTTACGGAACGGTAGGTTCGGGAACAGTCGAGCTGTTTATGAAGAACCGTAAGTCCATTTCAAAGAAAGTGGGAAGGGACTGTGATATCAAGTATATCCTGGACCTGAGGGATTTCCCTGATTCTCCGTTTGCGGACCGTATGATAAAGGATTTTGAAACTATCCTCAACGACGACGAGGTAACGGTCGTTGCCGAGGTAGTCGGCGGAACGACTTTCGCTTACGACTATACAAAAAGGCTGCTCGAAAAGGGCAAGAGTGTCGTAACATCGAACAAGGCTCTTGTCGCAGAAAAGGGTGCGGAGCTTATCAAACTTGCAAAGCAGCACAAGTGCAACTATCTTTTTGAAGCCAGCGTAGGCGGCGGCATACCTATCCTCAGACCGATAAACAAATGCCTTGCGGGCAACGAGATACTCCAGATATCCGGTATCCTCAACGGCACGACCAACTTCATTCTCTCGAAGATGATAAAGGATCAGATGTCATTTGACGATGCTCTGAAAATGGCACAGGAGCTTGGCTATGCCGAGGCAGACCCTACAGCTGATGTCGAGGGAGAGGACGCATGCAGAAAGATATGCATACTCGGTTCGCTCGCATACGGCAAGCACATCTATCCCGATATGGTGCACTGTTCGGGCATAACAAGAATAACGCTCGACGATGTTGAATATGCAGACAATGCAGGCTATGTTATAAAGCTCATCGGCTCGGTCAAGAAGCTCGATGACGGCAAGCTCAAGGCTATCGTCTGCCCAAGGTTCGTTCCAAAGTCCAACCTGCTTGCGAGCGTTGACGACGTTTACAACGCTATCAGCGTGGTCGGTGACGGCGTGGGCAACGTAATGTTCTACGGAAAGGGCGCAGGCAAGCTTCCGACGGCTTCCGCAGTTGTCGGAGATATCATCGACTGCCTCAAGCACCCGCAGACCGTCCTTGCAGTCAACTGGGAGGACAGCGCAGACAGGAGCTTTGTTGTCAACTACAAGCAGACAAATACCTCGGTATATGTAAGGATACAGGCTGATAACGCAGAGGCGCTCAAAGGCTCGCTCAGCGAGATGTTCGGCAAGCTGATGTACATCGAGAGAGCGGGCAGACCCGACAGTGAGATAGCGTTCATCACTCCGACAATGAAGGAAGCGGATATCGACGACAACCTCACTATCCTTTCGCACTCGGCTAAGATATGCAGCAAGATAAGGATCTATCAGTAAAGTAAAGTTTTAAGAAGCTCGGAAACCCGGGCTTCTTTTTTTTTTAACTACAGTAGGAAACAGCCCGTAAGCATGCTTTGAAAAGCGTCTATTTGGTTTGATATATTAATATTATATGCACTATTAACAATAAACCATATACTTGCTTTGTTACCCTTGCACAATCAAAAACAGGGGAAACGGCGTGATTTTCTTTTTTTGAAAAAAACAGTTGCAAAAGCAGTAAATGTGTGATATACTTGTAATGTTAATAATGTTTGAATATTATTGTTTATGAAATAAGAAAAACAAATAACTTGGAACGGAGGAGAACGACAAAATGGGCAGACGTTTTACCATAGGTCTTGTTATAGCGAATATAGTCTCGGACCAGTTCAGCCGCAACATCGCTCAGGGTGCGATGTCAGCCGCCGAGGAGCTGGATATGAACCTCGCTATAATCCCGATGAAGTATATCGGCAGAGAGAATGCCCCCGAAAGTGCCGACGAAAAGTATGAATATATGTTCAACACTCTGCTGACGCACGTTTCTCACGAGTCGCTGGATTATATCATCATATCCACAGGCGAGATAGTATACTCCATGACCAAAGACCAGATGCTTCCCCTGCTGCAGAGCATCGGAAATACACCTGTGCTTTCGCTCGCCTCTGAGGTAGAGGGCTTTGAGAGCCTTATCTTTGACAATTCAACAGGCGTAGAGGAGGCGGTGAAGTACCTTATCAAGTCGGGCAGAAAACGCATCGGTCTGATGAAGGGCGAGCCGTACAACTACGACTGCATCGAGAGAAATGCTGCTTACAAGAAAGCACTTGAGGAGTGCGGTGTGCCGTACGACGAGAAGCTGACGATATACAACGATATGTCTACCTTCTGTCACGACCAGGTCGAAAAGCTGCTCAGCGACAACCCGGATATGGACGCTGTCGTCTGCTGCAACGATGCGACTGCGACCACCGTTTACGAGGTGCTCGAAAAGCATAATATCACCGTCGGCGACCAGATAGCCGTTGTCGGATTTGACGACCTTCCCGTGGCACAGCATCTTGTGCCGCCGCTTGCTTCGGTCAAGGCAGATGCCGAACAGCTCGCCTACACCGCTGTAAGGAGAGCCGCTGACTATCTCAACGGAAACACCGCTTTTGTAAAGCACGAAAGAGTGCCGACCAAGTTCATGCTCAGAGAGTCCTGCTACCGCAAGGCGGAGCACCCCGACCAGAGCTGGATATTCGACCTTCCGACCGAGAAGTGCGCAAAGGAGATACTCAAGATAGCTTATACCGATTTCGTGTCGCCCGCACAGTGGGATGTCGCATTCAATTCCTGCGTGACCTTCCTTACCAAGGTGAACGAGGTGCTCAAAAAGCCGAGCTGCACAAGGCAGGAGATAAGTGATTTCTTTGAGACGATAGATGTCATCTTCAGACGCAGGGACGGCTTCTTTGAGTATAACGTAAACAAGTTCCTCGGAATAGTCGATGTCGGAATGAAGCACCTTGCTCAGCAGTACCCCGACAGGCTCGCCGATATAATCACCGTGTTCACGCATCTGTATCAGACCATCGCTTACAGTACCGAGAAGAGGAGAGCCTATGAGCACAGCCAGAGCATAGATATCGACCACCGCACCAATATCATCACCCGTGACGTTCTGATGTTTGCAACGGAAGATGTCGAGGGTGCGTGCAGCTCGATGCTCAGACAGCTCCACCAGCTGGAGATAAAAACGGCCTATATGTTCCTGCTGGATAAGCCGATGATCTGCAACCGCAGACAGGATGTCCCCGACGACGTAAGCTGGAACCTCGAAGCGTACAGCATAGGCGAGAGGGTTTTCACCGTTCCCGAGGGAAGAAAAAAGGTCGAAGCAAAGGAACTGTTCAGAAATAGTTTCATTCCGCAGGACAGGCGCTGGACAATGGTCATGACAGTGCTGTACTCCACAAACGTCCAGTACGGTCTGGCAATGTTTGAAATGGGCTTTGACTATTTCAGATATCTGGAATACCTGACCTACCAGCTCAGCGCAGCGGTAAAGATACAGGAGCTTATCAGGACCCAGAATGAAACGCTGATGCAGCTCAACAAGATAAACATCGCTCTGCACAATATGTCCAGCCTTGACCAGCTTACGGGTACACTTAACAGACGAGGATTCTACAACGAGGCTGCCAAGCAGTTTGAGCAGATAACCGACAGGCTGATAGTCGTGTTCGTTGACCTCGACGGTCTGAAGATGATAAATGATAATTTCGGACACTCCGAGGGTGATATCGCCATAAAGGCAGTCGCAGACTGTCTGCGTGAGGTCATCGCAGATATCGGTATTGTAGGACGTGTCGGCGGCGACGAGTTCGTTGCGATGATGCCGTCCATATTTGACAATATGAGCGAGTATGTCAGAAACAAGTGCAACGAGGTGCTCGACCAGCTCAACGAAAGACTGAAAAGACCGTACAGGATAGCTATGTCAATGGGTATCTTTGAGTGCAAGGCGAGCGAGTACAAGAGCATCGCAGAGATAATCGACAAGGCAGACTATCTGCTGTATGTCCAGAAGAGGGAAAAGAAAAAGCTGCTGGACAGTTGATGAATAATGTTGTTAAAAAGGAACTGTTGCAGTTAAGCAGCAGTTCCTCTTGTTTTTAGTATGTAGTTACAGCTCTGTGAAATCCGCAAAGCAAAAGTCTGCGGTGCGTCTAAGCTCTGCGTGGTCGTTGGTGTAATGCGGGTTGAGCCTTGCCCCGACAGTGAAGCCGCCGAGCTTTGCCCCGCTGACGCCCTCTACGATGTCCTCTATTACCGCACATTCGCACGGCTCAAAGCCAAGCCCCTTTGCAGCATAAAGATAGATGTCGGGAAAGCCCTTTCCACGCTCAACGTCCTTTGTCGTGGCGAAAAAGTCAAAGTACCCGAGCATTCCGTGACGGCGAAGGACAGGCTCGTAAAGCTCCTTTGAGGAAGCAGTCGCAAGTGCGAGCTTGACACCGCTTTGGTGAAGCCTGCGCACAAAGTCCGACGCACCGTTCACAGCAGCGATGTCGTTTGTGTAATGACGGATAGCCATGTCGTGCCAGCAGGCGCATATCTGCTCGATGCTCTCGTCAAGCGAGAAGCGCTGTCTGGTGTAGACCGCCGCCTGTGTGAAATCCATAGCGGAAACGACTTTGCCGTAATCGTCGGGAACGGCAAAGCCACGCTCACCGAGAAAGTCGGCGTCTATCTGCGCCCAGACTCCGTGCGACTCAACGAGCGTTCCGTCAAGGTCGAATATCACGCCTTTGAAATTCTTAAAGTCCATATCCTATCATTCCCTGTCTTTTATCTCCGAAAGAGCTGATGCCGGCGCCCCGATCTCTTACATCTTACCTCTTACATCTTACTTCTGAAAGCCCTCTCCGTATATCTCGTTTGTATCGAGCACGAGCATAAACGCCTTGCTGTCGGTGCGCTCGGCAAGCCTTCGCACAGTTTGCAGGCGGTGCTTTTTCACGGCGCACATCAGTATACTTGCGTTAAGCTCTGAGTAGCCTGTCCTTACGCTGATGACCGTGCAGCCGACATTTGCGTCCGAAAGAAGCCGGGGGAGAAGCACCTTTGTCTTATCGGTGACTATCAGCACCAGCTTGCCCTTGTCGGACGAGTAAAGCACGCTGTCAAGCGCTTTTGAGAACACGAAAAGTCCGATGAATGCGTACATCGAAAGGGTCAGGCTGTTGAAAACGATGCCGCCCGCGATGCACACGCTGCCGTCTGCCGCAAGGAATATCCGCCCTGTGCGCAGGTGCGGGAAACGCCGCAGGATAAGCTTTGTGACAATGTCCGTTCCGCCGGTCGTCGCACCCGAAAGGAACACGAGTGCGCACCCCAGACCCATTGCCGCACCGCCGAAAAGTGCAGCGAGCAGCGGGTCGTTAGTCAGCGGCGGCAAAAGAGCGCACCTGTCCGCTGTCAGTCCGCAGACGGCTATAGCTGCCGCCGTGTGCAGCACGAATCTCCTGCCGAAAACGAACGCCGAGATGACCAGCAGCGGAACGTTCAGAAGCATCGTGTACGTTCCCACGCCCAGCGGGTACAAGCGGTCGAGCATTACCGAGATGCCTGCGATACCGCCCGCAGCAAGCCTGTTCGGACTTAGAAACAGTCCCAGCGCACCACCGAATATGATGCTACCGCCGACGAGAAATATCCCGCTTGTCACTCTGCCCTTTGCAAGCCTGTAAATATCCATTAAAACGCCTCTTTCAGAGTATTCTGAAATTAGCTTTCCACGCCTTTGCGCAGTTATTCAAACCAAGGATAGCTGACCGTTCTGAAGCCGCCCTTTGACGTCATTTTCAGATAGTACGTTTCGATGCCGCCGACAAGCTGTCCGCCCTGCAAAAGCACCTCGTTTGACAGGCTTGCTGACTGTGTGCTCGCAAAGACGCTGTAAATGTTGTCATTGAGATCAAGCATTATCTGCTCGCCGTTTTTGATGCGTGCGCCGTTTGCGTCCAGTATAGCAGCGTCGATGCGGTATATCGGCTGCCCGAAAGCGTCGTGCTCGCAGAGGTCGCCGTCCAGTCCGAACTGCTGCATGAACGCCTGTTTTGAGCCGGGTATCACCCAGTAGGGCATAAGAGCCGAGGCAAGCTTTTTCTCTCTTGTGACGATGATACGCTTCATTGCTGCGCCTCGATGAATTCGCCCAGCAGTCCCGCCGAAAGCTCGATAAGCTCCTTGCAGGGGCGCTTTTTGTAATACTCGTTCGTTCTTGCCGAAGGTGTCGGCTCGCTTGCGCCCGACAGCCCGAGCATATCACGGCAGACGATGCTGTCAAAGCCGTTCTCCTGCTTGAAGCGTGCGGCAAAGGCTTGTATCAGCTTGTAAAGCTCCGTTTTTGCGGCGGTGTCCGAAGCGTCGGTATAGCCGTATTTGTAAGACAGCACCATAAACGCACCCGATACCGAGCCGCACACCTCACGCAGTCTGCCCATGCCGCCGCCGAAGCCGCTTGAGATGCGCAGGGCAGTATCTCTGTCAAGTCCTATGTCCTCCGCCCACGCCGCTATTACCGACTGCGAGCAGTTGTAGCCCTGCATAAAAAGCTCACCTGCAAGACTCGCTTTGTCATTATTAAACTGTTTCATATTTACTCCTTGTTTATGTAAATCAGAATTTGTGCACGGCGTGCACCACGCTTGTCCGTCGCATATCAGTTTGAGAGAACAGCTGCCTTTGTGTCGCTCCGGGTTTTCATTTTGTTAGTATGGTATAATAATAACAGGTTTTTTCTTGTCCCAAAGTAACCGTTACCACGGTTACTTAAGAGAATGGCAAAGCCATTCTCTGCCTTATTTCTCGTAAAAAAAGGTGGCGGGTCAAGGGCGGCGCCCTTGTCGCTCTCCGCAGAGAGCGAAAGTCCCTTACATCGTGCGCTCCGCATAGGACGTGAACAACCGAACAGCAAGCTGTTCGCTCCAGAGGGGCATGCCCTTTTAGAGGTCAGAAGAAAAGAAACAAGAAGCAAGAATGTTTGGCGGCAAGTATGTCTGATAAAATCCATTTTCTTACCTCTTGCATCTTACATCTTGCTTCTAAAAGGGGAGGGCTGCCCCTTGTTCCGTGTAGAACTCTTTTTCTTCAAGCCATTATGGCTTGACGTTCGAGCGTTGAACCTGAACTTATTTAATATAGCCTCCTTAGGGGGCTTTCCGATCGCCCCCATACCCCTTCGGGTGCACAACTATTAATTTGATAATAATAGTTTAATTTCTGATTTATTATACCACAAATCGCTTTGCTTTTCAAGGCTATTATTCTGCTCGTTGTGTAAAGTGTACAAATTTAGTATAGTATTTTGTGATAATTGTTGCTTAAAACTTCATTGACAAAAAGGTAAAAATCAAGTATAATAGACTTGTGCAAAAAGGTATGCTTTTTCACGCAAATTACAGCTTATGGGAGGTATAAATTATGTCAAAATTCGTATGTTCGGTATGCGGTTATATCTATGAGGGCGAGCAGCCCCCCGAGAAGTGCCCACAGTGCGGCGTTCCGGGTTCAAAGTTCAACAAGGTCGAGGAAGAGAAGATAATGTGGGCTGACGAGCACAAGCTCGGCTCTGCTCAGGGTCTTGACGAGGAGATAGTTCAGGGTCTGCGTGACAACTTCAACGGTGAGTGCAGCGAGGTAGGTATGTATCTTGCTATGGCGAGAGTGGCTTACAGAGAGGGCTACCCCGAGGTAGGAATGTACTATGAAAAGGCTGCTTTCGAGGAGGCAGAGCACGCTGCCAAGTTCGCAGAGCTGCTCGGCGAGGTCGTTACACCGTCCACAAAGAAGAACCTCGAGCTTAGATATATGGCTGAGAACGGTGCCTGCGAGGGCAAGATGAAAATTGCTAAAAAGGCTAAGGAGCTCGGATACGACGCTATCCACGATACCGTTCACGAAATGGCTAAGGACGAAGCAAGACATGGCTGTGCCTTCAAAGGTCTGCTCGATAGATATTTCAAGTAATGTTATTGAGGGGAACTCTTTTGGAAGAAGCGTAACACGTGGTAACGGTTACTCTGTTCCCCCGAGGATACCCAACGGGTATCCTCGCCAGCGACCGCAGGTCGCTGACCAAACATCCCCTCAGAAACCTCTTAATGATTTTTCGATATCAGGAGACAAGCCCCTGATATCGAAAAATGAGCAGGAAATTTCCAAGAGAGACTGTGAGGAATTATTCTCTTAGAAGAACTGTCCTCAGCAGCACAGCTTAAATATCCATTCAACTGACCGGTCGAAATGACCGGTTTTTTTGTGCCTGTTGCATACAATAAAGCGTTTCATTTTGTGCAAAGCTACAAACTTAAAAATGTTTTGCACAGTTTCGGGCTTCTCAATCGTTATATATAAGAGCAGAGATATTGACATATTTTTGCTCGGGCAGTATAATACAGAACAAGGAAAGGGCGGGAGCGCTGATGAGCGAGAGAACAAAGAACATAATAGCGGCTGTATGTGTGTTTATCCTGTTGATACCGGTCGGCTTTATTGTATTTATCAATATCGTTTTTTATTCAGGATCAAGCCACGATACGATAAAGACCGTGCTCGGTGACAGATTTGGGGTAGACTATGACCATTACAAATGCGACAGCACGGTCACTTGTAAGGATTCCGATCTGAATTGGAAATGCGGCGGAAGAATAAGCGAGGGCGATTTTATACCGCTGGCGTACACCGATTCGCTGACGGTATATGAATTAAAATCAAGTTTTATTTTCAATGACGGAAGCGGTTTTAAGATATTTGACGATAAGACCATTGATGCTCACCCCGAGGTCGCCGAGATAGTGAAGGGAAACCTGCTGTCCGATTACAGCAATTTTACAAGCAATGCAGGATTTTTTCTGAAAAGCAGCAAGTACAAAAATGAGACCGAGCAGATGATAGAAAAGCTCAAGCAGAAAAAATACGACGAACTGGAAGAATACGGTCTGACCGAAGAGGTCATCAATGACGGGACGACAGTTGAACTTTTAGAATATGAAATGTCACACCCGAGGTACGATCGTTGACTTTGCGCATATTTCTATTGACTTTTACTGCGGATAGGGATATAATATCCTTGTTCGCAGTTTTTGCGTAAGAAAGGAAAGACAAAACAAAATGATGTGGGTAGGTATCTATGCCGCACTTGCGGTATGCGTTGTATTTTTATCTATCAAGCTGGCAAACTATGTTGACCTCATCGACAAAAAGACAGACCTGTCGGGAGCGTTCATAGGTGGTGTTATACTTGCCGCAGTAACCAGTCTGCCCGAGCTTTTCACCTCTATCTCGGCGGTGCTTTTCGTAAAGCAGCCTGACCTGGTAATGGGTAACATCCTCGGAAGCAACCTGTTCAATATGTGTATTTTCGGCGGTGCTGCACTTATTGCTGCCAAGTCGCTTTGCAAGTCTACTATCGGCAACAGCCACCTCAAAACGACGGTCATCACGTTCGTTATGTTCGCTATAATGCTGCTGCCCGTTGTATTCAAAAAAGACTACACGGTAGTCGGGATAAGCGTATATTCTATTATCCTGCTTGTGCTTTACGCTTGCTCTATCAAGTTTATGGCGGGCGACAGTGCCGAAAGCGAGGGCGAGGACACCAGCGACCTTACGCTCAAACAGATAATCATCAGATTTATCATAATGGCTGTGCTGCTGGTAACAGCGTCTATCTTCATCACCGTCGCAGCTGACCACCTCTCCGAAGAATTCAACCTCGGCAAGACCGTCGGCGGTGCGCTGTTCCTCGGTGTAGCTACCTCGCTGCCTGAGCTTACCTCGTCTATCGCACTTATCCGCAAGGGCAACTTCAACGCCTGCGCAGGAAATGTTATGGGCAGCGGTGTGTTCAATTTCTGCATAATCTCCGTGGCAGATATCCTCTACAGAGGCGGCTCTGTCTATATCTCAAACGACAAGTCAAGCTCGTATCTCAATATCTTCGGTCTCGCTGCAACAGCTGTCGTGGGCGCAATACTCATAATGAAACAGCGTAAAAAAGACAGCGAAAACGCAGGACTCAAGCTTTTCTATCGCCTCGGCGGACTGTGTATCCTCGGCTGCTATGCCGCATTCTTGATCCTCTCAAACTGATCGTTATATGTTCGGTAAATAATTGGGGAAAACTCTTTTGGAGAAGAGTTTTCCCCAAACCCTTTTCAGAAACCTTTTAATGATTTTTGTAGAATAGGGCTTGAAAGCCCTATTCTACAAAAATAACTGAGAGATATCCAAGAGAGTTCAGGAAGATTCTTTTCAGAAGAATTATCCTCAGTTATCGGTCGATATGTCACAGCAAGAGATCTGACTAAGCGGGGCAAAAGAAAAGCCCGCAGATGCGGGCTGTTTTCATATTATGTAGTCATAATCTACCTTTGTGTTCAGCAGGTCGGCAAGTGTTATTGCGGAAAAGTATTCCTTGATTATCCTGTAATAACCCTGCCACACGGGGAGCGTTCTGCACTGTGCCGAGCGTGAGCACTGCTCGACGTCCTCTTTAAGGCACTCCACAGGCGCAAGGTCGCCCTCTGCGGTCAAAAGTATCTCCCACAGCGTATATCTGTCAGGCTCCTTTGTCAGCCTGTACCCGCCGCCTTTGCCGTGCAGGCTGTCTATCAGCCCCGCTTCCTTCAGCGGCGGCAGCAGCCTTTCGATATATTTCAGCGATATGTTCTGGCGCTTTGCGACTTCCTTCATCGGGATAAAGCTGCCGTTGCGGTGCTCTGCAAGGTCTATAAGTATCCTCAGCGAATAGCGTCCTTTGGTCGATATCATAAGCTCCCTCCGTTCATTTACCAACTTGGTAGGTTGGTATTAGTTTAACACAAACGGAGAAAAAAGTCAAGAGCGATTTTTCGGGCGATACCGCACAGCCGTTGCGGTGGTGCCTTTACAACTTGACTGTATATGTTCACGCAAAAAGCTATGAATTTTGTCAAAACGTACATTGAAATTTTGCCGCTTCAATGGTATAATCTTAAATGTTAAATGCAAATACTGTGTATCCTCCGTGGTGCGCAGGGAGCAGGGCGGGAGTGCAAATCGTTTTTTGAAGGCTCCTGCACAGGCTGTACAGACAGGGAAAAGGAATCTTAATATACTGGAGGTAATCAATATGGAAAAAATAATTTCGGGCAAGGTTCGTGAGGTCTACGACACCGGGAAGGACGAGCTTATCATCGTCACCACCGACAGGATATCCGCCTTTGACGTTATCCTTGACAGCGAGATACCCAACAAGGGTGTGAACCTCACACAGATAGCTAACTTCTGGTTCGACTACACAAAGGACATCGTTAAAAACCACATCGTTTCGACCAAGCAGGAGGATATGGGTCCGGAGTTCGCAGATGCTTACTTCAAGGACAGAACCATCAAGGTCAAGAAGCTAAAGATGCTGCCTTACGAGGTAATTGTCAGGGGCTATCTTTTCGGCAGTATGTGGAACGCATACAAGGCAGGCGAGGCTTTCTGCGGTGCTGCTTTCGAGGGAGAGCATCAGCTTGCAGAAAAGCTTGAAACGCCAATCGTTACGCCTTCGACCAAGAGCAGTGAGGGCCACGACATAAACATCACCCGTGAGGAGATGGCTCAGGGCGTGGGCGAGGAGCTTGCACAGAAGATATTTGACATTTCTATCGCACTTTACAACAAGTGCTACGACTACGCTCTGACAAAGGGCATCATTATTGCCGATACAAAGTTCGAGTTCGGTCTTGACGAGAACGGTGAGCTGGTGCTTGCAGACGAGATGTTCACTCCCGATTCCAGCCGTTTCTGGAACGCACAGGAGTACAAGGTAGGCGAGTCTCCGAAGTCCTACGACAAGCAGTTCGTCCGTGACTGGCTTATAGCAAACGACCTCAAGGGCGTTGAGCCTGCGCCGAAGCTCCCCGACGATATCGTAGCAAAGACAGCTGCGCTTTACGACGAGTGCAGAAGCAAGATCACGGGCTGAGAATTAAAATGATTACACCGAGCCGTTTCAAACAAGATCGGCTCGATTCGTTTACAGTCTGTTCAAAATTCATCAAATGAATATTTACACAAGGATATTATAATTATTTCCAAATCTATGTTGTATCAAATAGGAGTTATAATATGAAGAAGAGGATATTGTCCGCTGTTATTGCAGTTTGTATGATGATAAGCATTGCAGGCTGCAGTGAGCAGGAAATGGGCGAAGAAAACGTTTCTCAGGCACAGACATCAGATATCGTGGAGAGTCAGCCCGATGAATCTGTATCTGACACAACGACTACAACCACAACGACTACAACCACAACGTCAGTCACAGAGGCTGAAACACAGCGCCGGGCGAGCGACGACGGAGAGTTTAAGTCGGTAAACTATGAACAGGTGTTCAACTCGTGCGAAAAGTGCACAGCCCTGCTTAAAAAAAGGTTTGAGTACGAGGAACTTATAGATAGAATATATAAGGAGTACAAGACACTTTCCCAATCGGAATTCAATAGTATTCAGACAAAGACATATCAGCTGTTTAAAGAGCTGTCAAGCGGAATGAACCATGATTGCAGCGCAAAAACAGAGTTTGTTAATAATTATCCGTATGCGATCGGTACATCAAAAGGATTGTATACCGGATACTGGAAGGGCAGCGGACCTGTCGGAAACGGTAAGTATATTGGTATACCGCTGGACGCTTCCCAGTCGGGTTTGACTATAGATTATAGCTATTCTTATAAAGGCAACTGGAAAAACGGGCTTCCCGACGGCTACGGAGATCAGACCAGTGATATGACTGTGGATTACGGCAATTATACCATTGCTTACACTTTAAGATACAAGGGTGGAATGAAAGAAGCTTTCCGAAACGGCAGAGGGACTATTTATTATATCTATGATGTTCAGGTGAGTCCGGATCAGTCGGAAAAGTTGTATTATTATTTTGACGAGGCAACATTCACAAACAACTTGCTTCAGCAGGAAATAAATTATTACGCCTATGATGGTTCGGGCAATATGTTCCAGACCGGAACGGCAAAAAGTGATGCAGCCTTTTCTGCAGAAAGGTTTCCCGATTACCCGGCGATGCCGAATATGGTACCGGTGTATAATATTGATAACGAAGCCGATGACACACTGCAGACCCAGACCGAGCAGGTAACGCAGAATACACAAAGGCAGACAGTTACACAGAGAACGACAACTACAAAGAAGCCTGCCGTTACTACTAAAAAGGCGGCAACGGGCAATAATAAAAACACCGTTTCAAAAAACAGCTCTAAGGGAAAGGAACTTCTAAAGAAAGGTGCAATAGTGTTAGGTGCCGTGGGAGCTACATACTTTAGCATAAAGGCTCTCACCAACTCTATTAAAAACGATAAGGCAAATTTTGAAAAGTGGAGTAAGGATAGTGAGGAGCAATCCCGAAAAAATATAGATGATAGTCTGCAAAAGGCTAAAGCAGAACAAGAAAAAGCGCAAAAGATGGGACAATACTACCAGAATCAACAGAAGATCGATAGCTATAAGGGTGAATATGACGTACAATTAAGAAATGGCATGAATAAGAACAGCCCGGAAATGATTAAGCTGTGGAAAAAAGGATATGGTCAGAGTAATCCTTATCCATATTAAAATCGGCATACGCCTATACTGTTTAACAAAAACCCCCACATTGCTGGGGGTTTTGCTTTGCCGGAAAATGTTGGATATGTGGGTGAAATATCGGACTTTTTGTTGACAAGAGGGTAAAAAGGTGCTATATTAAACGGACAAGAATTCTCCGGAAATGCAGGAATATTACAGAAATGGTAGGATACCCAACTGATGATGGGATCGTTGAAAAATTTATAGTGTGACATCTTCAAGATATGACCCGGGGCAACTTTTGCCCCGGGTTTTGTATTTGATGGTTATTTCTAAAGAAATCTTTAGGTTTTCTTGATTTGTCCTTTTAGGTGTATAGGTTATGATATAGACAACAACAAAACAAGGAGGCAGCAAAATGACAAACTACATATTAAAAACACAATCGCTCTCAAAGCATTTCGGAAAGTTTGCAGCAAACGAAAGCATTTCCGTTGGCATAAGAAAAGGTGCTATCTACGGTCTGGTAGGACGCAACGGCGCAGGCAAGACGACTTTTATGAAAATGATCTGCTCGCTGTCGTCACCCACCTCGGGAAGCTTTGAGCTTTGCGGGCAGAGCTATCCGCATCTTGGCAGCGCAAGAGCAAAGATCGGAAACCTTATCGAAGACCCGGGCATCTATGCAAATATGTCCGCCTACGACAATCTCAAGGCAAAGGGCAAGCTCTACGGCGGTGTGGATAAAGAAAAGATAAACGATATTATCAGGATCGTCGGACTTGAAAAGGCAGGCAAAAAGCACGCAGGCAAGTTCTCGCTGGGAATGAAGCAGCGTCTTGGCATAGCTCTTGCGCTTATAGGCGATCCCGAGGTACTGGTGCTTGACGAGCCGATAAACGGGCTTGACCCGGCGGGAGTTGCCGAGATAAGAGAAACGCTGCAAAGGCTCAACCACGAAAGAGGCATAACGATAATCATATCCAGCCATATCCTTGGCGAGCTTTCAAAGCTTTGCACCGACTACGGATTTATCGACAGGGGAATGCTCATCAAAGAGATCACGAGCGATCGGCTCGGAGCCGACTGTACCGATTACATCAGGCTGCTTGTCGACGACACCGACAAGGCAAAAAAAGTGCTTGGAAGCCTCGGCGTAGCAGACGTCACCGACGGCGACACGGGCGAGCTTCGCATCGTCGGTATGACCGCAGGCACAAACGAGATCGTTGAAGCTATGGTGCTCAACAAGGTTAAAGTCTATGAGATATCCAAGCAGGGCACAGACCTTGAGGGATACTACCTCAATATGCTTGGAAATGGAAGGGAGTCGTAATTATGTTTGGAAATCTAAGTCTTGATATGTTCGTGCTCAGAAAGAAAAAGTCCACCTATTTTACAGCGCTGCTCGTGCTTGCAAGCGTGCTGCTGACATCTATGATCGCAAAGTTTTCTACCTTCCCGCCCGAGAACCAGCCCGATACATCGTTCACAGGGATATTCATATCCGGCACGGTGCTGTCGCTGCTGTTCATCAGCATATTCTATGTGATGTACTTAGGCTCAGACCTTAAAAACGGCTTTATCAAAAACACCGCAGGTACAGTAAAAAGCCGTATGAGCTATATTCTCTCAAAGCAGCTCGTCCTTGCGGTCTATACACTGGCAGGCATCGCCGTTTTGTCGCTCGGCTCGCTCCTGTGCGCAGTCATCTTCTTTGACGGCACAAAAGGCTTCGAGGCAGCACAGTTCATCAGACACATCGCTGTTTTGTATCTGCTGTTCATCGGTCTTTCTTCATTCGTCACATTCCTCGTGTTCGCATTACGCAATACCACCGCACCTATGATAATCACCCTTCTGCTCACAAGCGGTACGGTAAAGAGCCTTATCTACAGTCCTATCGAGACGCTTCTCGATAAGGCAGGCATCAAGTTCGAGTTCAGCTACATCTCCGTTACAGCGAATTTAATGAACCTCAGAACTGACTCATCGTCCAGGGAAATGCTCATCGCCTGCGCAGTCGGGGCAGCATACATCATCGTTTTCAACGTCCTCACAAAAATAGTGATGGACAAAAAGGATATCGCTTGATAGACCTTTTACATACATCGGGGGGAGCTCTGCCACAGAGCTTTCCCCTGTACCTCTTTTATCCGTAATTGACAATAGGCGCTGTGCTGTGATATAATTACCAAAACCGCTATCAGAACTTAGCACAGGATATTCGGGGAACAGTTGAGGAGAATATAAATGGAGAACGACTACATTCTTATCATTGACGATGACAGCGATATCCGCAATCTTATCGGCATATACCTTGAAAACGAGGGCTACAAATACATCAAATGCGACAATGCAGTATCCGCACTTGAAGCTGTGCAGACCACAAAGGTCGCACTGATACTGCTTGATGTGATGATGCCGCAAATGGACGGCATAACCGCCTGCATGAAGCTGAGGGAAAAGACAAACGCACCGATAATCTTTATCTCTGCCAAGAGCGAGGATACGGATATCGTCAACGGGCTTATGTCGGGCGGCGACGATTACGTTACCAAGCCGTTCAGCCCCGTTCAGCTTATGACGAGGGTAAAGGCACAGCTCAGACGTTACCGTCAGTACAGCCCCTCGCAGCAGCAAAGCCCGAAGACCACCCTTGAATTTGAGGACCTCACAGTCGATACCGTATCACGTCAGGTATGGGTCAACGGCGTGCTCACCGAGCTGACCGTCAAGGAGTACGAGATACTCGAGCTGCTTTTGCGCAACAAGGGCATAGTTCTGTCGATAAAGCGCATCTATGAGGCTGTGTGGCACGAGGAGTTCTACGCCGCTGAAAATACAGTTATGATGCATATTGCTAACCTTCGTAAAAAGCTTTCACCCGACGGCAGCAAGACCTACATCAAGACCGTCTGGGGCAGGGGGTACAGGATATGAAAAAACTACGGCAAAAGCTGCACAGTGTCGGCTTTGTCTACATCGTCGGCGGTCTGATACTAAGCGGTGCGGCAGCGCTGCTGCTTATTGCAATAGCATCGAGCGCATCGCACTATCTTTTTGAAGACAGCAAATCAAAGCGCCTGCTGATATTCATTCCTGCGTGTGTGGTAGCTTTCGTTCTATTCGTGCTGCTTGAAAAGCATTTCATCAGCCGAAAGTTCAGAAAGCTGAGCAACTATTATGCCATGGCGTCGGTAATAGCGTTCGTTGCGGCACTTTTGGTCATGGATATCATAGATATAGTCCTTGAAAGGTTCAAGATAACCGACAACTATGAAGACCACACGGCAAAGGAATTGTTTATTGCAATGGCAGCTCTGAGCATACTGCTTGCAGCGGGCATAAGCTCGTTCGCAGTGATGTTCAGACTGATGACGAAAAACAAGTCCGAATATATCAGCTATATCTGCGACGGCGTCGGCAGGCTTGCGGACGATACAGAGGGAGTCGTTATTGAGGAAAAGGGCAGTGACGAGCTTGAAAAGATAAGTGCGAGCATCAACAAGATGTCGCAGGAGCTTAACGAAAAGCGCCGCCGTGAGCGTGAGCTCGAGGCACAGCGAAGCGAGCTCATCACCAATGTTTCCCACGACCTCAGAAGTCCGCTGACCTCAATAATCGGCTATGTCCGCCTGCTCAAAGAGAACGGCTGCAAGGACGAGCAGAAGTTCAGCGAGTATATCGAGGTCACGGACAGACGGCTGCAGGGCTTGAAAAAGCTCGTTGACGAGCTGTTTGAGCTGACAAAGCTCGATTCGCCCGACTTTACGATGAACTTTGAGGCGGGAGATGTCACAGGCCTGGTCAAGCAGTTCGGCTTTGAAATGGGTATGATACTCGGACAGCAGGGCTTTACGCTTGAATGTGATATCGACGATGAGCCGTTTGAGATGCAGCTCGACCACGAGCGCCTTGCACGGGTGATGAACAACCTCTTTGCCAACGCCGCAAAGTATGCCGAGCCGAATACGGCTGTCAGGCTGTCGAGCAAGGTCAGCGGCAGTGGGATAAATATCTGCCTTTCCAACCGCATCGCAGACGGCAGGCAGGCAGATACCTCAAGTATGTTCGACAGGTTTTACAAGGACGACCGTTCCCGCAGTGATACCTCCGGAGCAGGCCTGGGACTTGCGATAGCCAAGCGTATAGTAGAGCTTCACGGAGGCAGCATCTCCGCCGCTGCCGACAGCGGTATGATAACCTTTACCGTCACGCTCACCCGCAGCAGCTGAACAAGGCTTTACCGCAGATACAGCCATAAACTCAATACATAACAACAAAGCTCCTTTGCACACAGCAAGGGGGCTTTGTTCGTCCTATCCGGTTTATCACTTACTGTTGCAGGATATGCAGATGCATAGCCGAATGGGCGGAAGCGAGCGAACGTTCCTGCTTTTGCCTGCGGCTTAGGAAATCATTGGCACCGCCCAAAAATAATGGCTTTTGTGTTGACAAAGGGCGAAAAAAATGATATAATAACTTTACATTGTGTAAATAGACAAAAAAACAGATAAAACGTCTAAATTTTTGGAGTGGATACTAATGCTTAAAAAAATGATCTCGGCAGTCTCTGCTGCGGTCGTTGCCCTCGGCTTCGCTGTCGGTGCGCAGTCGGGTGCTTTCGGTCTGCAGGGAACTGTCGCCGGTGCGGCTAATACTTCCGCACAGTCGACCTACATACTTCCAACGACTCGTATCAGCGGCAACAACAGATACGATACCGCCGTTGCCTGCTCGAAAAAGGCTTTCCCAAAGGGAGCAGCAACGGTCATAATCGCAAGCGGTACAGGCTATGCCGATGCACTTTCGGGCTCAGCCCTTGCAAGCTCGGCTAATGCTCCGGTGCTTCTTGCTGCACCTTCGGGGCTTACCGACACGACTATCAAGGAGATTCAGAGGCTCAAAGCCAAGAACGTTATCATTCTCGGCGGCAAAAATGCCGTTACCACCGAGGTCGAGTTCCAGCTCACGGGCGTCAGACCCCAGGATCCCGAACCCGATAAGGACAAGAATGACGGTAAGAATGAGTCCGAGCAGAAGCAGACCGAACAGAAGCAGAACGAGCAGAAGCAGTCTGTTGCGGCGGCCCCCAAGAATGCAAAGACACAGACTAAGACTACCGACAAGAAGTCGAGCATTCTTGACATGAAGCTCAATGTTGAGCGTATACAGGGCGAGAACAGATACGAGACCGCCCTGCTCACAGCCCAGGAAACTCAGAAGAAGCTGAAAAAGACCCCCGATACACTGTTTTTCGTAAGCGGCAGCGTTTTCCCCGATGCGCTTTCGATAGCCCCGATTTCGGGTATGCTCAACGCTTCGATACTCTACGTTGACAAGTCGGGCAAGCTCGACGCCAAGACCGTTGAGTACCTGAAGCTCTCAAAGGGCAAGGTAAAGAAGGCTTATGTCATCGGCGGAGCGAACGTTATCGGCAATGCTGTCTTCAACCAGCTCAAGCCATATATCCCGAGCTGTACCAGGATCTGCGGAAAAGACAGATACGATACTAACCTTAAAGTAATAAAGGCTTTTGAAAAGCGGTTTTCAGGCAAGGATATATATATCGCAGCAGGAAAGAGCTACCCCGACGCACTTGCGGGAAGCATGAACGCTAAGCTCAGCAAAACACCGCTTATGCTTGTGGGTGATACCTTTACCGACCAGCAGAAGAATTATATCAAGCAGCGCAGCACTCAGGACCTCAAGATACTCGGCGGTGAGGCTACCGTCAACGAGGGTACGGTAACATCGCTGTTCAGCTTCGTCGAGCCGCAATTCACAATGCTCAACTTCGGCGATATGATATCCCTTACTTGGCAGGAGGTACGTTCTGCAAGCGCTTACGAGCTTTACAGAAACGGCAAGCTCATAAAGAGGATCACCGACCTTTCGATAACCTCCTATACCGATACAGGCCTTAAAGCGAGCCGGGATTATAACTACATGCTCCGCTTTGTTTACAAGAGCAAGTCCAAGAACATCTATAACAGAGATTTTACACAGTCGTCCAGCGAGTACCACGCAGTTCTGAACTCGGTAACTCATTCACCGAGGTCTACTATGGTCACCGAGAACGCACAGCCCGCAAGGAGCACATATTCGTCCTACAACATCATGCTTCTCAAAACAGGCGACTGGGCAACGCTTGACAAATTTGCAAAGACACATTTCACAAAGGATATGACCAATGCCGACAAGGTGGCTTATACGCTTAAATGGATAAACCGCAACGTTTGGTACGGAACTGTCCAGGACGGCGGCTGGGCTATACTTCTGCAGATGTGCAGGAACGGAACGTTCTCGTATGTAAACTGCATCTTCAATAAGAAGATAGGACAGTGCAACTGCTATAACGGCGCACTCGTTTCGATGATGCTGTATCTGGGCTACGATGCTCACCTTGTTATGGGTCACAGAGGCGTTGCAAACAGCAGGGGCGCTATCGTTTCAAGATGGCAGCATTTCTGGGGCGAGGTAGTCATCAACGGACAGACCTATGTAATGGAAGCCGGAAACTACGGCGAGGACGGCGACTGGATGTATATCTGCCAGAGATACAGAAATGTCGATACCCCGACCAAGGGCTACATCAAAAACCACAGGGTAATGATGACGTAGGGCGCTCAAAGCTCATACGGCACAAAAAAACAAGCCCGCAGTGCTGCGGAGCTTGCCTTGTAAAATAGGATATGCAAAATCATGACCCGGAGGGAACAGCCTTCCGGGTCTTTCTTTGTCTGTAAAAACGTCGTGCGCTCAGACCTTGAAGCCTTCTGCCAGATGATATACCTTGACATCGACCAGCGCATCGACAAGGATACCGTCGGCGGTGTATTCCTCGCTGAATATCCTGCCCTCAGCCCTCACCGTGCTCAGCAGCCCCGCCTTGTCAAACGGAACGAGCAGCCTGCACCTTATGCACGACTGCGGCAAAGCCTTCTGCACCGCCACGAGCAGTTCGGCGATGCCCGTGCCGTTCTTAGCGGACATCTTAACGGTGTTTTCCTGCTTGGATATGTCCAGCTCGTCGATGTACGGCACCTTGTCGCACTTGTTGAGCACCGTGACAACGGGTATCCCCGCACAGCCAAGCTCGTTGAGCAGCTCGTTCGTGACCTGCACCTGCTGGGCACAGTCCTCTGCGGAAGCGTCGCAGACGTGTATTATGACGTCGGCGTTTGCGGCTTCCTCCAGCGTTGACTTGAACGCCTCGACAAGCTGGTGCGGCAGACGTCTGATAAGACCGACGGTGTCAACAAGAGTAACGCTGCGCCCGTCGGGAAGCTCTATCGCCCGTGAGGTCGTTTCCAGTGTTGCGAACAGCTTGTTTTCCGCAAGCACTCCTGCCTGCGTCAGAGTGTTGAGCAGAGTTGACTTTCCGACGTTTGTGTAGCCGACAATCGCAGCGACGAGCACATTGTCCTTCTTGCGGCGCTTGCGGAGCATATCCCGGTGCTTTGCTATCTCTTCAAGCTCGGCGGAAAGCTTCTCGATGCGGCTGCGTATGTGCCTCTTGTCCGTTTCGAGCTTTGTTTCGCCGGGACCTCTCGTGCCTATGCCTCCTCCGAGCCTTGAAAGGTCCGCGCCCTTTCCCGCAAGTCTCGGCAGACGGTACTTGTTCTGGGCTATCTCGACCTGAAGGCGTCCCTCGTGGGTCGTCGCCCTCTGTGCGAAAATATCGAGTATCAGCATCGTGCGGTCTATCGTGAAAACGTCGCAGACCTTTTCGATGTTTCGTATCTGTGTCGCTGTCAGCTCGCAGTCAAAGACTATCCTGTTCACGCCGAGCTGTGCGCAGAGCTCCGCCATTTCTTCAAGCCTGCCCGCACCGATGCAGCTTGCGCTGTCATAGGACGGACGCTTCTGAACGACCCTTGCAGCGACCTCGCCGCCGGCTGTGCGCACAAGCTCCTCGAGCTCGTCCAGCGACACCCCGACATCGTAAGAGCCGGTATCGACAGCCGCAAGCAAGACCCGGTCAGGTGCAATTATGTTTTCTATCATTTCAGGCATAAATATTACCTCATCGTTTTTATTTTTTTATCTCTGCGGTAAATCAGAATTTGTGCACAGCGTGCACCACGCTTGTCCGTCGCATATCAGTATGAGATGGCAGCTGCCTTTGTGTCGCTCCGGGCTTTCATTTGGTGAGTATGGTTTAATAATAACAGGTTTTTTCGTCCACCTTTTTCTCGTAAAAAAAGGTGGCGGGNNTGAATTTCAAAACAGTCCGGTGGACTGTTTTGAAAGAGGGGACGCCCTGTAAGAGAGGGCGTGCCCCTTGCCCCGTGTAGAACTCTTTTTCCTCAAGCCTTATGGCTTGACGTTCGAGCGTTTAACCTGAACTTATTTATTATTATACTCTTTAGGGGGCTTTCCGGTCGCCCCCTAACCCCTTCGGGTGCACAACCATTAATTGATAATAATACTATTTTTGATTTTCGATATTAGCAGCACAAAAAGGCTTTACATTCTCATAAACTATATCACATTATTTGATATCTTGTCAACAAAAATTTTCTCGTGGTGAATAAATCCCCATATCCTGCCCAAAATAATGCCAAAGGACTTATGCACCGATAGCATAAGCTTTGGTCTGCAAAGCGCAGACAGTGTGATTTTTATCGGGGAAAGGCAATGCAGTAAAATGAAAAAGTTAAGCTTAACGCAAACAAAGCTCGGCAGGACGCTGGGCAAAAAGGGGCTGTACATCACCCTCGGAGCCTGTTTTCTTGCGCTTGCGGGCGCAGGCATAGCAGCCTACAACAAGACGGTCGATACTATCAACAAGAGCCTTGTGATATCCGAGCCGGACTCGCAGGCTTCAAAGCAGGCGGACAACAAGGTGAATGATATCCCCAAGGAAACGACTGTTACCACATCCAAGCCTGAGCAGGAGACAAAGCAAAACGATGACCTTACCGTAAAGACACAGCCGAACATCATGCCTGTCACAGGCGAGGTGATACAGCCGTTCTCTAACGGTGAGCTTGTCAAGAGCGAAACTCTCGGAGTCTGGAAAACTCACGACGGTATCGACATCAAAGCCGACCTCGGTGCACCCGTAAAGGCGATGAACAAGGGCAAAGTCACAAAGGTCTGGAATGACCCGCTGTGGGGCAACTGTGTCATCATCGACCACGGAAACGGCGTAGAGGGACACTATTACGGGCTTACCGCAGCGGTCGGAGTTACCGAGGGCGACAGCGTTACCGGCTCGGACGTTATCGGGGCTGTCGGCGACACCGCACAAATAGAGGTCGCAGGACCGACGCATCTCCATTTCGGGGTGAAGCAAAACGGCGTATGGATAGACCCCGAGGACTTTATAAACCCTTCCGTCAAATAGACTTTCTCATAGTACCCCAAACAAGAGGCAAGAGCAGATCGGTCTGCCCTTGCCTCTCTCTTATCTCTTATTTCTTACCTCTTACATCTAAAAGGAGATCAACTGTTATTAGCAGTGATCTCCTTTGATGATGTCAGACTTTTGTGCTGTTGTAAACGAAAACAGGTGTGTTCATTTCGATAAGGTTGTAGAACTCCTTTGCCTTGCTCGGCAGCAGGTTTATACAGCCGTGCGAGCCTGCGGTGGTCTTGTACTTGTTTCCGCCGAAGATCCCGTTCTGCCACGGAGCGTCGTGGAAGCCCGAGCCGTACAGCGTGTAGTTTACCCAGTAAGTAACGTGTGTCGTCCAGGTCGCTCCTCTGAGGATCGACGGGCTTTCCTTGAACCATACCTTGAATACGCCCTCACGGGTGTATCTGTCCTTGTCGCCGATATATCCCGTTACGACATCGGCTTCAAAGACGAGCTTGCCCTTCTTGTAGTACCACATATGCTGTGTGCCGATATCTATCTCGACGTAGCTGTTGCCCCAGTCCTTCTCCTTGGTCCATACCGATTCATCACAGGTGTAGGAATAATGTGAGTTGGGGTTTACATAGTAAACAGGCTTTGTTGTGATGCTTTCGCCTGCGATTATCGCTTCCTTGATAAGGTCGATAGTCTTTTGCTGGTCTATCCACCAGCCGTAGCAGCCGGTGTCGTTTCTCATCTTGTCGCCTGATTTGATGGTTATCTCGCCTGCTCTGGTGGTCTTGAACACTCTGTCCGTTCCGTAGGTGTCGTACTTCTTGGCAAGACCCTCAACATAAGCCTCAACAAGCTTTGTATCGACAACGATGCCGTTTTTAGCCTTGCTGTCAAAGCTTACCCACTTCATTATCTCGTCGCCCTTGAGCACCTCCTGGGAGTGGATAAAGTCAAAGGTGATAGTGAGCTGATTCATCTTGTTGAGCTTATCGCACTGCTCTCTGAGGCTGTCAGCGGTTATCTTTGCGCTTTCGTAGCAGTCAACGTCGGAAACGTCGATGACATAGTTGTTGTTGTCAAGATTGGACTCGACATAGTCGTAAAGGTTCTGTATCTTGTCAACGTTTATCTTGTCGCCCGGCTTTTCCTTGACGATAACGTAGGTATTGTCCGAATTTTTCTGTATCGTAGCGTTCTCGGGCTGCTTGCCTGTCGAAGCAGATGTCATCTTTTTCTTCAAAAGGCTTTCCAGAAGCACCTTGTCATAGGTGAACTTTTCCTTCAGCTCGAACTGGGTGTTGTTGAACTTTGCGCCTATCCAGTTGTAATGGTTCTGGGAATTGAAGAAGGAATCGATCTCATACTGTGTCTTGTCCTCGTAGCCGACCTCCTTGAGCGGGATCTGTATAACGGTCCCGTCGAGTCGGGTAATGGTGAAGCTGTCCTTCAGCGGGGACTTTTCCTTTATCATATTGTAAGCCTCTTCCTTGGTCTTTCCGCTTACTTCGATGTTGTTGATAAAGGTGTTGTCAAGGAACTTGTCCTTGTATTTGCCCAGCCCCACGAGATAAGCTATGCCGCAGCCGACAACAAGTGCCAGCAGTATCGAGCAGCATACTATCAGCGGTGCTTTTGATTTTTTCTTTTTCCTTGCGGGTCTTCTGCCTGTGCCCGAGGGCCGCCTTGTTCCGTCAGGACGTCTTGAATGTCCGTCCGCAGGTCTTCTGCCGTCTGACCTTCTCTGAGAGCCGTTCTTTGTTCTTGCCATATCTCTCGGCAGCGGGTATTCGCCCGTGTCTGCCCTGCTCACATTCCTTTCCTTGACGGCATTTACAGCATCTGTCGCTTTTTTCAGTGCGGTCTCTGTCTTTTTGTCCTCGCCGCTGTCCTGTATCAGATCGTCCTCAAATGCGGACGCTGCCATTTTCTCTGCGATCAGTCTGGCTTTTTCTTCTTTTCTGGCAGCAAGAGCCTTCTGCGGGTCTTCGGCATCCTGCTGGACCTTATCGTTGAATTTTTCGTCCATGTGTCTAACCTCTCATAATCTGACCTGTGCCTAAAGTTAAGTAAATATATTATACTACATTCCAAACGTAATTGCAAGCAGTATTCGACAATTTAGCTTTTTTTGTAAAGTGTACAAAAAACCTCCCCTCTGCGGACGCCAGCAGTTGGGCATAATGCTGTATCTTGACGAAAGACAGCAAGTGTGATATAATAAGCACGACCTTTGACCCCGCCTCTTTGGCGGCGGTCAACTCAGGGTCTCGGCGGAGAAAACAGTCCCCCACCGATGCCCCTTATTGAATGAAACAGCGTCCGCAAAGATCATCCGGCGGACAGTATTCAACGAACGGAGAATTGCAAAGCTATGACCGAATCGGAACAGAATGTGACCTCGGTACTGTCCGTGATAGCGCTTGTGTGCGCTATACTGGGCGGCATTTTGTATATTATGAGCATTATTGCGGCAATAAAGCGTCTGCGTGCTCACAGGAAGAAGAATTCCCATGCGGGAGTTGCCTTTGTGATACTGGCGACGGTCTGCACGGTCATTGCAGTATTGCTGTACACGGGGATATCGCTGTGGTGGTTCATTGGCATCGTGGTATTTGATTCGGTGCTGATAATGCTGCTTAACGAATAGAGGCTGCCCGGGACAGGACATAAAGCCGGAAAACGTCTGCCGACGGGCTTTAACATTTCAAAAGGAGAATACAACTATGATATACACTGTTACGCTGAACCCTGCAATAGACTGTACCGTTGCGCTTGACAAGCTTAATATCGGCAGTGTGAACAGGTGCAGCAGCCAGCATATGACGTTCGGCGGAAAGGGTCTGAACGTTTCCTCGATACTTTGCGAGCTGGGTATCCCGACAAAGGCGCTGGGCTTCTGTGCAGGCTTCACGGGTGCGGCTATCGTGCAGATGCTTGAGCAAAGGGGCATACAAAGCGACTTTGTTCAGCTCGCTTCGGGGCTTTCAAGAATAAACGTGAAGATAAAGACCGACGATGAGACCGAGATAAACGCCTGCGGTCCCGACATCTCGGCGCAGGAGCTTGACGAGTTTTTTGCTAAGCTCTCACAGATAGGCAGCGGCGATACGGCAGTGCTTGCGGGGAGTATCCCCAAAAGCCTTGACGACAGCATTTACGAGCAGATACTCCAAAGGCTTGCCGACAGGGATATAAAAACGGTGGTCGATGCCGAGGGCGGGCTTCTGGCAAGGGTGCTGAGGTTCAGACCGTTCCTTATCAAGCCCAATATCTATGAGCTGGAGCAGCTTTTCGGCGAGAGCGTGAGCGACGACGGACAGGTGACTGAGCTTGCAAGGTGCCTGAGAAATGCGGGCGCACGCAACGTGCTCGTTTCGATGGGTAAGGACGGCTCGCTTCTGGTCGACGAAAACGACGTTGTACACAGGCTCGGCGTGTGCAGCGGTACGGTAGTAAGCTCTGTCGGTGCGGGTGATTCTATGGTCGCAGGGTTCCTTGCGGGCTGTGAAAAGACCGACGACTATGAGTTCTCTGCTCGGCTTGCGACAGCCTGCGGCGGTGCGACGGCTTTTTCCGAGGGTACGGCAAAGCAGGAGCTTATTTTTGAGCTGTTCAGACAATTAGAGGCAGGAAATAAGCGGTGATTAGACAATAAGCTCGCATCTGCGGGCTTTTTTTCTTTGCCGTTTTTTCCGAAAGCGGTATTTCGGGGTGTTTCCGGCTATTGACAACTTTTGTATATAGTGATATAATACAGACAACATCTTTTAAAGGAGTTGTGAAAAATGCTCAAAAAACTGATCTCGGTGCTGAGTGCATCTGTGCTGGGCGTGTGCTGTACGCTCGGAGCTATGATAGCCGATGCGCCGAACAACGAAGCATCAAAGGCAAGTGCGTACAGCAGCGAAGAGACCAATATGATGACAACGACGGATCTTCAGCTCCCGACTGTGCGAATCTCGGGCTATGACAGGTATGAGACCGCTGCACAGTGCGTTTATCAGACCAAATTCAACAGCGGTGCTAACAACGCTATCCTCGCATCGGGCACAAACTGGACAGGTGCGCTTGTCAGCGTCCCGCTTGCAAAAAAGCTCGGAGCGCCTATCCTGCTCACCGGAAAGGATACGCTTAATTACAGTGCCGAGCAGGCTTTGCAGCAACTCAACGCAAAGAACGTCTATATCATCGGCGGCAAAGGAACTGTCAGCAAGAGGATAGAGGCAAAGCTCAACGGCAGCGAAAACGGTGACGAATGGTGGCTGCCTTCCTACAACGTTGAAAGAATTGCAGGTAAAAACAGCTTCGGCCACGCTGTCGAGGTCGCAAAGCGCCTTCAGGAACTGAAAAAAGCTAAGCCGAGGTCCGTCTTTATCGTCAGCGTTTCAAGCTTTGCCGACACGCTTTCTGCCTGCACCGTAGCGGCAATAAAGGAGTCCCCGATACTGTTTGTGGACAAGTCGGGCAAGCTCGACGACATCACAAAGGACTATCTCAAGTCCTGCAATAAGAGCATCTCGGTCGCTTATGTCATCGGCGGACCGAATGCGATAGCAGAAAAGGTCGTAAGCGAGCTGAAGCCGTATATCGCCGCACCCAAGGACTCCAAGACCAAGACCGTTATAAGGCTCAGCGGTGCCGACAGATACGAGACCTGCGTAAAGGTCAACAGAGCTTTTGCAAAGCGCTTCGGTAACGACATCTGTATCGCTACGGGAAAGAATTTCCCCGACGCTATCGCAGGCGGCGCAGTTGCGGCTGCTCTGAAAGCGCCTATGTTCCTTGTAGGCGGCAAGCTCACCGCACAGCAAAAGTCTTATCTCAAAAACCGCAAGACCGACAAGTACTATATCTTCGGCGGCGAGGCGGCCGTTGACCAGATCACCGAGATGGAAAGCGTTTTTGTCATCAGGCCGGACGCCAATGTTTCCATCGGAAGCAAGAACTATGTCATCAAGTGGAAAAGGACGCCCAAGGTCACAGGCTATAAGATATACCGTGACGACAAGTTGATAAAGACGATAAACGACCCCAAGGTCACATCGTTCACCGATACGAAGGTCGGTCTTGGCAAGGATCATTATTACAAAGTCAGATTTATGATCGGCAAGCAGTACTACATCGAAAAGTACAGGTCAACAGCAGACTATACGCTGTGGCTCAATTCAGTGAAGCTGCATCCCAAGGACTGGTTCTGGGAGATCAACACTCAGAACAAAAAGAGCACCTCACGCAAGGTGTATCTTACAAAGGCTGACAAGCAGACACTCAAAAAGTTTGCGGACAAGCATTTCACCAAGAATATGACCAACGCCGACAAGGTCGTTTGCACGCTTCAATGGCTGTATGAGAACGTTGAGTATCAGCAGTTCAACAACAAGGCTCATATGGCTAAATTCAACGAAATGAGAAAGAAAAAATCGTGGTCGTATGTAAACTCGGCATTCAACTACAAGATAGGACAGTGTAGCGTCTACAACGGCGCAATGGTCTCAATGCTGACCTATCTGGGCTATGACGCACAGTTGATACGCAGCTGGCGAGGCTATTTTGACGAAAAGGGCAAGCTGTCCTCATATTGGCAGCACTACTGGGGCGAGGTCAAGATAAAGGGACAGACCTTCCTTATGGAGACCGGCAACGAGGATACATATCCCGGCTGGTATTACATCTGCTCAAGATACGAATACTCCAGCGGCTATACCAAGAACCTCAAGCCGTGTTGATAGGCACAGGCGATAAAAGTATTATATCGGACCCTCGGAGGCTTTTTGCATTAAACTTCCGGGATCCGTAAAAAAAATACTTGACAAATATCATCGGATATGATATTATGTACCCGTTAAATCTTTGAAAGGAACAAAAAGAGTTATGTTTACTGTAATAACTGCAGCTGTCTTTACATACTTCTTTTTCAGCTTTGGCTTTTATTGGTCAGGGCTTATTGGTCGTGTGCAAAGAAAAGTTGTCAGAAATTATTGCAGTTAGGCTTTTATAGTTTATTTTGTGATATTGACCGCAGCTTTGTGCACGAGCTGCGGTCTTTTTGTTTTTTATCATCGAAATACAGGAGGAATCAAAAATGGTCATAGTACTTAAAAACAACGCATCACCGCAGAAGGTGAGCGAGCTTACGCAAAGACTGGAGCGAAGCAATGTAAAGGCAAATCTCGTAGAGGGAGTACATTCAACGATAATCGGGCTTATCGGCGACACACTGCATATCGACACCGAAGCGATACTTGCCAACGAATGTGTCGAGAAGGTACAGCGTGTACAGGAGCCGTATAAGAATGCGAACCGCAAGTTCCACCCCGACGATACGGTGATAGATGTATGCGGAAGAAAGGTCGGCGGCGGTCATCTGCAGGTCATCGCAGGTCCCTGCTCGGTGGAGAGTGAAAAGCAGCTTATGCAGACTGCGATAGCTTGCAGGGAGGCGGGTGCGACAATGCTTCGAGGCGGAGCTTTCAAGCCAAGAACGTCGCCCTACTCGTTCCAGGGGCTTCGCATGGAGGGCATAGAGCTTCTTCTTAAAGCGAAAAAGGAGACGGGTCTGCCCGTTGTCACCGAGATAATGTCGCTTGCACATCTGGATATGTTTGCAGATGTTGACGTTATACAGGTCGGTGCGAGGAATATGCAGAATTTCGAGCTTCTGAAAGCTTTGGGGCGCTGTGACAAGCCGATACTTCTCAAAAGGGGACTTTCAAGCACGCTGGAGGAGCTTCTGATGAGCGCTGAGTACATAATGAGCGAGGGCAACTCAAAGGTCATGCTTTGCGAAAGAGGCATACGCACCTTTGAGCCGATGACGAGAAACACGCTGGATATATCCGCCGTTCCGCTTCTCAAAAACAAGTCGCATTTGCCCGTCGTGGTTGACCCGAGCCACGCAACAGGGCTTGTGAAGCTGGTCGGGCCGATGTCGCTTGCGGCTGTTGCGGCAGGCTGCGACGCTCTGGAGATAGAGGTGCACTGCGACCCGAAAAACGCCCTCAGTGACGGCTCTCAGCAGCTCACACCGCAGGCATTCACGCAGGTCATGAAAAAAATAAAAGCGCTCGCCGAGTTCATGGGTAAGCCTGTTGACGATGTCGGATAACGTCGGATAAGCTTTGTTGACAAGACGCAGCGAAATTGTTATAATATAAATCAGAATTTAGATTATTATCAAATTAATAGTTGTGCACCCGAAGGGGTTATAGGGGGCGATCGGAAAGCCCCCTAAAGAGTATAATAATAAATA